>JAFRFB010000057.1 GCA_017434555.1 Methanobrevibacter sp. | reverse complement strand
GAAGTTACTATTTCTGGTAAAATCAGAGGTTCAAGATCTGCTGTAGCTAAATTCGTTGAAGGATACATTAAAAAATGTGGTGAACCTTCAATCAGATTAGTTGAAGAAGGTTTTGCAACTGTTCAATTAAAACCTGGTGTATTAGGTATTTATGTAAGAATTATGCCTCCAGAAACTGTATTACCTGATTCCGTTGAAATTCTTCCTCCAAAAATGATTATCGAAGAAGATGATGGTGAAGTTATTGAAGAAGAAATCGATGTTGAAACTGAAGAAATCATCGAAGAGGAAGAAATCGTCGAAGAAATCGAAGATTTAGAGGAATTAGAAGAAGTAGTAGAAGAAGTTGTCGAAGAAGAAGCTACTGAAGAAGTAGAAGAAGATGATAGTTAAATACTAAATTTAATTATCTTAAAAGAGTTGGAACAATGGCGATTTTAAGAAGTAAAGAAATTTGGGACATGGAAGTTGATGAGATTCAAGAAAAATTAGTTGAACTCAGAACTGAATTATCCAAAAATGTTTCTAAAAGTGCAGCTGCCGGGGTTAATGAAAATCCTGGAAAAATTAGAGAATTAAAAAGAACAATTGCTCGTGTTCTTACAATATTGAATGAAAAACAGAAGGAGAATTAAATGTCAAAAATCTGTGATGTATGTGGGCTTCCTGAGGAACTTTGTGTTTGTGAAGAAATCAGACGTGAAGTTCAGGCTGTAAAAGTTTTTACAGTTAGAAGAAGATTTGGAAAACTCATGACAATTATCGAAGGTATCGATGAACATGAAATTGATATCAAAGAGCTTACTAAAACTCTTAAAGCTAAATGTGCTTGTGGTGGAACCGCTAAAAACAGTCAAATAGAACTTCAAGGTGATCATAAAGTTAAGGTCAAAGAAGTTTTATCTGAAATGGGTTTCTCATCAGATTCAATTGAAATTCGTGAATCTAAGAAGAATAATAAAAGGAGAAGATAATCCTTCGATATGTTCAATAAAATTTTATAATTTTTCTGCATGATTTATTATAAATGTTTTAGTTAAGAGATTTGGGAATATGATTACTTCAAATAATTTAGTTCATCATGAGTTCATTGGATTGAAAGTTGATGTGAAAAGTAAGACAAATAAATCTCTTAATTTATATGGAATTATTATTGATGAGACAAAAAATACCTTTAAAATTGAATCTGAGGGTCAGGAAAAGTTAATTCCCAAAAATGGTTCAATTTTCACTTTCGAAATTCCATCTGGTGAAAAAGTCGAAGTGAATGGTGACATCTTGTCAATTCGTCCTGAAGATAGAATAAAAAAAAGGTTTAAAAAAATTTAAATGGTGATAATATGGTTGGGCTTAATGTTCAAGAACCAGAAACTACATGCGATGATCCTAACTGCCCTTTCCACGGAACTTTACCTGTAAGAGGACAAGTTCTTGAAGGTGTTGTTGTAAGTAACAAAGCAGAAAGGACTATTAGTGTCGAACGTAGTTACTATAAATTCATTAGAAAATATGAAAGATATGAAAAAAGAAAATCTAAAATCAATGTTCACAAACCAGATTG
>JAFRFB010000126.1 GCA_017434555.1 Methanobrevibacter sp. | reverse complement strand
GATGTCTAAAATTTCAGGTTTATTTTCATCGATTAACTTGATTAAAGCAGGAATATTTTTGATTTGAGTATCATCAGCAAGTATCAATTTCAACCCATTGGAAAGAGATGTCAATATATCATCAACAGACACGTCAAAAGAGATAGTTGTAATACAAAGCAAACTATCATAAGTGGATTTAGGGTTCTGAGCCTGGTTGCAGATGTTTTTATGACTAATCATTACACCTTTAGGATTACCTGTTGACCCTGAAGTGTAAATCATATAGGCCAAATCATCCGGAAGAACCTCAACATTCGGATTGATAGTAATTTCCTCTTCAAGAAGTTCATTAACATTAATGGAATTGTCTGAAGTTTCATAGCTTATGATGTAATCCGCCTGGCTGTTTTCATAAATGTAGTTGATTC
This sequence comes from Methanobrevibacter sp., assembly GCA_017434555.1. Classification (GTDB taxonomy): domain Archaea; phylum Methanobacteriota; class Methanobacteria; order Methanobacteriales; family Methanobacteriaceae; genus Methanocatella. The sequence goes on along the minus strand of JAFRFB010000126.1, from coordinate 1,976 downwards.
TTTCCTGAGGGTATTCCGGGTCAATAGGAACATATGCACAGCCCGCTTTCAGGACACCTACAATGGAAGCAATCAAATTGCTATCCCGATTAAGCATTATAAGGACATTACTTCTAGGCTTCACACCCATCCTGATTAATGCGTTTGCAATTCTATTACTTTTCTCATTCAACTCCCCATAAGTTAAAGTAGCATCACTTGCAACCAATGCCACGGCATCTGCTTTTTCAACAACCCTTTTTTCAAAGCGTTTGTGAATAATTGGAGTGTCAATTTCTTCAAATTCCGGAATTTCACCTTCCACCAATTCAATGTCTTTTATTTTCAATTTATCCATATCATGTACAAAGAATTGGAATAAAATATATTTTATCGAACGTATGAACTGATTAACATACTCTTCAGTATAGATTTGATCGTTATATTCCAAATACAATGTAATAAATTCCCCATCATCAAAAATATCCATGTTTATTTTATAATCAGTTGAAACAGTACCATCAAGGTCAATTGCCTCATAAGTTCTGCCGTTAAGTTCAACTGTACTTTTTAATGATTCATGGAACGCATAGAAGAATTCTGGTTTTAACTGATAATCCTCTGCAAGTTTTGTGTATGGATAATTGCTATGAGTTAATGCGTCTTTCCATGCCTTCTCAACTGTTTTTATGTAATCTTCAACCATCATGTCACGATTTTCGCCATTTACAATGATAGGTAATGTTTTTACCAGCATTCCTTGAGTATTGTCGTAATTTGAGTTTGACCTACCATTGAAGATTGTTGTAATTAATGATTTGCCACCAAATGTAAATTTACTAAGGCTTAAAAGTGTAGCACTCATAAATAAAACGTTTGGACTTATTGAATAGTCTTTACAGAAGTGTCTAACAAAACTGGAATTCATTTGGTCTGAAATGAGTTTAATATTTCCAACATCAGGATTACCATTCATATTTGGAGTTAAAACGGTTGATTCAATGCCCTGACCAAATTGTTTTTTGAAGAATTTCTCGGAGACTTCACTAACAGAGGTTTTCTCTTCAATCAAGCTGTATTCAAATCCATTAATTTTTTCAGCTTCGATTTCTTCATTGTTATATGCCTTGGCCAAATCATTGAAGAAAATACCTTGAGAAACTCCATCTGTAATAATATGATGGAAATCAGCGAACAATATTGTTTCCGTTGGTGTTTTATAAATCTTAAATCTCAATAACTGATTATTGTCTAATGGAATTGGTTTTATGTCCCTATCCATTATTTCTCTATTACTAATAGAATCTATTTCAACAATCTCTATTTCTTCTATTTCGGCATCATCACATCTTTTTTGCAATATTTTTCCATCATCCGTATTAATAATCCTTGTTTTGAGATATGGATGTGCATCAACAGTTTTAATGACTGCATCTTTAAGTTTATTAGGGTCAATACTGCTTTCAAACCTCATTGCATAAGGCATGGTATATTTGATCTTTTCAGTTTGCATACACTCATAGTAGATTCCCAATTGGTTTGAGGTTAATGGAAAATATTCCATATCTTTTGCAGTTTCAATAATTTCATCAATGTCTATTTCAGATTCTATATTATTGTCAATTTTATCTGCAAGCGATTTGATTGTCGGATTTGTGAACAATGAGGTAATATCAATATTCACATTCATTTCATTGAAAATCATTGAGTTCAATTTCATCAATGTTAAGGAAGAGAAACCCAATTCATATAAATCATCAGTTGTACCGAATTTTGTGGTATTGGCAATGGATGCGACAAGCTCAACCAATTTCTCTTCAGTCTCATTTTCAGCTTCAACATAATCCAAATTCAATTTTGGTTTTGGAAGTCTTTTAATATCTGTTTTACCGTTTGGAGATATTGGCATCTCATCAAGCTGCATAAATACAGTTGGAACCATATATTCAGTTAACTTATTTCCCAAATACCTTTTCAAGAGATTTATGTCTATTTCT
>JAFRFB010000125.1 GCA_017434555.1 Methanobrevibacter sp. | reverse complement strand
TAGAAAATTATATTGGTAATACCATGCCACGAGCACATAAAAAGAAGTTCAGAACTATGGAAGGAGTATTCAATCAGATAATGCTTCAAAAAAATGGATGGATTGAAAAAAGAAATCAAGAGCTAACATTTTGACAGTCCCTGAAAATTTTTTATATTATCTTTTATAAATTATTTATAAAGGTGTGTTTTAATGAGGAATATTATTATTGTTGATGCAATTTCAACAGGTATGAATTTTATTCATGATATAATAAGCAGAGGTTATCATCCGGTTGTGATTCAATCTAAAGTTTCTGGAGATTCGCCGGAGATTAAGGAATATATTGACTATGTAGAAAGGGATTTAAATTCAATAGAATATGATTTTGAATGGATTCATGAAAAGGATACCTATGAAGAAACTCTTGAAATGGTTCGTGAATATGATCCTATTTTAGTTTTGCCAGGTAACGAAAGGGGCGTTATTCTTGCATCCAAATTGTCTAATGATTTGGGTTTATTGTGCAATCCAATTGAAAACCTTGACGCAATGACATTAAAAGATGAAATGCAAAAGAGACTGGCTGAAAACAATCTCCGCCATATCAGAGGCCAAACTGTAACTTCTATTGATGAAGCGATTAAATTTTATGATGATGAAAACCTGAAGCAGGTTGTTATAAAACCGATATATAGTGCAGGTTCTTCCAGTGTAAGGATTTGTGCAAACAGGGAGGAAATGATTGCTTCTTTAAATAAACTCTTTGAGGAAACCAATTATTATGGTGAGGAAAATAGTGAACTGCTGATTCAGGAATTTATTGATGGTGATGAGTATATTGTCAACACAGTTTCCTGTCAGGGAGACCATAGGGTTACGCTGGTATGGAAATATCATAAGGTTAAATCTTCTGAAGGTGCCATATTATATGATACCTGCCGTACAGTCAACGAGTTAAACCTTGGTGAAGCTGAAATGATTGAATATGCATATAAGGTAGCTGATGCTTTAGGAATTCAATATGGGTCTGTTCATGGTGAATATATGATTGATGATGATGGACCAGTTTTAATTGAAGTTAATTGCAGACCTTGTGGAGGCCATATGGACTCTGAATTTTTAGACAGCATTTCAGGCCAGCATGAAACTGACAGTATCCTGGATTCATATTTAAAACCGGAACATTTCATTGAGGAGAAGAAAAAGCCTTATAGACTTTTTGCTCATGGGGTTATTAAGTTTTTCATTGTTCCTACTGATATCCTTGCTGAATCTTCACCAATGACAAATATTAGTCTTAAATTGGCAAGTCATTATAAAACTTCCCTTCCAAATTCCTTTGAAACGCTCCATCCTTTTGTCAAGACAATAGATTTGAATTCAAGTTGTGGATTCGTTTATTTGGTTCATGAAAATTTATTTGTTTTGCATCAGGATTTGGAATTCTTGCGTAAAGTTGAGTCAAAAGCATTTGATTTGGTTTTAAGTGAACATAATTGGGATTCAATCACAATTGATGAGGAAAAAAGTATCAATGACTCAATTAAACTATTGGATGACAGTGAAATTTTTGGTACTACACTTTTTGTAACCGACCAAAAAATCGATAGAACTTGTGTTCAGGTAGGTTTGGATGAAATTTCAGACATTCGGGCCACTTATGACAGTGTTATTGTAAATTTGAATTCAAGTATGCTCAATAAAAAGGAAGATGAAATTGCTGAAATATTCCTTGAAATCTTTTCAAAAGTGAAAGTCGGAGGACTGATATTTGTTCCTGAGACTACGTATCAATGTTTAATAAGTAAAAGAAGAGGAATGGAAGCTTTGCTTAAAACACTCAATTTAAGAATAGAGCTTCCGCCAAATGGTGTTGAAGGAGTAATCATCGCATCTAAAACATAGTTGGTGTTTAAATGAGCAACAGTAATGAAAAAATATTTACCTCACAATTCTTTTTAATATTTGGAGCATTATTTTTCACATCTTTTGTAATGTATGTTTTAATGTCTCCAATCACACAGTATACAACTGATATGGGTGCATCTGCATCTGTTGCAGGTTTAGCATCAGGAATTTACGTAATCGGTGGACTTATTTCCCTGGTTTATTCCGGTCAGGCACTTCAAAAATGGGGTTGGCGAAAAACTGCCTATGTATTTTTGGGATTGCATTTGGTTGTTTGTCTTTTATATTTCATATCAAACAATATTCCGATGCTTTTGCTGGTTAGATTCCTCCATGGTATAGGTATGGGTGCTGGAGGTGCTGCCATTATTACAATAGCAACTCCAATACTTCCTGCAAAACGTTTTGGTGAAGCAATGGGGTATTTTTTAACTGGAACTCCTCTTGCGGTTGGTATTGGTCCGATTGTTGGAAATTATCTTATTGAAAATGTCAGTGCAACAAGCTGTTTTTTAGTGGCTACTGTCATTGCTGTTCTTGCATTGGTATGTATATTCTTTGTTAATATAAAACAACCTCAAACTACTGATTATGATACTAAAAACCAATATTCAGGTATTGAAAAGTTTATAGAACTTAAAGCGATACCTATTTCTGTTGTTTCTGCTCTATGTTCATTCGGTTACGTTGGAATCATTTCCTTTTGTGGTGTTTATGCATCCGAACTTCATTTGGTCGATGCATTTTCATTGTTTTTCATAATTTATTCAATAATCCTGATTATTGCAAGGCCTTTGGGCGGAAAAATACAGGACAAATTTGGGAACTGGCTGGTTACAATAGTGCCTATTACCCTACAGGCTATTGGTGTATTTTTAATTGCATTATATCCTTCATTTGTCAGTGTAATAATCTGTGCTGTATGTACTGGAGTAGGTTTTGGAACATTCTATTCAATTGCAAACGCTATGGTTACGAAAAATGCTCCGGAAGAAAGACATTCATATGCAATTGCCACTTATTTGCTTTTCACAGATATTGCTTTGGGCTTCGGACCGGCATTCCTGGGATTATTTGCAACAGCAGGTAATTATGGGAATCTGTTTTTAGTCTCAGCAATAATAACCTTTTTGGCACTTCCTATTTCTATTGTTGTTCTAAAAAGAATGGAATGAAGTATCAAAAATATTGAAATAATGATTGATTATTTGCAGGTTAGCCGACTTCGATTGTCAAATTGAAGGAGATTAATCTAAAATAATTAATTTACTTCTTTTTGTTTCATTTTTAATCCTGTGTTGAGATAGATGACTAAACTCTTATTTACTAGTTTTTATATATTTTAAATCATGAGAAAAATAACTATTATATCAATTTTTATCTTATCTCTCATGACTGTTAATATGGCTTTTGCAGCTGAACAGCCGGAAATGAGTGTATACGTTGCAGATATTGGTTCTGGTGAAACTGCTCACGTTCTAGTCAACCTTTCTGGTGTTGTGCAAGGTAATGTTAGTGTTTCAGTAGATGGCAAAAACGTCTCTGCAAATCTTGTCGATGGACAGGCAACTGTTAATTTGACAGGTTTAAAAGATGGGGATTATGTTGTAAAAGTAACCTATGGCGGTAATGAAAATTATTCTAATGTTTCCAAAGAGGTTAACTTAAAAGTAGGTAACGGTTCCGCTAACAATACTACAAATGTCACAGGCAATGCCAGCGGAGAGCCTATAGCAACTCAAAATGTTACTGGTGTGACAGGAGATAATGCTACAAATACAACAAACACTACAAACACTACCAATGTAACTCCTGCAAAAAAAGTAACCAACAATACTACCCAAACGGTTAAAAAACCTAAAAAACAAGTCCCAAATCCATTACATACATTAAACGATAAAAATACTGGCCTTCCAGTATTGCTTCTTTTATTGGTGGCTATTGGTGCTGTGTTTGCTATCTCATTTAGAAAACAATAATTGGTTATATTATTATAACCATTTTTTTATCTTAATTTAGCGAGAATACCTCGACTGTGCGACAAGCCTAGGATCAGTAATTTGTTATATACCTAAAGTATATGTTAGTGCAGTTCTATGAACTGATAATGTTGTTGTGCGCATTATTCTCCCTTGAAACTGCGTCACCGGCAACGGTGG
>JAFRFB010000124.1 GCA_017434555.1 Methanobrevibacter sp. | reverse complement strand
TTCAATACTTTTTTGGAGGTGTTCTTTCATGATTTTGATTTGATTTTCATCTGTTAATTTGTTAATAGATGTTTTTGCTTTGATTTTAGTTCCGTCCAAGCTCAAATGATGGATTTTTATTAAATCATTATCTTTTGCAATTTTAATGGTTGTTTTGAATGCTTCGTCGATTAAATCTGAATATTCGACTTTAAATCTTGCTATTGTTCTGTATGATGGTTTTTCCATTGCTGCAAGGTACATATATGCAATGTCTGTACGTGTTTTTCTCTCAATTTCTCTTGAAGAGAGTCCTCCATCGAAAACGCTCATTAAAATGAGTCTGAGCAATAATCGCGCGGATAAGCAAATTCGCCAGGAGTTCCACGAAACTCCTGGTTCGCTTTCGAACAATGAATTAAATCAACCACATTTTTAATAAAATAACATGGGTGATCTTTAGGAATCAAATTCCGCAAGTCCAACGGGACTAACATACTCTGATTAATATTATCATCTTTCAAAACCATGAATAAAACAACCATAAATATTAATATCTATAATAAAAGATTGTACTTCATAGTATATAAAATTAAAGAAAAAATAAGCAAAATAAAATTAAAAAAATAGTGACTTCGTGTCACATCCTCATTTTTAACGACCCCTCTTGACATCTTTTTTTACTTAAAAATTATATTGTTTACTCTATTTTTTCATACAATGTTCAACTTTAAAAGTCTTTTTTAATTTTATATGAATAAAATTAAATATGATTATGATGTAAAGAATATATTATATATAGATTATTAATAGGTTTTAATTATGACTACATTGATAGAGGTTAAAAATGTCTTTAAGGAGTATCAGACTGGAAATCAGATACTCAAGGCAGCAAACGATCTTAATTTTACGATTGATATGGGGGAACTTGTTGTTATCCTAGGACCGTCCGGAAGTGGGAAATCAACACTGCTTAACCTTTTAGGCGGTCTTGATAAGGCTACTCGTGGTGAAATTATTATTGATGGTGAAAATATCGTTTCATTTTCAGATAAAAAACTCACACACTACCGGGCAAAGGAAATAGGTTTCATATTCCAATTCTATAACCTGATTCCAAACTTGACTGCATGTGAAAATATTGAGATATTGAACGATATTGTTGATGAGAACATTGACGGAAAGGAGATTTTAGCTCAAGTTGGTTTGGCCCAGCATGTCAATAAGTTTCCATCAGAACTTTCAGGTGGAGAACAGCAAAGGGTGTCCATTGCAAGGGCAATTGCCAAAAAGCCGAAAATGCTTTTGTGTGACGAGCCTACAGGAGCATTGGATTCCAACACTGGAAAGATTATTATCGAATTGTTGATTGATTTGTGTGAACGTGAAAATACAACTGTTATTATTGTGACACACAATGCAGAATTTGCAAAAGTTGCAAATAAGGTTATTCACATTAAAAACGGTCAGGTAGAATATATTGATGAAAATGAAAATCCTCAGTCTGTGGATGCTATAAACTGGTGATTTGATGTTATTCAAGAAGATGCTTCGTGACATGAAGGAAAACAAGATGCAGTTCATTGCCATTTTCCTAATGTCCTTCATCACACTGCTCGCATTTGCAGGAATAGGATCTGAAGTTCAGGGTCTGCAGGACAATCTCCATAATTATTATGAAGAAACAAACATGGCGGATGCCTATGCGTTTGGGAACAATTTCAACGATACCGTTGTCAAGGACTTCAAGAATATGGACTCGACAACAGGAGTTGAAGCCCAATTTGTTGTAAAGTCAGTGGCCGATTTGAAAAATGAGCCTAAGGTAACGCTGCACTTTTTAAAGAAAAACAACATCTCCAAATACTATCCTGTTGAAGGCGGAAAGATTAACTTCACTGATAAGGACGGCATTTGGCTTGACGCAAGATTTGCTGAGGTGAAAAACTTAACCATTGGGGACAATATCTCCCTGACATTCAATGGAATTACAATAAACAAGACAATTCGTGGACTTGGATACTCTCCGGATTACGTCTATGAGGAACCTGAAAGTGGTTTGATTGCAGATTTCAAGTATCAGGGATTCGGATACTTGTCAGAGAAGGCATATCCTGGAGAGAACATGCCTCACAACAAGTTGCTGATGACTACAAATATCAGCACTCATGAATATTATAATCAGACACATAAGATGCTTGATGACAAGGGATATGATGACATTGTAAATAGTGCATCATTCATGCCTAGGGAAGACAGTACCAGTGACAATCAAATTCAGGATGAAATCAAGCAGCATGTGGTTTTAGCGGTAATGGTTCCGATTATCTTTGTTGTTGTGGCACTCTTGATTCTTTTGACTACAATGACACGTATCGTTAACCGTCAAAGAACACAGATTGGAACATTAAAGGCAATAGGTTTTGAAAATAGGCCGTTGATAATACATTACTTGTCTTATGGTTTCTTTTTGACATTGATTGGTAGCGTTCTGGGAATTATTGTGGGTCACAATACGATACCGTACATTTTTGTCGACACCATGAAGTCGTATTATACCCTGCCTTGCTGGGATCCTGGATTCAACATAAGTTTCATTGTCGTGGCTCTTCTAATTGTTGGGGGTTCACTGATATGTTCCTACTTTGCAGTTGCAAACATCATGAGGGAATCTCCTTCAGCAACTCTGAAGGCAAAGCCTCCTAAAGTAAGTAAAATGGGATTCATTGAAAATACAAGGATATGGAACAAACTAGGATTTAACCTCAGATGGAATATCAGAGATGTTAACAGAAATAAATTGAGGACAATAATTACTCTATTGGGTGTTATCGGTTGTACAGTGCTTCTTGTCTCAGCATTCGGTATGCTTGATGGTGTAAATGACTTGAAAAGCTGGAAATATGATGACATAAATCATTATGAAACACAACTTGTCCTTCAGGATAATGTTTCCCAGTCACAGATAGATTCAATAATTAAGGAGGTCAACGGAACTCCTGTAATGTCAAAATCCATTCAAATCAAGGCCAATGGCATTAAAAAGACACAAGTCCTATCGGTTTATGATAAATCGCCGTTGATTACGCCAACAGATAAGGATAGGAATGAAATCACATTGCCTAAGAATGGTGTTTCCATTTCTAAAAAGACTGCGGACATGTTTGGATTGAGCATTGGTGATAAGATAACCTGGCACTTGTATGGTAACGAGACTTGGATTAATTCTACAGTTGATGCCATTTATGGGGACCCTTCAGTTCAGGGTATTACAATTTCACCTCATTACGCAGAAAAACTTAACATTTCATTTAAAGCTACGGAAATAGTTACAAAAGAAAAAGTGTCCAACAAGTCAGCGGGTGTTGGAAGTGTCAACGATCATAAGGACTTGACAAACAGTTGGGATAAGCTCACGGAAACTGCGCATCTGCTTATTGCAATACTGATAATATTTGCGGTTCTATTGGCTGTTGTTGTATTGTACAGTTTAGGTCTTTTAGGTTTCACTGAAGTGGAAAGGGATATGGCAACACTGAAAGTTTTAGGATTCCAGTTAAAAGACTTGAGAAAGCTGTTCATAACACAATATCTTGGAGTATCACTTATAGGTTTCATAATTGGAATTCCGGTGGGATATTATGTTTTGGAGGCTATCAGGAGCAATACTGACAAATTGTATTATCCAACAGATTACTCTTTAGAGACAATTGCAATAATCTTTGTGATAACAATTATTGTATCTGCATTTGTTAACCTGTTGCTTGCAAACAAACTCAAAAATATTGACATGGTTGAAGCCCTCAAAAAAGAGAGGGAATAATCATGTTTTCAGGGGACAATCCCGGATTCAGTTATAAAACAAGTAAATAAAAGTATTTAGATTGGTGAGTTCATAGCTCATCTATCTTTTTTTCTATTTTGAGGATGTGACGCAAAATTTTTAATTGAATTTTGTGTTTGGGAGTGTCCGATAATTATTTTAATTTTCAAATCTCCCATTTTTTATTTTATTTTTATATCTATTAATATTTCATCCTTAAATATGAATTCTTTAATTAATTCATCTATAATATTTATATCTACTTTTCTACGTTTTGTTTTTTCTGTTTTAATTAGGTTTAAAATTGTTTTAAGTACATTAACGGTTTTATGTTTGTGTATTTTTTTAATGTTGTGTGTGATTGCACATTGGGTTAATTCATCGTTTACTCTTTTTGTTCCTCTATTTTTTATTCCTCTGAAGTTTCTAGCCTCTATTAAGGTTCCAAAGTTGCCTTCAGCATTTGAACCTCTTCCAGGATAAATTTTTTGACCCCATTCTGAATAATAGATTTGTTTGATTTCATTGATTTCAGATTCACATCGATCTTTGATTTTTCTTTTGGATTCTGTGGCACATTTCTCCTGGTCAGGACAAGTAAAACAATCATTTGTCCCATAAACTTTATATTCTATGCCATTTTGTATATTATTATTCATTCTTGTCAATATGGAGCCATTCGGGCAAATATAAATGTCTTTTTGCCAATCTTTAAAGAATTTTCGTTTTCTGAATTTTTCATCTATTTTTAATTTTGATTTTTTCTTAGATTTTTTCTTTTTACGACTTGCAGCAGCTCTATCTGGTATTATAATAGTGGTTGGAGAGTGATATATTTCTTCTAAACTTTTAATGTGCCAATATCCATGATCAACTACAATAACATAGTCTTCACGACCCAATCTTTCATTTAATTCATTTACTGTGACCAATAATTCTTTTTTATCATTTGGACTTTGTGTAATGTAATGTACGGCAATCATTCCATATTTATCATCCACACCAGATTGAAAATTATAATTAAAGCCCAATTTTTCATCTTTACCTAGCATACTATGAGCTTCAGGGTCTACAATACTAATTGGCCGATTTCCTCTAATATTTTCTTCCACATGTTTGATTTTTAACAAGACTTTTTTCAAACCATTTTTCTGTTTAAAAATGGATTTTAACAAATAGATGCCTCCAGCACGTATGATTTTTTGTAAATCATCCAAAATAGGTTTTATTTCATCTTCAAATTCTTCATTATTGAAATATCGTTCCATTTTAAACCATAATCCATTTTCATCAGTTTCATGACGATACTTTAAAATGAAATCTCTTAAATAATAAAGTTGATTTGCATATATCTTTTTAAAATTATTGCAATAACCTTTAAGAATTGTACCGTCATGATAAAATATATTCCACTCATTAAACCAGTTTTTAAAGAAAAATCTACAATAAATATATCGAATTCATCAATCAAATAATTATAATCATTTAAAAATTCATTTATGCTACTTTTTCCTGGTTTTTTACAATCTAAAATCAAATTACAAGTATCATCATTTCGACTCCACCAATTTTCCAAATCTCTACAACTAATAATCTTATTTAAATGTCCCCATTGAACAAAAGGCAACATTAAATCAGGAGTATAAATTCTAGGACGACCCGGACCATCATTTTTATTAAAATAACTTGGATTTAACTCTTTAAATATTTGAAACAAATAATATAATGTGTAAAATTCGTGTGTTTTTTCAATATGGTCACTAGGATTTCTTAAACCAAAATAACTCTGACAATCAGTGCTCATTTTTAAATTCACCTACATTTTTATTGATTAAACAACAAAAAACTCTCAAATTTTAATTAATGAATCTCTGGGATCATAATTGTAAAATCGAAAAAAATAAATTATATAAATCACAAAAAATTAGTTTGTGAAGTGAATTTATTTTTATTAGTTTGTGTTGTTGTATGTTTAATAATTATAAATTCCTTCACATATAAATATAACTCTTTTTATACAAAAATTAAGTAAAATTAATTGTTTATAACTAATTTAAATCAATATTAAGAAAGATTTTTCTACATATATGCAAATTTGAATATTTCACTTCAAAAAACAAAATAAAACAAGAATATTAATTTAATATTAAATTAAATAGATTAGAATGTGATAATTGTAATATTTAACAATACAAATAAATAAAATGATCAATACTTAAAAAAATCATAGAAATCAATTGAAAAACCAATAATTATGATTTCAAGTGTATTAAAAGTATCACTCAATTATCGGACACTCTCACTTTTTAATTTTTTTGTTCGTATTGTATCGAACAAATTTCACTAAAAGTAGTAGATAATTTAAAGTGTGTTATGCCAACAGCAACATGAAGCTGGTTAAAAGAAATCAGAAGTTGCATAATCCTGATTCACCATTGCTGCTTGGGGAAGTTAAAGAAAGCGATGTTGTAAAGGAAATTTCAGAACCTAGCTATATTGATGCTCAAACTAGATTGATGTAGTTTTTAGTTAGGCCTTTGATATTTGATGTTCATAGAATGCATTTGAAAATCAATCTTACAGAGAATTGCGGTATTCTTGCAGTATTATGATAAAAATCCAATCCAAAAATTTAATCGTTTGGAAAGCAAATATAAAATTAAGTTCATGTTTAAGTTTGAATGTTAAAATATTTTTTAAGATAATATGTTGGAGGATTAATAAGTATGAAT
>JAFRFB010000037.1 GCA_017434555.1 Methanobrevibacter sp. | reverse complement strand
TGCGTTAAATAACTATTTATCTTCTCACATATTTATAATTAACTACTTTTTAAAAAACTAAATTAAAAATTAAGAAATTTAAAAACAATAATAAGCAAAAAAATAAAAAAATTAGAAAAAATTATTTATTGGACAGTCTCAAAAAGGATTATATATCATGCAATAACTCCTAATGGATGGTCTATTGTAATATGCCGATAAAATATATTTGATAATTATCATCTAGGATTTGCACATATACATCCAGATCCAAAAATCATGAAATAAAAGATGATGAATCAGAAAGAATTAAAGAATTGGTAGAGACGATAAAATGATTATTACATTAGTGAAAAAACTAAGTGGAAGAGAATTTATTCAAGAAATGGAGAATACATACAAATCAATGTCTGAATTAGAAAAAACATTTAAAAGAACTAATAATATGAAAATGTATGTTGATTTGGAAAATTGGAAATATTATTCTAATCATTTAGATGAAACAATTGAATTATCAGAAAGTTTAATAACTGACAAATTGCATTTAAATGATTTAGTTTAATTATTTTAAGTAGAATTAAAGAAAATCACAAGCATAAGGGATTTAACAAATAAAGTAAATAAAAAAATTAGCTGACGAAGGATTTATTAAATTTGAAATGGAACCTAAAAATAGTAAAATCCCATATTTAACATATGATGAAATAAAATTAGAGATTTAAATCTTTAAGTATCTTATCACGTTCTTCGTAAAGTTCTTTAAAAATCTTTTCGTCTGTACATCCATCTTTTTTGAGTTGTGCTATTGTTCTGGTAATAGCTTCCAAATTACTTTCTAACTGATTAATTGACATAGTAATATATTGAAACATTAAACTATATAAATTTAAAAAATATATTATAATATAGATTAAAAGGATTGAAAAATATGACTGACAAAGACCAAGTAAACAGGTTATTTAACCAATTTAAAAATAAAAACGTGACTGTAGAATTAAGAGACAATAATCAGGCTGAAGGAAAAATAATAGCTATTGATAATTATTTAAATATTGTTTTAGAAAATGAAAATGGTATTGAAACCTTAAAAGGCGGAAATATAGTTTTCGTTAGCTTAAAAGAATAACCACCATCCACCATTTTAAAATTAATTTTTAACTTAAATCAACTTCAATACCTAAGATGTTGTCTTTACCGTTGTAAACATCACGTGCTATTTGAGCAGCACCAATTGCGCCGGATTCTTTAGAAATTACTTTTAATTCATATTTATTCTTGAAATATTTATTTATTTCATCTTCAAAGTTGAAAGGTTCTGTTGCACTGCCAACTGATCCTGTCAGGACAATACCTTCAATTTCGTTTTTACACACAACATCCAGTCCTGCAATTTCCATAGCAACGGTCATTATTAATGTGTCAATAGCCAATTTTGCTTTTTCATCACCGTTTCTATAGTTTTCCAATAATTGGTCTTTCATATTAGCTACTTTACCATCTATTTCAGCGATTTTAACTGCTCCTGCATGTGAAAAACATTCATTTGCAGTTCTTCTGCCTTCATCAATGTCCCGTATCATTTCCAAATCAATCGGCCCGTGAACGATTCCCATAGCTCCAAGGCATGCATCAATCGCACCTTTTATTTTAGAATCTTCAATTAATATGTTAACACTGTTGGATGATATATCTGCAACGATAAAATTTTTCCAATTTGTTTCGATAATTGCATTATATGAAATACTCACCTTCTCAGGACTAGCCTGATGAGAATATGCTGCATTAAATAAATCGTTCAATGAAGCAGAATGTTTGTGAAGACCAGGTATCATGATACTTGGAATTTTTGAATTTTCAAGTTCGGAAAATACTGAAGTTCCGCCGCCGGTAACCTTACCTGCACCTTCAATGGATAGGATTCCTCTGTCTTCAACCTTATCTGTTGGTAAAATTTTGCTGATTCCATCACCCATAGCGTAGGTTATTGCCATTAATTTAACTGAATCAAAATCACATCTTTTAGATAACTCTTCAATAGCGGAAACCTTGCCGCTTTTAGAATCTTCCCTATCAATTTTAAAAATGTCAATTATATCTCCATCATCATCCATTAAACAAAAAGAAATACCGGTAGTACCGTGGTCCATTCCGATAAAAACCATATAAAACTCCCCAATTATCCCTAAAAATAAAATTTTAAAAAAAAGTAAAAAAAAAGTTAAAAGATGAACTTAATCATCTTTTTGTAATCCACAAGCTTTTCTTAATCTGGTACCGACAATTTCAATATCCATTTGTTCTTGAGCTGCTCTCATTTCTTTTAAATTAGCTCCATCAGTAGCATTTTCATCAGCCCATTCTTTTTTGAAGGTACCATCTTGGATTTGAGATAAAACTTCTTTCATACCGTCTTTTGCTTCTTGAGTAATAATTTTAGATCCTCTAGTTAAACCACCAAACTCAGCAGTGTTACTTACATCATGCCACATTCCTTGGAAACCTTTTTCATAAATTAAGTCAACGATAAGTTTTACTTCGTGACAAGTTTCAAAGTAAGCAATTTCAGGTTGATAACCTGCTTCAACTAAAGTAGTGAAACCTGCATTAATCAATTCAGTGATTCCTCCACACAATACAGTTTGTTCACCGAATAAATCAGTTTCAGTTTCTTCTTTGAAAGTAGTTTCTAAGACACCGGCTTTGGTTAATCCACAAGCTTTTGCCATACCTAATGCTAATTGCATTGCATCACCGGTTGCATCTCTTTCAACTGCAACTAAACCAGGAATACCGAATCCTTCTTCGTAAGTTCTTCTTACCATAGATCCTGGTCCTTTTGGTGCAAACATTACAATATTAACATCTTCAGCAGGGTCGATTAAGCCAAAGTGAATGTTATAACCGTGTGAAAATGAAATAGTGTTGCCGCTTTCGACATAAGGTGCAATCTGTTCTTTGTATACTCTTTCCTGGATTTCATCAGGAAGTAAAATGTGGATAATATCTGCTTCTTTTGCAGCGTCTTCAATAGTTTTAACAGTCATTCCATCTTCTTGAACTAAATTCCAGGAACTACCGTTTTCACGAACACCAACTATTACATTAGCTCCACTATCAGCCATGTTTCTAGATTGTGCTCTACCTTGTGAACCATAACCGATTACAGCAATGGTTTTTCCTTCAAGTGCGTCTGTATTTACATCTGCATCATAATACATTTTCATTTTTAATGTCTCCTATAAATAATTAGATAAAATTTATCAATTAATAATATTAATTTTTATATTTAAATAACTTTTTGATTGATGGAAGTGTAAAAAAAGTTAGCTCTTTTTTTCAATTCCTCCCTTTTTGATTGAATATTCCATTCTATGATTTGAATTTCTTTTAATCTATTCTTGGCATTGTATTTACAATATAAGTATCTATTTACTTTTAATATGGTTTTTTAAATAAGTATAAGCAAAAAAGAAATGTAACAGTAAAAATGCTTCTTTAGTTTTTATATTTTTACATAGAGTCATGTTCATCTTTAAAATCGATGGCATGTGAAAATTATCTTGAAAAGGATTAAAAAATAGTAAATCTTTTTAAAAATGAATGAAATATTATATATTGTAATACATATTTGGTATTACCATATCTATAGTGGGTATAATTGATTATATATTCCAATTAGGAGAAATTTATGAAACATGGTGTTATCATGGTTTTTCTATTAATTTTAGCACTGTGTTCATTAAGTGTTGTCTCCGCTAATGAGGATATGGGTGTTGATACACAATTGTCAATGCCACAATCAGAAGTTCAGATGGATTCAAATAGTGGATTAGAGAGTTATTATCCTAGTTCAAGTGAAAATACATTTTCATTTGAAGATGATTCCAATTTAAATATTGAAGCAAAGGAAATTGATAAAAGTAATATCCTTTCCAAGGTAGGTAATAATAAAAAGTTGATTAATGATTTGGATAATCAACCAGATTATTCAGATTTAAAAATTAATAATGTTTGCATCATAAATGAGGAAAATTCCAATATTGTGATTGATGAAATTAACATAATTCATGAAGACGATTCCAATTTGAATATAGATAATACAGTAAATAGCGAGGCAAGTTATTCTAACGAATATTATAGTTCAGACATAGCTGAAATTAATGAAAATACCATAGAAAATAGTTTAAATGAAAGATTAAATGCTTCTAATGGATATGTAATGAAAAATAACGGTAATCTTTTAATGTTACCTTTAACTGAAAGAAATTTAAATACTGAAACTAATAGATCTTTAAAAGAAACATTTTATGAAAATAAAATAGAATTATCTGGTAATAATGATCAAATCGTTAATTATTGGAGTGAATCCTTAATTAATGAACTTTCAAGCAATTTTGCTTTAATTAAAGAATCGTATTTATTCGGATTTATAAGTAATCAGAGAAATTATAATAATTATCCACAAATTGGTTTACCTCTTGAATATGCATCAAATATATTGGGCGCTTCAAGAGACATTGATGATAATGCATTCACTTGGAATAATAATCCAGATGAAATGGCGTATATCACTGTTGATATGGTAAATAAGTCTACGGATGAAATTCTAGATTTAGACCTAAATGAAAAAGAAGATTTAAATAGAATTACACCTTTCGAAATTGGTGTTAATGCTAGTTTGAAAGCTTTAGATTATTTCAAATCACAGGGTATAGATATTCAGAGAGATTATCCATATCTATATGTTTTGACCTCCGCCGGACAAGTAAAAGTTAATGAAACAGGCACTTCAGATGCCATAATGGGCATTATAAGCGTGCTTGGACTGAAAATAAATAAAAACATATATTCAATACATATTCCAAATTGCGAGGATTTAATATTTTATTATTTATGGGTAAATAGAACGAATAAGAATGACGCATTATCATATGCATTAAAATATGATACTTATAAAGGAGAATTAATTGAATCAGAAGAGATAAAAAAACAATGCGATTCTATTGTATACAATATAATATACGGAAAAGAAAAACATAAACCTCATGAGAGGTATGTCAGTGGAGATTATTTAGTTATTAACAAATTTTTAACTGGAAATCTGACAGATGTAAATTTAACTAATACTACTAATACTACCAATTCAAGTATTGTTAGTGATATTAAAGAAGAAATTAAAAATTCTGTATTGTTTAGTGGTAATCCATACAATATATTATTCACAGTGATTGCAATATTTATTGTATCTACAATTTTCGTATCAAGTTATACAAAACATGATTAGTAGATTTTTCACTTTGTGAAATATTTTTAATTTTTTAGAAAATAACTATATATTTTAATTAACAAAGTCTAGGATAATGAATACTAAATTTCTACGATTCATAGTTATAATTTTATTAACGGCATTGATTATTTCATATGTTGGATGTTATGTCTTGATCAAGTTAGGCCTTAATGATGTATTATATATTGGAAATCTATTTGGAATATACTTCCTAATAATTTATGGTCTGAATATTCTAGTCGAGGAAGGCCATGTTCCAAACACTTCTCTCAGATTTGTATTTGCAGGAGTTTATATTTTAATTTTTGATATAATATTTATAATTACAACAATATTTTTATTCAATTTCAATCCGTTATTGCCACCGGATTACATAAACTTCGTTATAAACGGATTTGAATTTAATTTAATGATGAATTCCCTGTTCTATATTATAATTTTTGCAATAGTCATATTCATATTCAATTACTTTTTATATAGATCAGCAACTGAATAATATTTTTCATGCTTTAGGAGAAACTTCTTCTTGTCAATTCCCGCCGCATAGCCTGTTAACTCTCCCTTTGAACCGACAACTCTGTGGCAAGGAATGATGATTGAAATCGGATTGTGTCCGACTGCTCCTCCAACGGCCTGGGAAGACATTTTTTCAATCCCTCTTTTTTTGGCTATTTTATCGGCAATGTCTTTATAAGAAATAGTTTTTCCATATGGAATCTCGCAAAGGATTTTCCAGACTTCTTTTCTAAAGTCTGTACCTACAGGAGCCAATTCTAATTCATCAATTAAAGGTTTTTCACCATTAAAATAGCTGTCTAACCATTTTTTAGCTTGGATTAAAGTTTCATCATCTTTTTCTATAATTTCATCTGAAACGTTGGCCAAATAATATTTTTGTCCCTCAAACCAGGCTCCGATTAATTTTTCATTTCTAGAAGCAAGTAAAATATCTCCAATTGGTGATGTGTAGTGTTTTATATTAATCATTTTAAAAAAATAAGAGAATAGATGATTTAATAACCATCTACTAAAACTTTTAACTCACCGGTTACAATATCGATTATTAAACCGTGAACTGGTACATCAGGAATTAATGGGTGGTTTTTAATTTTTTCTACGACATCTATAACATTTTGTTCTTCAGATTCAAATCCACCAATCCATTGAGCTAAATCATATTTAGCAACGTCTTCTTCTTTAATGCCTCTTTGAAGCATTTTTTCTTTTAAAGCTTCAGCATCAGCACCAGCCATACCACATTCGGTGTGACCAACGACCATTACTTCTTCAGCTCCAAGATTGTATAAAGCTGCACCGATTGATCGGATTGCATCTTCACCGACAATTGAATTACCCGCATTTCTTACGATTTTAGCATCCCCTCTTTTTAAACCTAATGCAGGTTCAAAAAAGTCGATTAATCTGCAGTCCATACAGGTCAAAATAGCTAATTTTTTAGCTGCATGGTGAGACATCTCTTCGCCTTCAAAGTTTTCAACAAATTCCTTATTATCTTTTAATACATTATCCAAAATTGTCATTTTAAACTCCCCTTGCCATTGCGGTAAGGCCGGTTCTTGAAATCTTTTTGATTCCATAACCTTTTAATAAAGATATAAATGCATTGGTTTTTTCCATATCTCCAGTTATTTCAATTATTAATGTCTCTTCTGTTACATCAACGATTTTTGCCCTGAAAATATTGACATATTGCATTATTTCAGCTCTTGCCTTTTCATTAGGAATATTGACTTTTACAAGACATAATTCCCTTTTAACTGCATTTTTAGAAATATCTTTAATCTTGATAACATCAACCAATTTATTTAATTGCTTGGTAACCTGTTCCAATATCTTATCATCAGCCTTTACAGTAATTACCATTCTTGCAAGTCCATCGACTTCTGATTCGCCTACTGTAATGCTGTCAATATTGAAATCTCTTCGTGTAAACAGGCCAGAAACTTTTTGTAAAACTCCAGGTTTATTTTCTACAAGTGTACTTATAACATGATATTTTACATCCATTTAAATCACATCTTTTTCGAGTTTATATTCTCCAATCATTTCATTGATACCTGCTCCTGGAGGCAACATAGGAAGTGTTTCTTCTGAATCTATTATAACATCAATCAGTATAGCTTCATTATCTTTAATTGCAGATTTTAATGCTTCTTTCGTTTCACCAGGTTTTTCAACTCTAACTGCATTAACTCCAAAACTTTCTGCTAATTTAACAAAGTCAGGACTGTCTTTAAATTCAGTTTGTGAATGTCTTCCATCATATAATAAACTTTGCCATTGATATACCATACCCAAAGTTCTATTTTCAAGCACCATTGCTATAACAGGTATATCATAATCATAAACTGTAGCCAATTCCTGGCAAACCATTAAGAATCCGCCGTCACCATTAATGGAGACAACAGGATCATCTGGACATGCAACTTTTGCACCGATAGCTGACGGGAAACCGAATCCCATAGTTCCAAGCCCTCCTGATGATATGAATTTACGAGGTTTTTGAGTATTATAAAAATGAGCTGCCCACATTTGATTTTGACCGACATCAGTCGTTAAAATTGAATCAGGAGTTAAAACTTCACTGATTTCCTTTATTACTGTTTGCGGTTTAAGTGGAACGTCATCATATGTGACTCTTGGCAATAAATCTATTTTTCTTTGTTTTATTTTATCAGTCCATGAATTGACATCACCAGATACGGAATATCCTTTAAATAAATTATTTAATGATTTTAAAATGTTTTTAGCATCCCCTACAATTGGCAAATCGACTTCTACATTTTTACCAATTTCTGCAGGGTCTATATCAATATGGATAACTTTACTGTCCGGAACAAAACTGTCCAATCTTCCGGTGGTTCTATCTGAAAATCTTATACCTATAGCTATTAACAAATCACATTCATTGATTGAATCATTGGAAACTTTTCTTCCATGCATTCCAAGCATTCCCAATGCCAATTCATCATTTTCATCAATAGCTCCTTTACCTAAAAGTGAAGTCATTACCGGAGCATTAATTAAGTGTGCAAATTCACTTAATTCATCACATGCATTAGCTAAAATAACACCTGCACCCACAAGTATTAAAGGCCTTTTAGCTTGTTTAATCAATTCACTAGCCTTTTTAATTTGTCTAGGATTGCCTTTAAGGGTCGGATTATATCCATTTGTTTGAATTAAATTTTCATTAAAATCTGTAAGTTCCCCTTCCTGAACTTCTTTTGGAACATCTATTAAAACAGGCCCTGGTCTTCCACTTGTAGCCAAATCAAAACTAGTTTTAATAACGGAAGGTATTAAATTAGGGTCTTTAGGTTGAAAACTATGCTTAACAATAGGCATAGTAATACCAATGATATCAGCTTCCTGAAAAGCGTCATTTCCAATTAAATGAGTTGGAACCTGACCCGTAATAGCTACAATAGGAGAAGAATCCATAAAAGAAGTAGCAATTCCAGTGACTAAGTTGGTTGCGCCCGGTCCGGAAGTTGCCAAACACACACCCACCTTACCTGAAGCCCTTGCAAATCCGTCAGCTGCATGAGCTGCTGCCTGTTCATGTCTAACTAAGATATGGTTGATATCTGCATCATATAACATATCATATAAGGGTATGGTTTGTCCACCAGGATAACCAAATATTGTTTCTACTCCCATTTTTTTAAGGGATTCAATAATCGCTTCTCCGCCTCTCATTTCTAAAACCTTTATAAATCTTTTATTATGAAATGATTTTTGTATTGATGAATATATATAATTATCTTATTATTAGAAAAAAAAGAATTCCTTTCAATTTATCCTAAAAATTAATTAAATGGATTTTCTGAAAGGAATGAACCTGTTAGTGGCCTTACAATAGTTACATACTCATTACCAAACTTATCCAATAGCCATTTTTCTTCGGTTTTTTTCATGGCCAATGACAATAGAGCCCAAAATATTACCGGCAATATCAGCAAGTAGACGTTTTGAGAAAGCAATATTAAAGCTGTGGCCAACTGAAGCCATGCTGAATATATTGGATGGCGAACTAATGCATAGACACCGTCTGTAATCAATTGATTATTTTCTATTTTATCAGTGATATTTGATAATTTAACTGCAGCAAGCCATAGGAAAGCTCCATCCAATATAAGTACAACGGCCAAACCTATGAAAAGCCAGTATAATGAATCAAATTTGTAAACTGGGATTAAATTATAATAAGAGAGAATCAATCCCAAAACTGAAACTATAATCATTGGAGCGACTAAATACGGGCCGACACCATATAACGGCAAATGTTCTTGATTTTTAATGTTATCACCCATTAACATATTTATTCAAAAAACTTAATATACTTTGAAACTAAATAATTTAAACACAATTAATTAACTTGGATTATTATGAAATATTCAAAACTATTATGCCATAGGATGCCTGAAAGAAGTTTTCATTACAAAAATCACCAGTTTCCAGTCTGTGCTAGGTGTACTGGCTTTTATACTGGATTAATTATATTTTTAATCTATAATTACTTCTTTCCCATTAATTATTCCCTAAATCTATTAATAATATCAATAATCCTGATGATACCTACAGCCATTGATGGATTTACCCAATTTTTAGGTTTAAGAGAAAGCAATAATAATCTAAGATTTGTTAGTGGAGTTATTGGCGGTGTAGGCCTAATAATTTTTATGAAAATAGCTATTAGAATTTTTTTTAATATTGTAGGTGCGTATTTATGATAATTTGTCCGGAATGTGGTGAAGAAAACCCCCAAGGAAGTAAATTCTGTAGAAAATGCGGTGTTAACTTAGTGTATGAAGAACCTGAACCTGAAAAAACTAAAACAACTGCTAAAAAAGTTACAGTTGAAGATAATACTGGTCCTATTAGAAGAACTACTGTCAATAGAAATTCATCAACAACAAATACAAAAAAAGATGATGACAGCAAATTGTGGGCTTGCTGTATCTGTTTAGTATTTTTATTTATAATATTCGCAATTTTCGGACATTAATCCTTTAAATAATAATATAAAACAGCTTTTTGTGCATGAAGCCTGTTTTCCGCTTGATCATAAATTACAGATTGTGGTCCGTCAATTACTTCAGCTGAAACTTCCTGACCTCTAACTGCAGGTAAACAGTGCATGAATATAGCTCCATCATTAGCAAGATTCATCAATTCCTGATTAACCTGGAAAGGTGCCAAATCTATTTCTCTTTGTGCTTTTTCAGCTTCATCACCCATACTTACCCAAACATCTGTATAGACAACATCAACATTATCTAAGGCAACATTAAGATTATCTGAAATAACAATTTCTGTATTGTTTTCTTTTGCATATTCCTGAGCGATTTTGAGGATGTCTTCATTAGGTTCATAACCTTTAGGACATGCTACAGACATATCCATACCTAAAAGAGGAGCAATTAATAAAAGGGAATTACATACATTGTTTCCGTCACCGGCGAAACATATTTTTTTATTTTCAAAGGACCCGAAGTGTTCTTTAATAGTTAATACATCAGCTAACACTTGACAAGGATGCTCAAGATTGGTTAATCCGCTTATAACAGGCACATCAGAATATTTTGCTAATTCTATAACATCATCATGTTCTATGGCCCTAATCATTATTCCATCAACGAAACGACTTAAAACACGGGCAGTATCTGAAATGGGTTCTCCCCTACCCATCTGTAAATCATTGGATGATAAAAATATTGCTCTTCCACCTAACTGATACATTCCAACGTCAAATGATACTCTGGTTCTGGTTGAAGACTTTTGAAAAATCATCGCTAAGGTTTTACCTTCAAGCGGTTTTTCTTCCTTTTTACCTGCTTTTATATCACAAACCAAATCAATAATATTTAAAACATCCTCTTTAATATCACAAATAGATAATAAACTATCCATTAAAATCCCCTCTAATAAAATAAAATATTTATTATTTATATATATTAAATGTTATGTTTTCATTTTAAATCTTATATCACGTATTGTAGAAATAATAGGGACTAAAAAGAATAAATAAATGAAATTGCCTGAAACGTGAAAATCCAAGAGATTGACAACTACAGTCAAGCCCATTATCATGAAAAAAGTATGGTAAGTATATTTTTTCTCAGCATCTGAAATCTTTCTTTCAAGAAATCCCTTGCGCTCTGCATACCAGAACATCAATATGAAAAACAGCAATGTCAAGAATATATTTAAACCGAATAATACTTCTGCCAGGAAAAAATGTGAATATGAACCAATCATTGTTGTTGTGAATGGAACGAATGAAATTGCCGCTAAAAAGAAAACGTTTATCCACAAATAAGGAAAATTGAGTGATTTAACCTTAATGAATTCATGGTGATAAATCCAAAAGCAAGCAAGCAATATAAAACTGACTAAAGTGACACCAAATGTAGGAAGCATAGATTGAAGAAAAGCCGAAAAATCTCCTACGGTTAATAATTCAATTTCAGGTAAAGCCATTCCAAAAATAAGCAGTGTCATGACCATACCAAAAATACCGTCAGTCAGACCCAGCAACCTTCCGGGATCAATGTCAACATCCTGAGAAAATGCATTTTTAAAACGTTGGTAAGTGCTTAAATGCTTATTAATCTTATGAAGACTTTTTAAATCTTCATCAATATCATTATTTGAAGAAAATTTACCCTTTTTTTCTAAATGATTATGTATTTTTTTCATTTTTGCAAGGGTTTTCTCATCACTGTTATTTTTAATGTCTTCAATTTGTGAATCGATTTGATTTTTTAAATTCAATAATTCTTCATATTTTTCAATGTCATCATTGGCCATTTAAACACCAAATATCCTATTGATATAGTATATGAATTTTTCAACTTAAATATATTAACATTGAAAAACATAACTATAACCTAGTAGGCGATTAAATGATAAGTGATAATATTAAAAAAGGAATTCAAAGAGCACCTCACAGGTCCCTTTTAAGAGCTTGTGGTCTTGAGGACGATGATTTTAAAAAACCGTTCATTGGAATAGCAAACAGTTTTACAGACATCGTTCCCGGACACATCCACCTTAAAGACCTTGTTGAATTTGTAAAAGAAGGTATTATAGCTGCAGGCGGTATTCCATTCGAATTTGATACAATGGCAATATGTGATGGAATCAGTATGAATCACGAAGGAATGAAATATTCCCTTCCTTCAAGAGAAATAATAGCTGCTACAGTTGAAAGTATGACAAAAGGACATGCATTTGACGGATTGGTATTGATTCCAAGCTGTGACAAAGTTGTTCCTGGAATGATTATGGGTGCCTGCCGTGTAGATGTTCCAAGTATTGTTGTTACAGGAGGCCCTATGGCTGCAGGTAATTATAAAGGTAAAAATGCTGATTTAATTACTGTTTTTGAAGCTGTAGGTGAACATTCTGCAGGAAAAATCACAGAAGAGGAAGTTTATGAAATGGAAAAATGTGCCTGTCCAGGTCCAGGAAGCTGTTCCGGACTATTTACAGCTAATACAATGGCATGTATTACAGAAACATTCGGTTTATCCCTTCCTTTATGTGCAACAACCCACGCTGATACTGAAGAAAACAATAATATGGCTTATGAATCTGGAAAACAAATTATTGAACTTGTCAAAAATGACATTAAACCATCCGATATTTTAACACAGGAAGCATTTAATAATGCAATTACAATTGATATGGCCTTAGGCGGTTCTTCAAATACTGCACTCCACATTCCAGCCATTGCCAGTGAAATTGATGACGTGGACGTGGATTTGGAATTATTTGATAAAATCAGCCGTGAAGTTCCCCACATCACATTAATTTCACCTGCCGGTGAAGATACCATGATGGATTTACATTTAGCCGGAGGAATCCCTGCCGTTTTAAAAACTTTAGGAGACAAAATTAACACGACTCCATTAACTGTAACCGGTAAAACATTGAAAGAGAATCTTGAAAATGTGGAAAATAAAAATACTGAAGTTATTCGCACATTAGATAATCCTTACCATGAAGATGGTGGAATAGCTATATTAAAAGGTAATATTGCACCAAATGGTAGTGTAGTTAAAAAAGGAGCTGTAGCAGAGGATTTAATGCATCTTAAAGGACCAGCAAAAGTATTCCACTCAGAAGAGGAAGTGACAAATGCAATATTTAATCATGAAATCGAAGAAAGAGATATTGTTGTTATTATCTATGAAGGTCCAAAAGGTGGTCCTGGAATGAGAGAAATGTTAAATGCAACATCAGCACTTGCAGGAATGGGCATTAAAGATGTTGGCCTTATTACCGACGGAAGATTTTCAGGAGGAACACGTGGACCATGCATAGGGCATGTTTCACCTGAAGCAATGTCATCAGGACCTATTGCAGCAGTTCAAAACGGAGATATAATTGAAATTGATATTGAAAACAGATCCATTAATGTAGAGCTAACAGATGAAGAAATAGCCAGCAGATTAGAAAATGTAAAACATCCGGAAAGTGATGTTGATGGATGGTTAAGCATTTATCAAAAATTAGTACAATCTGCAGACAGTGGTGCTATTTTAAGGTAGTGTTACGATGGAGATATTAAAATACTCAGAAATTGACTTGAGAGAAACTATTAAAAGATCAGAACAGGACGTAAACAATGTTTTAGATACTGTATCTGAAATCTTAAATAATGTAAAGGACAAGGGCGATGATGCTGTAAAATCCTATACTGAAAAATTTGATGGCGTTTTAGTAGATAACTTAAAAGTTACAGAAGATGAGATTAAAGAAGCCTATGATACATTAGATGATTCATTATTAACAGCTTTAAAGCAAGCAGCAGCAAATATCGAAAAATTTCACAAAAAACAAATCCCTCAAGAATGGGAAATGGAAGTTAACCCTGGAATTACTGCCGGTCAAATTGTAAGGGCAATTAACTCGGCAGGATGTTATATTCCCGGCGGAAGAGCGGCTTATCCATCTTCAATATTAATGACCGTTATTCCGGCCAAAATTGCTGGAGTTGAAAAGGTAGTATGCGTTACTCCTCCACAAAAAGATGGAAAGATTTTAGATGCAATATTGGTAGCAGCAGATATTGCAGGTGCTGATGAAATCTACAAAGTAGGTGGAGCACAGGCAATCGGAGCTTTAGCTTACGGAACCAAATCAATACCTAAAGTTGAAAAAATAGTCGGTCCCGGCAATATTTTCGTGACTGCAGCTAAAAAACTAGTTTACGGACAGGTTGACATTGAGTTTCCGGCAGGACCTTCAGAAGTATTAATACTGGCTGATGAAAGTGCAGACCCTGAATTTTTAGCAACCGATATTTTAGCTCAAGCAGAACACGACCCTAATGCATCATGTTTTTTAGTAACTGATGATGAAAATTTAGCCCAAAAAACTGATGAAATTGTAAAAGAGTTAACAGAAATCGCCCCTAGACGTGAAATAATTGAAGAATCATTGTCAAAAAGCGGAAAAATTATTATCACTGCCACATTTGAAGAAGCAATTTACGTTACAAACGAATATGCTCCAGAACATTTAATCATATCCACAAAAGACGATGATAAAACACTCAGTCATGTGAAAAATGCAGGTTCAATATTTTTAGGACCTTACTCCCCAGTAGCAGCAGGAGATTATGGATCCGGAACAAACCACGTATTGCCAACAGGCGGTGGGGCGAAAATGTATTCAGGCCTTTCAACTGAAGCGTTTATTAAAAAGCCTACTGTTCAAAGAATTACAAAAGAAGGATTAACTGAACTGTCAAAGACCTCAGTTCCAATAGCTGAATATGAAGGATTCTTTGCTCATTCAGATTCATTTAAAAGAAGATTAGATAGATAATATCTATCTTTTTTAATTTTTAGATAATATACCATTTACCATAATTTAAAAAAAGAAAAATAAGTGATATTGAATCACTTAAACATTTACAGATGCCGGTAGATTGTGGGTGTTTCCATAATCTATTAAGATACTTACACAAATATCCAACATTCTTGATGGAGAAATATCAGAAACACCGCTTGTATAAATTCCAACATAATTTGGAACAAAACCATTACTTTCAATCCATGATGAGAATCTGTTTGACATATCTACATAATTTTGACGTGCAATTGTCTGAGAACTGTCACTTCCACTAGGATTAGGAGCATATGAAGGATCTCCTACAGATATTGTCGCATCAGGATGCCCGCCACCAATCTGACTAATAGATTTACTTAAAATATACAAACATTGGGCCTTTGATAATGAAAGTGACTGGAATTGAACAGGGAAGTTTCCTCCAGAACTTTTAATAGCCTGAGCTAATGCAGGAGCTTCACTAACAGGGAAACTATTTAGTGAAACAGCTTTTGAACTTGAACTCGAACTTGATTGTTGTACTTGATTACCTGCATTAGCCGGCTGTGAATGATTATCAAATACGCCTGTTCCCAAAGCAACAAAAACAATAGCTAAAATTACAATTGCCGCAACTAAAACTCCAATAATAATCTTTTTATTCCTATCATCATTACTTGATGTTTGAGTAGGAGTATTAGTTTGAGCAGCTTGTTCAGGAGCTTTTGGCTTTATTTTATTTCCACAATGTTTACAGAATTTTGAACCGTCATTTATCTCTTTTCCACACTTAGGACAAAACATGAAATCCCCCATTTAATTATCTTTATTTTCAACTAGATTGCCTTCATAATCGTATATATATTTATTGATTTTACCATGTGTATCTTTAATTGAAACTATATAATAACCATCCTCATCATCAATACCGGAAACAGAATATCCGGAAGGAAGTTCTTTTTCAATCTCAATTTTTAATTGTTCTTTAGTCAAGTTTTGTGTTTGACCACCACTATCTCCTGAAGTAGGTGAAACTGAATTAACAGGAGCACTGCCTGATGAAGCGGAATTTCCTCCAGCACCGCCATTAGAAGAATCAGAACTTAATGAACTTACAACATTATTTGCTTGAGGATTATCGAAAAGTGATGTATTCCCTCCATCCTGAGATGTAGAAGGTATAAATTCATTAGCAGTATATTGATTAATAGTTCCGTTGTCAATATTGACATTATATTCTTCAATCATAGGAGTAATATTAGTTTGGAAATTAGCTACATTTAATTCTAAAGTATTTACTTGAGCTAAAATACCCATTATTAAATAATAATCATCATCCATCTCCATACGAGAAGGCTGAGCAATAACCGGTACATTAACTTTAGGTTTTGCACTTTTTTGGTGATTTGAGAAAACAACACTATTTGACATGTCAGCGACTAAACCTTGATCTTTAGCCCCGATAGAAATACCCTGACCCCCATTTGTAACTAAAATATTAGTATTATCTCCCTGTACAAATGCCAAAGATTGAGGCGGCTGATTCTTAAGGGCAACAACCTTGACTCCAGTGATTCCTTTTAAATAATTGACCATAGACTGATTGTTTTGAAAAGTTTTGATAGCAATGCCATATTTAGTGTCAGCATAACCGTCCTGTGTTTTTATAAAATCCGTATCGGCAGGTACATTAACTTTAATACCATCGAAGTCTACTTGTTTCATAGAACCGTTGTTTAAAATCGTAGCACCTACAACACCCGCAGTGATTATTCCAACGATTGCTATGAGAAATATAACATGAGAATTAAACTTCATGAGAAAAATCACCTAAATTATATATAATTTACACACAGATATTTATTCTTAATATTATATAAAATTTTTTTAATGGCTTAAATAACTTTTAAATTGATTAAAAAATATAAATAATTTCAAAATAATGTTAATAAATAGGAGTTAATGTAAAAATGGTAAAATGTCCGAATTGTGGAGAGGAATCGAATTCTAATTTTTGTCCTAACTGTGGCGAAAAATTAGAAAAAGAAATTACCTGTCCTAGTTGCAATGCTAAAGTTGATGTAGGTTCTCTTTTCTGTTCTGAATGCGGTGAAAAAATAGAAAAAGAAGATAAAATCGAAAAGACTAAAGACAATATAAAATATTGTCCTCACTGCAATGAACCTCTAGATGATGACGAAGCCATATTCTGTTCCAATTGTGGAAAAATGATTAAAGTTGACGAATATTCATTTAACGGAATTATTAATAATATAAACTACAAAAAACTAATAATAGTCTCAATTTTAGGATTTGCAATTACATTTGTACTTGGAGTAATACTTTCATTTATTATAGGATTGACAGGTCAAGGGTCATTAGGTTACCCTATTGCATTAATAATAGCTATATTTTTAGGTGTCGGATTTTTTGCATCATTTTTCAAAGACATTCTCAATTCAGGCCTATGCGGAATCATAATTGCTTTGTTATTTGGACTGTTTGCCAATATGATTGTGGAAATATCTGCCGGATTTAAATACACTTTCGAAATATTTTCCGGATACGAAATTGTTATATTTACTATTTTAGGCTTAATATTTGCATTTTTGGCAAATAAGTTTTTAAGAAATATCGTTTTAAACTATATCAATGTCGATGAATATTTTAACTAATATTTCCTTTTTATACCTTTTTAAAAATCTTTAAAAAGATTTTTCTACAAATAATATCAACATTAGTTTTATTAAAGATTAATTATAAAATTAAATGCATAATGAAAATTTATTTTTATAACCTGAGGTGAATTAATTGCAAGGTTTATTAAATGATTGGAGAAGAACTAATTACGCTAAAGATACAACTCCAGAAATAGCTGGAGAAGATGTTACAATCATGGGATGGGTTCATGAAATCCGTGATTTAGGCGGAATCATTTTTGTAATCATCCGTGATGTAACCGGTAGAGTACAAATTACAGCACCTTCCAAAAAAGTAGATGCTGAAATATTAGAAGAATTAAGAGCTTTTAGAAAAGAATCCGTTGTAGCAGTTAAAGGTACTGTTCAGGAAGCTGGAAAAGCACCAAACGGTGTTGAAATTATTCCTAAAGAAACCAGAATCTTAAACTTATCTAACCAACCTTTACCAATGGACCCAACTGAAAAGGTAAAAGCTGAAATTGATACTAGACTTGATTCAAGATTTTTAGATTTAAGAAAAGAAAATGTATCTGCAATCTTTAAAATTAAAGGTCAGATGTTCCACACAATAAGAGATTTCTTTTATGAAAATGGATTTTATGAAATTAACACTCCAAAACTCGTAGCATCAGCTACCGAAGGTGGAACAGAATTATTCCCTATTACTTACTTTGAAAAAGAAGCATTCCTCGGTCAATCCCCACAATTATACAAACAAATGATGATGGGTAGTGGAATGGATAAAGTATTCGAAATCGGCCAGATTTTCAGAGCAGAAGAGCACGATACCTTAAGACACTTGAACGAAGCAGTTTCAATAGATGCAGAAGCTTCATTCATGGACGATGAAGACATGATGAAAGTCTTAAATGACATGCTTGTTAACGTAATCAACGACGTAAACGAAAACTGTGCTCACGAATTGGAAATCTTAGACCACACATTACCTGAAGTTGACGGTGATTTCCCTCACGTAACCTACGATGAGGCAGTAGACATCATCAATGCAAAAGGCGTTGAAATGGACTGGGGAGAAGACTTATCCCGTGCAGCTGAAAAAGCATTAGGCGACACCATGGGCGGTTTCTACTTCTTAACCAAATGGCCTTCAGCAATCAAACCATTCTACGTAATGCCGTTTGAAGATGATGAAAAATATGCTCATGCATTTGATTTAATGTATGATAACTTAGAATTGTCTTCCGGAGCTACTCGTGTACACCAATACGATTTACTCGTAAAACAAATCGAAGAAAGAGATTTAAACCCTGATGGATTTGGAAGCTACTTAAAAGCATTCGAATACGGTATGCCTCCACATGCAGGATGGGGTGTAGGTGCTGACAGATTAACCATGGTACTTACCGGATCTGAAAACATTCGTGAATGTGTACTCTTCCCAAGAGACAGACACAGATTAACTCCATAAGATAAAATGGATTATGATATAGCTATTATTGGTGGTGGTCCTGCCGGAATTATGGCAGCAATTGCATCCGGTGAGACTTCAAATGTAATATTGCTTGAAAAAAACTCTTCCTTAGGCAAAAAACTGCTTTTAACTGGTGGCGGAAGATGCAATATTACAAACAACAAACCACCTAAAAAGCTATTAACTTTTTTTGACAATAAAAATTTCTTAAAAACCTCGTTTTACACTTTTACAAACGAAGATTTATTTGATTTATTTGATTTTGGCTTTATAGAGGAAGACAATAATCGTGTTTTTCCCGAAAGCGAAAAGTCTATTTATGTATTAAAAGGCTTAGAAAAGCATTTGGATAATGTTGAGGTTCGTTTGAATTATGAAGTAACTAAAATCACGGATAACTTCATTATAAACGATGAAATCAAAGCCAAAAAAGTGATTATTGCAACTGGAGGAGTCACATATCCTCAAACCGGTTCAAGCATCGATAATTACTCATTAGTTGATGAATCTAAAACAAAAATCAAATATGGGCTTTCACCATTAATAACAAAAGAAGATTTAAGCGCAATTGCAGGTATTACACTGAATGACGTTGAATGCAGCTATAAAAAGTCAAAAGTTAGAGGAAATGTATTAATCAGCCATGTGGGTCTGACCGGTCCTGGAATAATTGATTTAAGCTCAAAAATTTCTAAAGACATGGATTATGATATCCTGGACAATAACTATGATTTGGCATGTGAAATAAACATTGATTTAATGCCTGATTTCTCACGTGAAGAGTTAAAAAACAAATTTGATAAAGATTTTCAAATAAAAGGTAAAACTCAGATAAAAAACTACTTAAAAAACTTTTTAACGAATAATTTCATTGAATATTTCTTAAATAGGATTAATATTTCCCCAGATACACAATTAAGTAGAATTAATAAAAAAAGTAAAAATCGTTTAATTGAAAATCTAAAAAGATTTACATTTGAAATTGTTGACTTTAATAAGGATTTGGCCAAAGTAACAATCGGCGGAATTGACACTAAAAACATCAATCCAAAAACAATGGAATCAAAAATAACGCCAAACTTGTATTTTGCTGGCGAAATTCTTGATTTGGATGGGCCAACCGGAGGATATAATTTAAAAATAGCTTTTTCAACCGGTTACTTGGCAGGTCTTTCTGCAAGTGAAAAGGACTAGAATAGCAACTGCAATATTGATGATAATACTTGTCAAATACTGAATTATAACTTAAAAGTTACTTTATCCAATTTTAAATCAATATCCATTTTTGTATCTAGCTTCCATATTTCTATTAGTCTGACATTTTCTTCTTCAGTTAAACAATAGCCTAAATAGGTTCCTATCCATCCCTAAAAATAATAGTAGACTTCTCTTCTGGTGACATGTTAATAACCCATGAATTAAAAAAAATCACACATACAAGTCTATGAATGTTAATTCATTCAAATTAAGAATAATACCAATTTCTTTATACATGGATTCAATATTTCTTCTAGCTTCATACTTTTCTTCTTCTGAAAATGTTCTAGAACCAATAGGATCCCAACCATCCCTAAAAATAATAGTAGACTTCTCTTCTGGTGACATGTTAATGATACCTCACTTTAGTTAATTTAATATTATCTTCTATTTTATTATTTATATAATTTTTCAAAAATTCACCATATAAATCATTGATAAAATAATTATTATCATTTGAAAAAGAATTAAAATATATATTAGAAGCTTTTTCACGAATTTCTTCAACAACACTCTCATTAAAAACTCCTTTTGCTTCTAAAATCCAAAATTCATCATAGCCACATATCAACTCATAATCCTCATTTTCTATTTCTAAAATTTGAAAATTTTGACCTGAAGGCGCAGATAGAAATCCTTTCGGATGATTATGAATACTTGCAACATGACGATTTTCAAAATGATTTTCATATATCTCTTCAAAAACCTTACCATAAAGATTGTCTTCAACAAAACAGTATATTATCTCACCAGTTTTGTAATCAAAGAATAATAAGCATTCATAAGGTAAATTTACTGTCTTTCGTCTAAACAGATCAACTAAATTAACTGCTTTTTTACAAAATTCGGGAGGTAAATCCTCTTTAGAAATTGAATTTGCATCCCAGTCAACATCCAAATGACAATATTTCAAAAATTCCTGGTCTTTCAATTTCAATTCCGATGGCAGGACAAAGGCACCTCTATTATCAATTGATAGGGAATTTTAATTATATTGTACAGATTATTTATATTTTCTATTATTGATACCATAGTATTTTATTTAGAAAATAAAGTATATAAAATAGTCAGTTTCAAATAAAAACAATTTTACTTCCTTAAAACAATATTTTAAATAGATTAGAATTTTTTTACAATAGAGAAAAATTTACTTGAAAAAAGATTTTTTAACAAAGTTTTAATTAAATGTAGATAAAGCCAATAATTTTCTAAAAATATTTTTGATAACTTAAAAAATTAAAAAGTAAGTCTTATTAAAATGATGCTTGAATCAAAAAACTATTAAATTTTTAAAGTGAACTTTCATTTAAAGCAAGAAAAAATTCAATCTTTATATTTCTTTATTAAAATTCCTGCAAAAAGAACAAGTGATAAAATTAATAATAGTGCAAAATAGCTATTCCTATTTGATTGATTATTAACTGTTGATTTAACAACAGAATCACTAGATTGATTATTAATATCATTAATATTATCATTAGCATCACAATCAGGATAAATATTTTACATGCAAAAAATGTATAATATAGAAAATAACATATAAACAATAAGTTATATAAAATTTACTAATTTTTAAAGACAATATTGACCTGATGAAGTAAAATTGTTTGAGTTTGTAAAAAAATAAAAAGTTGGAATATTAATCCCAATATAGAATTTAAAATTAAATTAGATTTATAATACTAAAATATTTTAACTATTTTTTTACATATACATAAATATGACAGACCAAATGTTTATGGGTGCATCAACTAAACAGGGCCTTGATATTGCTAATAGAAGTAGAGAAATTATCCGTGGCCTTATAGGTGATGAAATTAAAGATTTAAAACCTGCTGAAAAAGACATTGTTGAGCGTATTGTTCACTCAACGGCGGATCCGGAATATGCAAAGCTTGTTCATATCAGTGATGATTTTGTTGATGTTGCAATGAAATCTCTAAGAAACAATGAAACAATTTTAACCGACATAAATATGGTTAAATACGGAATTACCCGTTATGACGGTGAAGTCGAGTGTTATATAAAAAATGAAGAAGTTAAAAAAATAGCTAAAGAGCACCAAATTACAAGGGCTGCTGCAGCTATAAGATATGCAAGTGAAAACGATTTTGAAGGAATTGTTGTTTCTGGAAATGCGCCGACAGCTGTTTTTGAAGCTATGGATTTATACCAAAAAGGTGAAATTAATCTGAAAGCCATAGTAGGAGTTCCTGTTGGATTTGTTGGAGCTGCTGATTCCAAGGAAGCTTTAAGAAATTCAAATATCCCTAATGTCATTACGGAAGGTCCTAAAGGTGGAACACCTATAGCAGTTGCTTGTGTAAACTCATTAATCCAACATTTATAAGTGATAAAATGACTGAAGAATTATTTAATGAATCTAAAAAATACTTCCCTGGTGGAGTAAATTCACCAGTACGTGCATTTAAGCCTTATCCATTTTTTGTTGAAAGTGCAGGAGGATGTAAAATAACGGACAGTGAAGGAAATTCATACATTGACCACTGCCTTGCTTATGGACCATTAATACTTGGACATGCCGACCCTAAAGTTGTACGTGAAGTTTCAAATCAATTAACTATCGGTACCGCCTATGGTGCTCCAACTGAAAATGAGATTAAACTCGCAAAAGAAGTTGTTGATAGAATACCGTCTGCCGAGATGGTCAGATTTTGTAACAGCGGAACTGAAGCTACAATGAGTGCTATCAGATTGGCCCGTGGTTTTACCGGCCGTGACAAAATCATCAAATTTGAAGGAGCTTATCACGGAGCTCATGATTATGTTTTAGTTAAAGGCGGTTCAGGTGCAGCATGTTTGCCTGATTCTGCAGGTATTCCAACAGACACTACAAAAAATACATTATCCGTTCCATTCAATGATGAAGAGGCATTAACTGAGTTAATTGAAAAAGAAGGCGAAAACATTGCCTGTCTAATAATGGAAATTGTAATGGGTAATGTCGGATGTATTGAACCAAAACCTGGATTTTTAGAGTTTGTACGTAAAATAACTGAAGAAAATGATATCATATTAATATTTGATGAAGTGATTACCGGTTTTAGAGCATCAAGAGGAGGTGCTCAAGAATATTATGGAGTCACCCCTGACCTGACAACATTAGGTAAGATTGTCGGTGGAGGCCTTCCAATGGGTGCTTTCTGTGGAAAAAGAGAAATTATGGAATTAATAGCTCCACAAGGACCGGTTTATCAGGCAGGAACATTTAGCGGTAACCCAATTTCTGTCCAGGCAGGATTATCAACATTATCCCAATTAGATGATAAATTTTATAAGGATTTGGAAAGAAAAGGTAATTTCTTACGAGGAAACATTGAATCAATAATAGATGATGAACAGTATAACATCCAATGCGTTGGTCTTGCATCAATGTTTCAGATTTACTTAAATCCTGCTGAAGTTTACAATTACGCTGATGCACAAAAATCCGATACTGAAGGATTTTTAAGATACTTTAGAGCTCTTTTAAAGGAAGGTGTATTCATTCCACCTAGTCAGTTTGAATGTAACTTTATTTCAAAGGCTCATAGTATGGCAGACTTACAGACTACTGCCGAAGCTATTGAAGTAGCACTAGCTGTTGCTTTTAAAAAGAAAAATAAATTTTAAGGTGTTTACATGGTTGATTACAAAGAAATTGCATCATACATAATAATACTTGCAATCGTTTTAATCGTTGCTCAACACTTGAATGTTGTCGTTTCAGGAAGTATGGAACCAGTATTTTATAGAGGAGATATAGTGGTTGTTGAAAAGTCAGATCTCCTTGGATTACAGGAATTTAACCCTAAAGATGTTAAAGTAGGGGACATTGTTGTCTATAATGCAGCATGGTTCAACCAGCCAGTCATTCATAGAGTTATCAATATTGTAGAAATAAACGGTACGACAATGTATGAGATAAAAGGAGACCATAACAATCGTTCAGATCCCTATTATGTAAAAACAGAACAGATTAAAGATAGAGTAGTAACCTGGGGAGATAACCCTATTAAAATCCCTTATATTGGTAATCTTTCATTATGGTTAAGGGGATTATAATTATTTAAAGGTGAGTTAATGTATTTTGAAATTGAAAAACAAGCCATTGATGCTATAAATAAAGCATTAGATCAATATGATGAAGATATAGATAGAAATTTCCGTTTGGAATTTCCACCGGACCCGAAATTAGGAGACTTAGCAAGTACAATAGCTTTTGCACTTACTAAAAAATTAAAAACTTCTCCAAATCTTGTAGCTGAAGATTTAGTTTCTAAAATTGAAGTTCCAGACATTTTTGAAAAAGTTCAAAACTTCGGTCCTTACGTTAATTTCTTTATAGACTATTCAAAATTTTCCAAAAAATTGCTTGAAAAGGTAGACGAAAACTACGGCCAGCTCGATAAGGTAGATGAAAAAATTGTCTTGGAACATACTTCTGCCAATCCAAATGGACCATTACATATCGGACATGTACG
The DNA here is from genome assembly GCA_017434555.1 of Methanobrevibacter sp. Taxonomy (GTDB): domain Archaea; phylum Methanobacteriota; class Methanobacteria; order Methanobacteriales; family Methanobacteriaceae; genus Methanocatella. The sequence goes on along the minus strand of JAFRFB010000037.1, from coordinate 8,612 downwards.
TAACTCCATTTTTGGAGATTCACTTGCAAGATTATTAAAGTTAGCTGGTCATGAAGTGGAAACCCAATATTATGTCAATGATATGGGCCGCCAAATTGCAATAATCGTTTACGGAATAACCGAAATGGGCTTGAAAATTGAAGACCAGGAAGGAGAAAAAATCGATGAAAAAATCGGTAAGTTATATTTCCTAGCAAATAAGGAAGTTGATGAAAACGACGCTGCCAACGAAAAAGTAAGTGAACTTATTCAGAAATATGAAGAGGGAAAAGACGAAGAGTTAAATAAAACCTTTGAAAATGTTGTAGAAAGCTGTGTTTCAGGAATTAAGGATACACTTCATAGAATGAATATTCACCACGATGATTTTGTATGGGAAGGAAAATTCATCAGAAATGGGGACGTTGATTCCCTTGTAAAATACTTTGAAAAAGAAGGATTCGTATCACATGAAGACGTGGATTTCATTGATTTGACTTTCTATAATATCGAAAAGGAATTCGTACTTAGAAGATCAAACGGTACATCACTTTATTCTACAAGAGATTTGGCATATCACAGATTTAAAGCAACTCGCGGTGATTTGGTTTTAGATATTCTAGGTTCAGACCACAAATTATCTTCAAAACAGATGAAAGTAATCTTTGAAGAGATTTTAAAGGAAACTGCACCTGAAGTAATTTTCTATGAATTCATTACACTTCCAGATGGTTCAATGTCAACAAGAAAAGGAAAATTCGTATCAGTTGATGATTTGGTTGATGAGGCAATTTTAAGAGCAACAAAAGAAATTAAATCAAGAAATCCTGATTTAAGTGATGAAGAGATTGCACCAATGGCTAAACAAATCGGAATTGGAGCTATAAGATTCTTCATTGCAAAATTATCCCCTGAAAAACATTTGACATTCAAATGGGATGAGGCTTTAAGCTTTGAGCGAGGCTGTGCTTCAATACAATATGCTCATGCCAGAGCCTGCAAGTTACTGAATAAATCTGGAAAAGATATATCTTCACTTGAAATCGATGAAAATTGGACTCCAAATGAAACCGAACAGGATTTAGTAAGATTAATAGCTAAATTCCCACAGGTCGTTGAAGACTGTGCTAACAAGAAAAGAGTTCACAATATAACCCAATACTGTCAGGATTTAGCAGGATCATTCAATAAGTTCTACAAATCCGAACAGGTAATCGGTTCTGATGTTGAAGACACAAGATTGATTTTAGTTGACAGAGCAAAAACAACTATAAAAAACGCTTTAGATATTTTAGGAGTACCTGCTCCTGAAAAAATGTAGATGAGTTAATTTACTCATCTTTAATTCTTTTTTTACATTGATTTTTAAAAGTAAGAAAAATCTATTAATCTACAAAATGTATATAATCTTCTTTTCTAGGTAATGGTTCAGGGGCTTCCATGTCAGGATAACCTAAAACTACATGACCGATTCCCTCATAACTTTCAGGAATTCCCCATTCCTTTAAAAGAGCTTTTCCTTTATCGGATGAAAACTCTTCTCTCGCACGGTGTATCCAACATGAGCCGACACCAACAGCATGAGCTGCATTAACCAGTACACATAATACACTGGCTCCATCTTCAACATAAGTTGGAAGTTCACTATCTGCCAATACAATCAAAAGGGTTTTAGCCCCATATAACGGATCCATATCTTCCGGCACGTCAACAGGGAAAAAGCCTCTATTCCACTCGGAAAACTCTTTAATAGTATCCGGATTTTGAATAACAACTATTTTAGGAGATTGTGCTCCACGGCCAGTAGGTGCATAAGTTCCCGCTTCCAAAATTGTTTTTAAATCTTCGTCTGATATCTGTTCGTCCTTGAATTTACGAATGCTTCTTCTTGACTTTAAATCTTCAATAGTCTGATTCATATTAAACCCTCACAAATTTTTATTAAAATTTTTTTAAAATTAATATATTCCTCTTCGCTTAAATCTTTTTTAATGATTTCATCCCAACTCTCATCATAATCCATAACCTTTTGGGCGATTTTGGCACCTTCATCAGTTATAGTTATAATTTTTTTCCTTTTTTGAGGGGTTTTTTTAATAAAACCCTTTTTTTCAAGTTTATCCAAATTTCTGGTTACAGTACTTTCATTCAAGTATAATAATTTAGCCAATTCCTCCTGACTGATGCCGTCATGTTTATAAATTTCAATTAAAAAAGGATAAAGACCAAAAGTTAAATTTACATCTTCAACTTTATTATTTAAATATTTGGCGTGATTTCTATAAATGAGAGAAATAAATGGAGTTGTAGGCAAATCTTCGCTAAATTCCATGAGCACCCCTCTCTTTAATTAATTTATTAATATATAATTCAATGCATGTGTAACATATCAAGGAACCTATACCACCACCTAAAAGCATTCCACAATAGATCCCAAATTCTCCCATGTTAAATACGAATCCTAAAATATATGCAAAGATAAGTACAAGAATGAATTCCCTAAATGTCGTTAATACAAAAGATATTGTTCCTTTCCCAACTCCCTGAAATACATTACCTGCACTTGCTCCGAATGGAACATACAATATGAAAAGACACATTATCTGCAAGAACCCTGCAATCAAAGGTGCTAGTTGTGCACTGCTTTCGGAATATGAGAAAATTAATGCAATCTGGTTTGAAAATACATTCAATATTATGCAGACAATAATTGATGCTATAAGTGCGACTTTAACGGCGTATCTGGCTGTAACCCTTAGATTTTCATATTTTTTAGCACCGAATGCTACGCCTGCAACTGAAATTGCAGCAGTTCCAACACCAATTGCCGGAAGCATTCCTATATTGATTATTCTCCATCCTGCAGTATAAACTGCTACTGCTACAGGTCCTGAAACAATCGTGAGCATATAATTAACGAAAATTGTTAAAACGGACAATACCAATTGCTCGAGACTTGCCGGAATACCGACAACCAAAATATCCTTATACATTCCAAAATCATTTGTAAAATCTTTGAGATTATATGATAGAAAAGTGTCTTTTTTTACAAATATCCAATAAAACATTAAAAGTAAGCTTATAAATGGTCCCAAAGCGGTTGCCCAAGCAGCCCCTGCTATTCCCATGTTTAAAGTGTAAATGAATATTGGATCTAAAATCATGTTGATAATAGCGGCCAGAGCGATTGGTAGTGTAGCTCTTTTAATGTCTCCTTCAGCCCTGAATGCTCCACCCACAATTGGCGGCATTAAAAGTGCAATGGTACAAGCAAATACAATAAAACCATAGTCCATTGCATAGCCTAATACACTGCTTGCACCCATCATGACAAGCAATGGTTCCAAAAAGACTAAGAAAATGACTGAAATAACTATTGATACAATAACACTTAAAATTAAATTGTGTATTGCTGCATTATTGGCCGAAGTCTTATCTTCAGCACCGATAAATCTTGAAATCAGTGAATTACCACCGGCACCAATTCCATTTCCAAATCCGACAATAATCATAAATAATGGTGTGATGTATCCCAGAGCGGCCAATGGTTCTGCACCGAGTCCTGCTACCCAAATACTATCAATTATGTTATTTGCAAAAATTAAAAACATACTAGCAATAATTGGCAATGATAATTTATTTATTGCTTTTTTAGGGTCTCCTGTAATCATTTCAATATTTGAATTTTTTTCCATAATTTACCTCTCTTGCATATGCAACTGTACACTTGTATATGCAAGTGTTAGTATTTAAATATTTTGGAGAATTGTCGTCAAATGCTCTTGGAAAAAAGTAATATTAAATAACTTATAAATAAATGTTTAAACATATTAGTTTTAAAAATATGTTTTGAAAAATTTAAAAAACCACAGGAGGATTATTAATGGATTTTAATAAAGAAAAATTCAAAGATGTATTGCATTATATTATCCATAAGTGCGGTACGAAAAAAAATGTTGGAAAAACAGTTTTATATAAATTATTATATTTCTCAGATTTCAACTTTTTTGAATTATACGAAAAATCTATAACAAATGAATCCTATCGAAAATTACCACGTGGTCCAGCACCAATACATTACGATGTAGCTGTAAAAGAATTAATAGATGAAGGAAAAATTAACGTAACAACTAAAAAAATTCCATTGGGAAGGGTTATGTACAATTATTCCTCTTTAAAACAACCTTCAATGAACTTTAGTGAAGATGAATTGTTTGTAATTGATGATGTCATTAATGACTTAAGCTACATGAATGCTAATCAAATTAGTGAGTATTCTCACGGAGATATGCCTTGGAAAGCAACTGACGATATGGATATCATAGATTATGGTTTTGTTTTTTATAGAAATCCTGGATATTTAAAAAGGCAATATGACGAATCAGATTGAAATAGGCTATGACAAAAGATTTCTCAAAGAGAAAAGAAAATTTAAAAGAAAGTGTAATTCAATCGATGAGGATTTTGAAAGATTTGAAAAAGCATTGAAAGTTGATTTGAAAGACAATAATTATAAAATTCCATTAGATACAAAGAAATATTCAAAAATCTCTGGGTTAGATAAAAATGTTACCTTACCTGCATTTGTTGCAAAAGTATTTTATTGTAAAAAAATGAATAAAGGTTCAAAATCCGGATTTAGAATTTCTTTTATTTACGATCCTGATGAATATTTTATTTATTTTGTTGAATTCTACTTCAAACAAAATAATGAAATAGAAAACAAAGAAAGAATTAATCATCTTTTTAATTAACATTTTCTTTTAAAAAAAATTGATTAAAGAATGTTATAAACAATTATAACATTCACAATTACTTTTTTTAAAACATATTATAAAGTAACCATTTAAATAATTTTAAAAATATACAATTTAATAAGGAGAATCTTATTATGAAAGTCTTAGTTGTTGGAACAGGTGCTCGTGAACATGCCATAGCTGATGCTTTAAAAGATGATGTTGAGTTATACTGTTATATGAGTAAAGTAAACCCAGGAATGAGTAAAATAGCCGAATATGAACAAGGTAATGAAGGTGAAGTCGAAAAAGTAGCCGAATATGCTAAAAATAACAATATCGATATTGCATTTATTGGTCCTGAAGCTCCTCTTGAAAAAGGAATTGTTGATGAACTTGAAAAAAATGGAATCAAATGTGTTGGACCTTCAAAAAGTGCAGCAAGAATTGAAACCGACAAATCATTCATGAGAAAGTTATTTGAAGATTATGATATTGATGGATCATTAATTTACAGAGTATTTGATAATTACAATGATTTAAGTGCATTTTTAGATGAATTTGACCAGGATGTTGTAGTTAAGCCTGTAGGATTGACAGGTGGAAAAGGAGTTAAAATTGTTGGAGACCACTTAAAAGACAATAACGAAGCAAAAGAATATTCAAAAGAAGTTATTGATAATGCTATGGGCGGATTTGCACAAGTTATAATTGAAGAAAGAGCACTTGGTGAAGAATTTACCATTCAGGCATTTTGTGACGGTGAACACATTGCTCCAATGCCTGCCGCTCAAGACCATCCTCATGCATTTGAAGGAGATGTCGGTGCAATTACCGGAGGAATGGGATCATACTCTGATTCAAACGGATTGTTACCATTCTTATCACAGGAAGATTATGATAAAGCAGTGAAAATAATGGAAGATACTGTTAAAGCTATTGCAAAAGAAGCTGAACCATACAAAGGTATCTTATACGGCCAATTCATGTTAACTGCTGACGGCCCACGTGTAATCGAATATAATGCAAGATTTGGTGATCCTGAAGCAATGAATGTATTGCCTTTACTTAAAACCCCATTAATCGATGTCTGTCAGGCGATTGTTGATGGTACATTAGACAAAGTAGAATTTGAAGATAAGGCAAGCGTATGTAAATACATTGTACCTGACGGATATCCAGAAACCGAACATGTAGGCGAAATCATCGAAGTGGATGAAGAGGCCATTGAGGATATGGGTGCAAAAGTATTTTATGCAGCAGTTGGACTTGAAGATGATGGAATTCATTTATCCGGTTCAAGAGCTTTAGGTATCGTTGCAAGCGGTGAAACAATTACTGAAGCAGAAGAAACAGCTGAAAAAGCATGCGAATATGTTAAAGGTAATGTTTACCACAGAAGCGATGTAGGAACCAAAGCATTAGTTGAAAAACGTGTTGCACACATGAAAGAAATTTTAAACTAAATTTCTTTTTCTCTTATTTTTTACAATAATCCAACCATCATTTTAATTGAATTTATGATTAATTATTTTATAACTTATGTGAAAAGTATCTAAATTTTTAATCAATTAATTAATATAATAAAAGTAGTGTTTTAAATTAGATATTTTAAAATACTTTATCTATGAAAATAAAAAAAGAGAGGGAAATTGAATTTCCCTAATTAAAGTTTTAATCTCTGCGTCTTAAAACACCGATTCCAACAGCAAGCAAAGCAAGTAAAACCATTACTAATGGATTACCTGTTGCAGGAAGAACATCACTGGAACCTTTTTGTGGGCTTTCAGGAACACTTGTATTGTTATTCTTTACAGGAGCTTCATTAGTTACATTAGTAGGTTTTTCTTCTACAGGAGTAGGCTCTTCAGGAACAACAGGAGTAGGCTCTTCAGGAGTAACAGGAGTAGGCTCTTCAGGAACTGGTTTGTCAATTACAGTAGTGACATTGTTAGCTGATTTTTCTTGAGTTTTATCACTTGAAGCTGAAACAACATTGGTAAAGGTTCCAACTTTATTAGTGTTAAATACTACAAATAAGCTTAAATATTCACCAGCATATAATGGAGTGTTTAAAGTCCATGATAAATCACTGTTTTTAGTCCATAAGTTATATTGATCTATGAATGAATCATAAACAAGACCATCAAATGAATTTTCGTGGATAGTTACACCATTTAAGATGACTTTTCCTGCATTGTGAACAACGATTTCAAACATTACTTTCTCGCCGACATAAACTGTTTTATTGATTGTAATTTTTTGAACTTCTAAATCAGCATTCAATACTTCAACGGTGTCATTAGCCCTTTTATTTGGAATTTCTGTTGAATCAGCAACAACAACGTTTACAAAGTTACCTGTTTTGGTAGTGTTGAAAACTACGAAAAATCCTGCATATTCACCGACATCCAAAGGAACATTTAAAGACCAGGATAAATCACTGTTTTTAGTCCATAAACCAGTGTAGTCTAGGAAAGAATCATATACAAGACCATCAAATGAGTCTTCACGCACAACGACATTGTTTAAATCTACTTGACCTAAGTTTTGAACAATGATTTCAAACATTGCTTGTTCGCCGACTAAAACTGATCTGTTAATTGCAATCTTTTCAACAGCGAAATCAGGTTTGATAACTTCAACAGTATCATTTGCGGATTTTTTATCAGTTTCGTTAGAATCAACAGATACGATGTTTGTGAATTCACCAGTTTTTGTAGTGTTGAATACTACATAGAATGAAGCAATTTCACCTAAGTATAATGGAGAATTCATAGTCCAAGTTAAATCACTGTTTTTAGTCCATAAACCAGTGTTATCATACCAACTGTCATAAACCAATCCATTGAATGAATCTTCACTTACACATACATCATGCAATACAGCATCACCGGTGTTAGTAACAATTATTTCAAATACAGCCTGACTTCCAATAACTAAAAGTTTGTGCAATGCGATTTTTTCAATGTTTATATCTGGATTTTTGGATGGATCCTGTTCAGGAACAGGTTCTGTATTATTATAAACAATTGTAGTATTTTTTGCGGTTTTATCCTTAGTTTCGTCAGAGCTGACAGTTACAATATTGGTAAAGTTACCGACAGTTACAGTATTGAATTTAACAAACAAATTAACATTTTCATTTACATTTAAGACTTTATTTAAAGTCCATACATTTTTACCATTTACAACTGAATGGGTCCATAATCCATTGTCAGTGAATGAATCATAAATCAAACCTTCATATGAAGTTTCTTCAAGAATCACATTGTGTAATGCGACTTTTCCAGTGTTTGTAACAATGATTTCAAATTCAGCTTGGTCTCCAACTAAAACAAGAGGAGTAATAGTGATTTTTTGAACATCCACTTTAGGTTCAACAACGTTAGTAGTATTTTCAGTAGTCTTATTCTCAGTCTTATCAGATCCAGCAACTACACAATTAATAAATTTACCTTCCACAGAAGTATTAAACGCAATTGTAAAGCTAGCAGACTGACCAGGAGCTAAAACACCATTATAATTAAACACATTACCATTCTTACTCCACATATCACCAGTAAAACTATCATAAATCAAACCTTCAGGCATAGCTTCCTCAACAAAAACATTACCTAAAGCCACATCACCAGTATTAGTAACAGTAATCAAGAACAAAGTCTGCTCACCAACCAAAACATTAGGAGTCAAAGACTTCTTAGTAACATCCATACCAGGTTTAAATACATTAGTAGTGTTTTCAGTAGTCTTATTCTCAGTCTTATCAGATCCAGCAACTACACAATTAATAAATTTACCTTCCACAGAAGTATTAAACGCAATAGTAAAGCTAGCAGACTGACCAGGAGCTAAAACACCATTATAATTAAACACATTACCATTCTTACTCCACAT
>JAFRFB010000123.1 GCA_017434555.1 Methanobrevibacter sp. | reverse complement strand
TTGTACCATTTTTCATAATAAGTTCTTTTTATAACAAAAACATCTTGTAAATAAGTTGTTCCATTATATGTATAAGTTTTAATTGTGTCTTCAGTATCACCATATTCAGGCATACCTTTTAAATATGTAATGTGTTGAACGCCGTCACTATCAACAAAAGCATTACAATCATATGAATCGAATGCAACACCATATGAACTTGTTTCATAAACAGCATTTGTTCCTGGTGTTATTGTTTGACCGGCATTCTTTCCAGTTTTTGTTCCTGCTGAAGTATGTGATGTTGCCCAAAGGTCAAACTCAAGACCATATATTCCATCATCAGCAGTAATTGCAAAATAATTTTCTAAACCTAATTCAAGATTTTCTCCTAAGTCAATTTCAGGATATACTTGATTAGTTTTAGCTGAATCACTATAAAATTTTACTTTTGACATAAAATTTTCTCCTTTCTTTATTATTCATTCTCATTAATTGTATTTCCACTTACTTCCACTTCAAATTCCATTCCTACATTAATATTTGTTACGCCAGTATTTATTGGACTTTTTACTTTATCGGTTTTCCCCATATCATACCACATTGTTCTTTCATCCATAATTATTCACCTGCTTTTATCCAAAAAGTACTAGGAGAAACTATTTCATAAATAAATCCTGTGGCATTTTGTGTTAATTTAACATTATATGTATAATATCCAACGTCTAAGTCTTCATAATCACTTGGTGCGAAAGCAATAGAATTAGAGCCAGTTACTTCTTTAGTAATAACAACACTGTTATTATCACGATAATCTAAAACCGTTAGAGTTAATTTATCTTCTTGTTCTAAACTATATCTTTCTCCCAATACATTAATATCAAAAGTAAAATCACAATTTGTTCCTTGATATACATAAATATCTCTACGTAATTTATCTATCATTTTATTCCTCCTTCCTATGGATTCTTTGAAATATGCCAAGAGTCTCCATATTTTAAATATGTTTTCTTTGCCTTAACCCAAGCACCATTTTCTTTATGATAAACTTTTCCTAATGTCCAAGTTCCATTTATTTTAATATATCCTTTAGATTGGTCTGCTGGAGTTGTAAATGCCGAACTATATGAATATCCTGACCATACTTGTGAATCGGTAGATTTAACTCTACATCTGATATAATATGTTGTTTCTTCATTTAATCCAGTAAAATTGTAATATGTTAAATTAGTTGTATATGTTTGTAATACTGATAAATTAGAATCACATAATGAATATTCATAAGAATCGGTATTACCAGCATTACTTGAAGTACAATATGCCGTCATCGTAAATGGCATTAAATTACCTGTAGTTACAGATGTAACAGTACTATATGATTGATATGTTGATATGGCGGTTGCCCCACTATAATTACCATCTCTTTGTGTATCTTGACGTCTTACTCTAGTTTTGATATTGTATGATGTATTAGGGCTTAACCCACTAATTGTATAAGTTCCACTAGAAGCAGAACCGCTCCAAATACCAGTCCAACTAGAACCATTATTTGTAGAATACCAAACATAATCAGCAGTATTGGTTGTAGACCAATTCATTGTTATTGATGTTGGCGTTTTACTATTTAATGATTGATAAACAGTTGTTCCACGATTAAATTGTGATAATCCTAATGTACCATCAAAAGATGCTGTTCCGCTATAATATACTTTCCCATATAAAGTGAATCCTACATTACCAACCGAACCATCTGCATTATGATATACATTTATATATTTGGTATCACTACCAGTAGCTGCTGGGAAAGCATAGCTATTCCAATATGTTGTAGATATACCCCATAGTCGATTACCATTAACGTCTCCTCCCCAGTTATATATTGAGTAATAAGCAACGCTACCACCAATTGATGATAATGTAGCACCTACTTGAGAATAATTTTGAACTACATCAGTTGCATTTTCCCAACATTCCAATTTTAGATAACGACCACCATAAGAAGCGCTTGTTACATAAGCCATTAATTATTTCTCCTTTCTTATGAAATGTCAAAATATAATTGTTTAGAACCATTGTCTAAATGTTCTGCTCTATCAACTATATTATTATTATTTGTATCATATACATTTTTAAACATATCTCCAATAGATACAGCACTACCATAACTTGTAATATGTCCACATCTATCTATTTTAATTGGATATACTGCCTGAGTTGTTTGCGCAGTAATTGAATTTGAGTGTTTTATATTAATTGTTCCACTACTTGTAAGTGGACTCCCTGTAATTGTTAATGAACTGTCTGTTATATTGTTTAACCCCACTGATATAGAAGCATCTGTACCATTATATACAGTAAATGTTCCTATTGCTGTTGTACTAGGGTCGTTTAAATACATTGTGTATGTATCCGTAGTTCCAGGAGCACCAGTTCCTGATGTTCTTGAAACAGAACCTACATTATAACCTCTAACCCCTTGTGGAATAGTGAAATCTAAAATAGCATTTGTGTTAGTTCCACTATTAACAACGCTCGCATTTGTTCCAGCGGCTCCAGTAGTTGTAGTACCAACAGTGATTTCTGGTCTTAAACTATCTGCATATGCTTTTGTTGCTGGATGATATGCTGATGTTGGAGTATAAGCAGTTGTATTTGTCTTTGTTAAAACATCTGTTACACTAACTTTTTGATTAATTAAATATGGTAAATTTGTTAATGCATCAGTAATTGCTTGTTGAACTTCTGCTCCGGTATTTGTTAAAGAATATTCTGATATACTAGCCATTTTTTATTTCACCTCCCTATGATATTAAGAAATATATATCTCCATTTTTACCTGTACCACTGCTTGGTGCGCTACTACCATAATAAGCCTGCGCTTTATTATCGTATAATTTTTTACCTTGTGCGGCAGTTAAGGCTTGAGTTGTTGAAGTAGATGTCAATGTATTATTTAATTGTACTGCTCCAGCAGCACTTGTGCTCGCAGCAGTCATAGATAATGTTCCACTAGATAATGCTAAACCATTACCAGTAGTTACTTTAATATGACCATATGCTGATGTTGTGGCAACACCATAAGTAGTAGCTGAGGAAGCGTGATTTGTTGGTGCTTTACCACTAGATAAACTTGAAATACTATCGTTAAGTAATTTACCTTGCTTAGCAGTTAATGCTTGCGTAGTAGATGTAGAAGTTAAAGTATCATTTAACTGTACAGTACCAATTTGACTTGTACTTGCAGCATTCATACTAATAGTACCACTATTTAAAGTTAAACCATTTGCGGCTGTAACCTTAACGTGCCCATAAACCGAACCAGTGGCAACACCATAGGTAGTATTAACTGAAGCGTGAGAAGTCGCACATTTATTGTTATATAAATCTGTAAAGTTACTATTAAGCTTACTTCTTACTGTAGCGGCAGATTCCAAGTTATTTATTGTTTGTTGAGCCATACTTTTCACATCCTTTCATTTTATTAATTTCCGTGTTTAACCATTATCCAGGCGTTTGATAAATTGCCACCTTTAGTCATTATTTCAACACTGTCATTAGATTCTA
>JAFRFB010000122.1 GCA_017434555.1 Methanobrevibacter sp. | reverse complement strand
TTTGCCAGATGATGTTCAAAAATGGGTAGATGGAAGTTCAAGTGGAATTACACCAAATGTTGATAAAAATATTTATAAAAACCAAATTGAAGTTAAAATTTCTGACCTTAGAGTTAGAACTGGAGCAGGAACTGATAAAAGTATTTTAGGTTTTGCATCAAAAGGATATTATAATTTTTATGAAACTGCTGATGCAAGCGGATATAAATGGTATAGAATTGCAGATGGACAATGGATTGCATCAAGTGATAATTGGACAACTGTATATCCAGCACAAACACCAACTTACAAATATAAAGAAGGAGATAAAGTAGTTATTAATGGTGCTTTATATATTAGTTCAAATGCTGCTAATCCAAGCGGTTCAGTAAGCAATAAAGTAACTAATATTACAAGAAGAGCCGATGGCGCAGCACATCCTTATAATACTACTGGAGACTTAGGATGGATGAATGAAGAAGATATTAAACCTTATGTTGAACCAACTCCTACTCCGCCAAGTCCAACTCCAACAATTGAAAGAAAAGGACTTGATTTATCTAGTTACCAAGCAGGAATAAATTTTGATGCAATTAAAAATAGTGAATATAATCAATTTGTTATTTTAAGAGGTGGATTTACTGGTTGGGGAACTGGAGTATCCTATAATAAGGATTCTAGTTTTGAGACATTTTATTCAGAAGCTAAAGCGAAAGGAATACCTGTAGGATGCTATTGGTATAGTTGTGCCGATACACGCGAAAAAGGTATCGCCGAAGCAAATTTTTTATATGAAAATTGCTTAAAAGGAAAACAATTTGAATATCCAATTTATATGGATGTTGAAGATTCTCATTGGCAAGTTGGAAAGAAAGACGGAGTAACTGCCGCAATTAAAGGATTCTGTGAAACTTTAGAAGCAAAGAAATTCTATGTAGGTATTTATGCATCTGATATTTCAGGATTTAAAGAAAAAATGAATATTGACCAATTAACAAATTATGATAAGTGGGTTGCTAGATATGGTTCTAAACCACAATATGTAACTTCTTATGGTATGTGGCAAACTTCTTCTGAAGGTAAAATTAGCGGATACGGAGAAAATCTTGATACAGACATTGCTTATAAAGATTATCCAACAATTATCAAAGAAGCTAAGTTAAATGGTTATGGAGATGAACCACAACCAACACCTCCAACACCAGAGCCACCAAAACCAGAACCTACACCAACATATAAATATAACATCGGCGATAAAGTTATAATTAATGGTCAATTATATGGTGATGCAGATGGAGGAAGACCTGGTAAAACTGTATCTAATAAAGTTACAAACATTACTAGAAGAGCTGACGGACATCCATATCCATATAATACAACTGGAGATTTAGGTTGGATGGCAGAAAGTTCAATTTCTCCATATACTGCCCCAGCAGGTTTTACCGTTGGAGACAAAGTTGTACCAACTAAATTAGTAAGTTATACTGGACAAAAATTAGTTCAATATGATGACTATTATTATATTACTGATTTAAAAGGCAACAGAGCTGTATTAAGCGCAAAAAGAAATGGTAAATATATTACTTGGGCAGCAATGAATACAGCAAATATAAAGAAAGCATAATGAAGGGTTATCCCCTTCTTATGCAGAAAGAAAGGATGATTTAAATGGCAAATAAAAAAAATGTAAAAGAAGTAAAAGAAACTAAACCAGAGGTTAAAGAAGAAAAACCAAAAACTATTAAACTTGGTACTAAAGTAATTGTAAATGGAAGAACATTTGGAAGTCATACTTTAGAAGCACCAATGAAAACATTAAGAAATGTTGAATCAAAAATTATTGGTATCAGTGAAGATAGTTATGAAGTTAAAGAAGGCTTTGTTTCTAAAGATTCTGTAACAATTAAATAATAAGGAGGTTTTACAATGGCTTATACTTACAATGATACAACATTTGAAAGTATTGACAAAAGTTGTCCAGTTGCAGCCCAAGTACAATTAGGACAAATTATTGATACAGTTTATTCAAATCTTAAATCTAAAACTAAATATAGCGGAGATTTATTAACTGATACTCAGGTTTCTTCATTAGACAAAATGTGTGGGGCATCAGATTCAACAAATGTTGCTTCTATTATAAATAGTATATTAGATGCCAGCAAAAATGAAAAAACTGTAAACAAAATTAGTGATACTCTTATTTCTCAAATTAACAACGACATTTGTCCAATGTTTAAAAATTGTGCATTAGGAACAAAAGTTGCTGAAATGATTGATATTGTTAATGATATGGCAGACCAAAGCGAAGCTGAAATCTTAACATATGTTATTGGAGAAAGCGAAGGAACTATAGATAGTGAAAATGCAGCTATTGGCGTAGAAGTTCCAAATGGAACAGACGTAACAGCATTAATTGCAACATTTACATTATCTGAAGATGCGTCTGCTAAAGTTGGTTCTACAGCTCAAGTTAGTGGAATAACAGCAAATGACTTTACTAATGCTGTAACTTATACAATAACCGCCGAAGATGGAACGACTACTAAAGATTGGACTGTAACAGTTACTGTTGCTGAATAATAAATAAAATAGAAAGGGGAACAAAAATAAATTAATTTTTATCAAAGTTCCTCTTTTTTATCAATTTTAACTTGACATATTTTTTATTTTGTGATAGACTTAAGGCAAGATAGAGGATGATGGTTGAGGGAAAGGGGTTTTAAAGGGGAGAAGGAGAAGACAAAAATTGACGTTTAGCATAGAGATAATAAGTTTACATTTATTATTTGTATAGTAAATGTCAAGTAAGGAGGGTTTATTGTGTGATATCTAAAGAAATTTATGCTTATAGACGATATGTTGCGTGCCATTATGATAAACATTATATAAAGGCAATATATTACTATTTGAAGTGGAAATATTATAAGAGATTGAATGAGAGGATGTGGATGAAGTGAGGAAATTATTTTTGAACAAAAATTTTATAACTATTATAAGTTTAATTATTATATTAATAACATTTATTGGAATTAGTTACTTTAATTATAGTATAGCCAAAAATAATTGCAATGGATATTTTACTTCACAAAATGTATTTGGTATTCCAATAAAAACAAGTTGTACATATGTCGTTGAAAGAGGTGATAAATAATGAAGATTGAAGTTAAAATAATGCCCAAAGAAGAGTTTGACGAAGAAGGATTGGGATGGTCTAAACCCGTCGAAATCGACCAGTTTATATTAAATCCACACGACATTGAATTTGAATGGGACGAAGGTTCTACATTACCATACAATGATTTTATATTTTTTGGAAATGAATATTATTATGGAATATTTGTAAATGGTGAACACGTAGAATAAATTAATTAGGCATATAGGGTTCCTTTTATTAACAAATGAATAATGCTGAGTTGACTCGCTCTGAAGAGTCCTGTATACCCTTCGCCAATATTACGTAGGCTGAAGTATTTCCGCCGACCCTCTTCGGAGGGGTTAATTAGAAAATAAGGAGAATTTTATGGAAAAATGGATTAAAGATATAACAAGAAATAATCGTACTTTTAGATTGACTTTTTATGAAGAACCTCTATGTAATGGTATGTGGCATTGTATAGTTGAAGAAATTTATCGTAAAAAGAAAAATATATTTGATTTGTCTTGGAAAGATGAAATAGTTAGATTTTGCACTACTAATAAAAATGTCCTTAAACAAGCTTTTGAGAGAATTGATTTTGTATTCAAAAGTGAAAGAGACAGAGGATACACTATAAAAGAACTTAATAATTTTGTTGGAGGAGATGTTCAAGATGAAGAAGATTAGAAAGAATACATTTGAAACTAATAGTAGCTCTACAAATTCATTAAGTATAGAAAATAGCAATATTGAGATACCAATGAAGTTGACCATCATTAATAATGACTGGGGAGGAAGAGATTTTGAACTTAGAACTCCAGATGAAAAGTTCACTTGTCTTGCAAGTTTATGTGATGATACAGGGCAATTATTTGCTTTATGTCATAAGATGTATCAATTTGGTGTAGAAATAATTAAATTTCCAAGTCCACAAGAATTTGATTTAGAAAAGAATAAAGATTGGATGTGGATACATTCTGGAGGAGAAATTGAAGACCCAGAAGAACTGAAAGATTTATTAAAAGATGACGATGAATTAAAAGCATTTATATTTGGAAGATATTCATCGATTTCAGGACATAATAATGAGTATGATGATTAAACCGGTTATATTTTTAGATATAGATGGAGTTGTTGAAACTATTTATTGGGAGAAAGCCAGTGATGGGACGTGGTCTTATAATGTACATAAATATGGCCACGAAGAATTAAATAATAAACAGGCCATTGGTTGGCTTAATGAACTATACAATAAAATCTCATATGACATAGTTATTAGTAGTTCTTGGAGATATAGAATGAATAAAAATGAATTTCAAGAATTGTTAATTAAATCAGGATTTAATCCTAATATAAAAGTAATAGATACAACACCAATATTATATCAACAAAGAGGATTGGAAATACAAAAATGGTTAGATGATAATAATTTTAAAGGCAAATTTATAATTATAGACGATGATTGTGATATGTGCCATCTAAGACCATTTTTAGTAAGGTGTGATTGCCAACTTGGATTTACAATTTATGAATACCAGAAGGCATTAGAAATATTAAAGTAAGAAAGGATTTAAAAATGAAGGAACCACTTAAAGTTATAGAACTTTTTGCTGGTATTGGTGCTCCTCGTAAAGCCCTTATGAGGGGGGGGGTACAACTTCAAAACTCTTGATGTTATAGAGATAGATAAATACCCAATAGCATCTTACAATGCTATTTATAATACTAATATCAAACCAAAAAGTATAGTAGATTATTATCCTAAAAAAGAAGAATTAGGAGAGGTAGATTTAATATGGAACTCTAGTCCGTGTCAAGATATTTCTTTGGCTGGTAAACAAGCCGGAGCCATTGAAGGAAGCGGAACTCGAAGTAGCCTTATATATGAGGTTATTAGAATTGCAAAAGAATTAAAACCAAAATATATGATATGGGAGAATGTTAAAAATTTACTATCAAAAAAGCATAAACCTATTTTAGATGATTATATAGATAAGCTAAATAATTTAGGTTACTTATCATATTATAAAGTTTTAAATTCAAAAGATTATGGGATACCTCAAAATAGAGAAAGAATATTTGTTGTAAGCATTAGAAAAGATTTGAATCAAAGTTTTTCTTTTCCCGCGCCACAAATATTAAAGAAAAAGATGAAAGATATGTTGGAAGATGAAGTAGATAGTAAATATTATTTATCTCATAAAATGATAGATTATATCAGTTCAACTGGAACATCAAATTTTAAAAATAAAGATAGTAGAATAAATTTAGATATTGCAAGACCGATTACTACAATTCCAAATAAAAGAGCTGGAACAACTAATTATATTGGAAATGAATTACCTCCTAATTATGATTTGAGAGTAATTAGAGATGGAGGATTATATAAAAATAAACAGGCTGGTAGTATATATAATAAAGAAGGATTATGTCCAACAATTACTACTGAAGCTAGCCAAAATTGGAATATTTTATTAAATGATTATCCTAAAATAAGAAAATTAACACCTAGAGAAACTTGGAGGTTAATGGGATTTGATGATGAAGATTTTGATAAAGCATCTAAAACGAACTCTGACACTCAATTATATAAACAAGCGGGCAACTCGGTCGTAGTTAATGTCATAGAAGCAATATTTAAAGAATTATTTAAATAAGTAAAAAAGGAGAATTAAAATTATGGAAAAAAGATATTATGAAATTATTGGAAGAAAAGAAGATTTAGATACTATAGAAAAGGCCTTACGTCATTGTGAATATTTAGGTAATATTGGCGCTAGCAGAAATATTTTACTTAGAGTTGATGGCGACGGTTCTGGTCGTATTAAAGTATTTAAATTAGACGAATCAACTGTTTTAGACGAAAATAAAAAACCAATAGATAATGATAAATATAATATTGAACAAAATCTTGGCCAAGGAGCAACAGTAGGAGTTTATGATATTGGGTAGAAATAAATATATTAATTTTGAGAACACAATTAAGGAAGAATGTCCTTATTGTCGTATAGGAGACTCTGAAATAAAAATATACGGGAAAACAATAAAAACAGATGATTGGAAAAATACTGCTGGATATCATAAAAAATACATTCCAGCAATAGATGATTATGCTGTTGATTGGCTTGAAGCTTTTATTTTAAAAGGTGTTAATGATGAAAAAGCTGGTTTAATGATTGATTCTGGCAGCGGTTATAGGTTTGTTTATATAAATTATTGTCCATTTTGTGGGAGAAAATTAAATAAGTAAGAAAGGATAATTAGAGCAAATATGTTAAAGATAAAAGATAATGTTGATTTAAAAGAATTGGAAAAATTTGGATTTGAATTTGAAAAAGGTAAATATTTTATAAAAAGTGTTAGAAAGCCTATGCCTAGCGAATATTGTATTAAAAAACATTTAGCATATTCAATTCCTAGTAAAACTAGAAAAATAAAAATACATAAAAATAATATATGTTGGGAATATGATAATGGATTAGATATTATATATGACCTAATAAAAGCAGATTTAGTAGAAAAAGTGAGTGGTTAATATGATAATCAAAGAGAATACTTATATCAGAACTAAAAATGGGAAGATAGATAAAGTTATAGATGATTATCAACTTAGTGGTGGTTTTTGTAGAAATTATATATTTTGTCTAAAAGATTATTATAATGAGGATGAAATAAAAACATTTTCTGACGATATTTTTGATTTATTAGAGGATGAAGATTATGTAAATGGTCTTCAAATACATAGAATTTATATGAGAGATAATTTAGAAGAAAAGATATTTCATTCATATAATTATGATGTTGAAGATAAAAGCATTCATACATATGTGTTTACTAAAGATGGTGGATATCCCATCAAATCTATAGTTACTAAAGAAATGTTTGAGGAGGTAAAATTCGATGTTTAGAAAACATAAATATATTAACTTTGACCACAATGCAACAACACCTCCTACAAGCCACGTTTTAGCCGTTTTAAGAAAGATTTATCGTGACGGGTATAATAACCCTAGTGCAGCATATTTTGGAGCACAGAAGACGGCTGAGGCTATTGAGAGAGCGCGCCAACAAGTTGCTACGGCTTTAGGTTGTGATTCTAATGAAATTATGTTTACAAGTGGAGCTTCTGAGAGCAATAGTTTGGTACAAGCTAATTTTATATTAGATGTCGATGAGAGGTCTCATCATTCATTTGCACGAATGGATTATAATTATAATGGAAATATAAAAGCAATTCCAATGATAGTCAGTGAAACCGGAGAATGTTTAATTGATGAAATAAATTCTAATCCGACAAAACAATATTTTTTAGATTTAACACAGGCCATTGACAAAGTTCAAATAAATTTACATAGTATGCCAAATGTAATGTTTGCTAGTGCGAGTGGTCATAAATTTGGAGGAATACTTGGTTGTGGTATTCTTTATATAAATAAAAATTTTGATAAAAAAGATAAAATAAGACCTTTAATTTATGGTACGCAAGAAAATAATTTAAGGGGTGGGACTTATAATGTCCCTGCTATTATATGTTTTGGAGAGGCTATTGAGGAGGCAACTCAAAATATAAATAAAAATCAGGAACAAATAAATAAAATAATAGATTACATTTATAGTTATTTAGAGAATAATTATAAATCATATTACAAAAATAATGATGATGGAACATCGTTTGTGAAAGTTGTATTTAATGAATTAAAATTTAGAAAACATTATAATACAATTAATATTACATTTAATAATTTGTTAGCAACAACGGCTGTACAAATTTTTAATAAATATGGTATTTATATTTCAGCAGGGAGTGCTTGTAGTTCTGGCGAAGAAAAACCGTCTAATGCTTATTTGGCTAGTGGATATACTTACGATGAAGCAATGAGAACCATCCGAATATCTGTTGGAATCAATAATACAATAAGAGAAGCAAAGAAATTTGTTAAAATTTTACAAAAAATTATTGACAATTATGATATTTCGTGCTAATCTTATTATAGTAGTCTCGGGCACGCCATATGAGACCACTTAATTTGTAAGGAAGGAGAGAGAAAGTTAATGGGATTTGAAGTTAAAAAGGCGAAAAGAGAAAAGATTTGCGTTAAAGTTGCTTTAATGGCTCCATCTGGCGGAGGAAAAACTTATGGTGCGTTAAGATTAGCAACAGGTATGGCAAATGAAATTGAAAAAGAAACCGGTAAGAAGGCAAAAATTCTTATGGGGAATACTGAACAAAAAAGAGGATATTATTATGCTAATGAATTTGATTATGATATCGTTGATGTAGAGGCTCCTCATAATCCGGAAAAATATGTTGAACTTATTAATTTTGCAGTAGAGCAAGGTTATGATATTTTAATTATCGATTCAACATCTCACGAATGGGAAGGAAAAGGTGGATGTTTAGATTTACAAACACAAGCTGGAGGAACTTATCAAGCTTGGTCTAAAATTACACCAAGACATAATAAATTCATTGAAGCACTTGCAGAAAGCCCAATTCATATTATTGCAACAATGAGAGGTAAAGACCAATATGAAGCAACAAAAGATGAAAAAACAGGTAAAATGTCTGTTCAAAAGTTGGGAGTTGGAGCAAAACAAAGAGATGGCTTTGAATATGAATTTACTTGTACATTCTTAATTGACCAAAAAACAAATACTGCGGAGGTTCAAAAGGATAATACTCACATATTTGAGGGTCAAGGAGCCACATTATTAACTGAAAAACACGGAGAGCAAATTATTAAATGGGCAAATTCGGGAGAAGAACCAGAAAAGAAGCCAGCTCCTAGAAAAGCAGTTTCTAATAAAGAAGTAGTTGATGATAACTCTGATTTATCTAAAGTAAGAAAAGATATTATTGCTGTTGCTAAAGAACTTGGAGGAAGCAAAAATCCTGATGTTAAAAAATTATGTGAAGATGAAATTGGAACAATCAATCCAAATAATGTTGATGATTTAGATAAATTAAATAGTTTATTAACAAAACTACAAGATTTAAAAAATAAAGAAGGAGATAAGTAATTATGAGAGCGTTTTCAGATAGTAGATTTAAAATTTGGAATATTGATGATAAAAACAATTTTGCGTTAGTTGATATGTCTACTAGCCGTAAAATTAACGAGGATATCGCTTCTGACAAAGCAAAGGTGGAACATAATATTGCAAAAAATGGTTATGTTAGCGAATCTTATAAATATGTTAGATTTGTTGGCAAAGCATATAATCAACTAAAAAAACACATTGAAGTTGGAGATACCATTACTAATGTTCAAATGCAATTAGATAATGAAGGTTTCTGGAACGAAAAAACAAATGCAGTTGAGTATCCAAGAAATACTAAAATCACTGTTTTTGAATTTGAATTACCTGGTAGCAGTAATGAAGATGGTAAACCAGCACAAACACCTCGCAACATCGATAGAGCGCCAAGAGTAGAAGACTCTGAACCAGAAGAATATGATGATGATAATGATTATTCTGATGATGAAAATCCATTTTAATATTGAGAATGTAGAGAGATAGGAGGGCTAAAGATGCTAATTCCACAAGAAAAAATAGATGAAGCTAAAAGAATCTATGATGGTCAGGCTATGGAAGAAATAGTCGAGTATCTAGGAGTAGCCCGTTGGGATGAAAAATCTAAAAAGGGTTTATGTCCTTTTCATAAAGATATAAACCCTTCATTTATATGGAATGATAAAAATAATAGTTTCCATTGTTTTGGGTGCAATCGTAACTATGGTATTATTGATTTATATCAAGACCAAGGTATGACATATATCGAAGCTGTAAGAAAGTTGTTTGAAAAAACGAATATTGAATATAATTTTAGTATGAAAGGCGTTCATTCAAAACCAACTTATAAATATCCGCTACACGAAGATAAAGAGCCTGAAAATAATACAATATCATATTGGAACAAGCGAAAAATCAGTAAAAAAACATTAGATTATTTAGATATTAAAGAAGATGATAAAGGTAATACAGTATTCCATTATTATGATGATAACGATGTATTGTTATCAACTAAATATCGCCCTTCGAGAAAACCACAAAAAGGTGAATCTAAATGTTGGTTTCAAAAAAATGCTGATTTTACACCAATTTTATTTAATATGAATAGAGTTGACCCGTCTAAGCCTTTGGTGATTACCGAAGGAGAACCAGATTGTATGTCTATTATTGAGGCTGGTTATATGAATGTTGTTTCAGTTCCAAATGGTTGTAATAATATGAAGTGGATAGAACAATGCTGGGATTGGTTAGAACAATTTCAAAAAATAATTGTATGGGGCGATAATGATGAGCCAGGCATTAGAGCACGAAATGAAATTTGTAATCGTTTAGGTACTTGGAGAACATATTATGTAGAAGTTACCGAGCCAATTGATGATTTTGGAAATCCATTAGATGGTAAATTGCCAAAAGATGCCAATGAAGTTTTATATTTTTTTAGCAAAGAAAAAGTTCTTGAATATGTATATAATCCAATAGAACTTCCAGTTGAAGGCGTTCTTGATTTAGCAAAAGCCGAAGAGTTTGACATTCAAAATGCCGAAGGATTATTGACTGGAATAACAGATTTGGATAATCAAATATATAAATTAGTATTTGGAACGGTTAATATAATAACCGGCAAGTCAGGTGAGGGTAAATCGGTTTTTGTTAATCAAGTGGCTATTTGTCAAGCATTAGACCAGGGATATGATGTTTTCGTATTTAGTGGCGAATTACCAGCTCCGGTTTTAAAAAACTGGGTTGAAACTAATATGATAAATAGAGAGCATATAACCCTTAAAGATGGAGGGCACGTTCGTTGCTTTGACCAGCAATCAAGATTAAAAATGGAGCAATGGTATTCCGGAAGAGTTATGATTTATGATGATAGTGTTGATACAACGGCATCTACATTATTGCATAAAATGGAAGAAATGGCTCGTAAATTTGGAACAAAAGTATTTTTGATTGATAATTTGATGATGGTTGATTTAGAATGCGATGAAGAAAGTCGTTTGCAGGCAGAAAAGAATTTTATTAAAGATTTAATTAATTTTGCAAAAAAATATAATGTGTTAGTTTTTTTAGTAGCACATCCTAGAAAAACTGGAGAAGTAAGAGTAACAAAAGAAGATATTTCGGGAAGTTCTAATATTGTCAATTTGGCTCATATGGTATTCAGTGTTCATAGATATTCGGATGGCGAAAGAGCAGGAGAATTAAATGAACGAGGTAATTACAAAAAAGGTAAAGAACCAATTAAATATGAGACGGTAGTTGAAGTTCTTAAAAATCGTATTACTGGTTTAGTTCCTAAAGTAGACCTTTATTTTGATTATCCTAGTTATAGATTTTATCGTACGCCAAGAGAGTTATGGTATAGATATAAATGGGATTGGGATAATAAAACTCCCGAAAGAACAGACGACCCTAATGAGCATCAAATACCGGGAAGTGAGAGCCCTTTAGATGACTAAATTTGATATTAATTATGTTAAGCAAGAACTTAAAAAATTTGAAAGATATACATTTTACGAAGAACCTCATATATATACTTATTTGGAAGATGATGGGAGCGAATCTCAAGTTGGTATATCGGTTACAACTTTAATTGGAGAATATGAGCAAGAGTTTGATGAAGATAGAATCGCAACATTTAAATCTATAAAAGATGGAATACCAAAAGAAGATTTAATTAATATGTGGCATTATGACAGAGATTTTGCTTGTAGTAAAGGAACTTATACTCACGCTTATAATGAATTTTTATGGCGTGGAGGAGAATTATATAATTATAATAAATCAGAAGTAATCAGGGAATTTGGTTATGATGTGATAGCACCAGTTTGGGATAAATTAAAAAGTCTTTGCGAAAGTTTTTATAATAAATTCAAAGATAAACTTATCGTAATTGGCCTTGAACAAATAGTTGGGAGTAGAGATTATGATATTGCAGGGGCAATTGATTTCCTTGCTTATTCTAAAAAACTTGATGCCATTATTATATTAGATTATAAAACCAATAAAGATATTCAATTT
>JAFRFB010000121.1 GCA_017434555.1 Methanobrevibacter sp. | reverse complement strand
CTTTTTCTTTTATTCCAGGTTCACATGCTTTGTACTGATACTCAAGCTGAAATATCTTATGACATTTTTCGTTACAGCACTTATATTTTTGTTTTTCTGATTTACTCTTTCCATATCTGACTATATGTTCACTTTGACAATATGTACATTTTATGATTTCGTATACCATATTCCTCACCTCATTTTTACTATATCACATTCTACTCTATTATTTAAGTCTTTTGGGACACTACCGCTTTTCTCTTTCTTTAAAAAAAACGATTTCTTCAAGATAATCTTTCGTAATTTCCTGAGCTATCAGATTTCTTGCTTCTATTACAGGTCTTTCAAATTTATCAAATGTTTCATAAAAATCTTCCGGATTCTCAAACTCTGTTATCTCCGGTACTTCAGTTTCTACATTCACGGGTACTTTCAATAACTTTCCTTGTTCATCTGTTATTTCTGCAATAAAACGAATTTTCATTTTCTACCTTCCTTTTTTTATTTCTACGAACATTATAACAAATTTCCTCTTCAATAGCAATCTCAACCGCACAGGTGGCAGGACAAACGCATGAAAGATAATCTTTCCCTAAAGGAATTTATAAGTAAATTTTTTCACATTTTCAAAATCATACGAAGATATTTTTCAGGATTATTAAGAATAACATAGCGTTTTAATCTCAAAGACTGTTTTTTACCAAAATTGACTGTCTTAAGAATACACAATGCCCATTTACGAATGATATTCATGTTCTCAGCTGCGGTTTTATCCAATGTCTTGTTAGCATCTTCTTTGAAAGTAACATCAAGATGCCAATGCATAATCTCAACAGACCAATGCTGACGCACAGATTTTGAGAAAAGCTCAATATCTTCTTTTAAACTGCTGATATAATATCTTGTTTCTGTTACTGTTTCCTCTTTTCTTTGTATTGTTTTTACAATACAGCCGATTGTTTTTAAACTTTTCCATCTCTCTTTCTCTTGCATCCATTCTGTCTGTTCTGTCTGATAATATTCACGAATTTCTATCTGCCCATGACTTTTTTCTATAGTCTTTTTATAACCACCTGATTTCCTGATATTTTCTAAAAACTTTCTGTCATTCAGATATTCCGAAATCTCCTTATACAAATTCTCCTGATTTTCTTTGACTGCAAGAACATAATCTGCCTCTTTCTCTATGATTTTTTCAGCTATTTTTGTCTGGGTTCCCATTGCATCTATCGTTACTATATTCCCTTTTACCCTGATAATCTCCAGTAACTCCGGGATTGCTTTGATTTCATTTGTTTTTTCTGATACCTTCGTTTCTCCAAGACTGTAGCCGTAATCATCACACCATGCCGTTACTATATGATTTCCTTTTTTACCTTTTCCTGCATTTCCACGCATTGTCTTTCCATCTACGCTGATTACTTTCTGTATCTTCTTCATTTCTTCTGTTTCGAACATCTCATGCCATTTATTCTGTATCTGTTCAAGATACTCCGCCTCTATCATTCCCATTACTCTTTGTATTGTATCATGTGATGGTATTCCATTAGCCAGTTCTATATATTCTTTTAAAAATTCTTCATGTTCTCTGGCAAATATTCCTATTTCTTCCCATGTGTCTGCATTAGCTAATGTCGCCATCAATACGATAAATAGTATATCTTGTATTTTATGTCTTACTTTACTGACTTGTCTTTTATCTTCTATAATCTCTAAACTTT
>JAFRFB010000036.1 GCA_017434555.1 Methanobrevibacter sp. | reverse complement strand
AGTTAGCAACAATATCGTACGTATCAACATCCAACATATCAATAGTAATTCTGGCAATTCCATCCTCAATCGGACCAGAATAATTTTTACCATTAACAGTAATATTAATATCACCAGTAGTACCCGGAGTAATATGAACAATTACAGTAGCATTACTATTAGCATCAACAACAACCGCTTCAATTGTAATTACAGGAGTTGCCTGATATACTTCAAAGTCTGTTGAATTGGTATCTGCGACATATTTTTCATCTCCGCTGTATATTACAGATGCAGTGTAGTTATCACTGGCCAATATTCCCGGAACAATCCAAGTGTATGTTCCATTGACAAGCTCAACGTTTTCTAATTTGTATGTATCGTTTATGTTGATTGATATTGTTCCGTTTGCATCACTTGGAAGAACAACTTTAACAATTGTTTGATTTCCATATGTTATATTATCAACATAGACATTGACTGTAGTAGTAGCCTGTGATACTTTAAATAAAGTTGAATTTGTACATGATAAGTATTTTCCATCTTCAAAGAAGTACACAGTTACATTGTAGATTCCTACTTTTAAATCCGTGGCATTAATGATTACTTCACCGTTTTCAATTTCACCGTAATATTTAGATCCGTTGATATCGACTTTTATGATACCTTCAGCATCTTCCGGAAGTGTAATATTCAATTTTTCAACACTACCCGCAGTAATATTTGTTGCGTTGACGATTACTGTAGGTTCATATTTGCTTACAAGGAATGTGTCTTCTACTCTATCGCCCGTTAGGTACTTATCTCCATCATAAATTACAAGTACATAATTTGTTCCTTTTGGAAGACCAGTTACATTTAATTGTGCTTTAGATTCGTTTAAAGCCACAGAATATGGTTTACCATTGACATAAATTGTAACATTTCCGGTAGCATTAACATTAACAGTGACATTGATTGATTCTGTTTCATTAATCATTATGTCATGTACTTCAAGTTCAATTGATGAAGGGAGTTTCTTATTCATTTTTAATTCAGTGGAGTTATTATTTGCATAATAATTACTATCACCACTGTAATTTGCATTTATTGTATAAATACCTTCTGTAATATCCCTTACAATAACAAATCCAGTACCGTTAACAATAGTTACATTAATTGTCCTTCCATCGACCTCTAAAGTTACATTACCAGTAGAATCAAGCAGATCATCTGATTTAACAGTTAAAGTGATATATAAATCATATCCTTTATCATCTATATCGATTATGACATCAGGAGTTATTTTTCTAACTTCGAATGTTGATGTAATATTACTTGGCAGGTAACTATCATCACCCCAGTATTGTGCAAATAACGTGTAATTTCCTGCAGGCAAGTATTTATCCCATTTTATGTAAGATACATTTACTAAAGATCCTTCACTGTTGGATAATGTTATATTATCATAGAATGTTTCGTTAATATATACTGAAACTTTACCTGTAGCTCCTGGAGTCACATTAACCCTAATTGTAGTGTTTTCATGATAATCAATGTTATCTGCTATTGCAGTGATGTGAGATAAATCTTTACCAATTGATTTTTCAATGAAAGTGTAATAGTCTTCATTGGTCAGGAATGCTTTTACAGATATTCCATCCACTTCCTGAGTAGCTCCAAGCAAACCTCTTCTTGAAGAAGATAAAGTATTTGCTGATGAAACTGAAGGAACGGTAATGACAATACTACCATACAAATCAGTTAAAACATCATTTCCAAAGTAAATTTTCTTATTGTTACTATCATATATTTCTACAGTAATATTTTGACCGGCTTCAAGGAAAGATTGATCTGTCTGTGTTAATGTTCTTGAACCTGTGTTATTTTGACCATAAGCAGACCAATATGACACATTATCTACAAGAACATTTATATTTCCGATAGCACGTATTGCATTTAATAAATTATCCATACCAGTAAATGTTATAGTTACTTTATATTGAGATAAATCACTAGAATCAATAGCTATAAGTAATTTATCAGAGTTTGCTCTATTCAAGAATAATTCTGTATTTTTTATTGTTAAATCAACAGTAGTGTAAATCGCAGAACCTGAAGTTGCTATGTTACGATTGAAATAAGACTTATCTATTGTTAATGAATATTTTTCAACATATATGGCTCCTCCTAATGAAGCAGTGTTATTGAGGAATGTTACATTATAAATATTACCTCCATCTGCAGACCAATATATCGCACCACCATTAGTTTTTGCGTCACATTTTTCAATTGTTCCGTTAATGAATGAGACATTTTGAGCATTTTTCGCTTGTCTTGAATATATGTAAGCTGCTCCACCATTAGCTGCAGATGAATTTTTTATAGTGAAGTTAGCAAAAGTGTTATTGCTTGCATATGCGACATTATTATTTTCACCACAAATATAAATAGCTCCCCCATTACTAGAGGCTTTTGAGTTAGTTATATTGAAATTAGTGAATTTATTATTTATGCCCTGAGTGTCAAGATTATTACCATAAATATAAATTGCACCACCGGATACTGCACTTGTATTATTAATTGTTAAATTAACAAAGCTGCAATATGAAGAAGGGTATAAACAAATTGCACCACCGGATGCTGCACTTGTATTATTAATTGTTAAATTAACAAAACTGCAATATGAAGAAGATTCTAAATAAATTGCACCACCCCGACTAGTAGATCGTGTACAAGATGCATTATTAATGGTCATATTAACTATTTCAATATTATTTTTATTTGTTAAATACACAGCTCCTCCATAATTTGGTGCTGTGGAATTGGATATATTTACATTATATATTTTACCCAGATTATTATTCCAACAGATAGATCCTCCACTCCAGGAAGTAGCTTTGAAATTTGATATATTAGCACCATCCAAAATACCGCTAAGTCCATTCCAATATATAGCTCCACCTTGTTTAGAATAACCATTTGTAGCTGTTAAATTTGTAACTTTAGCATATCCGTTTACATATAGTGCTCCACCATAATTTCCAGTGTTATAACTTCCATCAATAGAAATATTTGCTAATAATGTCGGATTATTTTGTGATGATGAACCATCGATATGTATAGAACCGCCAGAACCTGTAGATTTTGAATTGAAAATTGTTGCATTAGCAAATATCGGAGTATTTTTTAAAATGTATACAGAGCCCCCGTTAGTTGCTGATGAATTATAAATTGTAATATTTTTAAATAAAGTGTTTGTTACTGTATTTAAATAAATTGAACCACCATTTCTATTTGCAGAACAGTTAATGAAAGTAAGATTTTCCAATTTAGAATTTGAAATAAGTAAATATACAGCACCACCATCCCCATTTCTTGTTGTAGTAGTACAATTAATGAAAGTGGAATTAATTAAATTGAAATTAGATATTAAATGATCACAAGATATTGCACCACCTGTACCCTCTTGTGAAGCATGTACTGCATTATCATTTACAAATAATGAATTAGTTACATTGAAATTTGATGCTCCATTCATACGTAAAGCTCCACCTAAACGTGCACTGTTATTAGTGAAATTACAATTATCGAAGAGGATATTGTCATTACCATCTTTATTAAAGTATACCACTCCACCATGTTCGACAGCATTATTTGAATCAAATGTTGAAGATAAAATTTTAACATCTACAGCATTTTCCAGAAAAATACAAGCACCCTGTGAGGCACTATTATTATTGAAATGACTATCAATTATAGTTAATATATTACATAATTCACTACAGATTACACCACCATGTGGAGAATAATTGCGTTCAAATACTGAATTAATTATTGTGGTATTTTTAGCACCTTCCTTTCCGCTCCATAAAAATGCAATAGCACCTCCACCTCTACGACCTATATTAGTTAAGGCAGTATTATCTGCAAAATATGAATTTTCGATAGTACCATTTTCACCATACCAATAAACTGCACCTCCTTGCCCATTAATGTCGTAATACGGAACTAGAACTTGGTTGGATATGAATCTGCAATTATAAATATGTCCATAGTTACTATTACCCCAATATACAGCACCACCGTTACCATCAAATATACCTGCAGTATTATTTGTGAAATTTGAATTAAATAATTTACCGTAGCTACTTCCATACCAATAAATAGCTCCACCATCACCTCTAGCTGAATTATTTGTAAAGTTACATAAATCGACAGTACCATTAACAGCATCATTACTGAATGCAACTGCACCACCACTAATATTTGCAAAATTATTGGTAAAAGTATTTCCGGTTAAATTTGCATAATCAGACCTAACTAATAAAATTGCACCACCATCACGTTCTGCAGTACAATTTTTAAAGATAGAATATTTAATTATAGCATTATCTCCTTCAACATAAATTGCTCCACCACCATCGTGCTGTGACATGAACACTGTTGTACCATTTGAGAAGGATAAAGTGAAATTAGAATAGCTTACAGTAGTATTTACACCAGTAATATACATTGCACCACCAGATATAGTGGCATTTGAAAACATTATGTCTCCATTAGAAATAGTGGCATTATCACCTTTTACATATATTGCACCACCATTAGTTGAGGAACTAAATTTAGATGTGAAAGTATCCACATTAACATAATCTCCTTCAACAAAGATAACACCACCTTCATAAGCACTGCAGAACATGAACTCACAATTAGTGATGTTGGCGGAATCCCCATGAATATCTATGGATCCTCCAGTAGCAGTATCGCCTGCAACTTTGTTTTGATAAAATTTGGAGTTGGATATTGTTGTATTAAAACCGGCTACGTATAATGCTCCACCATTACCGCTGTAAGAAATACATCTTGTGAAGTTAGAATTTTGGATTGTGGAACTGTTTCCTGCAACATAGATAGCTCCACCATGATTTGTAGCATTAGTGTTGGATATATTGAAGTTTTTAATGATTGCATTATTACCTAATACATATATTGCACCACCATTGTTAGTAGCCAAACTACGATTACATGAATATCCGTCAATTGTCACATGAGAACCGTTAATGAAGATAACTCCACCATCAAAACCGTTACATTGGTCAAACATACATAAAGTAATATTGGTATAGTTTCCCTGAACATTAATAGATCCTCCATGACCATTAGCTTGATTTACCTTATTCTGTTTGAATCTTGAGTGAGAAATGGATGAATTTAAACCTGCAATAAATAATGCTCCACCATCACGATTATCTGCTACACATCTTGTGAAGTTGGAATAGTCGATTGTGGTAAGGTTTCCTGCAATATATAACGCTCCACCATAGTTAGTGGCGTTTGTATCTGTAAGGTTTGAGTTTTTGATTTTTGCACTGTTACCTGACAC
This sequence comes from Methanobrevibacter sp., assembly GCA_017434555.1. Lineage (GTDB taxonomy): Archaea > Methanobacteriota > Methanobacteria > Methanobacteriales > Methanobacteriaceae > Methanocatella. Next base: position 7,996 of record JAFRFB010000036.1, on the reverse strand, counting down.
ATAGATTGCTCCACCATCATTTCTTGCAAAGTTACGGATACTTGTTACGTTGTCAATAGTAACATCATGACCTTCAATGAAAATCATTCCACCATTTAATGCATTAGACCTATCAAATTCACAGTCTTTAATTAAAGCATAATCACCTAATGCATAAATAGAACCCCCATTTCCGGATACATTAGAATATGAGAATGAACATAAAGTAATATTTACATTGTTACCTGTGAAGAATATTACACCACCATCCACAACAGCTAAACTTCTATTGAATTTAGATTCAGTTACAGTAACATTTGAACCGGTCAGACAGATTACTCCACCTTTGGAGTTATGGTTGTCTTCACTTATAGCATTGGATTGGTCACATGTAATATTCTTTATCAGACCATTGCTACCTTGCCAGTATATTGCTCCACCGTCATCACCAGCAGTGTTACGAGCAAATTGAGTGTCAAGCAATTTAGCTCCATTACCTACAACATATAATGCTCCACCATCTTCTGAAGCTTTATTTTCAATCATTTTTGATTTTTGAATTGTGGAATTTAGCCCTTCCATATAAACTGCAGAACCATTAATTGCTGAAGAATGTTTGAATGTACAGTTATCAATTAATGAAATATTACCAATAATATGTACTGCTCCACCGGAAAGATTAGCGTTACAGGCTTCAAAAGTAGTGGAAGTGATGTTTACATTGTTTCCAGTGATGAATAATGCTCCACCCTGAATTTTAGTAATATTATCACTAGACGTTACTGAACATGCTATGAATTTTGAATTAGTAATGACAGTAAGCTGTCCTGTAAGACATATTGCTCCACCTCTTGAACTGGAATTTCCGTAACTGAGACCTTTATTTTGAATAGCTGTGATATTATCTATTTTACCGACATTACCTTCCCAATACATTGCACCACCATCATCACCAGCAGTGTTATTGATGAATTGGGAGTTTTTAACAGTTCCGTTGTAACCATTCCAGAAGATTGCACCACCATCCTTGTTTGCAGTGTTGTTAATGAAGGTTACATTATTTACAATACCATTGTGTGATCCTTCAGACCAATCTATAGCACCACCATTAGTACCTGCAGTGTTGTTAATGAATTTTGAGTTTTTAAATGTTGTATTTTCACATGGTTCGCTTTCACTACCCTGCAAGAATACAGCTCCACCACGTTTAGCGGCAGTGTTGTTAATACATGTTACATTATCAACAAAACCTAATGCACCAGACCAGATAATTGCACCACCGTCACCGCCATTGGTTAAAGAACCGTTAACTGATTTTGCAGATGCATTACCTAAAGCATTATTAAATAAGAATTTGGAATTCTTGATAGTACCATTGTGCCCATTCCAGTATATCGCACCACCAGAACGTTTAGCAGTATTACTAATAAATGTTACATTATCAACCATACCATTGTGAGCACCTTTATTCCAATCAATAGCACCACCATTAGTACCTGCATAGTTATTGGTGAATATTGAATTAGTGAAGTTAGTGTCTGTACAATTAGCTTGAGAGGTACCTTGAAGGTAAACTGCTCCACCACGTTTGGAAGCATTATTATTTATGAATCTACAGTCATCTACTGAACCTTCAGATCCAATCCAAATAACTGCACCACCGTCACCACCGGTTGTAATGTTTCCGAATGCGTCACTTGCAGTGGCATTTCCAAGTGCTTTGTTGCCTGTGAAGGTGGAATGCTTGATTTCACCATTTTTTCCATTCCAATATATAGCTCCACCGGATCTTTTAGCAGTATTTTCTTCAAAAACTGCATAAAGTACATGACCATCTTCAGCACCTTCGTGCCAGTCGATAGCACCACCATTTGTACCGGCAAAATTCTTTTTAAAGAAAACGTGTGAAAATGTTGTGTTGGTACAATTACCATGAGTACAGTTTTGCAAGTATACCGCACCACCGCGTTGAGATGCGTTGTTTTCAACGAATCTGCAGTCAGTAACAGTACCATTTAAACCAGACCAGATAATTGCACCACCGTCACCAACGTTATTGTGAAGGTCTGTAATTAAACCTTCAGCAGTGTTTCTAGTGAAGTTGGAATGATGTATTTCACCATTATGACCACTCCAAAATACAGCACCACCATTACTATTTGCGGTGTTATGGGTGAAATTAGAGTAAAGAATATTACCATCATCAGCACCTTCATTCCAATCAATAGCACCACCATTAGTAGCAGCCCAATTATCCTCAAAGGTACAATATGAGAAAGTTGTATTAGTACAAGTTTCTTCACCTGCCTGTAAGTATACTGCACCACCACGACCATGACCTGCAGTAGCATTTTCAGCAGAGTTACTTATGAATATACAATGATCAACAAGACCTAAAGCACCAGTCCATATAATAGCACCACCATCACCACCATAGGTAACAATACCATGTACATCAGTAGCATTATTTCTACCAAGAGCTCTATTACCTGTGAAGTTACAATACATAACAGTACCATTATGACCATACCAGAATACTGCACCACCACTACGTTCAGCAATATTATTATTAAAAGTAGAGTTAATCAATCTACCATTACTTGAACCTTGTTGCCAATCAATAGCACCACCATTAGTTCCAGCAATATTATCATCAAAAGTACAATTACTAAATATAGAATTAATACTATTTGCTAGTAATACAGCACCACCACGATAAGTAGCATTATTTCTATCAAATGAACAGTTGTTAACAAGACCATTACCACCTGTCCAATATATTGACCCTCCTTCGGTTGCATTGTTTGTTGTGAAATTAGTATTTATAATCTTACCATTATGTCCTTGCCAATAAATAGCACCACCTAACCCAGCACTATTATTGATAAACCTAGACATATTAATTACATCATCAGTTGCAGATAAAAATACTGCACCAGCACCCCTATTAGCAGTGTTATTAATAAAATCACAATTATAAATTGTATTATTATGGGAATTTTGATTAATATCCCAGTGTACAGCTCCACCATAGGAAAAAGCACGGTTATTTTTGAAAGTAGAATTTGTAATGAAAGAATAAGTCATTCCGTTTCTGTATCTGACTATACCTCCGGATGAAAATGCAGTATTGTTTTCGAAGTTACAGTTAATAATAGTACATTGAGTACCATAACCCCATGCTATAGCCGGAGCACATGATGCATTATTATAATAGAAGTTACAATCTTCTATTGAACCGCTACCTGTGAATTGAATTGCCGCATAGGCTTTTTGATTCGAATCCGCCACATCATAAGGATTAAATGCATTAACAAACGTGATATTTTTCAAAACCACATTGTTGACTGGTGATGACGCATGGTCATATCCGACATTAAATATCCTAGCAATATTACTTCCATTAATGATATGGCCTTGACCATCAATCGTAATATAATCTCTAGAAATATCAATACCTCCAATAAAAGCATCATCACCATCAGAATAAATGTAATCCTTATCTAATAGGATAGTTGTTTCACTGAGAGACTCTACATTTATTTTAGTATTCAAATCTGTGAACGTTCCTGGTTCACCCTCACCTATCACCTCCTGTGTAGTTGATTCAAGTATGTTTATATTATCATTTGTAGCTTGTAAAATGTCCATATTATCATTTGCAGATAATGTAAGATTATCTGTTTGATCACTTGCTGATACAAGTGACATTGATAAAAATAAACAAATTAATAAACTAATAAATATTAATCCTTTTTTCTTTATCATAAAATACAACCTCTTTATTTTTTTAATTTCACAACAAGCGAAAATTATCACTTATATTGACATATATTTATGACTTTAAAGACATATAATACTTTCTTTTACAATAGAATAATAATTATTTCAAAAAAATAAATAAAAACCAAAAAAATTTAAAAAATTTAAAAAATTTAGAAAAAATAACAAAAATACTGAAAAAATTTCAAACATTAACTTAGTTAAAAATATTAAAATCAATAATATCGTGTTAATTTTAAATCATATAACACTAATTATATTGTAGAAAAATTATGATTAAAACAATACAATCTCAAACTGTAAATTTTTAACATAATTACTTTTTAAATTTTCTTAATTGAACTGATCCAATAGATAAGATGACGAGAAGCAATACAAATATCGGATTACCGGTCGGATAAAGAGATAAGTTAATTCCATCATGATGTTCAGGGATATCTGTTTGATTATCCTCTTTTGGATTGACTTTAATCACGCCAGTTACATTTGCCGGCAAGTATTTATCGTCACCTGAGTAATATGCTTTAATATCATGAACTCCGACTTGTAAGCCCGGAACAATAAAGATTGCCTGACCATCTTTAATTTCAGCAGTGTAACGTTCTCCTTCAATTTCTATTGTTATTGTACCAGTCGCATCATCTGGAACGGTTACTGTTATTACTCCATCCTCACCAACGTATATTTCAGGTGCATCGACATTTACAGTAGGTTTGATTTTTAACACGTTGAATGTAGTTGAATCTTCACTTGGGAGATATTTTTCCGTTCCATTGTAGTAAACATGAACATCTATTTGACCGGCTTTTAAATCTGGTACGATTAAGGTAGCTTTTCCTTCATCATCAATTCCAACAGTATAGTTTTTGCCGTCAACATTGACAGTTACATTTCCGCTTACACCCTTAGGTCCGACAATTATCTTAATTACTGCGTCTTCACCTACATAGATATCGTCTGCAGTGACAACAACAGTTGAAGGTAAATCCCTTACATGGAATAAGCTGCTTGTATTTACGCTTGTGTAGTTTTCATTTCCAGGATAGAGTGCAAATGCAGGATATGGACCAACAGGCAATCCCCAGATATTCCATGTCGCATTTCCTTTATATTCAGTTTTGATAGATGCTGCCAATAGACCTGTTGTTATGACACCATTATCCAGCGGAATTTCAACAGTTACACCGTTAACAGTGACAAATACCACTCCAGGAGCGTTCACTGTTACGTTTAATATTTCAACTTCGCCAACCCAAATGTCTTCAACTTCAATTGTAATTATTGGAGTTACTTTTGCAACATTAAATATTCCTGCTGTTGAATTAGGCAAGTATTTGTCATCTCCACCATAGACTACAGTTACATTGTAATCTCCTGCAGCCAAGTCATCAACTGGAAGCTCTGCAATTCCATTCACAATAGGCACATTGTAATATGTCCTGTCTCCAACAGTAATGTTTACAACACCGGTTGCATCTCTTGGTAAAACTGTTATTAAATTCTCAATATCGCCATATGTGATATTGTATGTTGATAAATCAATTGGAGTATTGATTTTTTCAGCAGTTACATTCTCACTAGTGTATTTATTGTTAGTTATGTTAGTATCGTTTTCATTTGACTTGACAACTACGGAATTTTCAATGATTCCTCCTTTGATAATTCTAACAGTCAATGTTAGTATTTGAGTTGAGCCATTTGTGAGTTTTCCTATATACCAAATATTTTTATTAGCATCATAATTACCTTGAGATGCAGTATATTCAACGAAGGTTACATAATTTGATAGGTTTTCTGTAACATTTACATCTGTTGCATCGCTTGGTCCATTATTATGCACGGTGATTGTATAGGTCAAATCGTCTCCGACATTTGCTTGAGTTACACTTACAGTTTTATTCACTTTAACATCCACAATTGGAAGTACAGTAACATTTTCAGATGTAGAGTTTTTAACAGTTGTATTCTCACGGCAGTTTACAGACACCACATTTTCAACTGTTCCATTTGAAATTGCTCTAACAATTATTAATAATGTTGCTTTTGATCCATTTTGAAGTTTATCAATACCCCATATTCCAGTTGAAGGATCATAAGTGCCAAGTGAGCTTTCACATTTGACAAATTCGACATAATTTGAGAGAACCTCACTAACAACAACATCACTAGCATTGCTTGGACCGTTATTTAAAACAGTTATTGTGTATTCAATAAGGTCAGATACATTTACTAAAGTTACATTAACCTTTTTGGTAATAACCAAATCAACTACCGGTAAAGCAGTAATATTATCAATAGAAGCTTCATTATTGGATTTATTAGTATCATTTTCATTACTAGTTACAACAACAACATTTGAAATAGTACCGTTTGAAATGACCTGTGCCTGAATAATCAACTGTGCTGAAGACTGATTAGCCAAGTCACCAATATACCAAATTCCACTAGTTACATTATAATTACCGCCATAAACAAGACAACCCGCCATATTAAGGTAAGGACTTAAAACCTCAGACACCATCACATTTGTAGCATCATAAGGACCATTATTCCTAACAGTAATGGTGAACTGAATTATATCATAAATATTTACGAAGCTGCTTTCCACATCAACATCTTTGGTAATTTCCAAATCAACAACAGGTAAAGCAGTAATATTATCAATGGAAGCATTATTATTAGATTTATTAGTATCAGTTTCAAAACTATTTACAACAACAGCATTTTCAATCAAGCCTGAATAAACAGCCTGAGCAACAATAACTAATTTCACAGTTGAAGCATTAGCCAAATCACCAATAGTCCAAGTAAAGCCATCATAACTACCAGCACTAGCATTACATGAAATGAACTTAAGATAAGGACTTAAAACTTCACTTACATAAACACCGGTAGCATTAGACGGACCTGCATTGTGAACTACTATCGTAAATTCAACTTTATCACCAACATCCATTTCACCTGTAACGTTTGATGATTTGGATATACTTACATCGACAAGAGGTTTCACTTCAACAAAAGTTTCGTCCCAATTATCATACGGATTAGTATCGTTCTCAAATGAGCTTACAGCAACCGCATTATCAACAGTACCATCCACAACAGCCTGAACTACAATAGTTAAAACAGCGGTTGAATTGACACTTAAATTACCAATATACCAGTAACCACCAGTGTAATTATAATAACCGACATTTGTTACGTTTTTAATTAATTTAAGACTGGAACTTAAAACTTCAGATACGTTAACATCAGTAGCATTGGACGGACCATGATTTACAACAGTTATTGTGTATTCAATCATGTCTGTTACATTTACCAAAGTTACATTAACTTCTTTGGTAATATCCAAATCAACGATTGGTAAAGCAGTAATGTTATCAATTGAAGCTTCATTATTGGATTTATTAGTATCATTTTCATTGCTGGTTACAACAACAACATTTGAAATTGTACCGTTTGAAATAACCTGTGCCTGAATAATTAATTGAGCGGAAGACTTATTAGCCAAATCACCAATGTACCAAATTCCACTAGTTACATTATAATTACCGCCATAAACAAGACAGTCAGTCATATTAAGGTAAGGACTTAAAACCTCAGACACCATCACATTTGTAGCATCACAAGGACCATTGTTTTTAACAGTAATAGTAAATTGAATTATATCAGAAACATTTACAAACCTGCTTTCCACATCAACATCTTTGGTAATTTCCAAATCAACAACAGGTAAAGCAGTAATATTATCAATGGAAGCATTATTATTAGACTGATTAGTATCATTATCAAAACTGTTTACAGTAACCACATTAGCAATTGTACCGTTTGAAATAACTTGAGCAACAATAGTCAATGTGGCGGTTTTACCTTTATCTAAAAATCCAATGTTCCAAGTATAATTATCATATTCCCCAACACTTGCATCATAAGAAACAAGCCTGAGATGAGGATCCAATCTTTCTAAAACATATACGCCACTTGCATTAGACGGACCATTATTTCTTACAGTAATATTAAATTCAACAAAGTCTGATACATTTATAATACAGGTAACATTAGATTTTTTGGTAATTTCTAAATCAGCATGTGCAGTCACATTAATAGGAGAAATATCATCCCTATTATTAGATTCATTAGTATCACTTTCAAAACTATTTACAACAACAACATTTTCAATCAATCCAGAATAAACAGCCTGAGCAACAATAACTAATTTAGCAGATGAACCATT
>JAFRFB010000035.1 GCA_017434555.1 Methanobrevibacter sp. | reverse complement strand
TATCTAAAACGACTAGAAAAATATCTAGACAAAACATTACAACACACATTAAACCAAAAAATACCTAGCACGAATAATTTAATCGAAGGATTCTACAAAACCACACTGCCAGGACGTATAAAAAGAATATTCAAAACATATTGTGGATTATTAATCAGAATAACACTAAATAACATAAGATGGATAAAACGATGTGCAACAATCAACAAAAACTAATCATCAGTACCAAAACGGACACTCCCAGTAAATATTTATTTAATTTAAAAAACATATTTTTTAATGTTAATTATATATGAGAGGATGAAAATATGGTTGATAAAAATATTAATTATAATAAATATTTTTTAGGACTCCTTCACGATGTTGATGAGTCAACAATACTTAATCCGGATTTAAATGGGAAAAATTCCCCCAAATTAAATCGAAGCGGATTAAACATGCAAAATGATGAAATAAAAGAATTTTGTGAAAAAAATTCAATTTCGGAAAATGTTCTTTTTTTATCTAGTGTTTCACTGGCATTGAACAAATTCAACTTTTCTGATGAAAATCTTATATTCCATGGAAATAACATAATTTTCACCACCCATTTTGAAAATAGAAAAACAACAATAAAAGATTATTTGCTAGAAATTAAAAATAAATGGGAAGAAAACTTGAAGTATAGTGACTTTACAATAGAAGATGTGATTGATGAGTATGACCTCAAGACAGAATTCTATTATTCTTTTAATGAAGACTTGGACCTAAATTCATTCATGAGATACAAATATAATTTTTACCTGAACATTAAGGAAATTCCTGAAGGGTTCGAATTAACTTCTTTTTATAACAATCAACTATATTCAGATGAATATGCTCATACTTTCTTAAAAAGTATTACTGTAATAATTAACCAAATTCTATCAACAGATATCTCAAAATCAACCATTTCAGATATTTTCATAGCTGAAAATAAAGAAAGCGTCAAATTCAAAGAAGTTGAAGTTCCTTTCCTACATAAACGTTTTGAAATACATGCTCAAAAATCACCAGACAGTCCGGCACTAGTTTCAAATGGCGAAAGATTAACCTACGGGGAACTTAACGAAAAAGCCAACCGAATTGCAAATGCACTTATCAAAAAAGGAATAAAACCGAACAGTAATGTTTTGGTAATGATTCACAGAAACAGCGATCTCATAGCATCAATATTAGGTATTTTAAAGGCAGGTTGTGCATACATTCCAATCGATTTGGAATATCCTCAAGAAAGAATAGACTATATCTATGAAAACAGTCAGGCAGACTATCTCATATCTGATGAGGATAAGGAAAACTCACTAAACGTTAAAGAATTACTCAAAGAAGAAAATATTGAAAATCCTGATGTTGAAATCAGCCCGGACAGTTTGGCATACATGATCTACACTTCCGGTTCAACCGGTAACCCTAAGGGAGTAATGACATCCCATTTAAACATTACCAGCCTATTCACAGATGTTGAGGACAACAGATTATCTGTAGCTTATAAAAAACTGAATAAAACTCTAGGATTAAGTACCGTTTCATTCGATGCATTCCTGCTTGATTTTATGAGCTTGACATATGGTTTGGAATTTGTTTTAGCAAATGACAGTGAAACCAAAAACATCACAGATTTAACAAGACTTATTCATGAAGAAAAACCTGATGGATTTACATTCACTACACCGTCAAGATTAAGGGAATATCTTGAAAATGAACAGTTTAATGAGGAATTTTCCACCTTCAAGTATATTGCTGTCGGTGGGGAAATGGTGCCTGAGGATTTGCTTTCCTACATCCTGGAAAATAGTGACACAGCACTTTATAACATTTACGGACCTACAGAAACAACAGTAATCTCCAACTCAAAAAGAATCACCGATACATCACTTATTACTGTTGGAAAAGCATTGTACAATTATGTGACTGAAGTAAGAGATATCGACGGGAAACTGTTGCCTGAAGGTGTGATGGGGGAACTTTATATTGGTGGTTTTGGAGTAGCAAAAGGATACTATAAACTGGAACAAAAAACTGAAGAGGTTTTCCTTGAAATCGATGGTATTCCATATTACAGAAGTGGAGATTACGCAATAAAACATCATGACGGCGAAATTGAAATTAAAGGAAGAATTGACAACCAAATTAAACTAAGAGGTTTGAGAATAGAAATCGGTGAAATTGAATCAAACATTGCTAAATTCCCAGGTATAAAAGAAAATATTGTTGTAATTAAAAAAATAAACAATACCGACCATTTATGCGCATATTTTACCGCCGAGAATGAAATTAACATTAATGAATTGAAAGAGCACTTAAAAGAAAGATTGACCAAATATATGGTTCCGACTGTTTTTATGCAAATGGATGAAATGCAGAAAACACCAAACGGAAAAACAGACCTGAAAGCTCTTCCTAAACCTGTGCTCAGCCTGGAACTGGTTCAACCGGAAACTGAAATCGAAGAAAAACTCTTCGAAATCGCATCAGAAATTTCCGAAACCCGTGAATTTGGTGTAACTGACGATTTATACGCCATCGGGTATACTTCATTGACATTGATGAAATATACCTCACGTATTTATGATGAAATGGGATTCAACCTGAATATTTTTGAGGTGCTTGACGAACCGACAATTAAAAATATTGCCCATCTGATAGATAATGCAAAAGATTCAGGAGACTTGAGTAAATTCATAGAGGATTCCAAAAATTCAATGTATATTCCATTGACTGAAAACCAGATGGGAGTATACTACGAATGCGTACAGAACCCTGACGTTCCGCAATATAACATTCCGAACCTGATTAGATTTGACAGGAGTATCGACGCTGAAAAATTAAAAGAGGCTGTAATTGAAACAATCAATGCATATCCTTATCTTAAGACCAGAATTGTAATGCACGGTGATAAGCTAATGCACAAGCGTGACGATTCAATTGCCATCGAGGACATTCCGATTGTTGAAGTGCCTTCAATCAGCGATAAGGAAATTCAAAACCTCAACACCAAGAAATTCGATTTGTTGGGAGGACAGCTATTCAGGGCGAAAATATATGTAACCGATGATGCAGTAATACTGTTCATTGACATACATCACCTGATAACTGATGGAGAATCAATTGACAAATTATTCAGAAACTTCGCAAACGCTTATGAAGGAAAAGAAATTAAAGAGGAAGTCATTGACGGATATGCAAATGCATTGATTGAAGCAGAACATGAAGGCAGCGAGGAATTCATCGCTTCTGAAAAATATTTCAATGATTTGCTGACACAGGAAGTTGACTCAACCATCCTTACTCCTAATCTGAATGGAAATCCTGACAACGGAAAATTAATGTCAATAACCAAAAGCATGAATCCTAAGCTGATTAAGGAATTCTGTGCAAATGAAAGAATCAGTCCTAACGCCCTATTCATGGCCGGTACCATACTAAACCTGAACAAATACACTTTTTCTGATGAAACATTAATAACAACAATCTATAATGGTAGACCAAGCTCTGATTACTACAATACACAAGGATTTTTAGTTAAAACCTTGCCAATACTATCCATTAACAAGGACAGGGAAATTTCTGTTAAAGAACTGTTAAATCAAACTGCTGAAATCTGGAAAGAAACAATCAAGCATTCTGATTACCCATTTACTAAAATTTCAGAAGAGTTCCAATTAAAACCGGAGTTCATGTACACTTACAATAACCTTGATGAAGAGATTATCACAATAGCCGACAAGGATTATCACTACACTCATCTGGATACAATTGAAACCAATTATAAAATAACAATGGATGTCAATGAAAGTGAGGACAACATTGAATTGAAAATAATATATAATGATCAGTTGTACACAGAAAAATATATTAAAATTTTCCTAAATGGTATTTTAAACACTATAAATCAGTTCATCACAGAAGATATCGAGAAATTAAGAATCAGTGAAATTGAACTGAACAAAAACTATGAAATTCCTGAATTCACTCCTGTGGAAACTCCATTCATACATAAACGCTTTGAAAAACAGGTTGAAGTCAATCCTAACTACATTGCTCTTGTAGCGCAAGATGCAACATTGACCTCCACGGAACTTAATGAAAGGGCAAATCGTATAGCAAATGCTCTGATTAAAAAAGGAGTCGAGCCAAAAAGTAATGTATTGGTAATGCTTCACAGAAACAGTGACTTAATAGCTTCAATACTGGGTATATTAAAAGCTGGCTGTGCATACATTCCAATAGATTTGGAATATCCTCAAGAGAGAATCGACTACATCTATGAAAACAGTCAGGCAGACTACATAATCTCAGATGTGGATAAAGAAAATTCACTGAATATTAAGGAACTGCTCAAGGAAACAAATGTGGAAAATCCGGATGTTGAAATTACACCTGATGATTTGGCATACATGATTTATACCTCAGGTTCAACAGGAAATCCTAAAGGAGTAATGATTTCACACGAAAACATATGTAACCAAGCCGAAAACCCAAAATCACAATACGAAAGCCTATTATGTATTACTACCGTTTCCTTTGACGTGTCCGTGGATGATATCTTAACATCCATTTCAAATGGAGTGAAATTGATTTTAGCCGATGACAATCAAATTAAAAACATTCCTGAATTAACTAGATTAATCAATGAGCAAAAACCGGAAGTTGCTGATTTCACTCCTTCCAGACTGGCTTCACATCTTGAAGTGAAAGAATTCTGTGAATCAATCAAATGTTTAAAATGTTTATTCCTTGGAGGAGAACAGTTCTCAACCAAAGTATATGAAAACTTCAGAAAATACTCAGATGCAATCGTATACAACAGTTACGGACCGACAGAAACCACAATTACTTCAAACAACAAGGAAATTACCGATGTTAATGACATAACTGTCGGTTATCCATTACACAACTACGTTACTGACGTGCGTGATATTGACGGTAAACTCTTGCCATATGGAGTTATGGGAGAACTCTACATTGGTGGTGTCAGTGTAGGTAAAGGATACTACAATATGTCTGACAAAACCGAAGAGGTATTCTTAACAATTGAAGGTATCCCATACTACAGAAGTGGAGACTATGCAATCTCAAGACCTGATGGTGATATAGAAATTCTCGGAAGAATCGACAACCAAATCAAACTCAGGGGATTAAGAATAGAAATCGGAGAAATAGAATCCAATATCAACAGATATCCTTCAATTAAACAAACTGTTGTCGTCATCAAGGAAATCAACAATAACGACCATCTCTGTGCATATTATACTGCGGATGATGACATTGATGCTGGCAGCTTGAAAAACTTCCTGAAAGACAAACTGACCAAGTATATGATTCCTACTGCATATATGCAGCTTGATGAAATGCCTCAAACACCGAACGGTAAAACAGACTTAAAGGCACTTCCTGAACCAAAACTTGACCTCGAATATGTGTTGGCTGAAAATGAAACAGAACAAAAACTCTTTGAACTTGCAACTGAGCTCGTAAATACTGATCAGTTCGGTGTAACAGATGATTTATATGCAATAGGATTTACATCTTTAATATTAATGAAATTGAACTCATTAATCTACGCGGAAATGGGCGTGAACCTAGACATTTCAGTACTATTCAGCGATCCTACAATCAGAAAACTTGCATCAAAAATTGAAGGCAGTGACGATGATTCCGATTTAGAAGAATTTATCGAATTAGCTGATAAATTAGAGTACTTCCCGTTAACCGACAACCAACTGGGTGTATACTACGAGTGCATGCAGAATCCTGATGAAATTCAGTACACCATGCCAACAGTCATAAGATTTGGAAGCGACGTTGAAGCGGACAAACTGAAAGATGCCGTGATTGAAACTGTTGAAGCTCATCCTTACATCAAAACAAGAATCATAACCACAGATGACGGTTCACTGAAACAATATAAAAATGATGTCGATGAAATTGATGAAATCGAAATAGTTAAAGCAGAATCAATAAGCGATGAGGATATCATCAAAAACGATGTTAAAACATTCAATTTAGGCGATGAGCAACTATTCAGATTTAAAATATATGAAACAGATGATGAAACTGTATTGTTCTCTGATTTCCACCATTTGATTACAGACGGTGTATCACAACTCAACTTCTTCACAGACATAACTAATGCTTATGAAAACAGAGAACTATCACAGGAAATTGTAGATGGTTATGTCTACAGTCTCATTGAGGAAGGTGCTAAAAACAGTGAAAAATACATCAAATCCAAGGAGTTCTTTGATGAAAAACTGTCACAGGAAATTGAATCAACAGTATTGACCCCAAACCTTAACGGAAATCCTGATGAAGGTGAAATGAAAAGCATTGTTCAAAAAATCAATCCTGAAAACATTAAGGAATTCTGCAATGATTATTCATTGAGTCAGAATGCATTGTTCCTCTCAGCAATTACATTGACATTGAACAAATACACTTTCAGCGATAAAACACTGATAACCACTATATTTAACGGTAGATCCAATCCATATTACTATGACACCCAGGGATTCCTGGTAAAAACACTTCCATTAATATTCAACAACGAAAACAGACAGGAAACTATTAAAGAATTTATTGAAGGCATTGATAAAGTATGGAAAGATACAATAAATCATAGCGAATATCCATATACCAATCTTGCAGAAAATTATCAGTTAAAACCTGAATTTTTCTTCTCATATCAGGAATTCTTCAAATCAGAAGAGATTACAATAAATGATAAGGTTTATGAAGACTATGAATTGAGTTCCGATGACATTACGGGAACCGCATATAAAATCAACTTTGATATTTTTGTTTATGAAGATTCAATCGAACTGAAATTAGACTATAACGATCAACTATACAGTGAAGAATACATACAAAAATTCCTGGATTCCATCAATTTGGTTTTAAATCAGTTTATACACAGTGACATTAATAGGTTCATGATAAACGAAGTGGAATTGGAAAGTGACTATGAGTTACCTACATTTACTCCGGTTGAAACTCCGATTATCCACAAACGCTTTGAAAAACAGGTTGAAGCAAATCCTGAAAACATTGCCCTCGTTGCGGAAGATGCAACATTGACAGCAGCTGAACTTAACGAAAAAGCAAATAAAATAGCTAATGCGCTGATTAAAAAAGGAGTCAAACCAAAAAGCAATGTTTTAATAATGCTTCACAGAAACAGTGACTTAATAGCTTCAATATTGGGTATTTTGAAAGCAGGATGTGCATACATCCCAATCGATTTGGAATATCCTCAAGACAGAATAGATTACATCTATGAAAACAGTCAGGCAGACTACATCATCTCAGATGATGACAATAACAATTCACTGAACGTTAAAGAGCTGCTCAAAGAAGCTAATAGTGAAAATCCGGATGTTGAAATTACTCCTGATGATTTGGCATATATGATTTACACATCAGGTTCAACAGGAAATCCTAAAGGAGTAATGATTTCACATGAAAACATTGCAAACCAAGTGCAAAATCCTAAATCACAATACGAAAGCCTCCTATGTCTTGCAACAGTTTCATTTGATGTGTCTGTTGATGATATACTGACATCCCTTTCAAATGGATTGAAACTAATTCTTGCAAGCGATACACAAATTAAAAACATTCCGGAATTAATTGAGTTAATAGCTAGCGAAAAGCCGGAAGTATCTGAAATCACACCTTCAAGGCTAGCTTCATATCTTGAGGTGCCGGAATTCTGCGATTCAATAAGTTGTCTTAAATGTGTATTCCTTGGAGGAGAGCAGTTCTCAACCAAAGTATACGAAAACTTCAAAAAATACTCCGACGCAATCGTATACAATAGTTACGGACCGACAGAAACCACAATCACATCAAACAACAAGGAAATCACAGATGTCAATGACATAACTGTAGGTCTTCCTTTAGAAAACTACGTGACAGACGTTCGTGATATTGATGGTAAACTCTTGCCTCAGGGAGTAATGGGGGAATTATACATCGGTGGTGTCAGTGTAGGTAAAGGATACTACAACATGCCTGACAAAACCGAAGAGGTATTCCTGCGTATTAACGACATTCCATACTACAGAAGCGGAGACTATGCAATCTCAAGACCTGATGGTGAAATAGAAATTCTCGGAAGAATCGACAATCAAATCAAACTCAGAGGACTGAGAATTGAAATTGGAGAAATCGAATCAAGCATAAACAAATACCCGTCAGTAAAACAGGCAGTTGTCGTAATCAAGGAAATAAACAACAACGACCACCTATGTGCATATTATACTTCAGATGAGAAAGTTGAGCCAAGAAGCATAAAAGAGTTCATTAAAGATAAACTGACCAAGTATATGGTTCCTACAGCATACATGCAGCTTGATGAAATGCCTCAAACACCGAACGGTAAGACAGACTTAAAAGCACTTCCTGAACCAAAACTTGACCTTGAATATGTAGCTGCTGAAAGCGAAACTGAACAAAAGCTCTTTGAAATCGCTTCACAACTTATTAACACTGATCAATTTGGTGTAACAGATGACTTGTATGCAATAGGATTTACATCACTTATACTGATGAAATTCAACTCCATGATTTATGCGGAAATGGGCGTGAACCTGGACATTTCAGTACTTTTCAACGACCCTACAATCAGAAAGCTTGCATCAGAAATTGAAGGCGATAACAAGGATTCTGATTTAGAAGAATTTATCAAGTTAGCTGACGAGTTGGAGTACTTCCCATTAACCAATAACCAATTGGGTGTATACTACGAGTGCATGCAAAGTCCTGGCGTAATCAAATATACAATGCCGACAGTCATAAGATTTGGAAGTGACGTTGAAGCCGAAAAATTGAAAGAAGCTATAATTAAAACAGTAGAAGCTCATCCTTACATCAAAACAAGGATTATAACTACAGATGACGGTTCACTGAAACAATATAAAAACAATGCTGCTGAAATTGATGAAATCGAAATCGTTAAAGTCAATTCAATAAGTGATGACGAAATCCTCAAAAATGATGTGAAGGCTTTTGATTTTGAAGATAACCAATTATTCAGATTTAAAATATATGAAACAGATGATGAAACTGTGCTGTTTCTGGATTTCCACCATATAATTACAGATGGTGTATCACAAAACTACTTCTTTGCTGACATAGCGAACGCTTATGAAAACAGGGAATTGTCTCATGAAGTTGTTGACGGATTTATATACAGTCTCATTGAGGCAGATGCATTAAACAGTGAAAAATACACAGAATCCAAAGAATTCTTTGATGAAAAACTGACACAAGAAATAGAATCAACTGTATTGACACCGAATCTCAATGGAAACCCTGACGAGGGAAATATAAAAAAGGTTATAGATGTTATTGATTCAAATGAAATCAAAGAATTATGCAACAAATATTCACTAAGTCAAAATGCATTGATTATATCTGCCCTTACATTAACATTGAACAAATACACTTTCAGTGACAATGCGCTGATAACCACTATTTTCAATGGAAGGTCAAATCCTGCCTACTATGAAACCCAAGGATTCCTGGTAAAAACACTCCCATTAATATTTAACAACAAAAACAGACAAGAAACAATCAAAGAATTTATTAATGGCATTGATAAAGTATGGAAAGATACAATAAGTCACAGCGAATATCCATATACTCACATTGCTGAAGATTATCAATTGAAACCGGAATTCTTCTTTGCATATCAGGAATTCCTAGATTCAGACGAAATCATTATTAATGGCAAGTCGTATGAAGATTATGAATTGGCAACTGAAGATCTTGTGGAAACTGCATACAAGATTGATTTCGATTTAAATGCCTTTGAAGACACTTTGGAATTTGAAATCAACTATAATGATGAATTATACAGTGAAGATTATATTAAAACATTCATAAATTCAATTAAATTTGTTTTAAATCAATTTACTTCAAGTAATATAGAAAAACAAAGAATTTGTGATATTGAACTTGAAAGTCAAAAAGAACTACCTGTTTTCACACCTGTGGAAACTCCGATTATCCACAAACGCTTTGAAATGCAAGTAGAAGCAAATCCTGAAAACATAGTTCTTGTTGCAGAGGATGCTACGTTAACTGCAGACGAGCTTAACAAAAAAGCCAATAGGATTGCAAATGCATTGATTAAAAAAGGAGTCAAACCTAAAAACAATGTATTGGTAATGCTTCACAGAAACAGTGACTTAATAGCTTCAATACTTGGTATCTTGAAAGCAGGATGTGCATACATCCCAATCGATTTGGAATATCCTCAAGACAGAATCGACTACATCTATGAAAACAGTCAGGCAGACTACATCATCTCAGATGAAGACGACTACAATTCACTGAACATTAAAGAATTGCTTGAAGATACAAATACTTCCAATCCGGATGTTGAAATCACACCTGATGATTTGGCATATATGATTTACACATCAGGTTCAACAGGAAATCCTAAAGGAGTAATGATTTCACATGAAAACATTGCAAACCAAGTGCAAAACCCTAAATCACAATACGAAAGCCTCCTATGTCTTGCAACAATTTCTTTCGATGTATCCGTAGACGATATACTGACATCCCTTACAAACGGATTAAAATTGATATTAGCTAGTGATACTCAAATCAAGAATATTCCTGAATTAATTGAGTTAATTGCCCGTGAAAAACCAGAAGTTTCAGAAATAACTCCTTCAAGGCTTGCATCATATCTTGAAGTGCCGGAATTCTGCAACGCAATCGGCTGCTTGAAATGCGTATTCCTGGGAGGAGAGCAGTTCTCGACCAAAGTATACGAAAACTTCAAAAAATACTCCGACGCAATCGTATACAATAGTTACGGACCGACAGAAACCACAATCACATCAAACAACAAGGAAATCACAGACAGCAACGACATAACCGTTGGTCTTCCTTTAGAAAACTACGTAACTGACGTGCGTGATATTGACGGTAAACTCTTGCCTCAGGGAGTAATGGGAGAACTCTACATCGGAGGTGTCAGTGTAGGTAAAGGATACTACAACATGCCTGACAAAACCGAAGAAGTCTTTCTGACCATTAACGACATTCCATACTATAGAAGCGGAGACTATGCCATTGAAAGGCCAAATGGTGAAATTGATATTCAAGGAAGAATCGACAACCAAATCAAACTCAGAGGACTGAGAATTGAAATTGGAGAAATCGAATCAAGCATAAGCAAATACCCATCTGTAAAACAGGCAGTTGTTGTGATTAAAGAAATAAACAATAACGACCACCTATGTGCATACTATACTGCAGATGAAGAAGTAAATACTGGTGAATTAAAAGAATTCCTGAAAGATAAACTGACCAAGTATATGCTTCCTACTGCATATATGCAGCTTGATGAAATGCCTCAAACACCGAACGGTAAAACAGACTTAAAGGCACTTCCTGAACCAAAACTTGACCTTGAAAACATCAAAGCCGAAAATGAACTTGAAGAAAAACTCTTTGAAATAGCTGCTGAACTCATCAACACTGAAGAATTCGGAGTAACCGATGATTTATATGCAATAGGATTTACATCACTTATACTGATGAAATTCAACTCCCTGATTTATGCGGAAATGGGCGTGAACCTGGACATTTCAGTACTCTTTAACGACCCTACAATCAGAAAACTCGCAGCAGTAATAGAAAGTAACAGTGAAGATGACGATTTATCTGAAATCATTGAATTGGCCAGCAGCATGGAATACTTCCCATTGACTGACAACCAAATCGGTGTATACTATGAATGTATGCAGAGTCCTGGTGAAATCAAATATACCATGCCGACAACCATGAGACTCGGCAGTGACGTTGATGCCCAAAAATTAAAAGAAGCTGTAATCAAAACAGTTGAAGCACATCCATATCTTAAAACAAGAATTGTTCTTGACAGTGAAGGTGAACTAAAACAAAAAAGATGTAATGATGCTGAAATAGATGAAATTAAAATTGTGGAAGTCGAATCCATCAGCGATAAAGAAATAATGGAAAATGACGTGAAAGCATTTTCATTTGACGGGGAACAGTTATTTAGAGTCAAAATATATAAAACACCTGAAGAAACAGTCCTGTTCACTGATTTCCACCACATTATTACAGACGGTGTTTCACAAATCAATTTCTTTGATGATATTGCTAATATATATGAAGGAAATGAAATCAGCGGTGAAATCGTTGATGGATATGTCTACAGCCTTCTTGAAGACAATCTTAAAAACAGCGATGTATATGAAAAGGCTAAGGCATTTTTTGATGAAAAACTATCTCATGAAATCGAATCAACAGTGCTGACCCCTAACATTAACGGAAATCCTGATGTAGGCAAATTAAAAGGAGTTGTTGAAACAGTTGATGCAAATGAAATCAAGGAATTCTGTAACCGCAATTCATTCAGCCAAAACTCAATGTTCCTATCCGCTCTTGCATTGACACTGAACAAGTACACATTCAGCGACAAAACACTGATTACAACTATCTTCAACGGAAGATCAAACCCACAATACTACGATACACAAGGATTCCTGGTAAAAACACTTCCACTGATATTTACAAACGAAAACAGACAAGTTACAATCAAGGAGTTTATCAACAGCATTGATGAAGTGTGGAAAGACACCATGAACAACAGCATTTACCCATACACAAACATTGCTGAAGCTTACCAGTTAAAACCTGAATTCTTCTTTACTTACCAGGAGTTCTATGGCAGCGAAGAACGTGTGATAAATGGAAGCGTTTGGGAAGAAAACGAACTGGAATCAGATGATTTGAATGCAACCGAATACAAGATCAACTTCGACATTGATGTTTCAGATGACGAAATAGACTTTGTAATCCAGTACAATGATGAATTATACACTGAAAATTACATCAAAACATTCATAGATTCCATGAAACTTGTCATAAAACAATTCATGGAAAATGACATTAACGAACTGATGATTTGTGATGTTGAACTGGAAACCACAAAAGAAATACCTACTTTCAGTCCTGTGGAAACTCCATTTATCCACAAACGCTTTGAAAAACAGGTTGAAGCAAACCCTGACAACATTGCACTTGTTGCAACTGACGCCACATTAACAAATGAAGAGTTAAACATCAAGGCAAACCGCATTGCCAACGCCCTTATCAAAAAAGGCGTAAAAGCAAGAAGCAATGTATTGGCAATGCTTCCAAGGGACAGCAACCTCATAGCTACCATTATCGGTATTCTAAAAGCCGGATGCACATTCATCCCTATTGATTTGGAATATCCTAAAGAGCGTATTGAATACATATACGAAAACAGTCAAGCGGACTACATCATAACTGCCGATGGAAAAGCCGACAATTCACTTGACATCTATGAATTGCTTGAAGAGAAAGACACATCCAATCCTGATGTTGAAATTACACCTGATGATTTGGCATACATGATTTACACATCAGGTTCAACAGGAAATCCTAAAGGAGTAATGATTGGACACAAGAATGCATGTAACCAAGCGGAATCAAACCCTAAATGTGAATACGATAACCTGTTAAGTATCGCTACAATTGCATTCGATACTTCACTTGAAGATATACTGACCGGTATTACAAATGGAATCAAGATTATCTTTGCAAATGATTCAGAAATCAAGAATATCGTTGATTTAATCAGGCTGATTAGGGAACACAGACCTCAAGTGATGGAATTCACACCTTCAAGACTGATATCCTACCTTGAAGTTGAAGAGTTCTGCGAAGTAATCGACTGCGCCAAATGTATAGTTATGGGAGGAGAACAATTCTCAGCCAAAGCATTCAACGGAGTCAAAAAATACTGTGATGCAGATGTATACAACAGTTACGGACCGACTGAAGCAACAATAGCTTCTAATTATAAGAAAATTACAGACCCTGAAAATATTACCATCGGTAAGGCTCTTAAAAACTATGTGACTGAAGTAAGAGACATTGACGGAAAACTCCTGCTTAATGGCGTGATGGGAGAACTCTATATCGGTGGTGTCGGTGTAGGTAAAGGGTACTACAACATGCCTGATAAAACCGAAGAGGTATATCTTACAATCAATAATATTCCATACTATAGAAGTGGGGACTATGCAATAGAACTTCCTGACGGAGACATTGACATCAAGGGAAGAATCGACAACCAAATCAAACTCAGAGGATTGAGAATAGAAATCGGCGAAATTGAATCAAGTATCAATAAATTCAAAAACATCAAAAATGCCGTTGTTGTAATCAAGGAAATCAACAATAACGATCACCTATGCGCTTACTTCACAGCGGAAAAAGAAATAGATATTGATTCATTGAAAGAATTCCTAAAAGAAAGATTAACTTATTACATGGTTCCAACAGTGTTCATGCAACTGGATGAGATACCTCAATTGCCGAATGGTAAAACTGATACTAAAAAATTGCCTGAACCTAAATTAGAACTTGAAAACGTCAAACCTGAAAACGAAACAGAACAGAAACTCTTTGATATCATTTCAGATCTGATTGAAACCGATGAATTCGGTACTACCGACGACTTATATGCCATAGGATACACTTCCCTGACCTTGATGAAACTGAACACATTGATTTACAAGGAAATGAACGTTAACCTTGACATTTCAATACTTTTCAACAGCCCAACAATTAAAAAGCTGGCTGATGAGATTGCAGGCAGTGACGACAAGGCTTCAAGATTAAAAGAATTTATTGAAATGGCCAACAGCATTGAATACTTCCCATTGACTGAAAACCAGTTAGGTGTATACTACGAATGCGTTCAAAGTCCAGGCGAGGTCAAATACACAATGCCTTCAGTTACAAAATTCGACAAGGAAATTGATGCTGAAAAATTAAGAAAAGCCATCATAGATGTTGTTGAAGCCCATCCATATATCAAAACAAGAATTGTGCTTTCCGATGACGGAACCCTAAAACAGCACAGAAACGATGATGCTGAAATCGATGAAATCGAAATCGTTAAAGTTGATTCCATTACTGATGAGGAAATCATGAAAAACGACGTAAAAGCATTTTCATTTGATGGTGAACAGCTATTCAGATTCAAGATATATGATGCTGACGATGAAATCGTATTGTTCTCTGATTTCCACCACATAATTACCGATGGGGAATCACAGGGCAGTTTATTTGAAGATATAGGAAAAGTTTATGACCATGAAGCTATCGAAAAAGAAATAGTTGACGGTTACGTTTTCAGTCTTATTGAAAATGACCTCCAGAACAGTGAAAGATATGAATCTGCTGAAAAATTCTTCGATGACAAGTTATCACAAGAAATCGAATCAACAGTGCTGACCCCTGACATCAATGGAAACCCTGATGAAGGAAAACAGAAAACAGTTACTTTAACCATTGATTCAAAAGAAATTGACAAGTTCTGTCTGGAAAACTCAATAGGACACAATTCATTGGTCATGTCATCACTCATATTGAACCTTAACAAATTCACATACAGTGATGAGACATTGATAACAACAATATTCAATGGAAGAACTGATCCTAATTACTTCAATACTCAAGGATTCTTAGTAAAAACACTTCCATTAATTATCAGACATGAAAACAGAGAACAAACAATTGAAAAATTCATCAAATCCGTTGATAAAACCTGGATTGATTCAATCAACAATTGTATTTATCCATATACCAAGATTGCTGACAAGTATCAGCTGAAACCTGAATTCTTCTATTCCTTTGATGAGGGTTCAGACTCTGAAAGTCTTTCCATGAATGGCAGAGATTATGAAAGCTATGAATTATCTGACTCCAATGTGGAAATGCTGGAATATAAGATTGATATCAATGTTTTCAAAAAGGATTGTGAAATTGAAATCGCTTTAACATACAATGACCAGTTATATTCTGAAAAATACATTAAAACATTCCTGGATTCAACAAAAACAATCTTGGACCAATTTGTTGGAAATGACATCAGGACATTCAGAATTTGTGATGTTGAACTTGAAAGCATTAATGAACTGCCGACATTCACTCCTGTGGAAAATCCGATTATCCACAAACGCTTTGAAAAACAGGTTGAAGCAAATCCAGACTACATCGCACTTGTAGCTGATGATGCGGCACTGACTGCAGGAGAACTTAACGAAAGAGCAAATAAAATTGCTAATGCATTGATTAAAAAAGGTGTCGAACCGAAAAGTAATGTTCTCATAATGCTTCACAGAAACAGTGACCTCATAGCTTCAATATTGGGTATTTTGAAAGCTGGATGTGCATACATCCCAATCGATTTGGAATATCCTCAAGAGAGAATCAACTACATCTATGAAAACAGTCAGGCAGACTACATCATTTCAAACATGGACAATGATACTTCACTGAACGTTAAAGAGTTACTCAAAGAGGAGGATTCTTCCAATCCTGATGTTGAAATTACACCGGATGATTTGGCATATATGATTTACACATCTGGTTCAACAGGAAATCCTAAAGGAGTGATGATTTCACACGAAAACATCTGTAACCAGGTGCAAAACCCTAAATCACAATACGAAAGCCTGCTATGTCTTGCTACAGTATCATTCGACGTATCTGTAGATGACATACTGACCTCACTTTCAAACGGAGTGAAACTTATATTGGCCAGCGATACCCAAATCAAAAACATTCCTGAATTAATCAAATTAATCGACAATGAAAAACCTGAAGTTTCAGAAATCACACCTTCAAGACTTGCTTCATATCTTGAAGTGCCTGAATTCTGTGAAGTAATCGGCTGCCTGAAATGTGTATTCCTCGGAGGAGAGCAGTTCTCAACCAAAGTATACGAAAACTTCAAAAAATACTCCGATGCAATAGTATACAACAGTTACGGACCAACAGAAACTACAATCACATCAAACAACAAGGAAGTCACTGATGTCAATGACATTACTGTCGGTCTTCCTTTAGAAAACTACATGACTGACGTACGTGATATTGATGGTAAATTACTGCCTCAAGGAGTAATGGGAGAATTATACATCGGTGGTATCGGTGTAGGTAAAGGATACTACAACATGCCTGAGAAAACTGAAGAAGTGTTCCTGACTATTAACGACATCCCATACTACAGAAGCGGAGACTACGCTATTGAAAGACCTAACGGGGAAATCGACATACAGGGAAGAATCGACAACCAAATCAAACTCAGAGGACTGAGAATAGAAATTGGAGAAATCGAAGCTAACATTACCAGATTCCCTAGCATCAAACATGCAGTCGTTGTAATCAAGAAAATAAACAACAGTGAACATTTATGCGCTTACTTCACCGGAGAGGAAGATGTTGACGTCAAACTCTTGAAACGCTACCTGCAAAACAAGCTGACAAAATATATGGTTCCAACAGTATTCATGCAGATTGATGAAATGCCACAAACTCCTAACGGAAAAACTGACATAAAGGCATTGCCTGAACCTTCATTGGCGCTGGAAATTGTTGAACCTGAAACTGAAACCGAGAAAAAGATATTTGAACTCGTTTCAACACTTACCAGTGCAGAAGAATTTGGTATTACAGATGATTTATACTCTTTAGGATTTACATCACTTACATTGATGAAATTGAATTCAATGATTTACAATGAAACTGATGTGAACATTGAAATAACTGACTTATTCAACACTCCAACAATCCAAAGTCTTTCCGATAAAATCGACAACAACATAGACACTCAAATAGATATTCCGGAAATCCTCAAGACTGCAGAGACAATGGAACTGTTCCCATTGACATCCAATCAGTTGGGTATTTACTATGAATGTATGCAAACCGAAGAAATCAAGTACACAATGCCTTCAACAATAAGATTCGGCAGTGACGTTGATCCGTATAGACTTAGACAGGCAATAATTGATACTATTGAAGCACACCCATATCTCAAAACAAGAATAATCACTACTCCTGAAGGAGAATTGAGACAAAAAAGATGTGATGATATAGAAATTGATGAAATTGAAATTGTAGAAGTGGATTCAATTACTAACAAAGAGATGATGGACAACGACATTCAATACATTCCGATTGAGGATAATCAGTTGTTCAGATTCAAAATTTACAAAACTCCTGATGAAACAGTGCTCTTCATAGATATCCACCACATTATAACGGACGGTGTCTCACAGGACCTTCTTTTCGAAGACATGATGACCGCCTACAGTGGTGAAGGAGAGTTCAATGAAGAAATCGTGGACGGATTTACCTACAGCTTAATTGAAGCAGAACTCAGTGAAAATGAAGTTTCAAAAGAGTACTACAAAAACAAGTTTGCTCAAGGATTTGAATCTACCGTCCTTACTCCAAACCTAAACGGAAATCCTGATGATGGTAAAATCAAACTTATCGAAGATAGAATTAACTCAAACTTCGTAAGATTGTTCTGTCAAGATCATTCAATAAGTCCGAACGTGCTGTTCATGAGTGCTACAATCCTAGCTCTGAATAAATTTACTTTTTCAGATAAGGCATTGATAACAACAATCTTCAACGGAAGATCCAACTCCAATTACTTCAATACACAGGGAATGCTGGTAAAAACACTTCCAATCATGGTTGGCAGTGAAAACAGGTCAATGATGGTTGAAGACTTCATTAAAGTGGTTGATAAATCATGGAAAGATGCTTTAGTACACAGTAATTATCCATTCACAAAACTTTCAGAAGAGTATCAACTGAAACCTGAATTCTTCTATGCATATCATGGTGCATTCGAAACCGACAACCTTGAAATGGATGGAAATACCTATGCTATGGAAGAACTTGACGGTACTGTTGCAACAGACTACAAAATCAACCTTGACGTTTACGATGATGGAGAAGAAATTGGAATCTTCATTGAGTACAATGATCAAATCTATACTGAAGACTATGCTAAGGAATTCCTAACCGCAATCAAATACATATTGGTACAATTCTTCGTCAATGATATGGACAAATTGAGAATTGAGGACATCGAGCTTGCAACCAACTTCCTATTGCCTGAATTTGAAGAATTGGATAATCCATTTCTGCATAAACGTTTCGAATTCCAAGTTGCTGAAAAACCAAATGAAATTGCACTTGTTGCAAGTGATGCTTCATTGACTTATGAGGAACTTGATAAAAAGGCAAATCGTATTGCAAATTCATTAATCAGGAAAGGTGTCAAACCAGGAAGCAATATTCTGATTATGCTTCCTCGTGACAGTGACTTGATTGCTTCAATAATCGGTGTATTAAAAGCAGGTTGTGCATTCATACCACTCGATTTAAAGTTCCCTAAAGAAAGGATTGAATACATCTATGAAAACAGTCAAGCAGATTATATTATTAATATAGATGGCCTTGAACTGAATTCATTATCCATTAAGGAATTACTTAAAGAAGACAATGAGGACACACCAGATATCAGCATTACCAAGGATGACACAGCATATATGATTTACACGTCAGGTTCAACAGGTAATCCAAAAGGAGTAATGATTAGTCATGAAAATGTATGTAACCAAGTTGAAGGAAACCCTAAATGCGAATATAACAACTTATTAAGTATTGCAACAATCGCATTCGACACAGCGCTTGAAGATATCCTGACAGGTATTACCAACGGAATCAAAATCATCTTTGCAAACGATGACGAAATAAAAAGTATCGCTGAATTAATAAGATTGATTAAACGTGAAAAACCTGAAGTTATGGAATTTACACCTTCAAGATTATTATCCTATCTCGAATTTGAAGATTTCTGTGATGCAATCGGCTGTGCAAAATGTATAGTAATGGGAGGAGAGCAATTCTCAGCACAAGCATTCAACAGTGTCAAAAAATACAGTGATGCTGCAGTATACAACAGCTACGGACCAACTGAAGCAACAATAGCTTCAAACTACAAGGAAATAACAGATCCAAATAACATTACCATCGGTAAGGCCTTAAGAAATTACGTCACTGAAGTAAGAGACATTGACGGAAAACTCCTGCCTAAGGGAGTCATGGGAGAACTCTACATTGGTGGTGTCGGTGTAGGTAAAGGATACTACAACATGCCTGACAAAACTGGAGAGGTATACCTTACAATTGACAATATCCCATACTATAAGAGTGGGGATTACGCAATTGAACTTCCTGATGGGGAGATTGATATCAAGGGAAGAATTGACAATCAAATCAAACTCAGAGGATTGAGAATTGAAATCGGTGAAATAGAATCCAACATATCCAACTTCCCTAACATCAGACAAAATATTGTTGTAATCAAGAAAATCAGAAACAACGAACACCTGTGTGCTTACTTCACAGCAGACAGTGAAATCAACAAGGATGAGCTCAAGGCCTACCTGGGTGAAAGGCTTACTCAATATATGGTTCCGACAGTATTCATGCAGATTGATGAAATGCCTCAAACACCTAACGGTAAAACAGACATAAAAGCGTTACCTGAACCTAAACTGGAATTGACTTATGTCGCTCCTAAAAACAAGCTTGAGCAATCAATCTGTGCAATATACTCATCCATTCTTGATATAGAAATAGTTGGTGCAGAAGATAACTTCTTTGAAATAGGTGGAACATCACTTATTGCATCCAAACTTATCATTGAACTGCTCAAACAGGATTATGAAGTAAAATATGATGACATATTCAGAAACCAAACCCCAAGAAAACTGGCCAGCTTCCTGTCAGGCGATAAAATCTCAGATGATTTGGACGTGGACATCATTGAAAACTATGACTACACCAAAATCAATGAGCTTCTTGAGCAAAATACATTTGAGAACTTTGCTAAGGGTAAAAACCTTGAATTGGGCAACGTACTGTTAACCGGAGTTACTGGATTCATGGGTGTCCACATACTGTATGAATACCTCAAAAATGAAGAGGGAACAATTTACTGTATGCTGAGAAAAGGAGGTTTCGATACATGTGAAGAACGTTTCATAGACCTGATGGACTACTACTATGATGAAGATTTCTCAGACCTTATTGGATCACGCATAATATTGAGTGAAGGAGACATAACCAATCTAGATGACTTCAAAAAGCTTGAAAATTATCCAATCGATACAATAATCAACTGTGCAGCTATAGTCAAACACTACACTCACGATGATTACATCTTTAGGGTAAATGTTGACGGAGTAATCAACGGACTTGAATTTGCCGATGCACATAATATGACATACGTTCAAATATCAACCACAAGTGTCCTGGACGAATACGCAGAAGACACAGACATCACAGGAATTCACTGTGACGAAAGAACACTCTACTGGGGACAAGATCTTTCCAACAAATACTTGAACAGTAAATTCCTTGCAGAAAGAATGGTACTTGAAAAGGCATTGACAGGCCTTAACGTGAAAATCATAAGGGTAGGAAACCTCATGGCGCGTCAAAGCGATGGAGTCTTCCAGAAAAACTTTGATACAAATGCATTTCTGAACAACATCAAGGCCATTAAGAACCTGAAAGCGACAATACCTGCAATATCTGAGGACATTGTTGAATTGAGTCCAATAGATTATGTGGCAAAGGCAACACTTGAACTTGCAAAAACTCCAAAAGAAATCACAATATTCCATGCAGAAAGTGACAAGCTAATTCCAACCAGTGACATAATTGATGTCCTTAATGAATTTGGTTTTGGAATAGAGGAAGTTACCCCTGAAGAATTCAGAAAAATCTATGAACAGAACATGGACGAGAACATTCAAGGAATCATTACTGCCGATTTGACAATAGATGACTTTACTGAAGATGATGAAGAAATCGGACTTGTTGAAAGTGATGATGGCCAACTTGTGAAAATGGACCAGACCCTTGAAATCCTCAAAACATTAGGATTCGAATGGCCTGAGTGTGATAAAGATTATCTTACAAGATTTATAAAACATTTAATAGATGTAAAATATTTTGATTAGGTGGAATGTGAATGAATTTTAAAATAGCCGATAGTAAATTTAAGGAATTATTATTGCCAAGCCTACTTATAGTTATGGCTTTGAACATAAGTTCAGTTGTCGATAGTTTTTTCGTAGGGTCATTCATTGGCCCTAATGCAACTGCTGCAATTGAAGTATTGGAACCTATGATATTGCTAATAACAGTTTTTGAATGGTTATTCGGACTTGGAGGACAGATTATATCTTTAAATAAAAAAGCGGAATTCGATGTTGACGGAAGTAACAGATACTTTACAGCGTCAATTGTTGCATCACTCATTGCATCTGTGATAATGGCAGTCATATGTCTGTTATTTATGGATCCGATAGCTAGTTTTTTAGGTGCTTCACCCGATACAAAGCCGCTTGTACTGCAATATTCCACATTCCTCTACGGATGCTTTGTCGTGTCCACACTAGCTTCAGTGCTTACCCAATACATTCGTGTTGACGGCCAGCCTAACTTTGCATCCGCAGTGATTATCATAGCCAATATAATCAATATCATTCTGGATTATGCATTCTTGTCTTCAGGAATGGGAATGGCTTCAGCTTCATTTGCATCATTTATTGGGTATACAATAGGACTTGCAATATGTATATTTTACATTCGAAACCCAAAAAGGACCTTCAGATTTGTCCGAAAAGCACTTGGAATTAAAACTTTCGCAAAAACAACTGCAAAAATGATTAAAGTGGGGTTCCCAGGTGCAAGTATCGGTATCTTTGATGTGATTTTTGTATATATAATCAACATGTTCCTGAGCGCAACATTGGGAGATTTGGGATTGACAACATACCTTCTGTGTATGGACATATTGGTAATAGCAAGTATAATCGATATGGGAGTTTCAGAAACATTGACATCAATCGTTCCGATATACTATTCAAAACACGATTATTCAAACCTGAATCACTTAATCAGAAATTCCCTTATTATTACTTACATTTGTGCAATTGTGCTCACTTTAATCATATGGGTATGGCCTGAAGGATTTTTGGCGCTCTATAACTTCAATAAATACAGTACTGCAGATTTCATGATAAATGCAATCAGATGCTACTCCCTATTCTTCATCCTATCAGTGCTTCCTAATATGCTTATATTTTACTATGAGGCCATTGAAAGGTCCACTTTCTCAACAGTCCTTTCAGTCCTTTTCACACTAGTTATCCCACTGCTTACAGTGGTCGGATTATATAATGCAATAGGATCCAATGGAATCTGGATTGGATTCCCTATATCATGCATAATCACAATGATAATAATTTTAATCTGCGTTAAAATGATTCAGAAAAGAGAAAGCAAATACAGCGGACTGTTTTTTATTGAAAAGAATCTGGTTCCAAAAACCAAAAACTTCGTCCTGACAGATAATGACATGGATGAGAGAGAAAGATGTTTAAACCACTTGAAAAATCTAAATGCAAGTGATGAATTCTGCAATAATACCAACAAGATTTTTGATGTGATTTTTGATACAAACCCTCACGGCACATATGTGGAAGTGTTGGTCATAGACTATGACGACAACATCCATCTCGACATCAAGTATGACGGTGAAAAGGAAAATCTCGATGAGCTGAAACATAACTTCCCTGACAACCTTCTCAAATATGCGGAAGTTTTAGGGTTCAACACTATCGAATATGTAATGGACAAAAGCTAAAAATTATTTTTAGCTTTACATTTTATTTTTTGAAAAAATTTGAAAACCTTAAATTCCACTTGAGACTGTAAATTTGTTAGACTTTTTGTAATAGTAGGTGTTTATTTTTTCAAAGTCATTTTTTCAGTCTTCTTTTAATTTTTTACTTCTTAATTTTTCGTTAGATTTAGTTATTTGTTATTCTTTAGTTTTTTGAATTTCATATTTTTTTAATTTTTCATAAAATTTTTTTCACTATATTGTTGTTTAATTTTATTTAAATTAATATAATTTTCAAAGTTATTTTCCAAAGATGATGCAAGACTACTTAAACAAAAATTTCTTTCCAGTTTACACAAAATACTTAATCTTCATTAAAAAAGACCATATTGGAAAATTAGAAAGTACAAACAACAAACTATAATATAAATTCAGGAATACGTTAGTTGAACTTCCCCGCCCTTAGAGGACGGGGATTCGCAAACCAAAAAATATATTTTGGAATTTTACTGCCCCGCCGTTCCAGCGAGTTCTAAACCTCTTCTGAGGATATTAATACTGGCATTGACATCCCTATCGTGATGTGTTCTGCAATATGGGCAAT
>JAFRFB010000120.1 GCA_017434555.1 Methanobrevibacter sp. | reverse complement strand
TCCATGCATAATACCAGTAATTACTTACTTTCGCACCATAACTGTTATTTGCTGTTATTATAAGTACGATAGAATCTTTTTCTGCGATAGAATCTTCATTTCCTTTGCTATTATAACGTGAGTTCGATGAAAAATTAAAATAATAAATGATTTTATAATATATATTATCTGATATATTGAAATTCTATATATTTTAATATTTATCATCTCGCTGATAAAAAACTAAAAGTATTTTAAGAGATATAATTTCACTTATGAGTATGCAACTTTTTCTGTTCTTGAAAATGAATTTTTTCACTTAATACTGAACAAGTGCTTTTCTATCATGTTGGATAAGAGAAGGTTTCTTTGGCAGGAAAGTATAGGCAATCATTCCTGCAATCAGATTGACAAGGAAGTTATCGACAGAACGATGTCTTGTATGTTCTATCTGGCAGATATTTTTCAGAAAATCATTTACCGATTCAATCACTGCTCTTTTCCTTAAAAGTAGTTTATCATTCATTTTGACAAGTTTGTTTTTCATGTTCTTTTTGATTTTCGTTATCAGAGTAACATTATTTTTCAGTAATCTGGTAAACAGTTTTTCTGAAATATATCCTCTGTCTGCAAACAGTTTTCCATACATCTTTTTTGTCAGATGTTCCATTACTTTTAAATTTCTGTCATCAACATTTCCCGATGTCAGGCAAAACGACAGTATTTCTCCTTGTTCGTTTATTGCAAGATGTAACTTAAAGCCATAAAACCACCCCATTGAGCCTTTTCCCCAGTCCGCAAACCCTTTAAATACCTTATGACAATGTACTCTGTGGGTATCACATACATCTAATGTCGTGGAGTCCACAAAATTTATCCCTGTACACTTGCCAAAACGCTTACCTATAAGGTATAATGTCATTGGAACTATTGCCATTCTCATAATCTCTACAAATCTGTTGTAACTGACCAGTTTGGGAAAATACGGCTTCAATATCTTTTCCACATAATATTTGTAGTACCACTTGAATGTTCTGTAATGAGAAAGATGAAAGTATATAACTATTGTCATAATTTCACTCAGGTACATTCTTGTCTGAGGAATAATTTCTTCACGGCTTACCAACAGGTGGTGCGTACAGTATTCTTCATATTCTTTGCAAAAATCGTCTGTATCACAAAATATTGCTAATAGTTCTTCCATTTGAAAATCTGTCCTTTCTCGGTTAAATGTTTTTTTGCACTTACATTATACCACATTTCGGACAGATTTTCTTTTTTTATTTTCTTTTTCATCGAACTCACGTTAAATCAGGAGGAATTTCTATGGCAAAAATGAAAAAGAACTGGCTGTATCGTGCATTGTGTACGGTACTGGCAGTCACGCTTGTATCGGGTACGGCAGTCATGACACCCGTTGCCGATATTGTAGGCACAAACATTACCGCAAGTGCCGCATACGAGGGCTACACCGCATGGACAGGTACAGGTATTGACGCAAACGGCAATACCGCAACGGTTACTTGCTACTGGAAAATAGACAACGGCAAACTCTACATTGCAGGTATTATTCCAAACACAAACAAAAGTACAAGCAATATCCCGTGGTACAGTTCCAAAAGCAGTATCACCGAAGTATATGTTGAAGAGGGTACTAAAACAAGTGCAGATGCAAGCTATCTGTTCTACGGTTTTTATAATGCAACCTCAATAGATGTGTCTAATCTTGATACAAGTGATGCAACTAATATGTAT
>JAFRFB010000119.1 GCA_017434555.1 Methanobrevibacter sp. | reverse complement strand
GATATTACTGTACCCTTTTTAAAAATTAATAATTGTACAAATGTATTTTTAGAAACTAAAACTAACCATTATCCAATATTAAAAAAATAAGAAAAATTAAGTGAAATTCATATCAAAAAAATTCAGACCCCTAAATAATTATTTTTCATTAAAATTTGTCGATAATTTTATAATAAATTCAAAAATTTTTAATTTACAACTTACATAAATATGATATATATACATGAAAAAAATGAATTAATATGAAAAATTTTGTAAAATGAAATATTGAAGAATAAACTCAATTAAAAAAAATTGAAAAATAAAAAAAATAAAAAATTATTGAACAAATAAATAAAATATATTCTCTAAATAAAAAATATATAACCTAATTGTTTATATATCATGTCAAATAATACAATTAATCAGGAAAATGAAAACGGTTTTGTTGTAACCTATAGTTATCAACAGTTAGAATGCTGATAAAATTATCGTGCTTGGAAAAGGTAAGTAATTGGAAGGAAATCATGAAGAGCTTAGCCAAAAAAGGATATTATTACAATACCTTAAAAAGTCAATGACAAAGTAGGGAAGATAAATGGAAAATATTGAATTAAATAATGAAAAATATATTATTGAAGAATTTAAATTCGATTATGGACGTGTTCTTAATAATGTGGAAGTAGAGTATGCCACCAGAGGAACTCCAAAATATGATGACAAAGGCAATATCATTAATGCTTTCATATTTTGCCATAGATTTAATGGTGACTGTTCATCATTTGATGATTTAAATCACTTAATTGGTACGAATAGTGTTCTATCTGATTATGACTTTTTTTATATTACAATTACATCTTTAGGATTTCCAGAATCATGTTCTCCATCCACAACAAATTTAAAATATGATTTTCCCCAATATTCCATTAAAGATTGTGTAAATTTTAAAAGAAAATTCTTATCTGAAAAATTTAACATAACTAAAGTCCTTGGTATTTTGGGCGTGGGATTTGGAGGTTATGAGGCTTATACTTGGGCATGCGAATATCCTGATGAAATGGAGTTTCTGATTGTTGGATATAGCTCATTTAAAACAAACGGTTATCGCTACATCATTTCTAAAGTTATAGAGTCTATGATCTTATCATCTGATGATTATTACAATGATAATATTTACAGTCCAAATTTATCCGAAATTATGGTTCCGATTAATAGATTAATCTATTCTCAGTTATTTTCTAAAAAAATATTTCAGGATTTAACTTTGAGAGAAATTGATGGATTCATGGACGAATTCGTTGATGAAGCTTTATTTAAGGATGTTTATGATTTGAAATTTAGAAATGATGCTATTTTAAACTACCATGTTGAAGATAAATTAGAAAACATTAAAGCAAAAACATTAATTGTTAGCGATTCAGAAGATGTTTATTATTCCCTTGAATTTGATACTTATCCCCTTAAGGATAAAATTGAAAATCTAACTTTTTTTGTTTTTGATGGAAAAGATTTTACTTACAGTGATGATTACTCATTATTTTTTGAAGTGTTTATAGAGTTTTTAGAAGAATTTAAATTATAATTCAATCCTTAAAAAAAATAAATAATAATAGTGAAAATTATTCCACTATTATCTTTTCTTTATATGTATTTGATTTTCCTTCACTATCCGTGAATTCTACAGATATTTCATGTTCTCCAAGATATTCATCTATGATTTCAAATATGACTTGTGTTAAATCATCAGTTGTATCGCCTTCGAATACTAACTTACCATCAATGAATACTTTTATATGTCCATTAATGAAAGTCATGTTAAATAATTTGTTTAAGTATTCGAGAATGAATAAGTTTGATTTACAAATTATCTGATTATCGGAAACGCGTGTAACAGTGTATGTTTTTGAAGGTGCATGGTATGTACTTTTGACTGGACTATAACTTGGAACAGCAGGAGTTGTTCCATTATCTGGAACATTTTTCTTCATGAATAGGCTTAATAATTTATACAAATCAAATCCGTTCATGAATTCTGTTAAATTAAAGCCAGTTATGTTGAACATAGCTAAAATACTTGATATATCCAAACTAGATAAATTAAAACTAGTTATTAAACCAGATATATCCATACCGCCTAAGTCTAGACCTGTTAAGTTTAACTTAGAGGTAATTGCACTCATATTAAAATCAGAATTAGTTAAAATATCAGAAATGTCTGACATGTTAATTGCAGATAAATCATAACCTGACATATCAATACCGAAATCAGACACATTAATACCGAATGAATCAAATAATCCTGTTAAATTAAATACACTTGAGTTTAAACTTGAATAATCCAAGTTTCCTAACACGCTACCTAAATCAAAACCTGAAATATTTAAATCGGATAAACCTGTACTGGAAAGATCAACACCATTAAAGTCTAAAGAACTTTGATATTGATCCGGCATACTATCTGTGTATGTTTTAATATCAAATCCTGAACTCAAATAGGAGACAATGCTGGATAAATCCATATTAGAAACATCTAAAATAGATACAACCCCAGACAAGTCAACACTAGACAAGTCCAAACCAGTAGTAAAGTTTTCAAAGTCCATATTAGAAATATTCAATATTGGGAACAATTCTCCGGTAGAATTTACACCAATAACATCAAAGGATCCCATACGGATAATTGAATTAAAACTAGTTGAATTTAAGATAGGTTCGAGTGATACATCCACATCAGTCATTTCAATCATTGTTTCATCATCGTTTGCAAAATGGAAATATGACATGAGTATAGATAAATCAAGATTTGATAATTTTAAATCAGGCAATACGATATCTAAATTTAAATCATTTAAATTTACTTCATTATTATCGTTCACGAGATTTAATTCAGGTAAAATTACAGATAAGGCTAAAGCCTGTCCATCCAATCCTAATCCCATATCAAAGTCAAGATCTGAAAAGTCAAAACTTGTGTTATTAAAATTGGTATACATAAATGTACCTATATCAATATCTAAAAGTACACCGTTACTTTCAGGGAAAGATTTGAAAAACAAATTAAGATTATTTAAGTCAACATAATTCATTCCAGTTATTAATTTTAAACTGTCCATAATTACAGAAAACTCAAGGCTTTGTGGACTTGAACTAGGCAATATTGATAAAGCAAGGTTTTTAAATGTGAAAGCTGTTTGTGTGTCAGCATCAAAATAATTAACTTCAGGTATATTCATTTTCAAATCAAGATTTGATGAATCTGAAGCAGCCACTATTGACATAGTAAAATCAGACATATTTATACCATTTTGACTGAAACCTTGAATATTCAAATTAGTTCTATCGCCTGTGAAGTTTATGTTTTTAATAACTAAATCCTCATAATTTATCCCAGAAGTACTAGGTGCAGAACCTAATAATTCATTATCAACTGAAGAAGATAAATATACATCATCTACAGGACTAGATAATAATGTATTATCCGCTGTTTGATTATCAGTAGCATATGCACAAGATAATGTTAAGAAAAACATTAACAATATTGCTAATACATATGTTTTAGATTTCATTTTTTTATCCCCTAATTTTTCAAATTTTCTTTCTACATTGATAAATAATCCATAATTCAGTAAATATAATGAATTATTTACATTTAGGTTTTTATTTTTATTAATATATAAATCTTTATAAAAAAAATTAATTTTTTTATTTTTTATGTGTTTATGAACAATATTACTATTAAATATAAAATTAATGTTCAGAAATTAAATTAATATTTTAAACAAAAAAATAAATTCCCATCAATAAGCAAAAATATATAATGTTTTCCAATATAAATTTAAAAAATAAAATCTATTTTTTAATTGATCAATATAATTAAAAATTTATAAAAATATTTTATTAAAAATTAATATAATTATTTATTAGTACAATATTTGTTATTAAATTTTGATTTCATATGCTAAAAATTAATTTAAGCATAATTTATGGCAAAAAAATGAAAAAACCAAAAAAATGCCTTAACTGATTGTCAGTTCAATTAATTTAATTTTTAATAATAAAACTAGATAAATTTAAAAAAATATACAATATAATTGTTCATATATAATTTTATAGTTATTTTCTTCCTGCTTTCACTTGTCTTTGCCCCTACTGTTTTATCACTATTCACTTCCTCTGTGACAGCGGCGGCATTAGTGATTGTAGGTATACTTATGGCCTCACAATTGAAAGAAGTGGACTGGAATAACATGGTTATGGCATCTTCCGTATTCATAACAACCATAATGATGATTTTAACCTACTCCATTACAATAGGCATCTCATGGGGATTTATCACTTACGCAATTACTTCTCTTGCTTTATATCTTTCATATTGATTTAATATATAATTTAATAATCTTCAGTGCGAAATAGCGTAATGTTATTTTAATGGATTTTCCAAAACATTATATGATTTTTCCACCTATTCCTTCAACAAACTCTTCAACATATTTTTTATCGTCTTTGTTGAATGTTGAGCAGTCAAATGTGAATTTAGTCATGGAATCACTGATTTGTTCAATTTCCTTCAGTTTTACATCAATTATACACTCAATATTTTCAAACATTTTAATCAGGTATCTTTCATCACATCTTGAAGGCAACTGTACAGATAAATTGAACTGTTCCAATTCAATATTAGTTTTTTTCCATTCAAAGACTTCTTTTTCAGATAATATGTCAACATTGGAAATTTTTAATGAAACTTCCTTGCTGTCTTCCAATATCACACATTTTGAAGTAACTTTTTTGACAATGCCAACGTGTATGTTTTCAGAATATAAATCTTTTACACCCACTTCTTTACCTATTGATTTTGTCAGGATATTGGCTTTTTCGCTTAACATGCCTATTGCCTTATCTGAACGAATCAATGCCTCTTCACGTTCGTCCAAATGTTCGGATGATTCAACAATGTTTTTGACAAAGTCCTCTTCCTTGCCGTCCTTAATTAATTTTGACAAATATATTCCCTCTTTAATCAGTGCTTCTCTTGCATAGGCAGTTTCTTTATTATTTTTCTGAATTGAATAGTAAAGATAAGGGTTTTGATATACGATACGGCTGACCATATCAAGCATCAGGCTGTAGACAGGGCTTGAAAATGATCTTGACCTTTTGACATTGATGTTTAGCTTTCTGATTGTTGAAGCTAATGTAATGAATGAAAAATGAGTCAGACCCTGAACTATGCTCATATACTTGTCATGCTCATGAGGAGTTGTTATGACCAGTTCACAGTCCAATGCTGTCAGATATTTTTTCACACGTTCCAACCAATTATTAGCTCTGTTTTCCACAGGAGTCAAAACGACAATTTGTCTTTTGATTGAAGGAATACGTGGCCCGAACATCGGATGGCATGGCAATATCTCGACATTTTGAGGAGCATATTTCGTTAATGCTTTGGCCGCCTCTGTTTTTACGCTGCACACATCCATAAGCAGGCAGTTTTCCGGAGCATGGGGAGCAACATCCTTAATGGTGTCTGCCATATGCTCTATCGGAACGCTGAAAATAACAATATCGGCATTCTGTATTGCTTCAATGTTGTCATTGCTATACTCAACATTCAGTTCCTTTGCCACTTCAAGTCCTGAAGCTTCGTTACGGCTTGTAATAGTAATGTTGAAATCATTATTTAAATGTTCAGCTATCCATCGGCCCAAACCTCTTGTACCACCGATAATAGTCATATTATCCTTTTTTGTCATGTTTTACCTCATTTGATTAACACTTTCAGTTAAATTATATTTTTGCCATACAATATATATTTTTTTTAATTATTCACTTTGTTGAAATCCATTAAAAATTAGAATATTTATTCCATCTAAATCTGCATATATCCTTATAAACCTCAAAAAATATCAAAAAAATTCATCGGATTGCAAGATAATTAAACTTGCATCCGAATTAAGACGATTAAAATTCAATTATTTATCGTTTTGATAGTCAATAATAGCAAATATCCTTTTGATACTTGATAATGAATTTTCAATAGAAGGCATTGAGCTACTTAATTTTTTAATAGGCTTTGTCAATAATTGTCCATACTTGACATGTTTGTTTACCCGACACTTTTTGTTAAAATGCTCATATAAAAATTGGTCAAAACAAATATATTAAATTTGTCAAATGTGACAATGATACTGTTGAGCATGGGCTATTTTAATATAAAGTTTGGTCATGAAAGTATATTAAATTAACATAAATTAGGTGGATTGATTTTGGTGGGGATGTTTTGGGAGTGAAATTTATATGCTTAAAAAATATTAATATTTTATTATATAATTTCAATTTTGCTTGTGATATGATGAAAGTAACTTTTTTAAATCCTCCTCAAACAAATTCCAAATATAAGTTTTTAGGTGTTGTGGCTCCTTCTCTTGGAATAGGTTATATGGCTGCAGTTTTAGAAAAAAATGGTTTTGATGTGGATGTGTTGGATGCATCTGCCTTAGAATTGACATATGAGGAGATTGGAAAGGAGATTTTAAAAAGAAAACCGGATATTGTATCAATCAGCGCACTTACACCAACAATTGGTGTTGCATTAGACTCTGCTGATAAAATTAAACAAGTAAAACCTGATACTATTGTTGTTTTTGGAGGATATCATCCCACTTCCGAATTTCAAAGTGTTTTGGAAGAACCTAGTGTGGATGTTGTTGTTCGCGGTGAAGGTGAATACACATTACTTGACCTTGTTCAAACAGTCGAAGAGGGTGGTGATTTAAGAAATGTTAAGGGTTTGGCATTTCATGATGAAACAGATAATTCATTAGTTTTAACACCAGATAGGCCTGTTATTCTAGATCTGGATGAGTTACCCTTCCCTGCATTTCATTTATTCCCTATGGAAAAATACAGGATTCTAAATATTACAACGAATGTGGCCACGATTATTACCACTAGAGGTTGTCCAATGAAGTGTTCATTTTGCTCCTCAGCGGCTTTACATGGGGATAAATTAAGGAGAAGATCTTATCAAAATGTCTGTGATGAAATAGAGCTTCGCTTAAAAGAGGAAAACATTGACACAATTGCTTTTATGGATGATACATTCACGTTAAATAAGAGATTTGTTAGAGATTTATGTCATGAAATTAAAAGAAGGAATCTTAAATTTTGGTGGGGATGTACTTCAAGAGTTGATACTTTAGATGAAGATTTACTTCAAACAATGAAAGATGCTGGTTGCATTACTATTTTTATTGGTGTTGAAAGTGCAGACCAACAAATGCTTGAAAAAATGAACAAAAACATTACAGTTTCAAAAACTGAAAAAGCATTTAGGATTGCCCGTAAAGTGGGTATTAGAACTATTGCATCATGCGTTATTGGAATGCCTGAAGATACAAAAGCAACAATCAAAAAAACTATCGATTTTGTTAAGGGGTTAAATCCAAATTATGCATTATATAGTTTAGCAACCCCTTATCCTGGCACTAGATTTTATAATGAGACTTTTAAGAAGAATTTAATTCTTATCAATGATTGGTCAAAATATACTCTTCTTGACCCTGTTCTAGAAACTATTGATTGTTCAAGTAAAGAATTAAGAAGTATCCAAAAGAAAGCTTATATTAAATTTTATTTGAGGCCGGGTTATTTGTTAAGACAAGTTTCACAGGATGGTTTCGTTCTTTTGAAAACAATTTTTGGTGTTATAAAACAACTTATTTCCAAACAGACTAACGGAAATACTGATTATAATAAAACGAATATAAATAAAAATTGTGTTGGGGACACTTCTAATTAATTTCTTTGTTGTTGTTTGATTTTTAATGTGTGAAAAATGAATTTTTGATTTTCATATATTTTTTTTTAGTTATTTCAGAAAGTTAGTTTTGAATAGTTTAATGCGAGGTCATGTTAAAAAATATATTATGTTTCCAACAACATCTTTAATCAAAAATTTCCCTTATAATTTTAACATTATTATGCAAGAATTCTCCGGCTTAAAGAAGCAGGAGAGGTTAAATCAAAAATGTTGGATAATGCAGTATATCCCTACTTGACATGTAATTTTATCCTACACTTTTTGAATTCTGTCCTACACTTTTTAGTATCAAATGCTCATATAATTGTTGGTCATACAAATATATTAAATTTGCCAATATGTGACAATGATGCCGTTGAGTATAGGCTAATTTAATATAAAATTTGGTGATGAAAGTATATTAAATTAACATCAAATTCGGTGGATTGATTTTGGGTGGTGATGTTGTGGGATGCTATAATGGATT
The DNA here is from genome assembly GCA_017434555.1 of Methanobrevibacter sp. GTDB lineage: Archaea > Methanobacteriota > Methanobacteria > Methanobacteriales > Methanobacteriaceae > Methanocatella. The sequence continues at coordinate 28 of JAFRFB010000119.1, read as the reverse complement.
ATCCAATTATAAAAAAGAGTAAATTATT
>JAFRFB010000118.1 GCA_017434555.1 Methanobrevibacter sp. | reverse complement strand
GCGGTAAAACATTGAATATAGTTTCAGCACCTATGCTTCACTGGCCGGACAGCATGTTTGTAATGTATGCTGAAGAAGGAATACTATTCTCAAATGATGCATTCGGACAGCACCTGTGCCTGTCCAAAAGATATGCAGAAGACTACTCCGCAGACTTCATTTTGAAAGCTGCTAAAAAATTCTTCGCCAATCTGGTGGTTTTAGGCGCTCCAATGCTTAGGATGAAATTCCAGGAGCTGACTGATGCCGGAATTGTGGAACAGATTAAAATGATTGCACCTTGCCACGGTCAAATCTGGAAAGACCCGTCAAAGATTGTTAAAGCATATTCAGACTGGGCAAGCGGTGTTTGTGAAGACAAAATCACAATTGTCTATGATACAATGCATCACTCAACAGAAAAACTGGCTTATCAGATAGCAGAAGGAATCATGAGTGAAGGCATTGAAGCTGTAATGTATCATATGGAAAGCGACTATGAATCAGAAGTGGTAACAGACATTCTTGATTCAAAAGCAATTGCCTTAGGTGCTCCGACAATGATGAATAAGCCTTTCCCAAGAATCGGGAACCTGATGTACTGGCTTGACTGCCTAAACTTCAAGGGCACAACCAGCGAAAAGAATGCACTTGTATTTTCATCCAAAGGATGGGGAGGAGGAGCCATTGCTAAACTCCAAAGAGATTTGGAAAGTGCAGGCTTTACAATATTCGATACATTGGATGCAGTGTTCGTACCAGATGAAGACATTTACGCAAAAGCATTCCAGAAAGGAGTTGAACTTGCAAAATCAATAAAAAGTGAATAGAATGGCAAATTTAGACAATGATATTGAAGAAAAGATTGAAGAGATTATCGGCAAATACCAGAAAAGGAAGCTAAGCTTTTAAACTATTTGATTGTAGATGATGAGATTACTTTCTTCCTGCCGTTATCTGATGATGAAAAGATTTCAGATGAGGATTTAGCTGAGATTTCAGAACTAATCAAAGGAGAATACATCCAAACAGAACCAGTCAACCAGGAATACAGAATCAAATTTAAATATGGATTATAGAGCATTTACTCTTAATCCCCTTTTTTTCAAATTATTAGTCCATGATTATATTGGAAACATGGAATATGAATAGTTAATTAATGTTTTTCATGGATAATTTTTCAAAGAATTTAAAGTCAATATCCTGAAAAAACTATACAAAATATAATACTCTTTAGAAAAAAAGACAAAAATTATTCCTAAAAAAAAAGACTTAATTTTTAAAAATATCAACAAATTACACTTAATAATCTAATTAAATAATATATATCAAGTTAATAAAAAATAAACATAATATTAATGATTAATAAGTCAAATAACTCGAAAATAATATAGATTTTATTTTGCCCGTATACTATACAAAATATTTACTACTTTTAGCTCTCAAATTATAATATAAAACTAAGAAACATATATATTTTTTATTCTTTTATTACAACCCATATCAAAAATTTTTACTTATTTTATCTAAAAAAATATGAAATGATTACTATTGTAATTACTGATTATATTAAAAGTTATATATTTGAAATGACATAAATTTAGGCATGCCTAAAAGAGGTGTTTGTTTGGAATTGATAGAAAAGCTTGAACCAATAATAATATTCACAGCTATAATCATAGGTTTGATTTCCTCCAATATTCATTTAATCTCTCACTACAGTGAAAATCTGATCAATATATTCCTATGCTTGATGTTACTCGGATTGTTCCTTGAAATTCCTATAAATAATATTAAAGACAGTTTTAAAAATGTCAAGTTTACTACTGCAAGTTTAATTATAAATTTCCTTTGGACACCTCTTTTCGGATACTTTTTAGGATCATTATTTTTAAATGGAAATGTCGATGTGTTGATTGGGTTTTTCATGCTGATATTGACTCCATGCACAGACTGGTATCTTGTGTTTACCAAAATGGCAAAAGGGGATTTGACACTTAGTTTATCGATCCTTCCAATCAATCTGGTATTGCAGATAATATTGTTACCTGTTTATCTTTTAATATTCTTTTCAAGTGGAAATACAATTGAATATGCTCAATTATTGTACTCTCTTTTAATTGTTATTGTAATACCATTCACAGTGGCCCAAATAATAAAATTCTTCTTCAACAAGGATTTAAAAGAAAAAGTTACAGAGTTATTTTCCGATTTGGAAATCTGGTTTTTAGCATTGGCAATATTCTGTATATTTGCAAGTCAAGGGGACTTGCTGTTTGCAAATCTCGATTCTGTAATCACAATATTTATTCCATTGATCATATTCTTTATCATTAATGTTTTCATTGATTTGATTGTATCAAAAAAGATTGATTTCACATATCCCGAATATGTAAGCCTGACAATGACTACATTGGCACGCAACTCACCATTGGCATTGGCTATCGCGATAAACTCTTTTCCAGGTCATGAGCTAATCTCAATAGCTTTGGTTATCGGACCATTGATAGAACTGCCTGTGCTTTATATTGTATCTAAATTCTGCATATGGGTTAAAAATTTATATACTGAAAAATAGGGCATTATCTGATTAAATGCCAAATCTTCCAAACGGAATTTCTGTTCATTTTAGATATTGCCCTTTGAGTAGAAATGCCCATCGGACAAATATCTTCACAGGCAATAGACTTGACACATGTCGGATAAAACTTTTCTTTATAATTGTTCGTTAGTTCTTTTAAATGATCATGACTGGTTTCCTGGTTGATTAGTTTCGATGCATAAACAGCAACCGGTGTTCCGACAAAATCATCAATCCCGTAGTTGGGGCATGCCTCCATGCAACATCCACACATCAGACATAATGACATTTCATATTCAAAGTCAATATCCTCACCTATTCTTGCATCGCTTTGCAACCATAAACTACAATCCTTCATCGCATCATATAACACAGATCTGTCCACTTTCAAATCTTTGATAACCGGAAATTTTGATAACGGTTCAATTGATATCTGATTATATTTTGTAACCATTATTTCATCTTTTAGAAATGTTTTGCAGGCAAGTTTTGGAGCTGAGTTAATCACCATTGCACATGCTCCGCATAATCCCTGAAGACAACTGCATGAGTATTCAATCGGCCAGTCTAGTCGCTCAAGCAGAGTAGTGACAGGAATATTTAAATCACCATCATATTCAAAATATTTAAACTCATTATCTATTTTAATTTTAACTGTAATGTTATTCATATTGTAACCCCTATTTAAACGAGACCCTGATTCTGCCGTCATATCTTACGCATGTGGATTTTTTAAACTCCTCATTGCTTTGAGGATAGTCAATTCTTTGATGGGCGCCCCTACTTTCTTTTCGTTCAAGTGCTGAGATAATACATGCCCTTGCAAGTAAAATCAATGCATTATCTTCATTTATTTTATCAAGCTCCATTAATGCATTGTTTAATTCATCTTCGCTTCTGTAAATCCCCATTGATTTGTTCATTATATCTGCAGTTCGGTTATCTTCATATCGATCTGGTGAAACAATATCGCTGATGATTTTGCCTTGAGGGTTTTCAAGTATTGCATTTTCAGCTGCAATGCAACCTCCGTGAATAGCACCCAAAAGAGAATTGCCTCCCAAACGGTTTGCTCCATGATATTGGCATGAACACTCACCAGCAGCATATAATCCATTAATATTGGTTTTATGATTTTCATCAGTTCTTATGCCGCCCATAAAGTAATGTATTCCAGGATATATTGGAATTGGTTCTTCAATCGGATTTAGATTTAAATAAGTCATACATACATCATAGACTTCATCCAACTTTTCTTTGATTGTTTTTTCATCAAGATGAGTTATGTCAAGATAAACTTCTTTTCGCCCAGCATCTGAAGCCTTGTAAATGCTTCTTGATACCACATCTCTTGGCATCAATTCAGCCTGCTCTGGATACCATTCTTTCATGAAATACCATGGTTTGCCATCTTTTAGAATAAACAATTTTCCACCTTCACCACGTGCAGCTTCAGTTATAAGCATTCTTTTCACGGGAGTTTTGACTGTTGTTGGATGATACTGTATCATTTCAAGATTTGCAAGCTCAACACCTTGTGTGAAAGCTTTTGCAGTTGCATACCCATCATTATGAATGGAACCTGATGTTCTTCCAAACAGGTTATTAAAGCCACCTGTAGCGAGGATTACTGCATCCCCTGTAAATGATTTAATTTCTCCAGTATTTTCATTGATGCAGTTGACACCACAGCATTCCTTTTCATCTGTAAAAATCAATGATACAAATCTGAAAGGTGTGAATCTTTTTACATGACCTTCTGCTTCTTTTTTCCTGCATTCATTGACTAATGATGTTACAATCTGTTTTCCAGTTCTTGCACCTGCATATGCGGTTCTTTGCTTTTTTTGCCCCCCAAAGTATCTTAAATCAACATTGCCCTTTTCATCTCTTGTGAAACTGGTTCCTAACCTCTCAAGCCAACTGATTATTTTTGGAGCATTAGAAGTGAGTTTCCAAACGGCATTCTCATCGTTTATCCAGCATCCGCTGTTCATTGTGTCTTCGAAGTGCTGTTTTACTGAATCATTTTCACCTTTTGTGTTTAAACTGGCATTTATTCCACCCATCGCCATTACAGACTGGGAACGCTCTGAAAAATCTGGAGAAATTAAATTAACAGGAACCCCACTTTCTGATGCTTTAATGGCTGCGGTCAGACCGGCAATGCCTGCTCCAACAACGATAATTTTACTCATAGATTGCCTCCAATATAAAATATCACTTCTGCAATGATAAATAAAATTAAAATAAGCAATATTATAATGCTTAATTTATTTTTAAAATGTTTATATGAATTTTTACCTTCCAAAAATCCGAATGATATTAAAAGTCGTGGTATTGACACTCTTAGATGTAATGCAATGGAAATGAAAAGTAGATTATCAATTATAAAATGAATCAAATTGATTGACAAGCTCTGATTTATTGCTGGAATAAAAATATAGGTTATAATGTGCAAACCTGCAAAAACTATTATGGATATTCCTGTCAATATCTGTTGAGTGGTTTCAGCTATTAATTTTGAATAGGTAGTAATCTGTTTTCTTTTATCTGAAAAATATAGGTATAAACTTATAATGATATGTGCGACTAATGGATAGAATAATCTCCTTCCGGTTATCTTAAAATCCGGCGTGTAGCTGATTAATCCATACATTCCTAATATATTTAGCATAGCATGATTAACCAGCACTAAAATAACTATAACAATCAATAAAGAATTTATTTTCCTAAGCGAAATCATTTCTATCACCAATCCTTAAAATGGAAGATATAACTGCGCAAATGGTTATGAATAAAGTTAAAATCAATACAATGGTTTTTGAATTAATTAAAATGGCTACAATCGGAAATGCATAAAACATCAAAGAGACTAAATGTCCGAACTTATCGTAAGTAAGGAAATCTCCTTTAGATGTTTTAAAAAACTCAATTAACTTTAAAATAATCACAAATAAAAACCAGAATGGAATCAGATTAATTAAAACTCCTGCCAATGTGGATAACATTATAAAAATAAAATCACATATTACATCAAATTTGGCGCCATTATCTGTTGTTAACTTAAATCTACGAGCCAATATGCCATCCAAATTATCTGATATTGCAGTTAAAATAAAAATGAATATCAGATAATAAATATTGAATTGGACAATTGTAAAATAAAGGAAAAGCAATCCTAAAATTATCCTTAATGATGTTAGAATATTGATGTGAATTTTATTCATTAAACTTATGTTTATATTTTATCATTAAAAAAAATTTGGACATGACTAAAAATTTTAAATATTTATAACTGATAATACTTATTTTTTAGTTTATTTCATTGCTGTCACTGTCACCCATTGCACGAAACTGTCTGAAATGATACCTGACTATAATCCTCATTCACTATCCTCCCACTCCCGTTAGATTTGATTATTTCCTTCTTGTTTTTCATATCCCCTAAATAAATTGTAATCTAATTATAACCATTATTCTATTCAAAACATCCCCTTCAATCCAGGGAACATAGAATATGAGATAGTTAAAGAATGTTTTTCACGAAAATTTTTCAAAGAATTTAAAGTCAATATACTGAAAAAACTATACAAAATATAAACACCTACCAAAAAAGACCAAAATAATTCCTTAAAAAAAGCCTTATTTTTTAAAAATATAAATATATTATGTCCTATAAAATCAAAAAATAAGTTATATTAAGTTAATGAAGAAAAAACTAAATATTAATGACTACTAATTTGAATAACACCCAAATTATGTACAAATGATTTTGCCCGTATACTATACAAAATATTTATTACTTTTAGCTCTTACAACATAATATTTAGTATCATTTCATATAAATAATATTTTGGTGTTTTTAAAGTGGAAAAAATAATGCTTTTTTGAACTATGTGTAAAAAAGGAAGCTATAAAACACATATTAAAGCTAATTGTCATTTAAATTGTCAGTTTATCAAATTAGAAAATTTCGGATAAGATCCAACTAGGCTTCCAATTCGACATCATAGATTGTTTTACATTAACAAGTTAATGGCCAACAATATGTAGTAACTTGCTAGGAATAAATAAGAGATAGCAAGCACCATATTTTCAACATACGGAATACAAATTCCTCCAATTTGATTGGAGTGTTTTTAATTGAATGCTCTTTCCACTTCATAAAAACACCAACAGTTATAGATTATTATATTAGTGTTTTAGAATTAGATATTTCGTCTTAAAACTATTTATAATTTCTTATTTTTAAAAATAAACATTGATTTCAGAATGTAAAATTGTTTTCAGAATAAAATATTGCTTTAATTTGATAATAAGTGATAAATGAAACTTTTATATACATTGAGGTTCATAATATCATATAACATCTTAGGATGTTTGGTCAGCACAATACAGACCAACAGATATAGATGTTGAATGAGGATGTGTCAAAATTTGTTTAACAAATTTATCCTTATTCAATTTTTAAAATTCTATTTTTTAATATTATTCCATAAAGAAATTTATTAATGGAAACATAGCTTATTTTCATGTGCAAACTTATTTTAAATAAAACATTATATTCTTTTTCCAAATTCATAAGCCTTTTTTGGATACTCGGAGTATTTTGTCATTGATGGTGTGCCGCAACCATAACCTAAAATTCTTCCATGATCATCTAAATTAAGATATCTGACTAATGTATCATAATGTGTTTCCAGTGCGTCAAATGTCCAATTTGATGAATTATATGCAACGGTTATAAGTGCTGATTTGAAATGTTTTGACTGAATGGAACTGTTTGCTGAACAGAATCTGTCAATTAAAATTTTAAGCTGGGCTGACATTCCGTAATAGTATAATGGAGTTACAAACACCAGCATGTCCGCTTCAAGGATTTTTTCTCTGAAAATGTCCATATCATCACTTAATATGCATGGACCTTCATAACCGCAGCTGACACAGCCTGTGCATGGCACAATGTCTGCATGGGCCGCATCAATTTCTTCAACGACATGACCTGCTTCTTCTGCTCCTTTTATAAAGTTGTCTGCAAGCATATTGGAAGAACCGTTAATGTTAGGACTTCCTTTTAAAACTAAAATTTTCATTTTTAGCACCATTTAAAAAAAATTAAAGTTGGATTATATGTTATTTAATCCAATTTTTAATTTGTTCTTCTGTTTCGTTTCCGTTTAGTTTTTTGCCCGATTTCCAGTTAAGTTCAGGGTACATGTTTTTTAAGTCATTTTCACATTTAGTGATTCCAGATCCTCCAGATGTGCAAAATGGAATCACCGTTTTACCGGTCATATCACAAGATTCAATGAAAGTGTTTATGATTGTTGGTGCTGTATACCACCATACCGGAAATCCAATAAGGACTGTATCATAGTTTGATAAATCAATTGTCTCTTTAATTGCAGGTCTGAAACTTTTATCGTTCATTTCAATTGTGGATCTGCTTTTTTTATTAGTCCAATCCAAATCTTCTGGAGTATAGATAATTTCAGGAACTATTTCAAAAGTATCTCCATCAATTACATTTGCTATTTTTTCGGCAACACCTTTAGTCACTCCGCTTGCAGAAAAATATGTTACAATAGTTTTCATATGTTGTTCACCTCTCAGATAATTTTATTTCTTTTTTTATAATTTGCAGTATTCCTCGTCATCTACAAGTTCCAGCCATTCATTAGATACCTCTTCGCCGGGAATTTCAACTGCTATGTGGCTAAACCAAGAGTCTTTTTTAGCTCCGTGCCAATGTTTAACTCCGGGTTTAATGTTAACCACAACACCCGGTTTTAAACTTTGAGCTTCACATCCCTCTTCTTGATACCATCCTTCGCCTGCAGTGCAGATTAAAATCTGACCTCCTCCGCTTTTGGCATTGTGGATATGCCAATTGTTTCTGCATCCAGGTTCAAAAGTCACATTGGCTAAAAAAATATCAGTGTCTTCAATGTCAACCAATGGATTTAGGAAAGATTGACCAATGAAATATTGTGCAAAAGCATCATTGGGACTGCCCAATCCAAAAATGTTTTCTTTATCAAATTCTTCTTTATTACTCATTCTTACACCTAAAAAAATTATTCCGGTTTTAATTTACCATAAAAGTATGATGCTGTTGCCCCGCCATCAATTAGATAATCGGTTCCTGTTATGAATGCCCCTTTATCTGACATCAATAATTCTGCAACATTTGCCACTTCATCAGCTATTCCCGGCCTTCCTGCGGGAGCTTTTGCAAACATGTTTTTGTAAAAGTCGCCTCTCGGACCGTTGAATTCATCTAGCGCCAGAGGAGTTACAATGATTCCTGGAGATATGGAATTCACTCTGGCTCCCCTTTCTGCCCATCTGCAGGCTTCATACATCACCCTTTTTTCATTGCATCTTTTGGCCATTTGGTAAGCGTGCAGCGTGTCATTGATGTTTTCAGGCTGGAGAACATCCAAATCCAAGAGTTCTTCAGTTGGTGTAGTCGCCAGCTGCTCATCAATCTCTGCTCCAAGCTGTTCCATCCTATGGCCTGATTGGGATGAAATTGTTACGCCACATCCGCCTTCTTTTATGACTTTCCCAATCTCTTCAAGCAATACTGCAGTTCCATATAAATCAACTTTAAGAATTGCTTCAATTGGCGCCTGTGAAGGTGATACACCGGCAGCATTGACGAAATATGCGATTTCGCCAAACTTTTGAGCTTCATATATTAAATTCAGAATGGATTCCCTTGAGGATATGTCGCATTCAAAAATCTCCACATCATAGCCCGATTCAGTCATTATTTTAGAAACAATTTCCGCATTTTCAATATTCTTATCTCCAATGACTATTTTCTTACCGTGACCTATTCTTCTTGCTATTGCCATTCCAATTTGGCCAGCACCAGTTAATATTAAAACATCTTTTTTCATTGTATTTTCCTTTTTTTGTTAATTTTAATTTTCCCATTGATTTAAAAACCATTTATTTTCTATTTTTTTCATAGAAACATTTGTGTTCAGTGTCCAAGTTCCTTTGATTCCATATACTTTAGCATCCAATTCTACATCAGCAATGAGTTTGGCGTGATTTTCTTCAAGAATTGATACTTGCGGATGAATTATCTTGGATTTATAATAGTTTAATGTACCATCCATTATTTCATTAATGTATTCGGCTTTTGTTTGTCTTTTACCAGACATGTGGGTTAATATATAATTATCATCCATAATCACATCTAGTTTTTCATCATCTTTTTCAATTATGGCTTCTAAAAATTCCTCAAATCTTTCAAGAACTTCCAGTTGAGAGTCGTTTAATTTTTTGTTTAGTATTATTGATACATCAGACATTGGCAGTGCTCCTAAAATTTTTCTTTATCTATTTTTTTGACTTTGTCCTGTTACTTTATGCCCACCAAATTCAGATTCTGAATTTCACACTACTTTTAAAACGGATTTTTAAATCAAATCAAGGTTCAAACAAATCAGCGACATCGAGCAATAGTTCAGGAATGTCTAATTGCTGTGTACAGTAATCTACACATGTCCTACATTGAGTGCATGCAGAAGCGGGAGCGTTACTTCCGGCTGCAGTTGCGTAATTTGCAAAATTGGCCTCCAATGAGTATAATTTTTCACTGTTGTATAGGTTAAAGAAATCTGGAATCGGTATGTTCATTTCACATTCTTTAACGCAGTATCCGCAGAAACTGCAGTCAATGGCCAATGTCTTTTTGATTTCACGAGCCATTTTCATCAAAAACCTGTGTTCATCCCTTGTTATTTTTTCAAAGTTTTTAAAGGTTTCGCAGTTTTCCTTCATCTGTTCGAGATTGCTCATTCCGCTTAAGACGATTGAAACGTTTTCCTGGGATGCTGCAAATCTTAAAGCCCAATCTGCAATGGAATTATCTGAATATTCTTCAAATTGCTGTTTAACGCTGTCGGCCACATTGACCAGTGTTCCGCCTTTGATTGGTTCCATTACAATTATTTCAACACCATATTTGACGCATAATCTGTGTAATTTTTTGGATTGGATTCTCTGGTCGTTCCAGTCCATGTAATTTAACTGTATCTGGACAATGTCTATGATGTCTGAGTATTTTTCAAGAACTTCTTCAAGCAGGTCTTCTTTGTCATGATAGCTTATTCCAATTTTCAGCGCTTTTCCTTCTTCTTTTGCTTTTTTAATGTACTCGAAACTTTTTGCACTTTCCGCCAGGTTAATAAACACATTATTGATGTTATGGATTAGGAGTACGTCAAAGTAATCTATACCCAACCTTTCAAGCATTGTGTTAACAAGATCTTCATTGTCTGATTCTTTTGTAAGTAGCCATGTAGGTATTTTATCAGCGATTCTATATGATTCTCGAGGATATCTTTCAACCAATGCTTTTTTTAAGGCATCTTCTGATGTTTCGCCGTGATAAGCATAGGATGTGTCGAAATAGTCAAATCCCTGTTCCATATAGTAGTCAACCATTTGTGTAAATTCTTCCATCTCGATAGTAGCCGGATTATTGGCATCTGTCTGCGGAAGCCTCATAGCTCCAAAACCCAATTGTACTTTTGTACTGTTTTCTGCCATATACTTCACCTTGGTTTTTTGTTGTTGGTGTATCTGTTTAACCTAATATATATACTTTCCTAATGCAAGAGTTATTTAATGAAAGATTTTATATATTAGTAATTCCATAAAATAAAAACAACAAAACACACGGAGGTAAAAGAATATGGATTTGCCAACACAATTTCAAGAAGAAGACCCTGAACACATATTAATATACCATTACGTGGAAGAAATGGTGTCCAGTTACGGCAGATACATAAAAGAAATAATGGAAACTGAAGACATCACCCGAGCAGAACTTCCATTTTTACTAAGAATACGATACAAAGAAAACACAACACAAAAAGAACTAGTCGAACTATTTAATGTAAGTGAAGGACACACAGCAAAAATACTAAGGAAATTCGAGGATAAAGGATACATAAGCAGATATGAAAACCCAAAAAACCATAGGATAAAAATAGTAAAAATAACACAAAGCGGAATCAAAAAAACGGACAAATACATAAATGACATAAAAAGATGGGAAAAAGAAGTGACAGAAAACATGACCCGCGAAGAAATATCAACATTAAAAAAACTACTATTCAAGGTAGTAATCTAGCCAAATAAAAAGATTATTATAAAATCGCAAAATAATTAAAAATGAGATTTGAAAATGAGTAAAAGTTTAGTGCTCTACTTTTCTAGGGCAGGAAATAATTATAGCAATGAGGGCATAAAAAACATTGAAATCGGAAATACAGAAGTGATTGCAAATTATATAAAAAAATATACAGATGCAGATATTTTTAAGATAGAACCATTAAATGAATATCCCACAGATTATATGGAATGTACAGAAGTCGCTAAAGCAGAATTAAATGATAATGCTCGACCAGAACTAAAAGAATATCTTGAAGATATTAGTGAATATGATCTGATTTATTTGGGATTTCCGAATTGGTGGAGCACATTACCAATGCCAGTATGGACTCAGCTAGAAAAGCTAAATTTTGAAGGCAAAATCATCAAACCATTCGTCACACATGAAGGCAGCGGATTTGGCATGAGCAAATCAGATATTAAAAAATTATGTCCTGGAGCAAAAATTGAAAAAGGATTATCAATCCAAGGCAGTTTTGTTAATGAATCAGAAAATCAAGTTAAAAGTTGGATCAATGATGATTAACTTGACATTTATAACAAAAATCATACCTTCTTTAAGATATGATTTGTAAAATATTAGGATAATTCTTTTTTTTAAATTTTTTCTATTCAACCCCCCCATATACAGAAATTAGAAACAAAAAATACTAAATTGTTAATGAATGTTTTCCTATTAATTTTTCAAAGCCAAATGTAAATCAATATACTGAAAAAACTATACAAAATATAAACACCAGCTAAAAAAGGCCAAATTAATTCCTTAAAAAAAGACTTATTTTTTAAAAATATGAACATATTACGCTTAACAAAATCATAAAATAAGTTATATTAAGTTAATAAATAAAAAACTTAATATTAATGATTAATAACCCAAATAACCCAAAAATAATAGGAATTTTTGTTGCCCGTATACTAACTCTCTTGAATCATCGCTAGATTACCCTTAGCTCCTCGAGTAACCCTCGAAACGGGCAGCCTATCCAATATTTAATATTTTTTTAATCACAGTTAGCAAAAAAGCCATCTCATAAAAAAATTAATTAAATATCAGTCAAAAAATGATATGACAATAATATTATGTAAAAAATTATATTTAATAATTTCTTAAAAAAAATTCAATGAAATTATTGAATGTGAAAAATAGAAATTTATATATATATGAATTTAAAAAAGTATTTGGGAAAATTATCTTATTTTCAAAAAATATACCTAATTAAAATAAAAAAGAAGTAAATCATTAATTATAGAAAATCATGAGGGTATTTTTTCATCGCATCGGCTAATTCATTAGCATTTACCTCAACACCCATTCTAGCAAAGAATTCTGTAATTTTTACTTTATTAATATCCAAATATGGGTTTTTTATAAAATCTTGAATCAAAACCAAATCTTCCATGTTTGAAATACTTTCAAAATGCTCAAATTCGATTACATCAGTTTTTTGGTTTTTGGTCATGGTGGTATACTCCTTCTTAGTTAATTGTATATTCTTTATGTTTTTATCATTTATAAAATTTGATAACATGCCCCCATATAATGAGTCTTCACATTCAATTTTTCCATTTAAATCAGCACAACGAGAATTAAACAATGAAATTATAGAGTAGTATTAAAAAATAGTAAACAGTAATTATGAATATAATGAGCTTGCAGCGAAATGAAATTCCCATAGAAAACCATAGTACACAAACAAAACACAAAAGGACTTCACTACTGGGATCGAAACGAGACCAGGTATAACCCCCATGCTATGACCGCAATACTCATTATATTATGAAAATGAATAATAATAAGTAAGTAAGAAATGGTTTGTATATAAATAAGCTTGCAGCGAAATGAAATTCCCATAGAAAACCATAGTACACAAACAAAACACAAAAGGACTTCACTACTGGGATCGAAACGAGACCAGGTATAACCCCCATGCTATGACCGCAATACTTAATATACAAACCGATGAAAATGATTATAAATTATCAGCGCAACTTTCACCCAAACTGTTAACACCTAACCAAATTGCTACCAAACCATAATATTACTTGAAAAACAAGCATAATAGTTTACTAACAATTAAAATAATGCAAGCGAACAATTGGAAGTAGCGGACTGAACAACTCGGAAAAAAACCTCGAAGCTTACATCCCTACCCCATCAAACAAGTCTTCTACTCGCGTCCTCAAAAGCAATCTATTTTCAGGGGATACCTCAGGCT
>JAFRFB010000117.1 GCA_017434555.1 Methanobrevibacter sp. | reverse complement strand
TACCATCTCTGTCCAATTCTCACCCAATAATAAATTGGCAAGATTTGTATTCTTTTCATTATCAAACTTATCGAAAACTTTATCCCAAGAATCTATATATTTAGTTAATTCTTCAATTTGTTCTTCTAATGATTTTACAGCGGTATCTTTTTGTTTTTCAATTTCTTTTACACTAGAGCTTTTAACAAGGTCATCATAGTTTTTCTTTGCAGCTTTAATGGCTTCTTGGTCGGCCTCAAATACCCACCCAAGTCCTTCACGATACACTTTTTTTGTGCGTTGCACCATAGCATTAATTAACGCATCATAAGCTTCGGCTAAATCTATTGCCTCTTGTTGTTCCTCATTTTGTTTCTCTAATGCTTCGATGACATTTGTATAATAATTTTCAACGTTATCTCTTTGATTATTGATTGCATCAAGTTGTTCATTTAAAAATTTAACAACGGCCTTTTGAGCACGTTCATAATCATCAACATTGCCATCTAATTTATCTTTCACTTCATTTAATTTATCTATTTCATCATCATACTTTTCATCAGCCGCATCTTTTAATTCTTCATACTTGTCTATTTGTTTATCTAAAACATCTGTAACGGCAGAGAGAGCACTCTTAAGGTCACTTTGTTGTTCTTTTAATTTATCAAGTTTTGCCTTTTTAATTGCTTTTGCCAAATCGTTCCAAGCATCAGTACCAGCAGCATATGCTTTTTGTAAATTTTGAAGTGATATAATATATTGATTAAGAGATATACGACCGGCGTCATAATCATCTTTAACTTTATCTAATTTTTGTTTTTGTAATTCTTTATTAATTTTTCTCCAAGCTTCTGTTCCTTGACCAACTTTTCCTAATAAATTTTGTAAACTATTAATATATTGGTCTACTGTAATTTCATTATAATTAAATTGGTCTTTAAGGTCACTAAGAGCAGTTTCCCACCACTCTTTTTCTTTCTTTGTTGAAGAAGAACCTTTTGAACTTGACTTTTTAGAGCCACTTGAACTTCTACCCATAGAAGCAGAGAAATTTTGCCTAATTCCAAGTCTTGTTTTATCTATAACCGCATTATTTCTAATATGGTCTGCTTCAACAATATCATAAGCAGCCTGTAAAGCTGCGGCAGACTCAGCATTAAATGCCTGAATATTTGCTTCAATTTGTGCTCTTAACTTACTAGCATTAACCTCTTGACCGGCCATAGCTTGGTCGTGAGCATTTATACTTCCAGCGGCTAATTGAGCAGCACCAGCTTCGTCAATTTGTGCTAATTTTAATAATTCATTATAATATCTAGCATCTTCACTTGCTTGAATATCGTTAATTTTAGCTTCTGCTAAAGCTTGGAACATATCTGTGTTATCCCTAATTAAGCCATTTTCATCAACCAATGCGTCTAAATATTGAGGATAATCGTTTAATAATTTATCTAAAGTATCAACCGTGAAATATCCTTTTTCATTATATTCATCCCACGCATCTGATATGTCGTTATATGCGTCTTTAAGAGATAATAATTGTTCTCCTAATTCTTCAAATTGAGTTCTTGCAATTGCTGTAGCATCAGCAACAGAAGCTAATTGAGGATATAATTCAACTAAAACATCTAAAACCGTCTCTAATGGAACGTTTAATGATTTAGACATTTGTATAATATCATTTAAAAAATTCCAGTTTCCTTCTTCATTTAACGCTTCATCTAATCCTAATTCTTTGATTAAATCCATATCAGCGAATCCATTTTCGTCTGCTATTTTATGAATTTGTTCTCTAAACCAATCTGAATCAAGACCTTTTTCTAAAGCACTTGTTATATGAACTCTAAATCCATTTCCTAAATCATAATCTCCACCAGTTATTAAATTTTGAATAACACCACTAAAATTACCTTTTAAAGCATTTTTGATTTTATTTTCATTAAATGTATCTGCTAAAGCTTCTTTATAATCATCATATATTTCAATTAGATTACCCCTTAAATACATTTTAGCTTCTTCACTTAAATCGGAATCTTGAATTGATTGAAATACTTTTGTATAATATTCCCCTAGTTTATCAGCCGTAATTTCTGGGTCATTAAAGGCCTCTTCAAAATCAGTAAATGCATTTGCAATATCTTTATTTGCACCCTTTGCATATTTTATAATGTTATTTTTATATGTTTC
>JAFRFB010000116.1 GCA_017434555.1 Methanobrevibacter sp. | reverse complement strand
GATTATGAGAAAAGAACATTTGGAAAAAGAGGAAAACTAGCCAGAATGTTATATTCAACAAATATCGGTACAATTCCAGACAGTTCTGGCGTTTTGGTTAAGTGTGACGGTGAAACTGTAGGTAAAATTGAATCGGAATTTATGGAAAGACTCAAAAAAGGAGATACATTCGTTTTAGGAGGAAGCACATACAGATTTAATTATGGAAAAGGAATGACAATTAATGTTTCACCATCAAGCGGCCCGCCAACAATCCCATCATGGTTTTCACAACAGCTACCATTGTCCTTTGATTTGGCCATGGACATTCAACGCTTTAGAGCACTCATGGATTCAAAGTTCCAATACAGAAGAAGCAAAGAAGATATTATGGAGTTTATTTATGATTACCTCTATGTTGATGACTTTGCGGCCAATTCAATATATGAATATTTTGTTGAACAGTTCAAATATGCTCAGATTCCAAGCAACAGAAAAATGTTGGTTGAATATTACCGCGGTTTTGGTGACAGACGCTTTGTAATATTTCATAGTTTGTTCGGAAGAAAGGTGAATGATGCACTGTCACGTGCAGTAGCTTACTTGGTAGCAAGAAGATACAATATGAATGTTACAATATCCATATCAGACAACGGATTTTACTTAAGTTCAGACAGCAAAATTGGAGGACTTGAATCATTTAATGAATTGACTCCTGAAAATTTCCGTCCGATACTTACGCAGTCACTGGACAAGACAGAAACACTTGCCAGCAGATTCAGACATTGTGCCGGAAGATCATTGATGACGCTGAGAAGATACAAAGGGGAATCAAAATCCGTTGGCCGCCAGCAGGTGCGGGGAAAAATACTGCTGAAGTTTGTCCAGGAAATGGATGAAAATTTCTCAATATTAAAGGAAGCTAAAAGAGAAGCCTTAGAAGATTATATGGATGTTGAAAATGCACAGAAAGTAATAGAATGGATTGCATCAGAAGAAATGGAAATAAAAACCATTAATACAGTAATTCCAACACCATTTGCATTTAATCTTGTTTCACAGGGATATCTTGATGTATTGAACCAGAATGATAGGGCAGAGTTTACAAAAAGAATGCATTTGGCAGTGCTTGAAAAGATTAAAGACAAACTGTCTGACATATATTAAATCATAAATTATTTAATATGAAAATACAAATTATTATTCAGTAATTTATTTAAGGTGAAATAATGACTAAATGGAGTGCGGTAATCGTTGGTTTTATATTAACATTAGGTGTTAGAGCATTCTTTTCACACTATGAATTTATAGGATTATTGATTGTTGGATTTATAGTTGGTTATATTGCCCATTCAGGCATAACTGGTGGACTATGGAATGCCGCTGTTGCCGGAGCATTTGGTACGATAGTAGCCGCGATACTTTTTATTATACTTGCCACAGTTGGCGGAAGTTTTATGGGAGTTTTAGGTGGACTTAGCGGATTTACAATTTCCGGAGTGGCCAGCTTAATTGAAGTAGTTAAAGATTTAATTTACTATGCAATAGTAATGGGAATTACTGGAGCAGTCGGAGGAGTAATTTCTTCAAAAAAAGATGGGAGATAATATATGAGTTCAAAAATGGATATTGATTGGAAATCATTGATAATTGGTGCTGCAGTTACTGCAGGATTGATTATTCTTGCAGCACATACATATGATTGGTTATTCCTATTTTCAGCCATAGGATTAATATATGTTGGATATACAGCTAAAAACATCAAATATGGTATTATATTAGGTGCTCTTGCAGCAACGCCAATTGTAGTTTTGGCATTTCAGGGAACATTTGGAGAATTTAGCGGATTCTTTTCAACACCAACAGGAACAGTTTCATTAGTGTTGATTATCCTTCTTGTAGGTGCATTTATTGGTTTTGTTGGTGCATGGGCTAAAAGAAGCCGTGAAAAAGCATTGAAAGAACAGGAAAAAAAGCAAAAAATCGGTAAAAATAAAAATAAAAAGAAAAATAATAACTAAATTATGTTATTATTTTTTCTAATTCATCTCTTTCTATACCATTTTTAATTTCTAAAGCAATTCTTCTACCCATACTCATTGGTTTACCGTAAGTCAAGTATGAGTAAGGAGATCCGTCCATGAAAGTGTTAGTACCACCATCAGTTCTTGCACTGATTTCGAAACAGATAACTTCCAAGTTATCATTTACTAAAGTCTGCATACAGAACGGTCCGTTTAATCCAGGTGCAACTAATTTTTTAGCGCTTTCAGTTAATTTATCAGCAATGTCAAATACTTGAGGAAGTAATGATTCTCTGATTACAGCAGGGTGATTACCTGTTACAACATAGGAAGGACTTAAATCAATATCCAATTGGTCTTTTGCAGGCATTCTTACGAAACCGTCAATACTTGATTCATATCTTGTATCCATTCCCATTAATTCGACTTTATCATCCAAAGCAGAGTAGAAATAATGTATACAATAATTACAGCCTGAAACATACTCTTCAATGTGTGCTGCTTCAACGTCAGAGTCTTCTAACCATCCACGTGCTTTCATAGCTTCAATTTTAGCATCGAATTCTTCTGTAGATGATGCTACAAAGTAACCTCTTCCACCTCTTGCTCCAGGGAATTTAACCATTACCGGCCTGTCAATTTGATCAGGACTGTCATATTTGTAAGGGATACGCACATCACCTTCAACAAGCAATGCTCTTTCCTTATCTCTTTCAGCCTCCCATCTTAAGACATCCCTATTTCCAAACATTGGGACATTGAATTTGTCTTCAACGTTATCCAAACCAGCATATGCTACAAAAGAACCGTGTGGAATTACAATTGCATTCATATCTCTTAACTGTTGCTGAACATCTTCATTTACGATGTCTTTGAATTCATCAACGATAATATATTCGTCAGCAACATTAAATCTTTGATATGGTATTTCTCTTCCTTTTTGACATACAATAGCTGTTCTGAAACCTTCTTCTTTAGCACCTTGTAAAATATGTAAAGAAGTGTGGCTTCCAAGGGTAGCAATAGTTATTTCATTTTTATCATATTTACTTAAAATCTCCAAAATATCTTCTTTTTTAACTTGACCCATAAATATCAATCCTCGAAGATGATGATATTATTTATATTTTTATAAATTAATAACTCTTTTTATTTGAAAATTTAAATGCTATAATAAACAGAATATATTTGAGGAAAATGTTATGTTAATAGGATTAATTTCAGACACCCATATTCCAGACAGGGCAAGAGTGATACCGACAAAGGTTTTGGAATCATTTGAAGATGTTGATTTGATAATACATGCCGGAGATTTGACAACGACGGATGTCATTGATGCACTGGAAAAAATAGCTCCGGTAATTGCCATACAGGGGAATATGGATAGGGTTGCAGGACTTGAATTGCCAAAAGCAAGAGTTATTGACTGTGAAGGCGTTAAAATTGGAGTGGCACATGGTGAAGTCTACCCAAGAGCAGATACACAGCAATTATTATATCTGGCAAAACAATTGGACGTGAATATCCTAGTCACAGGCCATTCCCATCAGCCAAAAATAGAACAGGTTGAAGATGTACTGCTTTTAAATCCCGGAAGTCCAATCGTTCCCAGACTTGCTGACAGAACCGTAATGTTACTTGAAATTAATAATAAAAATGTTGATGTTGAAATAGTTAAAATTGGTGCGCCAGTATGTGCTGCGCTTGATTTTAGCCAATACCCGGAGGAATAATTATGGGCAGTAAATGGCAGATGGAGAGAAAAAAGGACCCTTATTATAAAAGAGCCAAATCAGAAGATTATCGCTCAAGAGCATCTTATAAACTTAAACAGCTGGATAAAAAATATAAAATCATTAAACAGACAAATACTGTTGTTGATTTGGGAGCAGCCCCTGGCGGGTGGTCACAGGTAGCCTTAGAAAAAGTAGGTGAAGAAGGCATCGTAGTTGGCGTTGACTTAAATCATATAAGAGCCCTTCCGGAAGAAAATTACTACAGAATAAAAGGAGATTTCACTACACAGGAAGTTCAGGATAAAATCATGCGAGTAATTGGTGGAAAGGCTAAAGTAGTGATGAGTGACGCATCACCGGAATTATGCGGCATTAAAAACCTGGACCAGTTAAGATCAATTGATTTGACAAATGCAGTTATTGGAATAGCCGATAACATCCTAGAACAAAAAGGAAATCTTGTTATGAAAGTATTTCAGGGTCCGGAATATAAAGAAATGCTTGATGGACTTAAAAAGAAATTCAGACAAGTAAAAACAACAAAACCACCATCATCACGTAAAAAAAGTTCTGAAATGTATGTTGTAGGTTTAGGCTATAAACATCGCGTGAAAAAATAGAAAATATTTCATAATATATGAACTTAACATGGAATAAGTTCATTAATTAGAAAATAATTTAAATGAATTTTTTCACATTTAATAATAGAACTTAGATTTTAGTAAAAGTTTAAAGTGAATTATAACTGATGAAAAATATGAATAAACAGTCCCAATGGAATTCTATTCTAACATTTATTTTAGCAATGATTGGATTGACCATTGGAATAGGCAATATCTGGCGTTTCAGTTATGTACTATATTCCAATGGAGGAGGATCCTTTTTTATACCTTACATTATTGCAATACTCATTATGGGAATTCCATTTTTAATTTTGGAATACGGATTGGGTTTTAGCTTTAAGGCAAGTTTCTCAAAATTGATGCACAGTATACGTCCAGAATTTGAAATTATTGCATGGATGATAGTTTTATTCGTGTTTATTGTTGTGATTTATTACATGGTCATTTTAGGCTGGGATTTTGTATATTTACTAAATAGTTTCAATTTTGGATGGGGAGAAAATCCCTCTTTGTTTTTTACAAATAATGTTGGAGGAAGTGCAAATTTAGCTAAAGTAACATCAATTAATATCCCAACACTAATTTGCACATTGTTTTTATGGGGAATATTTTGGTTCATATCCTACAGAGATATTGATAAAGGAATTGGAAGAATATCCACAATTATAATTCCATTATTATTCATATTGATGACAATTATCATTATTTATGCATTTGCCTTGCCGAATTCTGAGTTAGGGATTAAAACATTACTCACTCCCGATTGGTCAGCATTATTCAATATAAACATTTGGCTTGCGGCATTCGGACAGATAATATTCACTTTAAGTATAGGGCAAGCCATGGTATATACTTATGCGAGTTATTTGCCTAAAAACACAAAATTAACCGATGAAGTATTGTTGGTTGTAGTTACAAACTCATTATATGAGATATTTGTAGCATTGGGAGTATTTTCAGTACTGGGATACATGTCTTCACTTTCATCAATACCTATGAATGAACTGATTAGTGAGGGCACAGGATTGATATTTGTAGTATTTCCCCATATTTTTAATGAAATGGGAGTGCTGGGCCACATTATAGCTCCATTATTATTCACATCCATACTATTTGCAGGAATAACTTCTTCATTTGCATTATTTGAACCGTTGCTTTCCTCACTATGCGATAAATTTGGATGGTCCCGTCGAAAAGGAGTTACAATATTAACAATTGTTGCATGTACCGCATCAGTTATTTTTTCAACAGGAATCAGCAGCCATTTAGTTGAAGTTATTGATAGTTTTGTAAATAATTTTGGAATATTGATTTTAATTGGCGCTCAGGCAATAATATTCGGATGGTTCTATGGTGTTGAAAAAGTAATACCTTATTTGAATGAATTCTCAACAATTAAAGTTGGTAAAAAATGGGTCTTCATAATTAAATATATATTGCCAATTCTTTTAATAGCAATCTGGATATTTGGCCTTGTTGGATTATTTGATGGTAGTGGCCTGTTTGAAATAACTGTTGATTTGATTATCACAATTATTGTAGTTAGTCTTTCAATACTGTTCACAAAATTAAACCCTACAAATTCAACAGAAATAGATTGAGTGGAAGATATTATTTTTAAAAGATTTCATATTTAATGAAAGGAGAAATACAATTTCAATTAATTCAAAATTTCAAAAAAAAGTAATAATAAGTTTAAAGCATTTTTAAATAGAAAAAAAGTTATAAAATGAGCAACATGAAAGTGTTACTCAAATTAACGGACAATCCCAAAAAAAGAGTTAAAGATTATCAAATGCTTGGCGTGCAGTGGCCAATTTCTCTTTAGCAAATTCAATTCTACTATCCACTTCATTTGATGGTTTATTTGCATCAAGTGCAGATTTAACATTGTCAATAGCAGATGAAGCCCTTGAAAGCTCTAATCTTGCATCATTATATTTCTGGACATCATTTGAAGTTCCTGAATAATAAGTTGATTTAACGGAATCGAATTTGGATTCCAAATCCCCATACTGAGATTTCAAATCGGCCAAATCATCATATTGATTTCCAGAAGATATTTCATCAGTGATTGATTCGTTAACAACACTAAATCCCACATATGCCACAACAATAATTGTAGCAATAATCATAACAATTCCGACAACGGAAATTAACATAGATGTGGATTTAAATAAACTTAATCTTGATTTTCTCATAATTACCTCATTATTCTATTATATTAACTATAACTTTTATTAATTTAAGTATAAATGTTTTTCTTAAGATAACATTATCACTCAAATTAGTTAATTCATTGCCGCAACCGTTATTGTATCCTTGAAAAATTATAATTCTCTTATTCTAAGTCCTTTAGTAATTTCAACTGAATCTGTCGTGAATGGTAATGTAATACTGTTGGCCAAATCTTTAAAAGACTTTTTATCACTTTCCTGTTTTGATTGTGCCAAACCTTTGACTATCCATGATGTTATCACCTTATTTTGCGTCATTTTAGATTTAACTGCAAAATCATTGATCTGTTGAATTAACTCCTCATCTAACGTTGATAAAATTTGTCTTTTCCTCATTGAAAACACCACATGTCATCTTGGTAACAAAATATGCCAGCAATACTTAAAAAAATTTTTGTGTAAACTCACCTATCCAATTATTTTTTATGTTATGAAAAATTAATGTAATAATAATGAAATCTACTAATAAATCACAAACATCAATTGCGAAATTTGAGGAATTTTTTGCAACGTCATATAAGGATGATGTGTTTGAAATTCTCGAAACGTATCCTGATAACAGATCACTGACTGTAGATTATAATACATTGGAAGTATTCGATCCAGACTTGGCTGATTTGTTGATAGATAAACCAGAGGAAGTTATTGAAGCGGCACAAATAGCTGTTAAAAATATCGATCCGTTGGCTAAAGATGCTGATTTAAATATCCGTTTCAAGAATGTGACAAATATCATTCCTTTAAAGATACTGTTGAGTAAATATATCGGAACATTCGTTTCAGCAGAAGGTATTGTCAGGAAAACTGACGAAATAAGGCCACGTATTGAAACTGCTGTTTTTGAATGTAGGGGCTGTATGCGTTTGCATGAAGTGGAGCAAACTTCAGACAGAACAATATTGGAGCCTTCCCTATGTGGAGAATGTGGTGGAAGGTCATTCAGACTGCTTCAAGAGGAATCCCACTATATTGATACTCAAACAGCGAGAATGCAGGAACCATTAGAAAACTTGTCCGGAGGAACCGAACCTAAGCAGATGTTGATGATTTTGGAAGATGATTTAGTAGATGAATTAAACCCCGGAGATAAAGTAAGAATTACAGGTACTTTAAAAACGTTCAGAGAAGAGCGTAGCGGTAAATTCAAAAATTACATTTATGTCAATCATATTGAACCCCTAGAACAGGAGTTTGAAGAGCTTCATTTATCCGAAGAGGATGAAGAAGAAATAAGAGAGTTATCAAAAGACCCTAATATTTATGATAAGATTATCAAATCAACTGCTCCTTCAATCAGAGGTTATCGTGATGTAAAAGAATCCATTGCATTGCAGCTCTTTGGTGGATCTGCAAAACAGCTTGAAGATGAAACCCGTTTGAGAGGAGATATTCATATTCTTATTGTAGGAGACCCTGGTATCGGTAAATCACAGATTCTTAAATACGTTTCAAAATTAGCTCCAAGAAGTATTTATACAAGTGGTAAAGGTACTACCGGTGCCGGTTTGACTGCAGCTGCAGTTAGAGATGAATTAGGTGGATGGTCACTGGAAGCAGGTGCGCTGGTTTTAGGAGACCAGGGTAACGTGTGTGTTGACGAACTGGACAAGATGCGTTCAGAAGACAGATCAGCACTTCACGAAGCTTTAGAACAACAGACCGTAAGTATTGCAAAAGCAGGAATTATGGCAACGTTAAATTCAAGATGTTCTGTTCTTGCAGCAGCAAACCCAAAATTCGGAAGGTTTGACAGGTTTAAAGTTTTAGCTGACCAGATTGAATTGCCACCTCCAATTTTATCCCGTTTTGATTTAATATGGATTGTTGAAGATAAACCAAGCAGAAAAGGAGATTCCGAACTTGCACAGCACATTCTAAATATTCACCAGTCCAATACAGTAGATTATGAAATTGAACCTGATTTGCTTAGAAAATATATCGCTTATGCACGTAAAAATGTTAATCCCGTATTAAGTGATGAAGCAAATGAAGTATTGAAGAATTTCTATGTGGATACAAGAAACAGCAGCAGCAATACCGAAGATAATACTGTTGTTCCAATCACTGCAAGGCAACTTGAAGCTATTATCCGTTTAGCTGAAGCCTGTGCTAAAGTAAAACTAAAAGAAGTTGTTGAAAAAGAAGATGCTAAAAAGGCAGTACGTCTGCAGATGGCATCACTTAAAGATGCGGGTGTGGATCCGGAAACCGGTGAAATAGAAGCAGACATCGTTGGTGGAGGAAGACCAAAATCCGAAAGGGACAAAATGAGCACACTTGTCGATGAAGTCAAATTGCTTGAAGAGGAATATAACGGTCAAGCCCCATTAAATGTATTAAAAAGCAATATGGAAGAAAAGCACGGTGTCAGTGAAGATAAAGTTGAAAATCTAGTTAGAACATTACAGCAAAGAGGAATTCTTTACGAACCAAATTCAGGATACTGGAAAAGAGTTTAATTGAATTATTGGATGAGACTAATGGAAATTTATCATGGCCACCCAGCAGTCCTAAAACAGCCCGAAATTA
Source organism: Methanobrevibacter sp. (assembly GCA_017434555.1). Lineage (GTDB taxonomy): Archaea > Methanobacteriota > Methanobacteria > Methanobacteriales > Methanobacteriaceae > Methanocatella. The sequence goes on along the minus strand of JAFRFB010000116.1, from coordinate 19,628 downwards.
GAATTAAAAAATTCAACAAAATTAGAACATATTTACAATTATGAAGATGTTTTACATTGTGAACCTATTGAAAAAGTGGCAGATGATTTTATAACCCAAAATCAAATACCCATTCTTATCCGACCATAGTAGGAACATATTGTTTTAATATATTCTAATTAATTAAAACTATTAATGTTTTCTACTTAATATGATGTAATAACTTACTTTTATCATCCCCTTCGGCCAATTGAAAAAAAATCTGTATCAATGATTGACTTTTAGAAGAAAATTCCGTTTCTTCACGGGGCTTTTTTGCTTAGAGGAACACTACTCAATTGTCCAAAATAATATTAAATTTAAATAGAAGATAATCCAAATGATACAACAGAGGATATAAAGCCTCATAATGAGAGAACAAATATTAATGTCTAACGGAATTATTGCGAGGATTTATCTCGCAATATAGGCATTAATCAAAACTATTTTTAAAATTACATTTGACAAATATTCACATATAGAAACAAAATATTCTAATCATTGCATGCATTATCTGTTTTTCAATATTTTTCTATCAGTTTATAATCAATTATGATACAATTATTTATGAAAATTCATTCCATAATTTTTTCAGACAAAAATCAATTTTAACAATAACTTAATAAATGATTAAAATCATAGTTAATATATTATACTTATACTAATTTTTATGGAGCGATAATATGGATAAATATGAAGATTTATTAGAAAGAGCAATAGACCAATTACCTCCTGAAGTATTTGAACACAAAAGATTTAAAATTCCTAAAGCTTATTCAGATATCCAAGGTAATAGAACATTCATTAAAAACTTTAAAGAAGTAAGTGAAGGTTTAAACAGAGACCCTCAACATTTATTAAAGTTCTTGATGAGAGAATTAGGTACTGCAGGTAACGTAGATGGTGCAAGAGCAATATTGCAAGGTAAATTTACCCATTACTTAATTAATGAAAGAATTGAAGATTATGTCGACAAATACGTAATTTGTCACGAATGTAACAGACCAGATACTAAAATTATAAGAGAAGGTAGAATATTCCTATTAAAATGTTCTGCTTGTGGTGCAACCGCTCCACTTAAACAATTATAATTTTTTATCTTTTTTACTATTTTTTAAATGATTTTTATGTTTTGTATAGAATGTGGAAGCGAAAATAAACAGATGGTAGGAGAAATCTGTATTGATTGTTTTTTAAAGGATTTTCAAATGATAGAAATTCCTAAAAACATTAATGTAGAAATCTGCAGCCATTGTAATAGTCGTCTGGAAGAAGGAAAATGGAGTGAATCATATCTTCCTGAAGAAGAAATCATCTATCGCGCACTGGAGAGAAATATAAAAATCAATGATTTAGTTGAAAACGAAGATATTAACCTTGAAATAGACCAAATAAAAGGAACAATAGCTAACTGTTTTGTTGAAGTTGTCGGTGAAGTATATGGTGTTTCAATTGACGAAACACATGACGTGGAAGTAAGAATTCAAAAAACCGTTTGTCCACCATGCAGCAAAATGCAATCAGGATATTACGAAACTGTAATTCAGTTTAGAGCTGATAATAGAGAGATTAAAACTGGAGAGTATGAAAAAGCAGATGAAATTGTTGCAAGAACACTGGATAAACAGGCAAAAGTAGACAAATTAGCATATTGTCCTCAAATAGCTAAATTAAAAGAAGGTTATGATTATTATATCGGATCATTTAAAACCGGCCGTAAAGTTGCTGAAGCCCTGAAAGACGAGTTTGGCGGAGTTATTAAAGAATCTCCAAGACTTATCAGTGAAGATAAATCCACAGGAAAAGGACTTTATAGAATTTGGATTTCCGTTAGAATTCCTGAGTTTGAAAATGACGACATTATTGAATTTGAAGATAAAATCATACAGGTAACGGACATTGATAAAAATAGAGTTGTTGGAACAGACATTAAAACCAGCAAAAAGCACAATATCCCATTAAAGAATATGGACAATATTAAACTTGTTAAAAAAGCATCAGATATAGAAACTACAACAATACTCTCAATGTCACCGAGAATAATTCAAATTCTAGACCCGAGCGATTATTCAGCAGTTGATTTGGAAATGAAAGAAGACTTCAGTGATTATAATATCGGCGATGAAATCAAGATTATTAAAATTGACAATTATATTTACTTAATCAAGTGATAACATGGATATTGAAGAAAAAATTCAGTTAATTGGAGAAGGCACTCTGGAAGTTATAGACACAGAAGAATTAAAAGAAGTTCTCAAAAAAGACCAACCTATAGCTTATACAGGATATGAACCTTCAGGAAAAATCCATTTAGGACATGCCGTAACTGTACAAAAGCTTAAAACCTTACAAAAATTAGGTTTTAAAATTAAAATATTGCTTGCAGATTACCATGCATTTTTAAATGGAAAAGGAACCGTTGAAGAGATTGCACAAACTGCAGAATACAACAAAAAATGTTTCCAGGCATTAGGGCTTGATGAAACAACAGAGTATGTTTTAGGCTCATCATTCCAACTTGATCCTGATTATACTGATAAAGTTTATCAATTAGCTACAATGACCACATTAAAAAGAGCAAGAAGAAGTATGGATCAGGTAAGCCGTGCAGACGATAATCCTAAAGTAGCAAGTGTAATCTATCCAATCATGCAGACTGTAGATATGGCAGCTTTGGAAGTTGACATTGCATTAGGAGGTATGGAACAGAGAAAAATCCAAATGTTAGCACGTGAAAACCTGGAAAAAATCGGTGAAAATGTTCCTGTATGTATCCACACCCCATTATTGCATGGTCTTGATGGTGACGCTAAAATGTCTTCAAGTAAAGGCAATTATATTGCAGTAGACGATTCCGTTAAAGAAATTACTAAAAAAATCAATAAAAGTTACTGCCCACAAGGAGAAATTGAAGGCAATCCAATGATTGAAATTGCAGAAACTTTTGTTTATCCAAATCAAGATACTTTACTTATTAAAAGACCTGAAAAGTTCGGCGGAGATATTGAATTAACTCATGACGAATTGATTAAAGAGTTTGGTGAAGGCAACTTACACCCAATGGATTTGAAAAATGGAATTAAAGATTTCTTAATTGAATTCTTTGCACCTGTAAGAGAATATATGGAGGAAAATTAAATGGAAGAAGAATATCAAATGGGTATACCAAATGGTGTTGGAGAAGCAATGCTTGCACACACAATTGATAAATTTGATGTGAAACTCGAACAGACAGAATTTGGTCCTAAACTCATCGGTTCTTATGAAGAACTTGAAAAAGCAAAACAATTCTTGGCAGATGCTATTGCTGAGAGATTAAAAGAATTGGAAGGATAATTATCCTTCAATTTACTATTTTTTATTAAATTTATTTACAAAAACTTTTCAACCTCAGTTATGAACTCCTCAGCATTATTAAACTTCTCTTCTGCATCTTCATTATAAAAAACTGCAAGAGAATCATAACTAGTATCTCTCCTCATAGCCCTAGCATCAGTTAAATATCCAAAAATTTCACTATCAAAATCACCATCGCGAATAAATTCACGACCAAATACCCTCACTAGACCTTCATGAGTTTTAACTGCATAATCTTTAGTAAGTAATAATGCTTTAGATGCACTATACATAGCATAATATGAATGAGTAATTGAATCCCGATATTGGCCGGCATCCAACAATATTTTGGCTGATTTAAGTTCATATCTAGCTAAACTTAATTCAGCATCAATTTTCTTATACTGCTCATTATCCAACAAGAACCACACCTTCATTTAATACATTAGTTAAAAATGGATAATTAATTGTTTTATTAAAATGTTCTTCAGTCATCAAATGAGCGGAAATTAATTCATCTTTTTCTAAAACAATGTCTACAACAATTTTATTTATATCTTTTCTAATATCTCTAGCAATAGGAGAAACAATTAAAATATCAATATCTGATTCTTCAGTATCTTCCTCACGAGCAACAGATCCGAATACAATTACTTTTACAATATCTTCAGAATTAATAAGTTCTGCAAACTCTCTAGCAATTTCCATTCTATTATTCATCCAAATCACCAAAGATTAAATTAATCTATAAAATAATATCAACTTCATTAATAATAAATATTTTCAAACTGGGACTAGAAAAAACTTACCTAAAAAATAATTAGAAATTTAAAGTCTCTAAATTAATTTAATAATATAATATACTAATTTATATGACGATGGAAGTTTTTTAAATTAGTAATATGAATATTAAAGCAATATAACACAAGACAAATTTTAAAAAGATTATGTCAAATCCCTAAATTCAACATTAATTTCATCATCGATTTTTAGCAATGCCACAGAGGCTTTTGAGTTAATAGGCCTGTTTGAACTTCCAGGATTAATCAAATGCATGCCATCAACTATTTCATAATTTGGGCAGTGAGTATGGTCGCTTACAACAATATCCACACCATATTTTAAACCATATTCATACAAATCTTTTTTGTCCCCATGAACCAAAAGAATCTTTTTGTCTTCAGCTTCAATTAGCTCATATTTTTCCAAATCTAATCTGTCATTATTTCCCAAAACAGCAATTACCGGAGCAATTTCATTTAAATCATCCAATACCTCATGAACAGTAATGTCTCCAGCATGTAAAATCAAATCTACACCATCAAATATTTCAAATATTTTTTCTGGAAGTTTACCCCTTTTAGGAGTAATGTGAGTATCTGAAATCAAGCCCATTAACATGAATAATCCCTATTATTAAAAAAAAGAAAATTAAAATTCGCCTTCGTCACTCCAATCCATGAAATTATTTACTCCGCGCACATACCAGCAATCAGGACACATTTCTTCTGAGTCATCAACATATGTTCCGCAAGCAGGACATTCCCACATAGCAATCACCTCATATTAAACACATTTTTATAACAATATATTCGTCCGAATATTTAAAGTTATTGAATGCAATCTTTACATAATCCCACATGTGGCGCTACAGCTTTTTTAATGTCTGATGAAACCTTATTGATACCATTATTAGCATCAATTATCTCATGATTGAAGTCTTTAATGATTTTTAAATAATTAGCCTTAACATTAGCCAAAAATTCTTCATTTTCAAATTCATCTTCACCAGATGTACGTGCTACAGAGGTTTTTACATCCAAATCCAAAAGTAAAACCAAATCCGGCTTTTTGGCATATTTGTTAAGTTCAGCTATCCATTCGGCATGCTCTTGATAAGCCAAACTTGAAATAAATGACCTGTCGGATAAAATTACTTTTTTATCGTTTGATAATTCATCCATTATAAGCATCCTATCTGCTGCAAAAAGCAATCCCAAAGTTTTTTGAACCCTATCAGTAGAGGCATCACTTCTTTGTAGGATTTTTCTAATCAATTGACCAATTTCAGATCCTGTTGGCTCAACAAATGTTTCTACTTCATAGCCATTGGCTTCAAGCCATTCTTTCAAAAGTTCTATTTGTGTGGATTTTCCAGCACCATCAATTCCTTCAAAAACAATATACATAAGAATAATTTTAGATGAGATAATATTTAAACATTTTTTTAAATTATAAAAAAGCCCAGATTATTAACATAATGCCCCATATTCATCTTAAATAAGTTAAAAAAACATTGAGGACATTTTTTATAAAAAAATAGTTGTTTCAGAATAAATCTCCAATAATCACCAAAATATAGTTAAAAAAAATCAAAAAAATATTTTAATATACTGAGTATACCATATTGTATGAAAAAAACAATAATTACATAATCCCTAGAAAAAGTAATTATAAACTATTTTAATTACAACACCAAAACAATCATCATTAAATAGCTAATTATTCATAGAAATAGAAAACCTGCGAATTCAATATGATAATAAGAGCTTCAATTGAAATAATTTAAAAAAAAATACTTTTAAATCATATTAAAAACAAAAATTAATAAAATGAGGTGTAAATAAAAAATGGTTTTACAGGAATTATTGGCTCCGGCAGGTTCTTATGAAGTTCTAGTTATTGCAGTTAATGCAGGAGCTGATGCAGTTTATTTTGCAGGCCAGAATTATGGGGCAAGGGCTTTTGCCAAAAATTTTACTTTGGAAGAGATTGAAAAAGCAGTAAATTACGCTCATTTAAACAGCGTTAAAGTTCATGTTACAGTAAATACTCTTGTAAATAACATTGAAATTATTGATGTTATAAATTATTTATTTAAATTATACCAGATTGGTGTAGATGCAGTTATTGTACAGGATTTTGGAATAATACAACTTCTAAAAACATTGATTCCCGACCTGGAAGTTCACGCTTCAACACAAATGGCATTGAGCAATTATACTGCGATGAAATGGGCATATGAAAATAATATTAAAAGGATTGTTCTTCCAAGGGAAAAATCAATTGATGATATCGCTAAAATCCACAATCAGCTTGAAAAGGACAACATCGATTTGGAACTTGAAGCTTTCGGTCATGGCGCACTATGTTATTGTGTTTCCGGGAATTGCTACATATCATCCTATAACAGTGGAAGAAGTGGAAACAGAGGAGCTTGCGCTCAACCCTGCAGAAGAGAATATCGTCTAAAATACAGAGGATACAATATTGGAAACGGATTTTTACTCTCAACACATGATCTTGCAACATACGACAATATTAAAGCAATATCCGATGCAGGCATCACTTCATTAAAATTGGAAGGAAGAATGAAATCCGGAGACTATATCGGAACCATTGTTAACAGTTACAGAAACATTATTGATGGAAATCCAGGAGATTGGAAAAAAGACCTTCACCTTGTTTTTAACAGACAGTTTACAAACGGATACATTATGAACGACAAGCCTGGAGATGTTTTGGGAAGAGGAAGTTCAGGCCATGAAGGATTATATATCGGAGACATCACAGACATTGATGGAACCAAAGTGACGATTGAAATAAAAAATAAAGAAATACCGGTTATTTTAGAAAAAGGAGACGGAATAGCTTTTAAATACAACGGCAAAATCAAGGGAATCTATCTTGAAAACATCATAAAGCAGGATGAAAATGAAATTATAATTGACACCACCCGTTTGGTTAAGGTCGGAACTGAAGTTTTCATCAGTTATTCAGCAAAAACCCATGAAAGTTTAAAGAAATTCAAAAACGAAACGGTTAAAAGCAGTATTCCTATTAATGTCACATTCAATTTCCAGAAAGATTTGACTGCTTCAATTAAGGTCGAATATTACATTGACGATGAATTAATCAATTTCAGACATAAAGGAATAGCCAGATTTGAAGAGGCCAAAAATAGACCAATAACGAAAGAATCAATCATAACTCAGCTTGAAAAGACCGGAGGAACCCCATTTTATATGGAGAAAATAAGATTTAATGACATGCCGGACAATCTATTCATTCCAATCAGCGGCCTGAATAAAATAAGAAGGGAAATCCTTGATAAAGCTCAGGAGTTGCTATTAAATCATTATACTCCAACAAAAAAATCCGTTAAAGTAACGAGAAAACGATTGCAGGAATTTGAAGAAAATTACACTTCCTACGAAAATAAACGTAATAAAAAAGCCAAATTATCATTATTTGCTAACGATTTGTCCCAGATTAGAGTGGCCAACGGATTTGATTTGAAAAGAATATATCTCGACGTTAATTGCCTATACAATAATCCTGAAGATTATTATGAAAACATAAAAGATATTTTAAAAGAAGCAACCCAAATAGCTCCGGAAACTGAGATTGTATGGGTATTAACATCATTTATTAACGAATATGAATTAATTAAAGCTAACGAAATAGTTAAGGAATTGGAAAGTGAAGGATATCTGATATCAGTAATGGGAGATTCACCGGGAATGGAAAAGATTTTTGAATGCAATATCTATGGAAATCATAACCTGAACGTGTGGAATTCATTCGCAGTGGAAAACCTATCCAAATTCAACGGACTCATATTATCATCTGAGCTTTCAGGATGTGAAATCAAAGAAATAACCCGGAAAAACTACATTAAAAATACGGATTTGGAAATGATTGTTCACGGCAATCTGGAAGTGATTGTAAGTAAAGATGACTTTTCTAACTTGAATGAAGGAAGAGACTTCATAATTGGAAACAATGCTGATTATGCAATCCTTGAAGACAAGAAAAGGAAAAAGTTCAAATATAAAATATTTTTCGATTATAACACACAAAGCCACATTCTTAACAAGGACTGTTTATGTTTAATTGAAGAAATGAATGAAATTAAGACTCTGAACTTAGATAATTTGATTATTGATTGCAGATATTCAAATGAAAAATACACCAAAAGCATTTTATCCATTTATAATGACAGTTTAGGTGACGTAAGTGATGAAAAATTGTCTGAATTCAAATATGAAATAATGGACCTTTCACAATCATACATCAATAAAGGAAATTACATCGAAGGAAGATTACATGAGGATACCTGAGTTACTGGCTCCGGTCGGATCTGTGGAGCATTTAAAGATTGCAATTAATGCAGGCGCCAGTTCTGTTTATTTATCTGGAAAAAACTATGGTGCAAGAAAGTTTGCCGAAAACTTTACTTTAAATGAAATTCATGAGGCAGTAAAGCTTGCACACCTGCATAATGTACGTGTTTATGTAACGGTAAATACATTGATTAAGGAGTCTGAAATAGAAAGCGTCCTGAATTACCTGAATGAATTATATGCAATAGGGGTTGACGCAGTATTAATTCAGGATTTAGGCCTAATTGATTTGATTAACACACACATTCCAAAACTTAAAATCCATGCTTCAACACAATTAACCTGTGAAAACCAGAGAAAAATCGATTATCTTGAAAGCAAAAACGTTAAAAGAGTAGTTTTGCCTCGTGAAATGAGAAAAGAAGAAATTGAAAATATTCAAACCAACATGGAACTTGAAATCTTTGCTCATGGAGCGTTATGCTATTCCTATTCCGGACAGTGCCTTATGAGCAGTTTTAAAGGCGGAAGAAGTGGGAACAGAGGAACCTGCGCCCAACCATGCAGACAGTTATACAAACTGGACAATAAAAAAGATTACTTCTTGTCCCCAAGGGATTTATGTTTATATGATGAATTAAAAGAAATAGCTGAGTTAAATATCAAATGCATTAAAATTGAAGGAAGAATGCGTTCAAAAGAATATTTAGCAGTTGTTGTAAGCGAATACAGGAAAGCTCTGAATAAACTGAAAAGCAATAAATCCTCTAAAACTGAAAATTTAAGCCTAGTATTCAATCGTGGATTTACAAAAGGACAGTTTAAAAATACTTATCAGAAAAGTTTAAGACCGGGACATTTAGGTTTAAAAATCGGAAAAGTCATTGAAGCTAAAAAATCACAAATTGCAATTAAAATAGACGATAACATCCATAATATACCTCAAAAAGGGGATGGATTGTTATTCATTAAAGGCAAAAATGATTACGGCATGGAAATATCGCAAAATCCACTGATTACATCCCTAAACCATTTCAATAAAAATAAAATAAAAGCCATTAAAGATTTAACTCGAAAAAATAAGGTATTAATCATTAAAAAAGTCCGTCAAAATAAAAGAAATGACTTTGATTTAACAGATTCCAATGTATATTTAACCAAAAGAAATTCATTAGCTAAAGCAGTTAAAGAAATTGAAAATAAGGGTTCCAGTTTTATAAAGTCCAAATTAATATTGACATTTTCACTTAAAAACAAATATCCTCACCTGAAAGGACGTTTAACTTTAGCCAACCATAAAGAGCTAAGCTTTGAAGTTACAGGCACTGTAAAATTTGAAACCCCCCTTAAAAGAAACGTCTCACAAGAAACAATTAAAAAACAGCTTTCAAAATTGGATAATTACCCATATCAGATAACCCAAATCAATATGAATTACGATGGAAGTTTATTTATTCCAATAAAAGAAATCAATAAAATAAGAAGAGAACTGTTTGAGGGATTAGCATCAGAAATTAATAAATTATATGAAAATAAAAAAGAAAAAATCAAATTAACTAAAAATAATTCAAAAAGAAATGATGAAATAGCTTTTTCATATTATACAAATAATTTGGAGGATTTATCTGAAATTTCAGGTGTCAAAAGAGTTTATTTAGAAATTCCCCAAACAGACAGCATCAATTCCATGGTTAATTTCCTGAAAGAAGCTATTGAAACAGCTTATCCGAAAGACTATGAATTAATATGGAAATGGCCAGATATCGCCCATGATGATTTAATTAACTCATTGAAAAAAGTTAGGGGGATTTTAAATAAGATGCATTATCCGATTAATGTAATGTCCAATGATTTTAATGGAGACTATGGCCCTTATTCCATGAACATTGCAAATACACATTCAATAAACTCACTTGAAAATTACAAAGTAATCACAATATCTCCGGAGCTGAGAAAAAAAGATTATGAAGACATTATTAAAAATTGCGAGGACAATTCAAAAATTGAACTTTTAGTTCAAGGATCAGTTGAATTGATGAAGACAAGATACGGATTTGATAAAAAAATAAAAAATTTTGAGTTGGTTGATGAGAAAAATAATATTTATCCAATTCAAAAAAGCCTATCCGGCGAAGAATTGATCATATTTAACAGCGAAGATTTATCATTGATTGAAGAAATCCAATATTTGGCATCTATCGGTTATGTTAACTTTTCTATTGATGGTCGTTTTAAAAATAAAGAGCATATCAATATGATAGACATATATAAAGAAGCATTGAATGGTAAAATTAAAAATAAAGAAATTTTTAAAAATTCGACTAAAGGCAATTATTAGTCGTCAAATGCTCTAGGCAAAGACCTATTTATATAAACATATTTAAATTAATGTAAGGGTTTGGTTAAAATGGAAGGAGACTTACATACATTGCAAGACATAAAAGGAATTGGAGATAAACTCTCTGAAAAAATAATAAAAAGTGTTGGAGGAGAAGAAGAGCTCCAAAAAATAATTGAAAATGTTGATGTGGAAAAAATAATAGCTATTGAAGGAATTAGCCAAAGAAAAGCCATTTCCATAATGAATCAATTATTGAATAATCAGAATTACGATTTTATCAAAAGTGACAGGGCAATGGAAATTTATGAAGACATCATAAATAAGATTCTTGCTTATTCCAACACATCCTACTCAAAAAACAGAATACTTTTATTATCTCCTTCAAAAGACATGGCCAAAATCAAAAAACAAGTTAAATTTGTTATGGATGCCAAAAAACAAGTTTCTCAAATGCCAATCATTAAATTGAGAGGATTGATGAAAAATTTAAAGGAACTTGAAGAGCCTAAAGCAGAATATGATGCAAGCAAAGTTATCCTGGTTGAAAGTGAAGAGGATAACTCATATTTGACCGATTTGGGCCTTAACCAATACTACCCTATTTTAACCGCAAGTGACTCCCCACTGCTTAGGGAAGAACTGATGAATTATGATTTAATCTTTTATGTATACTCTCAAGGAATACTGGACTTTGAAGGAATGCCAAACCTAGTAATGGTTAACATTGATGAAAACGATTACGAAATTGTTCCGGAAAAAATAATTAATTTCTTTTTACAAAACAGAGATATTTTTGAGAGAGTTCATGAAATCCAAAAGATTAGAAATAAGGAAAGTGTTCTTGGAGAAATCATTCCAATACTTGATGAACTGAATATTGTAGACAAGCAGGAAGTCGATATTGATGAAGTTGTTAACTCTTTAAAATATGATATGGATGAGGAATTGGAAAAATCAATTAAAAATATTGATCTTGAAGGAGATGAAATTCTTAATTTATTAAACAATAACTTCCCACCAAAGATTAGTAAAATATTTGACGATATTATAAGTAAACGTAAGAAGATCATCAAGGAAAAAACAGGAATAGATTTTGACCCATACCTCAGAAAGTATCCTATAGAAATTGACGAAGCTGAAGTTGAAAGAGTCAAACTTGAAAGGTCATCCAAAAAGGAAAACGATATTTTTGACATTAAAAAAAGCGCCGCAATCCAGTTGAATTCTATAAAAGAAAAAGCTGTAAAAGAAGTGGAAGACGTAATCAAATTCGATTATGATTTTACTCTCGGAAGCTTTGCATATGAATATGAATTGACAGAACCTGAATTCAGCGATGAAATTAAATTAAAAGGCGCAATTCATCTGGATTTATCACTTAAAAAAGATAATGCAGATATTCAAAAAATTGACTATGAACTGACGAAAAATGAAAATATTGCATTATTAACCGGAGCAAACAGCGGTGGTAAAACAACCCTTTTGGAAACATTAACCCAAATATCAATCATGGCACAGATGGGGCTTCCGGTAAATGCCCAATATTGTGAAATAAAGCTCTTTGATGAAATATATCACTTTTCCAAAAAACGATCACTTGATGCAGGGGCATTTGAATCCTTTTTAAACGTATTTATCCCAATAGTTACAACAAAAAGTGAAAAACTGGTTTTACTGGATGAACTTGAAGGAATTACTGAACTTGAAGCAGCAGTAAAAATCATTTCAACATTCATAGACATGATTAAAGAATCAAATTCATATGGAATAATAGTAACCCACATGGCAAGAGAACTGATGAACTATACGGATGTCAGGGTAGATGGAATAGAAGCAAAAGGACTGGACGAAAATTATAATCTGATTGTGGACAGAACCCCTAAAATGAATTTCCTTGCTAAAAGTACACCAGAATTAATTTTAAAAAGAATATATGAAAAATCTGATGATGAACTGAAAGTGGTATATGCAAGAATTTTGGAAAAATTCTAAATACTACATTAATATAATTAATATATAATGAAAGTCAGGAATAACAATAAGAAAAATTCAGATATTGTAAGAATCAATCAAATTTATCAAGTTCTTAAAAAAAATGATTTCGGTTATTTAATAGAAGAAAATACTTTCTTTAAAACATTTCCTTTTTTAAGAAACAGAAAGTTTTCATCAGAGGACGGATTACCTGATGAAACAATTCCTGGAAGAATAAGGAGAGTATTTGAAGATTTAGGTCCGGCATATATCAAACTGGGTCAGATGTTATCAACAAGGCCGGATTTAGTCGGTACAGAAATATCCGAAGAATTGGAAAAATTAAGAGATAATACGCCAGTCACTGAATTTTCAAAAATAAAAGAGGTTATTGAAGAAGAATTGGGCCTCCCATTAGATGAAATTTACACAGATATTGATGAAGTACCAATAGGTTCTGCATCAATAGGTCAAGTTTATACTGCCAAACTAAAAGAAAATGGTGAAAAAGTAGCTATTAAAGTTCAAAAGCCAAATAGTGAAGAGATTATAAAAAGCGATTTGAAAATAATGAAATTCCTGGCAGCGAGAACTGACCGCTTTATTAGCAGAACAAAAGTTTTTAATTTACCTGCAATCGTTAATGAATTTGAAAAATCAATCCTTAAAGAAATCAATTACCTGGAAGAAGTAAGGAATATGGAAATTCTTGGAAAAAACTTTAAAAGCGTTCCATATGTATACATACCAAAACCTTACACAGAATACTCTTCCGGAAAAGTAATAACAATGGAACTGATTGAAGGACCGCAGCTAAGCGAAGTTATAAACGAGGATTTGGAAGGCTATGATAAAAAGTTAATCGCAAAAAGAGGAATGAATTCCTACTTCAAACAGATAATGGAAGACGGATTTTTCCATGCTGATCCCCATCCCGGAAATATAATGATTTTAGAAAAAAATAAAATCTGTTATATTGATATGGGAATGATGGGAGTATTGGATGAAACATTTAAATCAAATCTGGCCGAACTCATATTGCTGTTAACAAACGGTAATGCAGACAATATTATTAACCAACTAATTTATATGGACATTATAACTCCCGCACAGAATACTCCGGAGTTAAAAGAGGACATTAATGAATTAATGAAAAAATACTATGGAGCAAAACTGAAAAATGTTAACAACAGTATTGAAGATTTGCTTAACGCAATGATTAAAAATAACATAGTGCTTCCTAGAGAATTCGTAATGATTGGACGGGGATTGTCTTTAGTTGAAGAAAGCGGTAAAAAGTTAAATCCTAATTTTGATACTGCAGATGAGCTTAAAAAATTATCCAAAAGAATCACGATTCAACAGGCATCACCTAAAAGATTATTTAAGGTAGGTACGAATTATTTCCTGGAAATAGAACATCTCTTTAAAAACCTTCCGAATACTGTTAACAACACGTTGTCCAAATTAGAAGAAGGGGAGATCACACTAAAATTAAAGCTCGAAGGTATAAATGATATATCAAAACAGCTTACCACAGCAATAATTATTGCTGCATTAATCGTTGGGTCATCTCTTGCATTATTTGCAGATAAAGGTCCGACATTTTTGGGTATTCCGCTTTTAGGATTAATCGGATATGTAATAAGTTTTGCACTGGGAATATACCTTGTAGTGCAATATATAATGTTTGAAATGGACTAAAAAATAAGTATTGAGGAAGAATTATTTCCTCACATCTATTTTAATACAAAATTCTTTATACCAATGATACTTAAGATTAAAGCTATTATATAACCTATTAAAGAAATCACCGGCATTTCAAAAACCATCGGTCCGAATGAAACAACTGAAGAACCGATTATAAGAGCACATATCAATGCGACTATTGTAACCTTATCATTAATGTCGACTTCAAGCTTTAATTTAAGTTCTTCGTTTTCAATCTTGTGAATCATCCTTGTTAGAAGTTTCGGCAATGATTGAAGCATGTGCCCATACATAATCATATTGCTTTTCTTGCTTTTAATATACTTTTTAGGGTTGATTTTTTCTTTGGCAATTGCAGCAGCAACAGTCTTTACTGATGCTAAAACATCTATTTCAGGATCAAGATTATGTGCAACGGATTCAATCAGTGTCAATCCCCTTGCCATTGTAACAAGTTCGTTTGGAAGAATAACTCCATAATCCTGCATAAGTTTAAGCAGTTCATTCAATATTCCATCGAAACGATTAAGGGAAACACCGAAATACCTTCCGAACAAATCACTCAATTCCCTTTTCAATGTTCGGGTATCAACATCATAATCCAATATGTCCATATACATTAACTGATTTATCAATCCGTCAACGTCCTGGTCCACCAATAAGAGTATTGCTTCGGAAAGGTTTCGTTTGAATTCTTCATCAAAGGACCCCATCATACCTTCATCAAGGTAACATAAAACATTATCTTCAAGAATCAATATGTTTCCTGGATGAGGGTCTCCGTGGAAAAATCCATCAATGAATAGCTGTTGGAGATAGGAATCAATGACATTTTTCGCCAGAAGCTTTTTGTCAAATTCATCTCCTGTACTTGCATAAACGTCATTTAGTTTTGTACCTTCAATGAATTCCATTGTCAGGACTTTTGAGGTACAGTATTTAGGATATGTTTCTGGAATGTGAATGTATTGGTTGTCCACGAAATTCATTTCTATGCGTTGCATGTTCATGAATTCATTGTTGTAATCGATTTCCTTGTGAATGGAACGGTCAAATTCGTCCATGATTCCCGGTAAGTTTATTTTTCTTAATTCTGAGTTAATTTTATCAGCATGATTTGCGACATGTTTCATTATCTTTATATCAAGGTCAATCTTATCTGTGATGCCTTCCTTCTGGATTTTGACTGCAACACGTTCTCCTGTGATTAATTTTGCTTCATGAACCTGACCGATGGATGCGGTTGCCAAATGCTCATGATGGAAATCCTCAAATAATTCATCGATATTGCCACCGAGTTCCCTTTCAACTATTGCCTTGACCTGTTCATAGGTTATTGCCGGATTGTCATCCTGCAAGTTAGTCAATTCATTTGCAACCTTTTCTCCAACAACATCAGGCCTTGTACTTAACAGTTGACCTAATTTAATGAAAGTAGTTCCCAATTCCTGAAGCATAAGCCTTAACTTTACAGGAAGTTCCTCATCCAATAAAAGATTGTCTTCATCATCAATCTCTTTTGAACGTATTTTACTTTTTACGGATTGGCCTAAAATCTTGTCAAAGCCATATTTTTTTATGGCCGCTCTAATTTCACCCAAACGCTCTTTTGTTTCTTTATCCATTTAATCACCAAATTTAATTAGTCTCAGAATATTAAGCAGGAACATGATTCATCATGCCTATAGAGAAAATCCATCAATAATGAAAGCAAATCCCCATGCTATTAAACATTTTCTGCAATCCATGATAATGCTTCTGCACTTACATTGAAATACTGCAAAATTTTACCTATAATTATAAATAAATTTAAAGCATTTTCTTATAATCCCTAATTCCATCCCCATTAGTTAGCATGTAATAAATATAATTTATCTTAAATGTGAAAGAATATCCTACCAGTTTAGGTCACAGATGAATTTCACAAAAAGAACCATTATCTTTTGTAATTTTTTTCAAAAAAATACTTATCAAATGTTCAAATTATTATTTATTATATTAAATAATTTTATAATAAGTATTATAAAAAAGTTAGTAATTAAAAAAAGAGAGAATTTTTTATGGTGTATAATTCTTGTAGGCTCGTGTTTATCCTAACCAAGACCGGAAAATTTGTTTAAACAATATTCAGTAAATGCACGTTTTATTCACAATAACGCATGGGAGTCAATTAATCTTAATATCCGTATCGGACAAATCCTCAATAATAATTTCATTACATGAATTCATTATAACTCCACCCTTGCAGTCATCTTGCATAATACGAAGAACACGGAGCCCTGCAGATGATACATATTCTAAGTTAGAACAATCGATAATCACACTGTCGAGAACAATATCCTCCTTAATCTTTTCATAATTAGCAAGAAGCTTAGGTGCACTTAATGTATCTAAATTTCCTGACAATATTAGATTAAGCCTATTACCATCGATTGATGCATTTGCATTAAAAGATTCTGTTTTGGCGTCAGAAATATCCTCTTTAACTGATTCATCAACTGAAATTTTCCAGATACATATTCTCTTAAAGCCTTCCTTAATCTGAGTTACAATTTTGGAATCTGCATTCTCTAAACTTCTAAACTCAGGCACATGATCTGCATATGGAATCCTCTCAAGTTTAAGTCCCTTAGATGTAATGTAATTAATTGCATTCTTCATATTTTCCTGAACATCACCTACAACACGAATATTCATCGGATTCTGTACGACAATTAAATCGGATTTATCTTCTATTCTATATCTCATCTGATACATAAGTTCCCTTGTTCTGTCCCCATAGAAAGCTTTCATTATCAAAACGTAGAGAAGAGATATCTCCGGATCAAGAGTAATCCAATATCCGCCATGTTCTGCAAGGATTTTCTTAATATTATCACACATGACATCCATCTCGGAATCTGTAAGATACATTAGGAGTCCTTCTGTTGTTATGCATACCTCCCCGTCAATCTTGTCAAATGCAGACTTTAGTGATTGATAATTAGTTACATCAACACCTTCAAAGTGGACAAAGTTTTTTTGATTTTCATCCAGCAATGACATGATAGCGGGTTCAACTTCATTAATTGTTGCAGGAAGGTCCATTCCAACAAATTTCTTCCCACTTTTTGCAAATTCAAGGGCTCTAGGTGTGAAACCGCATGGCAAGTCAACCACTGTAAAACCTGATTCCTTAGCAAGTTTTCCATTAGTAAAGTACCTTACATCCATAATAATGCTGTTAACAAAAAGGTCATCCTCATTGGCCTTGACTGTCTTACTATCTTGCGTATCTTCCCTGGTAAGATTCAGCCTTTCGGCTACAGCCTTGGCATCATCATGACCTGCAGCTGCCAATTGAAAAAGAGTCATTCTGGCTGTATTAAATACAGGATTCGTTCTTTCCAATAAATCCTGATCAATTTCTATTCCTTCAAAATTAAACATAATATCCATAATTTCTCCTATTGAATATTCATGTTTCAGATATTAATTAAACTATTGATAATATTTTATCGTATTCGGGGCCGTCTGTTGAAATCATTTCACCAGCAAGTTCTCTTTCAAAAATATCCATAATTAATCACCATATACTAATTTATGTTTAGTTAAGTATTAATCATTTGTTGTTATAAACAACAATTAAATATATTATAAAAACAGATATTATAATTTAAGGTGATTAATATGCAAGATTTAAAATTGACATCAGAATGGGACAAAGTATTTCCCAAAAATGATTCTGTAGACCACAGAAAAATTACATTTAAAAACAGATACGGAATCACATTGGCGGCTGACTTGTACAAACCGGCAGGTGCTGAGGAAAAGTTACCTGCCATTGCATGTGCAGGACCATTCGGGGCTGTAAAAGAACAAGTTTCAGGTTTATATGCACAGACATTAGCTGAAATGGGATTTTTAACAATAGCTTTTGATCCTTCATTTACAGGAGAAAGCGGAGGACAACCTCGAGATATTGCATCTCCAGACATTAACACCGAAGATTTTCAGGCAGCTATTGATTATTTGGTCACATCAAATGAAGTGGATGGTGATAGGGTTGGAATATGTGGAATATGCGGATGGGGAGGAATGGCTTTAAACGCAGCCAGTCTGGATACCCGTATTAAAGCAACAGTAACATCCACAATGTACAATATGACCCGCCAGATTGCAAAGGGATATTTTGATGAAGCAGACAATGAGGATGCAAGATATGAAATGAAAGTTGCCCTGAACAACCAGAGAACTGAAGACTATAAATCAGGCCAATATGCGAAAATGGGTGGTGTTGTAAAAGAGATAAGTGATGATATGCCTCAATTTGTAATCGATTACCATAACTTCTATATTCAGGATTTGGGATACCATCCAAGGTCTCCCGGTTCAAATGACGGATGGAATATTACCGGATGCATGTCATTCATTTCACAGCCGATTATCGCATACTCTGATGAAATAAAATCTCCTGTTTTGATGATTCATGGTGAGAATGCACACTCAAGATATTTCTCAGAAGACGAATTTGCAAAATTGACTGGAGATAACAAAGAGTTAATGATAATACATGATGCAAACCACACGGATTTATATTATAAGACTGATGTAATCCCATTTGAAAAGATTGCAGAGTTTTACAAACAAAATTTATAAGTTACTAATCAGGTAACTTATATTATCTTTTTTATTTTTAATACCCCCTAAAAATAATATTAGAAATCACCAATAACAATTTACATTAATGAAAAAGTTGTTATTGGTATGAATATTACATTATGACTTTTTCAATAGTTTTTGTTGTATCTGATATAACAATTCCATGTGGAGAGTTATATCTTCTTATCGCATCATTGATTTGACGAGTACCTTTTAATTTTAAATGAAAAAAGTGCTTGAAAAATATTTAGGGGTCTGAATTTTTTTGATATGAATTTCACTTAATTTTTCTTATTTTTTTAATATTGGATAATGGTTAGTTTTAGTTTCTAAAAATACAATTGTACAATTATTAATTTTTAAAAAGGGTACAGTAATATCGTTAAATTTAAGTATTATGTGTTACATATATTTATTTGGCGATAAACATGAAACACAGATTAAATTTAGATATTAAAGACCCAAATTATACTTTGTTAAAG
>JAFRFB010000115.1 GCA_017434555.1 Methanobrevibacter sp. | reverse complement strand
TTCAATGTATCATCTATGGGGCAATTGTCATCGTAATCTTTAATTTTTTTCATCTTTTTGACCTATTGTGAGTTTTTCCTTACAAAATCTATTTAAAAAGCATTGTATATAACATTTGTTATCTGGTGATTGTATGAATGACAGACATGTAATTGAAGCATTAGGAAAAGCTGAAGTCGTAATAGAAAACGGGAAAATAACCTACATTGGAGAACCGGTAGTTGATTACTGTTCCATATTTGACAATGGTCAGCATAATGGTGATTTGACAAAAGAATTTATCAAATCCAATATTGAAAAAAGAATTGAGGAATTTGGGATGTGTACCCCACAAAGGTCAATTGATGTTGAAGACACAATGAGTTTTGGAACCAGCGAAACATTAAAAACCAACATGATCAATGGGAATGTTGATTGTGTAGTCGGAGCATGTGAGGGAGTAGGGACATTGCTGATTGATGATGCAGACCTTGTTCAGGGAGTTGGAGGAAGAGTTTCCGCATTGATAAGCACCACTCCAATTGATGAGGTCATGGATAAAGTTGGAAGAGAAAATGTTTTAAATCCTGAAACTGCAGAGTTGAATCCATTAAAAGGTCTTGAAATGGCAATTGAAAGAGGATATAAAAACATTGCAATAACAATTATTCCAACAGAAATGGTTAGGGATTTAAGGCAATATCCAAAACCTGAAGATGTCAACATATATATTTTCGTAGCACATACAACCAATGTTTCCAAAAAAGAGGCGGAGATGTTATTTGATTATGCTGATGTGATTTCAGGATGCTCTTCCATAAACATACGGGAAACTGCTGAAGAAAGAAAACCATATTATACTGGAAAAAAAGTTCCATTGTATGCGGTAACCGAAAATGGAAAAAGATTGCTCAATGAAAGGTTGGAATATATTGGATATGAGTTATGTGAAAAAAAGTATCCTCAGGATTTCACTCAAAGTCCTAAGCCATTAATCTAATTTCATTTATCAATTTGAAGTACTTCATTTAGATGTAGTTAATACTGTTACTTCAAATAAATGAAGTATTATTTAAAAATGAAGGATAAACTTTAACTTCAGATTAAATGATAAATTTGCTTGTCAATTGATGGAACTGGGTTGATTCTTTACTTATGAAACAAAATTCCATTAAAGTAGTAGATAATTCACCTACTTTTTAATCATCTTTTGTTCGTATTATCTCGAACAAATTTCACTAAAAGTAGTAGATAATTTGAAGTGCGTTATGCCAACAGCAACATGAAGATGGTCAAAAGGAACCAAAAGTTGCATAATCTTGATTCTCCTTTGTTGATTGGTGATGTTAAAGATAATGATGTTGTAAAAAAGGTTAGAGAACATTGTTTCATTGAAACTCACGAAAAAGTTCTACCACTTATGCATATTTTTCAATCAACTTTATACAAATATTTTGAATTAATATTCATGAAAAGAAAAAGTAGCTATTAATTATATATAATTTAAAAAAGTAAAATATTATTAATTAACATAATTGAGGTATT
>JAFRFB010000114.1 GCA_017434555.1 Methanobrevibacter sp. | reverse complement strand
ATCATGCAATCGCTTTTACAGAATTATGCAATATTTTAAATATTGATTTAATTCATTTACCTCCATATTCTCCAAAATATAATCCAATAGAACAAGTATGGAGAACAATAAAAGCCAAAATTTCAAGAAAATTTATAACTAGCATTGAACAATTAAAATTTATCTTTGAAAATGAATTTAAACAAGTTATTGATAATGAAAGTTATTGGAAAAATTGGCTCTGGAAGTTCCTATAAATTTTTATAATTTTTAGTGTCGTGAACTATAGTGCTGGCGAATTCTTGAACAAATCAACAAAAGTAGAATTTTTGCTTGATGATACATCATATAATGCAGTTATTGCAGATGATGAAGGTAATGCTTTAGCTGATTTCTATTCATTAAGCCGTGGAGAACATAAAGTTGTTATAATCAATCCTGATAACGGTGAAATGAAAACATATAGAATCGTTATCCTTATGGGATTCGGCGGAGGATATAACGGAACCAATAATCAAAACCAAGAAACTCCAGATACTACCCTTGATAATAGCAACTCTGTAAATAGCAATGCTGTTGGAACCAATTCATTATTCAATGATAACGGTAACACAACAAATCAACCAACCAATACTTCTGTCAGCAAAGATATCGAAAACCCTCAAGCAAACGGTGAAGACAACAATCTTTGGTGGATAATACTTGCAATAATAGCAATTATCGCAGCAGGAGGCATAATTAAAAAATATAAAGGCTAAATTATGTGTAGATAGATTTGCTTAAATACAGCAGAATCCATTGTGTTAGAAAATAATTTAAAAGAGAGTTTATCTCTCTAATTTCTTTTTTTATGAATTAATCTTGACAGTCCAAAAATTAATATAAGCAAAATATTAATACTTATTATTAAGAAATAAAATTATATTTAGTACTTTTATCGAATTTACAATTAGTGATTATATGAACGCTTTAATTAAAAAGTTATTTGTTGATAAGACAGACAATATATTTCTCCAATTTTTCAGATTTATTTTCGTTGGAGGAACGGCATTTTTAATTGACTTCTTTATATATTTCGCATTGGTTGAATTCGTTCATTTAAATTATCTGATTTCAGCTGCAATAGCATTTTTCATATCTGTTTTGGCAAATTACTATCTATCCACATCATGGGTATTTAATCAAAGCCAAATCGAAAATAGGGCTATTGAATTCAACATATTTCTAGCTATAAGTTTTGTAGGTTTGATATTTACTGAAATACTTCTTTATATTTTTACAGACATGTGTTCTATTAATTATTTATGGTCTAAAATCATTGCATCAATATTAGTTCTATTCTGGAACTTTTCAGCACGTCGTGTAATGTTTTACGGTAAAAAAATTTAGACAAACTTCTTTTAAAAAATCATAATATTAAATATAATAAAAAATTATAAATTCAATGAAGGTATTTTATAATGGTTCCAAAAGTGATGATTATATTAGGTAGCGCATCTGATATGGCTATTGCTGAAAAAAGTATGGATGTTTTAGAAAAATTAGAAATTCCCTATAGTTTAAAAATTGCATCGGCTCATAGAACGCCAAATCTTGTTCGTGAAATTGTAAAACAAGCTACTGATACGGGAATTAAAGTTTTTATAGGAATTGCAGGACTTGCAGCACACTTGCCTGGAGCTATTGCTGCTTATACACCAAGACCGGTAATTGGAGTTCCTGTCGATATTAAAACAGGCGGTATTGATGCACTTGATTCATGTGTCCATATGCCTTATCCTTCACCGATTGCAACTGTAGGAATTGACAGGGGAGACAATGGTGCTATACTTGCTGCCCAATTTATTGCTATTCACGACAGTGAAGTTCGTGAAAAAGTCATTAATTTAAGAAAAGAATATAAGAAAAAGGTTTTTAACAGCAATAAAGTTGTTGATGATTTAGAAGATAAAAAATTCCTTGTAAAAGACTATTTAAAAGTTGAAAATCTGAAAATTGAAAAAGAAGACCTTATTGAAATTGATGAGAGCAATATAAACCCTGATGCGGATGTTGCCATTATTGTTGGAAGGCAATCCGATTTAATTGTAGCCAAAAAAGTGAGTGCTACTCTCGACAGACTTAAAATTACATATAACATGAAAGTTGTCTGTCCAATCAGATCAAATCAAAAGTTTATCAGTTACGTTGGTGCTGTAAAAAACGCTAAAATATTTATTGGAATCAGTTCAAACTCATCACAGGTTACCGGTGCTTTAGTTGGCCTAACAGACAGACCTGTCATTGGTGTTCCATGTGAAAATGAACTTGGAAGGGAACATATGCTCACAACAGTTAACATGCCTCCAGGAGTACCTGTAGCGACAGTCGGTATTAACAACGGACGTAATGCGGGTGTTTTAGTTGGTGAAATATTTTCAATTAAAGATAATAATATTATCGAAGTTTTAACTAAATTAAAAGATAAAAAAATTAATTTGTAGGGATTTGAATGAATATTAATGATGAAAACATTATTGAAATAAAAGATGAATTGTCATCTGAATTTGAAGTGGCCCGTGTTTTAAGAGATTATCCAAAGGATACTGTAATAATTAAAAACATTGAAGGATTTGATATGCCTGTTATTTCAGGTATTTGTAACACACGTGAAAAGATTGCCAAATCAATTAACTGTGAAGTATCCGAGATTACTGAAAAAATCATTGAAGCAAGTGATAATCCTATTAAAGTTGATAAATTTACTGATTTTAGTGAATACGATTCTCTAGAAATTGACTTGGATAAAATTCCTATATTAACCCATTACAAAAGAGACGGTGGAAAATACATTACCGCAGGTGTTGTTTTTGCACGTGACCCGGTAACGGGTATTCAAAATGCATCAATTCACAGAATGATGGTACTGGACAATAAAAGACTTGTCATCAGGATTGTTCCAAGAAACCTTTATACCTATTTCCAAAATGCTCAAAAAGAAGGAAAAGATCTTGATATTGCAATAGCTATTGGAATAGACCCTGCAATATTGCTTGCAAGTACAACTTCAATTCCTATAGATTACAATGAAATGGATGTCGCCAATGCATTTAAAGATGGTGAATTAACATTAATCAAATGCGGTAATTTGGAAGTTCCTCAAGCAGATATTATCCTTGAAGGTAAAATTTCTGTAACTGAAACCGTTCGTGAAGGCCCTTTCGTTGATTTAACTGACACTTATGATATTATTCGTGACCAGCCGGTAATTAACCTTGAAAAAATGCATATTAAAAAGGATAATCCATGTTATCATGCAATTATTCCAGCTGGATTTGAGCATAAATTATTGCAAGGTCTTCCTCAGGAACCTAGAATA
The DNA here is from genome assembly GCA_017434555.1 of Methanobrevibacter sp. GTDB lineage: Archaea > Methanobacteriota > Methanobacteria > Methanobacteriales > Methanobacteriaceae > Methanocatella. The sequence goes on along the minus strand of JAFRFB010000114.1, from coordinate 7,293 downwards.
TTCAAATCCGTTAAAAATGCAGTCCCTACAGTTGAAAATGTTGTCTTAACTGAGGGAGGATGCTGCTGGTTACATGCAGCTGTATCAATTAATAAACAGACTGAAGGTGACGGTAAAAATGCTATAATGGCAGCATTATCTGCTCATCCATCTTTAAAACATTGTGTTGTTGTAGATACAGATGTAAATGTATTTGATGCTGAAGATGTTGAGTATGCAATAGCTACACGTGTAAAAGGTGACAGAGACATTATGATTGTTCCTAATGTTCGAGGTTCATCTCTTGATCCTGTAGCTGAAAGCGATGGTACTACAACAAAAATCGGTGTTGACGCTACAAAATCTTTAAAAACTATTGAAAAATTTGAAAGAGTTAGTTTCGGAGAATGAAACTAACTTTTAATAAAAATTAAAAATCATTAATAGGAAAGCTAAAGATATAAAGCACATTGAAAATGTCAATACAAAATTATCTAAATTAACATCACTTTTTTCTCTATTTAAATTAAATATAATTGGTGCTAAAGGGAGTAACGGTAAAAAATACCTAGATTGCACACCAATAATTAATTGATTTCCAACAGGAGTCCATGTTAAAAATTGAATTAAATAAATAGCAAAAAATATTATTAAAGAAATAATTAAAAGACCAAATCTTGTTTTTCTAGGGAATTTTTCATCCAATGGATAAAATAAACAAACCCCAGCAATAAACATTACTAAAAGCATTGCAATGGAGTTATTAATATAAACATGTTCATTGTATGAAAAAGAGGATAATCCTATTAACAAATCATATATATAATCTGATGAAGTCATTGTAGAAAAAAATTCAGCAAGATGGGTGGAAGCATATTTAATTTGTAAAGTTGCATTAACACCCGAATTTGCCATGTAAAATCCCCTCCAGGAATCCAAATATGCAGAACTAGCAAATAAATTATACCATGAAAATCCAATGATTCCCAAAATTAAAGGAGTTATAAAAACAAAATAGTAATTTTTCTCATTACTGAAATTATTTTTTGGAATTAATAATAATAACAATATTAAAGCCAAATAAGGAAGTTTACATAACCCCAGCAAAAGACAGGTTAGTGAATAAATCGCTATTTCTCGTTTATCTAAATTCTTATTCTTATACATGTATAGGAAATATGCAATAAGAAATATTGCTAATCCATTAATCATAGAATCAATACTTACTGAAAAAGACTGGAATAAACATAATGGTAAGCACGCCATGGCAAAAAGTGGAATTTTAAGTATAGGTGTTTTTTTAATAGCTAAACTAACTAAACCAGCATATAAAATAGAATTAAATAACCTCCCTAAAATCAGCATGAAAAAAGCATCTAAAGATAATAATTTAGCTAAAAAAATTCCAATTCCCTGGGGCAAATAACCATAAAATGGATTTTGGAGTGCTGCACCATTTTCAGGTACATGAGAGTAATTAATAGGTCCAGCGGTATTAGTTTCAATCGTTTTAAATGAATTAGCATCATACAAATCATTGACACTGGCAATACTGATATATGATCCATTATTAGATTCTGGTACCAATACTCCACCTGACATGAATTCTGATCTAACAAAATGTTCTTTTTCATCAGGAATAGAATCAACTGGAGTAAAAACCGAAAATAATATTCCCATAATCAATAACAGACAAAAAGCCGTCTTATACAGTTCAATATTTTTTTCAATAGTGATAATTAAAAAAATAACCCCTATAAGAGCCATTAATATGAAAAATATAATCTCCTTAAATGGGGCATGGATATTTTCCATTTTAGTTAAAAATAAAGTTCCAATAAGTATAATAAATAAAAATGTAATCCAATATTTTTTAGTGTTAAGAATATTATCTTTATTTAAGAAACCCCTAGAAAACATATAATTAAATTTTATATATAAAATATCATTTAAATATTTCCCAAATAAACATTCTTTATTCCTTTTTTATGGGCAATATCTCGAGCTTCATATAATATTTCCCTGTTGGTCGGTTCAATTTCTCTCATTTTATAGTAGGGAAATGCCCTTGAAAAGTGCAAAGGCACATTAGTTGACAATTCGTCAACAATAAAATCACATAACTCTTCTATTTCTTCTTTTGAATCATTATAATCATTAATTATAAGGTTTGTAACTTCCAGGTGTTTGCCTGCCTGATAGATACTTCTTAAATTATCCAAAACTATGTCCAAATCTGCTCCGCAAACTTTTTTATAGAATTTTTCAGACATGGATTTCAAGTCTATATTGAACGCATCGACAAAAGTTAAAATTTCACCGAGTGACTGACTTGACATATAACCGTTGCTTACATAAATTACTTTCAAGTTTTTTGACTTTGCAAGTAAAGAAGTTTTTTTGTTAAATGGTAAGTGTATCGTAGGTTCATTATAGGTCCAAGCAATTGACTTACAATTATAATTAAGTGCATTTTCCACAATCGTTTCTGGTAGTATTTTAATCCCATTACCAAATTTTTCATATTCATGTGATATGATATAGTTCTGGCAGTGCAAACATGTCATATTACACCCAAAACCTCCGATTGAGTATGTAAAAGTTCCTGGCATAAAATGATTTAAAGGCTTTTTTTCAACTGGATCAGGACTTAAAGAAGATACAATACCATAACTTAAATCAAATAGCTCCCCATTAACATTTTTATGCTGTCTGCATACTCCAACATTGCCTTCAGAAATTTTACAATAATTTGCGCAAATCTCACATCTAATCTTTTGCGTCTTGGAGCTTTTTTTGTATAAATTTGTATCAACTAACATAATGATTATATCCCCTATTTTCAATTTCTCTTACTTCACCAGTGCTCAACGTTATTTGGATTTTATCTGAATCATTAACTTCACCAATGACTGTATAATCAATATCCAAATCATTATCCTTATCAATGGTGAAAAGCAATTCAAAATCTTCGCCAACATGCAAAAGTAAATCCAAATAATTTAAACCTAATTGAGATGAAATTTCCTTAAATTCATCAGATATTTCAAGTTTATCCTCATAAATCATGAATCCAAAGGAATTTGGCTTCATTTCATATAGTTCTGATGCTAAACCATCTGTAATATCCGTTGCAGAGCTTGCGCCAGCTTGTTTAATAATATTTCCTTCATTTATTCTGGCCAATGGCTTTAATGCCTTTTTAGTGTAAATACTATCTCCATTTAAATTAAAACCTAAAGCGGCATGTCCAATTTCACCTGTCAAACAAATCAAATCTCCAATTTTTGCAGTATTTTTCATTAGCGGCTTATCGCATAAGCCCAAAGCTGTTCCGGAAATGATTATTTCAGATGCTTCATTTGTATCTCCGCCAATTAAAGGTATTTTATAGTAATCACAGGCATCAATAACCCCATCAATTATTTCTTTAAAATAATTAAGTTCTAAATCCTTTGGAAGAGCTATAGAAAGTAAAAATCCTAAAGGATCAGCTCCCATAGCTGCAAGATCACTTACATTAACTGTTACAGCTTTAAAACCCATTTGAAAATAAGACATTTCATCGGGAAAATGCTTTGACTCTATGAGCATGTCACAGGTAGAAATCAGATTTGTATCTTTAAAATTAGTAATAGCTGTATCATCAGCAATAATATCTGCTGATTTAGATAAAATATAGTTAATTAATTCTTTTTCACCAATATCTAAGACCTTTAAAGCCATGTATATTAGTATTGATTTTAAAATAAATAAGTTTTAAGGAGATTCAAAAAAAGTAAAAAAAGTAATGTGAAAAATCACATTAACTTAAATCTATTCTACAATCTTAATTGTGTTACCGTTCCACATTGAGGAATAATATCCGTCATCAGTCATTCCAAATAGGAAGAAGTCACTGAATCCAACAGGGAACTGTTGACCAATTTGTACAAGACCGTTTGCATCCGGAAGGGCTCCATAAGGTGTATCATTATATATAATTATACCATAATGATTACCTGTGATTGGATAACCGGTATTTTTTTGAGTTAAAATGAACTGGAATGGTTGGCCATACTTAATTGTTGAGGATACTAACTTAATGTCAGGTGTAACTCTTACTTTAATAAGGTTAGATGCTCTGCATCCTTCAAATTCAGTAGTAATAATATAATTTCCAGGTTCTAAATTAATGTTTAAAGAAGTAGTACCGTTTTCATTAGTGGTTCTTTTATATAAGACACCATTGATATTGAAAGTTAACGCTTTATTTTTAGCTAATGAACCATTACGTTCATGAGCTTCAACAGTGTATGCAGCACCGCTATTGAACTCCATGGATATATTTCCGCCGGATTGTGTATTTTTCACTACAATTAAATTTAAAACTTGGATATTATTACCTTTATATTCTTGAGTAACAGGATTAAAAGCAGTTAAAATATAATTTCCAGGTTCTAAATTAATATTTAATTTAGCAGTACCGTTTTCATTAGTTGTACGGTTATAGAAAACACCATTAATATTGAATGTTACAGTGGTATTAGTTAAAGGATTACCTTGACTGTCGGTGAAATTAGCATTATATTGAGTATCATTTCTATAATATTTTTTAATGTCTTTTGCATTAATAGATGATAAAACTGTTATAGTATTTGCTGTAGTTTCACCGTTATATCCGCTTACAGCAGTAATAACATAGGTTTTAGGTTCTAAGTTAATATTTAAGCTAGCAATACCATTTTCTTTTGATGTACGGTTATAGAAAACACCATTAATATTAAATGTAACAACAGTATTAGCTAAAGGATTGCCCTGACCGTTTAAAACAAGAATTTCAAATTGAGTAGCATTTCTATAAGTTTTAACAAGATCATTTGCTTTTAAAGTAGATAAAACTGTAACTTTATTAGAAGCTGTTTCATTAGTTGCAGGATTAGTTACACTAATGGTATAATTTCCGACACCTAAATTAATTGAAAAACTAATAGTACCATTTTCATTAGTGGTTCTGGTATAATTTTCACCATGAATGTTAATAGGAATTTTCTGAGCTATTAAAGGATTGCCTTCACCATCAAAGAAAGTAGCCTCATATTGAGTATCATTCTTATAATATTTCACTAAATCAGTAGATTGGATAGAAGAGGTTCCGTTTCCATCACCTTCACTTCCTTCAGAAGTCTCTTTCTGAATTAAATTATCGCTGCTAACATCGTCGATAGAAATAATATCAGAGTTTATATCCTCACTAATGATATTCATTTCATTATCAGCAATTTCTTCAGCACTTATAGAAGAAATAGAAAAAATAGCTAATAATATAACTGTAATTAAAAAAATATTTTTAAATTTCATAAATATCACATATATTATTATGAGTAATATATTTTATACATATTTAATTATATAAAGATTTCTCTTGATTTGTAATTCAAATCCTTGAATTTTTCATTTGAAATTGAGAATAGAATGATTTTTTAATGTAAATTCAATAAAAAAGAAATAATGTAGATGTGTCACTACAAAAAATATCATTTTAATTATTTCATCGGGTTAATAATTTTATAAATCCTATATTCAAATGTATTCGTATTTATAGGTATTTCTTCCAATTGATAACCTTCATTTGAGATACTTTGAATCTTATCTTGTGATGAATCAAGATAATAAACTGAAGAACCCTTATTTATCCTATCTATAATATGACTTTGGTTAATTGAACTTTCAATACTTGTATTATTTGAATTCAATGCAATAAACTGATTATTAGGAATGTAATATCGTAAAGGAAATATATTAACATTTTCATCATTAGAAATAACAATATTACCTGACCCAATATTGTTTATCAGATAATTTGATTCAACTTCAGTCGATTCAATATCAATTTCATGTAAATTATTAAAATCAACAGCACCAACGACACCAATAAATAAAATCATGCATAATATGGGAATAAAAATTCGTTTATCAGAAAATGACTTTGATAATAAAATTGAAAAAGCCATCCATAAACATCCGAGAACCGGGATAAAATATCTAGGATGAAAAAATGGTCTTAGAGTTAAAGAAATAATAATTCCTATAATTGGAACAATTACAAATACAAATAAAGTATCTAATGTAAATTCATCATGATATTTATATATTAAAAAGATAAATGCGAATAAACACAATGTTCCAATAATTGTAGGAGTTACCAATTCATTCCCACGAACTAAATCATTAGCAGGAGATAAAACAAAATAAATATAACTAAAAACAGTCCTTTTTGTTATTGGAGCAATCCAAAAATCTTTTTCATATATAGATATTTGAAATATAACTGTAAAAATCCAAGGAATATACGATAGTATTACAATACAGGATGAAATAATCCAATTTTTTAATAATGATTTGTTTTTACGAAGTATATATGCTAAAAATACAATATATATTGCAAAAGAAGAAATAGATGCAAAATAATGAGTATAACAAGACAAAATAGTTAGAACAGTGAAAATTAACCAATTTTTTGAAGAAGGATTTTTAACAATTTCATAAGCATAAATTAAACTTGCCGTGACAAAAAATAGTGCCCAAGAGTACATCCTTACTTCAATAGCATAAATCATTAAACGAGGCATAGAACAAAGACATAAAAAGAACAATCCTGCAGTCAATAACCCAAAATTATTTTTAATTTTAGTAATACATAAAATACCCAATAAATAAAATGGAATTAATGAAACAAACTTTCCAATAACAGTTATATTATCAAATCCAAATAATAAAAAGATATTATAAAAAATTCTTAATATTAAATAATATAAAAATGGATGAACATCATTTAAAATAATAAAAAAAGATTCGTCAAAAGGTAAAGTAGTTAAAACTAAAGTATAGATTTCATCTATCCAAACACCTAATTTAAATAAACCAATATAACTTGTATATAATAAAAAGATAATCCCTAAAGTGAATAAAGCTAAACCAACTTTATCCTCTGTATTTTGGATTTTAATATTCATTTTATCACTATAATTATTATGAATAGTTATAATATATACTTTTTTCTTATATAACAAGTTATATAAAAAAACTTAAATTTTCTTAAACCATATTTTTTAATGAATTATTAATTCTAATATTGTATATATTTTTTATAATACTCAGCATGTTATTACAAGATATTTTTTGATTATTCGTGGGCTGTGTCCGATTTGATACTGATGATTAGTTTTTGTTGATGATTACACATCGTTTTATCCACCTGATGTTATTGAGTGTTATTCTGATAAGTAAGCCTCTGTATGTTTTGAATATTCTTTTGATTTTACCTGGAAGTGT
>JAFRFB010000034.1 GCA_017434555.1 Methanobrevibacter sp. | reverse complement strand
CCTCGAACTTGACAAAGCTATTATTGTTAGGTCTATAGTATTGGCCTTTCGCTTACGCTCAAGGCATCCAGTCCGACCTAAAGGTCGGACTGCATATAATGCTAATATTGCTGTATATTAAACGGTTTCTTCATTAATGACCTTACGGAACCGACCGGCGAGGGTCGGTTCCTCCATATAGTATTGCTCGCCAATTCTATTCACCCCACCTATACCACGCCTCCCACTTCGGCCTCCCGTTGGTCGGCCTCGGGTCGGCGTGGTTATGGTGGGGCGAATTGGCTCGCTTATAACGTGGGTATAGCAGGTGACTTGATCCAATAGCGCTACTTTTAAAACATTTATATAAAATTGTTAATAGAATAGTTTTAACATCCATTTAATGGTGATAATCATGACAAAAAACATTTTAATTTTAGGAGCAACAGGAAAACTCGGAAGCGCACTGACAAAAGAAATCGTAAAAACCAAAGATTGGAATGTAACACAATTTTCAAGAACAGGAACTGAAAAAATAGTTGAATCAGATAACATAACTGTTTTAACAGGTGATGCAGCAACTGCAGATATCTTTGAAGACTATGATATTGTATACTGTGCGATATCAGGTAGTGAACTTCCTGAAGTGGCTTCTAATCTTGTTAAATATGATATTAAACGTTTATTATTCACTGGTGCTGTTGGAATTTACAATGAGATTATAGATGAGGTTGATGGCAAGGACAATGTTGACAACAATCCTCATCAGGTGCCGAATAGGGATGCTGTTGAAATAATTGAAAATTCAGACATTAACTATACCATCCTTCGCCCAGAATATCTAAGAGATGGTGAATTGGATGATTATCAGATAATCTTAAAAGGCAAGGAAGTTGATTGGTATAAGACATCACTTCCAGCATTCGTTAATTTCATTATTAAAATCATTGATGAGGATTTATATTCAAAGGAAAGTGTAGCATTCATCAAACATCCTGAAGAATAAAAAATTCCAAAAATAATCAATATTTTATTTTTTTACTCTTTTTCGCACAAAATTAATCTATCAAATAATTGATGTTACTGTTGATTAAATTAAATCAAAATGTATTGCATACAATATAATCATATGTGTATTACATTAACGGCAAGGGTAATAAAAAACAATATGTATTTCAACTGTGCATATACATTAACTACATTTCAAAAGCAAGTTTCTAATAACAAATGGCCGATGTTAATGTTAATCTGGAATTGGCCATAGCTATTGTCAATGTTAACGTTAATGTCATTATCATCCATAGCTACTTTTTACTTTCAATTTTCTGAAAGCTATTTCACATTAACGGACGGTAATGTTATTGACGACATTTAAATTTATATATTTATGTTTATAAACAATTACATATAATAATATTAAATAGTGATTTTATGGGTTTATTTGACAGATTTAAAACACCAAAATGGAAGCATAAAGATTCAAACATTAGACTTAAAGCAATAGATGACTTAAATGATCAGGAAATATTAATAGAAATGGCTAAAAATGATTCTGACATTAATGTCCGAAGAAAAGCCATAATCAAAATTACCGATGAAACGGAATTATATGAAATCGCTACAAATGATAAAGACACTATTGTTCGAAGAAAAGCTGTTGACAATATTACTGATGAAACTATTTTAGTTAAAATCGTGATGAATAATAAAGATATAGGTACTCGCAGAAAAGCTGTGCGTAATATTAAAGATGAATCTATTTTAGCCAAAATTGTTAAAAAGAATAATTATCCTATTGATATCAGAACAGATGCTCTGAATAAAATCAGTGATGAAAATATCCTATCAGACATTGCTAAAAAATCAGATAGTGAAAAAATCATTAATAATGCCATTAATAAAATCAGTGATGAAAATATCCTATCAGAAATTATAGAAAATACAACTAATCCAAAATCCCGATTGGAAGTGGCAAAAAAAATCAATGATGAGAATATTTTAATAGATCTATCACGAAATTGCTCTGATAATAATATTCGCAGAAATGCAATCAAATTTGTTCAAGATAAAAACATTTTAAATGAAATTGCTAAAAATGATTCGGACATGGATGTTCGTATGACTGCTATCAATAAGATTAATGAAAAATTAAATTTATCAGACATTAAAAATGTGGATGAAGTTAAAAATTTAAATGATGAAACCATTTTAATATATATTTCTAAAAATCATCCCAATGCGCTTATTCGTGCACAGGCAGCATCTGAAATCAGCGATAGTGAAATCCTTGAATATTTAGCTAAAAATGATGATAGTGTCACTGTCCGTTTAATGGCTGTTGATAATCCTAATTTTAAGAATAGGACTATAAAAAACAATATCAACAAAAGAAAAAAAGTTTTTGAAAAAATTGATGATATCATATATCATGTAAATATTAGTATTAAAGAGATTGAATTAGATCGTGCATATGGGGATATTTCAAAAGAAGTTGCTGAAAGAGACCTTAAAAGAGAATATGATTATATTGATGGTTTGATTGAACAGAAGAAATCTTACTTTTCAGATCCCATATCCTATAAAAAATGTCATCGTTGCGGGGGAAAAATACCTGTAAAGTCAGCATATTGCGAGCACTGTGAATATAAACTTTAAATTATATTGAACAGCACATAATATCACCTACAAAAATATCAATGTCAAGGGTATAAGACAGGGTTGTCTCACATTCAAACAAGAGATATCTGTGCATACAACACATGTCTAATGCATGTAAATATTGCTATGCCAATAATAAACTTGATGTTGCAAAAGAAAACAGGAACCTGCAGGAAGGTGACATATTGTTAAATCTTAAACTGGATACATTAAAGAATAATTTGGAGGTTTAAGGCTCATGGAATTATGGGAAGTATTTGAATCTTTAACATTAATATCAAAATAATCAATTCTTATTTTTTTTACTTTCAATTTTATGAAAGCTATTTCACATTAACAACAAGCATTGTTAATCTTGTTTTAATCTCAACCCGTGCATATATATCGCAGTGCAAGGGAAAACAACTTTTAAATCTCCAATCGTTAATGTTAATTTCGATTCATGTTCTGGTTCAGCTATCGTTAATGTTAATGTTAGTGTTATTTAAATCAAAAGTAATATTCTAGTTTTAATTATCTAAAGCAAGTCTTACATTAACGGAAGGTAATGTTAATTTCAGTTCTGTTTCAACCCCTGCATATATATCAAAGTGCGGGGGAGAACAAAATCCGAATATGGAATCGTTAATGTTAATGTCAAATATTACTTTGTTTATTATATATTTTATATAAAAGAGATAATAAAATATTAATCATGACATTGCAAAATGAATTACAAATCAATATTGTGATTAATAATTACACACAAAGGAGCAGTAGCTATTCATCAAGCTATGATTACATATTATTGGATTCACTGGTCAATAGTTCTTATTCTAATCTTTTCAGAAGTGATTTGAAAAATCTAAAGATCAAAACCCAGAACAACACACAATGTAACCTATTATACCTTCCATCTTATGAATCCAAACCCTCATGCATCCTGGTAAGAATTCCAGTTGGAAAAATTTCTCAAACAACAAAGTTGATCCTTGAAGTTTATGATAAGTCAACAACCTTCAGCAGCACTTTATCAACTGGTGGTGAAGTTCAATTTTTTGATGCAAACTCTGATACATACTCAGATTTTTTTGAGACATGTCAAGGTTTAAGTGTAGAAAATGATGCAACTGACTCAGGAAAAGTGATACGTTCACGTTTTGTTCCAATGGAAGTCTCATGTTTATGTACCAAAAATTTATCAGGTTCATCACTTAAAAATGGTAGAGTTGTCTTTGCAAGGTTTAAAAGAGCAGTCGGCAGTATTGGTGTTTATGACTCTTTTAAATATCCATATAATGAGGATGGGGAAACACCATCTGTTTTTATGCAAACGGATTATAATTTAACGCCATATCAAGCAGATATGAAAGTTAGTTCAATATCTTTAGGCAGCGATACTGAGCATTGTTTACTTAATGGCGTTGGTGATTTGGTAATGTCCTCATCCTGGGATGCCTACAATTCAGGAACTGATGATGATGGAGATTGGAAACAATATCATATTCATATGAGAGCAGGAACTGGATTTTCCGCAAGTTCTGATTATTTAGAAGCTAGCAGTAGAAATAATCCTTCTCAAATTCATCAAACAACATATGATGAGGTAATGATGGACGCAACATATTATGCTGATACAGAATTTTCTGAATTCAATTATCTTGATTTAAAATGGCTGCTAGTATTCCCATCACCTATTATTGCATTCAACAATATTCCAACAATAACAGTAACGGAAAAAGATTCCAAACATGGAATTAGATTATATAAAGGTTCTCACGAATATCCTAAAGCTTACAAAGGTAGTACGTTATTGTGGGATGCTAATGATGAGAATTTAGAAGATACTGGCTTACATCTACCAGATAAAATAATTAATCACAATTGGGATTGGGTGTTTTAAATGATTATTGATTATGATGACGGAAGTACAATGGCACATGGCCGTGGATATCCAACAGGATTGGAACATGCAGAGAAAATGGACGTTATCGCTTGTCTATTGGATGAGGGCGAAAGAACCTATGTTAATGAGGAACAAACGGCTTGGATTTGTTCTAATCAATGTGCAGTAGGTGAAATGGTAACGTTAGATGAATCATCAACAATGCAGCATACAATAGTTAAAAAGGCCAAAGAAGGCGATTTAGCTTTTGGTTATCTTTTAGGTAAGGTTCAGGTCAGGTCTTCAGGCCATACTCTTGTTACTGTGGCCGTGCTTGGAGATGTTTTCAGGTTGAAATTGAAAAGGCCAACTCCAAAAGATATTCTTCCAAACACTAGAATTTACATTGACAGTGACGGGGAGTGCAATCCAGTGGAAGGCCATGACCTAAGGCTATTATCAATTGTTAATCTAACGGAAAATAATCAAACAGATTATATCAGAGTTTATAGACAAATGTCTGAGATTGAAATGTATCCTGAATCTCAGAACTGTATTGATCTTGCTGATTGTAGTTTTGAACAAGACCCGATAACTCATGTCGTTAATATGATCGTACCAACTGAGGCAAATATTATGGCGCAGGCTAATTATGTTACAGATAATGACGGCGTTACTTATTGTGAGCTTCCAGATGTAGCTATTGTTAATGACGTTCGTTTTGTGTGGGAAGACAATAAACTTTACATGGAATGGGAAGGTTGTGATGATGGCCAAAATGTATACTTTATATAAATCAAATAATAAAATATATAATAAAATACATAATATTATAGAGAGGTTTTAAAGTGACAATAAGGAAGCTAGTAGGAACCCTAGAAAATAAAGGCCCTTACATTGACCAATCAACAGGCCATTGGTTTTACTGGAACGGAACCAAATACGTTGATAGTGGATATCCTTACGCTGTTAAACCTGTTATTCAATTTAAAATAGAAGATGGTATTTTATATTATTCAATAACCTGGGAGGCACAATGAAATACATTAAATACTTTGAAACTTTTGAAGAATACGAGTCCTGGATGAGTATAGAAGAAAATGCTGAGGAAGTATACAGAACAGAAGAAAAGATTTGTGTTGACGGTATAATTTTAAGTCATATTAATGATGAGGCGATTGCAGATGATATATGAATGGTTAGAAGCCAATAGAAAAGACATTGACATATTAACATCATTTCTAGTCACAGTTATTCCAATCATCATGTTATACTCAGAATCTTTAGGCATTAGTGAAAATACTGTTCCCTACTGCATTCTCATGATAGTGTTAGGAATAGCCAGTCATTACGCAAGTAGGATACGAGGCGAAGGAGATGTTGAACACGCTAAACAAAAAGCTAAAACAGTATTGGGTTACCCTGAAGAACAATAAGCTTCTTTGGAGGATATTGTTATCATGAACAAATTAAAAAAGAAGATATTCATTTGTAACTTTACCAAAACAATTTCAAGTGCTGTTTTAACAGCGGTAGCTATCAACATCATCATGACTAATGCAACTAAGTATGCTTTAATTGAAGGACTTTTACCATTTGCATTAGCTATTGTTATTGTTGCATTAATCGACTTGTATGAATATAGATGCGAAAAAGAAGACAAGATTAATTTAGATGATTTGGAAAGCAGAATCCAAAAACTGGAGAAAGAATAAATGGACAAAAAGATATTGATTGCAGTTCCAACATTTGAAAACATCAAACCGGAATGTTTCAAAAGCATATACGGCTTGACAAGGCCGGAAGGCTATACTCTCTACTTTGATTATGTTGCAGGCTATGATTGTGCTAAAGCAAGAAATCAAATAGCTAAAAACTCCATGGCCGGTAACTATGACTATGTCTTCATGGTAGATTCAGACATTCAGCTTCCTTCAGATGCGTTAATCAAATTACTTGAATGTGAATCAGATATTGCTCTTGGCTGGTATTATCGCAAGAGAACAAAAACAGATCAAACAATAATATACACTTTCGGAAAAGACTTCAACGATGACAACTGCATCAAAGGCAGTACAATGATCCATGAAGTACCACGTCCAATTGAAGTCAAAGGCGGAGGACTCGGAATTGCATTAATTAAAGTTAATGTCTTTAGTAAACTTCAATATCCATATTTCAAATTCGTAATTTATCCAAATGATACAATATTATCTGAAGATTTATATTTCTGCAATTTAGCTAGTGGCAATGGTTTTAATATCAAATGCAATCCTTCTGTTAAAGGAAATCATATATTTGAAATAATGATGTGATAACTATGACGGATACAATTGTCTTACTTGAAGAACAAAAAGAGATTACTACATTCCTATTGGATGACGGGACTAAAACATTAGTCGACGATGTAATAACTCCAACGGGTAGTAATCTTGGATTTGAATACTCCGACAAATGTATGGTTGATGATGTACTTTGTATTTCCAATAAATCCGTAATAGGAAAAGAAAGCTTAAAGAAATACACAGGCGCAGAAGTTCCTGTTGGCATACTTGTCAATGAACCTGAAGTAATGATGAACGGAGACAGAAAAGGAAGAGTACTTCTCTTAGGAGGTCTTTTCCGCTTGAAACTATCATCCGGTCAAACAGTTAACGCAGGTGACAGAATCAAATTAACATCAGCTGGAGCTATTGTTGACAATGCAGGTGGATTCATAGCATTTCATCCTGTTGCAGATTCGGATGAATATGAATATGTCAATTGCTTTCAAATAAGTCTTGGAGGTAAAGGAGAGAAAGGAGACACCGGGGATACAGGTGCTGCTACTGTTATCCTAGGGTCTTATGATACTCTTGACGAACTCATAGCAGCACATCCAACAGCTAATGAAGGGGATGCATTTCTAGTAGATGGAGAACTATTCGTTTGGCATAGAGATTAAAAATAATAGAGGTGTTTAATACATGGCATGGGAAAGCGTTGGTATGATAAAAGGACCAAAAGGAGACACTGGTGATAAAGGTGATAAAGGTGATACAGGTAAAGCATTTGAATACTCAGACTTCACACCAGAACAATTAGCAGGATTGACTGGTGAAAAAGGAGACACAGGCGATACCGGAGCCAAAGGTGATACAGGAAATACCGGAGCAACCGGAGAAACTGGTGCTAAAGGAGACACAGGTGCAACAGGTGCAACTGGAGAAAAAGGAGACACTGGTGACACTGGAGCTACCGGAGCCACAGGAGCTACAGGTGCAACAGGCGATACCGGAGATCCATTCACAATTTACAGAACATACGAATCAATTGCACTTATGAATGCTGATGCAGCCAATGTTCCTGAAGGTTCATTTGTAGCTATTCAATCAAATGTTGAAGATCCCGATAATGCAAAATTATACTTAAAAGGGGCCAATAGCTTTAGCTTTGTAACAGATATGTCAGGTGCAACAGGTCTTAAAGGAGACACAGGAGCCAAAGGTGATACTGGTGCAACTGGAGCTACAGGTGCAACAGGTGATAAAGGCGATACTGGAGATGAAGGTCCGCAAGGATTAACTGGTGATAAAGGTGACACTGGAGCCAAAGGTGATACCGGTGCTAAGGGAGATACTGGAAACACTGGAGCAACCGGTGCAACTGGTGATACCGGAGCCAAAGGAGATACGGGAGATAAAGGCGATACCGGAGATACCGGTGAAAGAGGTCCTCAAGGATACAGTACAATCATCAAAGGAAGCTATCCAAGTTACGCTGATTTAATCGCAGCACATCCAACCGGAACAACAGGTGATGCATATCTTGTTGATGGCGAACTTTATGTTTATCAATAATAATTTTAATTCCATAAAATCCCTGTAGGAAGTACTATCTATTAATGGGTGTACTTCCTTTTTTTTTAAAACAAACAAAAAGGTGATAAACAATGGCATGGGTAAATGTAGGAATAATAAAAGGTGATACTGGAAATACAGGTGCAACTGGTGCTACTGGTGAAAAATCAAATGCAATATGGACAACCACAACTGCACCAACAACTCCAAATTATACATTCGACACATCAAAGCTTGTAGGACCTACTGGATTTTCCCCAAAGGTCGGGGATATAATTATCTACAGCTATTACAGGTATCAGATAACATCCATCTCAGGAACTACAGCACAATCAACATCAAGAGTTTCCATCAGAGGAGCAACTGGTGCTACAGGAAATACTGGTGCTACTGGTGATAAAGGAGACACAGGTGAAAAGGGTGACACGGGCGCAACTGGAGCAACAGGTGCAACTGGTGCCACCGGAGCTACAGGAGCAACCGGTCCTGTTAATATGGTTTCAACTTTAGATACAACAGATTCAACAAATGCTGTTACTAACAGTGCAATAGCTACAGCTATTGAAGACATCAGTGATCAAATTGGAACAATAACTGCTGCACAAACTGCAAATCTAAATTTACTTGGAAGCTAGGAGGATGTTAATGTCAATAGCAAGTACTGTATTAACGGTTAATGATAGATTGGAATTAGCTAGAACGTTAATGAAAGAAAAACTAACAGCTAATGGAAAAGAGTTCTTAACTGATGATAATCTCATAGAACTGATTGAAAGGTGGAGATGTTTTTATTATGATAAGTGCAGTGTAGACAATACATCTGACTGGACAGTAACGGGAAGTTTAGCATTGACTTTTGATTCAACAAACGAATGTTATAATCTTAATACAAACTCAAATCAAAGTTTTGGTTATGCCATTCTTGATGATTATTATTTTAAACTTCCTTTAGCTATTGAATATGATTTCATGTTATTGCAGGGAGGAAATAGCTATAACAATCAATTAAGAGTAGGGTTATGTTATCCTTATAGTCGTAATATTGATTATTTCGCAGTGGTTGGAAATGTTGCAAGATATTCCTCAAGCATAACTGAAATAAGAACTGGAGATATCAGAACAACTACATCTGATTCATTAAACAATACACTGGCCAGCAATAGCAGAACTAATACATTAAATAAATGGTATCATGCAGTATTGACAATAACAGACACTACAGCAACATTTATAGTAACAGATTATGCAGGCAATGCAATTACATTATCATCAGCAATTCCTGATGGCCTGGATGAGAATTATGATAATAACCAATTGGCAATTAGTAAGTGTTACAATAATAACACTAACGTGAGAATTAAAAACATTAAAGTTTATGGGGTGTGAAAATGCCGTATAATCAACCAGATTTATCTGCAATACTAACTAACGAACAAACTCTTAATACTAATCTAACAACGGCTCAAACAAGATTAAGAGCTATTTTAGATGATGAGGAAATAGGTTATACGCAAGGAGATGGAGTAATTCCATTGATTAGAAAATTGCCGGTTCCAACTCCAACAACTGTTGAATGGAATTGTTATGAAAGTTGGTTAACTTATTCTGGACCTCAAACAGGACGTCGCAGTACTGATGCATATCCTGTTGTAAGAGATCAGCATGGTACATCTATTCCAAATGTTCCAATAACAGTTAGAAGAAAACCAATCAGTGGCGGGTCATGGAGTAATTACGGAACGTATGTTTCATCTAATGACACTATAGATTTGTATCCGGATGCAAATACTGGAGGATATATCTATGAAGTTTATGTAACGGCCAATCCTTCAGTTTCAGCACAATTATCTTTACCACAATACTGGTTTAATTATAGTGGTGATGATTATGATTACTCAATGAGCGGGGTATTGGATACGGCCAATCCAATAATATCAAGGAATGTCAAATCAATCGATACAACCTATTTAAGTTATGGAGCTAATTATTTCTACGTTACTGCTGATGCTGCTGGTGAGCTAATGCTTGCAATACCATTGAAGAATGCACCAACACTCATAGGAGTTAATTCAAACACTAATGTTTATATCGGATATGATATAACAAGAGGGAGCACTGCTTTTAACGATGGAGCATTAGGTCTTGGTGGCGGTATGGTTGGAAACGGTTCAAGAAACTCAATAGGAGTATTTTTAGATTCATCCGATGCAGATTTCAGAACAACATATATGGATTCATTTTATTTCGGTCCATATGATGAAGGATATACAGTATCAGGCCAGTCAAGAGAATGTGTTGTAAGAATTCCAGGAGGAAGCAGTGGAGCCTATACATACTATGAAAATGCTGACGCGTCAATTTCAAACTATGCAGGTTACTGGTATGCATCACAACTTGGAACAACATACGGGCCATGTGTAGTTGTCTATAAGAATCAAGCGACAGCTAATGAAAGAATTAAAGTTACAATAAAATACATAAAAGCTGTCTGTCCATAAGGAGGATTAAAATAAATGAGTGATAAAACTGTTTTACTTGAAGAACGCAAAGAGATTACAACATTCCTGTTGGATGAGGGAGATATAACCGAAGCCGTTAATGTCCTACCAAACGGTAACATAATAGGTTATGATTATTCAGGAGTAAAGATTCATGCAGAGGACGTTGTAACTTTATCAAGCAAATCTCAAATAGGTAAAATTCATGTGAGAAGATACTGTGAAGATAATGAGGATTGCTTAATATTCGGTATAGCTGTTAACAATCCCCTTACAATGACTGGAGGAAAAAGAAAAACAGCTATTTTAATTCTAGGCCATATATTCAGATTTAAACTAGCTAGTGGAATTAAAAACATTAATGTTAAAGACAGAATAGCATTAACACCCAATGGAGCTGTCGTTAATGATGCTGGAACATGCTTTGCAATGCATCCTGTAGAAGATTCTGATAAATATCATTTTGTGGAAGTTTTCCTTCCTTACAATTCTTCGGCCTGTATGTCAGAACCAATACCTCCATGTGGAACATATTGGCAGACAACAATGGATGAATCATTCTCAGATATTTCACAAGGCCTATCTCAAAACATGATAAATGCATTTAGGGCACAGGATGTTGCATGGGCAAGTGATAATGACGGAGAGTTCTACATAACAGGAAAACCAGGGTTCTATGAAGATCCAGTATGGATTGGAGGATTGCTGAAGAAAGGTAGTGATGTTTTCTATAATGATCCTATGAGAATAAGATTTAATTTTAAAATGGAAGGTGGATTATTAGCTGTGGGATTTGGATTCTGTTTCGCTGCAGACGGAACCTTTGGACTGTTTGCAGGAGTTTCATACTCTAATCCAGTAGGAATAACAGTTTGGGAATTTCCTGAAGATTTATATTTACATAAAGATAGTCAAGTGACATTAAGTGCAGATACAACATATAAAATGGAAATATCAAATAATCCTGAAGATGAATACTACATGATTAAAACATATTCAGAAAACGATGAGCTATTATCTACTATAAACATTAACAAAGATGAATTCGAGTCAACGGCTGAGTATGGGGGATTGGATTTATCAAAACCAATATACTTTGGAATGATAATTTACACTTATACTGACGGAGATTACGTTAAAAAATTCATAATCAGTGATGTTGAAATATTAACTCCAATAAGAAATTAACGAGGCGATAATATGGCAGAGACAACAAATTGGATTGAAATCGGCCGTGTAATGGGTGACACTGGGCCGAAAGGAGATACTGGTGATACAGGTCTTGGAACAACAATAAAAGGAAGCTATTCAACATATGCAGAATTAATAGCTGAACATCCTACTGGAGATGCTACAGATGCATATCTTATAGACGGTGAATTATACTACTGGAACGTTAATGAAAACAAATGGATGAGCGCAGGTTCCATAAAAGGAAATAAAGGTGATAAAGGAGACACGGGTGAAAAAGGTGATACGGGAGATACTGGTGCGAAAGGTAGTAAAGGAGACAAAGGTGCGACTGGAGCAACTGGACCGCAAGGAGAACAAGGACCTAAAGGAGATACTGGAGACACAGGAGCTACTGGAGCTACTGGACCGGCCGGGGCAACTGGGGACACTGGAGCTACTGGTGCTAGTCTTACTATTAAAGGTTCCTATAATACTTACGAGGAATTAATAGTTGAACATCCAACCGGTAATGACGGAGACAGCTATTTAGTTAACGGCTCCCTTTATGTTTGGAATAGAAATGCTTGGGAAAACGTAGGAAACATAAAAGGAGAAAAAGGAGACACAGGAGCCAAAGGTGATACTGGAGATACAGGTGCTAAAGGAGATACAGGAAACACAGGAGCAACCGGTGCAACAGGAGCTAAAGGAGACACTGGTGATACCGGACCGCAAGGTGTTAAAGGGGATACAGGAAACACAGGGGCTACTGGAGCAACCGGTGCTACAGGTGCAACTGGCCCTACAACAGATGAAAACGCAGGATGGAAACTACCAGTCGATCAGATATTAACAACAACCACATTACCAACTGGAGTTAGTGCAGGATATCGTGTAGCTATTGTAACCAGTTCAACAATGGCCATAAAAGAATATAACGGTAGCTCTTGGGAAACTGAAAGTTTAGATGCCTACTCAGTAATACCATTGAAGACTTCAGGAAGTATACAGATGTATCTGGCCAAATCAACAGGGCCAGTATATATGGGTGTTGAATACGGAGTCTTCGGTAAGTTCCGCTTCATGACTCAAGCTGCATATGATGCGTTAAGTAGTTATGATGAGGATACGATATACTTCGTAAGAAGCTAATAAATATAAATCAAATGATTATTAAACTATTAAATAAGAGTGATTAATATGAAACTTTCAGATGAAATGCTAACAGAGATTAGCTATGTGCAGATATCCCAATACAGAACAAAAGCTATGAAATCTTTAGAGGATGATGTTAAGATACCTAGCGTTATTGCTAAAGATTCAGGAATAAGGACAAATCATATTTCAAAAGTCCTAGCAGAATTAAAAGCACATGAGCTAGTTGAATGTATTAATCCTGAAGTAAGAAAAGGAAGATTATATCGTCATACTGAAAAAGGCAATCAAGTAGTTAAAAATTTAGAATAGTGATGGTTGGTTTAAATAATAGTATAATAACTTAATCGTTATTAATCATGAAGTTTAATTCATGTTCAAACAGTTTAATTAATTCATTGAACGAAGTAATGTGCTGTTTTTCATATTTTTCTTGTTCAACATATAATGGAATATATGTAATTTGGTTTTGCTGGGAATTTACATCACTACACCATTTTTTCAACCGTTTAAGTTTTAATGGAACATCTAAGTCAGCATTACCTTTTGTTTCAATTATATATACTTTATTAGGAGATGTTTTAACCAAGAAATCGGGGTAGTATTTTGAAACTCTTCCATTTCTATCTTGATATTGAACATGATATTGAATTGCAAGATAATTTTTTGCATAAGAAATAACATCATTATATCCCTCTAACTTTCCAGCAAAAGTTAATTCAAAACCACTATCTCCAATAATTTTATTAAAAACTGATTTTTGAGGTACAACATATCCCTGTTCTTTAACAATGAATGGTTTTGTATCAGCTACTGATTTCCAAGTCCTAATTTTTGGTTCAGGAACAATAGCCGTAGTAATATTAGTTACATAATATATAAAAGTATCAAGTATGGTTTTAGAAACTTCTCTCCTAGAAACATTTTTGATAACATTAGGATCTTCTAAATTAACAGGTTCTTCAAATAAATAATTAGAAATAAATTCTCTTAATTTACCATAGACTGTTGTATTGCCTGAAACTAATCTTGCTTCTTTTAAGATAACAATAGCATAATACCTAAGCATTGATCTATAATCAATAGTCCTATCACCACTTAATGTTAATGTTTCTCTTTTATCATCATCAGTAATGTGAATAAAATTAATTTCTCTGAGTTCTTCTTCACCATAATTGATTATTTCAAATTTATTAACTTTAAATTTACTAACATCCATTTCTTTTAGCTTTATAAAATCAGTATAAAATGAAGGTTCTAGTTCTGGAATTAAAATATCTAATTCCTCAATGTTTTTATTTTCATTATCTAAATCAACTTCAATACGCATTGCATGTGCTGGTCCACTAGATCCAACTTGAGTTTTACCCAATTTAACCCCCTCACTTTTAATAGATTCAATAAAGTCCATAAATGGTTCAGTTCCAATTATCATGAGTTTTTCTTCACTATCCCGATACATTTTTCTTAAACCTCTTCCTAAAGTTTGTTCAGGAAGGATTTTTGATTTTGAAGTAAATGATCTTAAACCAACAATAGTAGTTACATTTTTAACGTCCCATCCTTCTTTTAATACTAATACTGAAACGATTACTTTATATGGACTATCCATACTATCAATTTCATTAGCTGCTTTTCTAAGTAAATCTAATTCTTCTTTAGCTTTTCTAGATTTTCCATCTTTTAAATCACCTTTTGCATTAGTATGAATTGTCAAAACAGCATTTTCAAATTCAGGATAAGTTACTTCAAGATATTCTGCAACTGCATCACATTTTTTAGTATCTTCAACCATTATAAAAAGAACTGCTTTTTTACCTACGCCAATATGTTCTCTATAAGCTTTTTTCCATTCTTGATAACCTACTTCAAGATAATCAGCATATCTTTCTTCGACTTTAACGGATTCAATTTCCTTTATTTTTTTTCTACTTTCATCATCTGGAATGAAAGGTTGTTTCACAATATTCTGATGGATAGCCTCAACTAAAGGATAATCTGAAACTGTTTGTGGAAAAATAAACCCTTTAGTATCTTTAGGGGTTGCAGTGAAATCAACTTGCATAGCTAATTTATTTCCTTTTTGTTTAAGATTATTATGAATATCTTCAATTGATTTAAACCATTGTAATTTACTATCGTGAATATGATGTGCTTCATCATTTAAAACCATTATTTCATCTATATCTCTTACAATATCTCCTAAATCGACATGATCTTCTTTCACATCTTTTGCCTTTTCACCTAAGAAATATCCCATTGTATTCTCATCATCAAATGAGGGTTCTTTATATCCACTATCATATACTCTATGAATATTTGTTAAAAAGATATTTCCAGTTTTATTTCTTTTATTTACATTGTCTTGAATATGAACATCTAATTGAAAATCGGTTTTCCAATTTCTACCTTGATAACCATCATCAGGAAGCATTGGATCTGCAAAAAATGTTTTAAGATTTTCAAAATCAGAACGAATCCTATCTAAAACAATAATGTTTGGAGTAATGACTAAAAAATTTCTAGATAAATCTGAATGTTCTTCATAGGTTTTATGGAAAAATGACCAAACTAAAATTAAACTTAAAACTTTTGTTTTTCCACTTCCTGTTGCCATTTTAATTACAAAACGAGCCCATGATTCAGGGAAATCTTCAGGTTTGATAATTTCAGAACTATCAAATTTTATTAAGTCATATTTATCTTCAACATTCGCTATTTCGTGAAGATATATAATAGTTTCAACAGATTCTCTTTGAGCAAAATAATATTTAAATTCAAAAAATTCTCCATTTGCATTTTCTATCCAATGTTCTTCTTCAAACCAAAAATGAAGTAATGCTTTTGTAGTTTCACTAGCACCTTCATAATCATTGTCTCTCCATTCTTTAACTTTAAGTCTTATTTTATTTACTAATGGAGGTATTAGATTAAAATTTTTTTCACGAGTTTTTGCATCTGGAAACCATCTATTATCTGGATTTAAGATAGTATATGGTGAACTTGGAAAATCAATTGGAAGAGCCATTATTTCCCTCCTTTATCTACTTCAATTATTTTCATAGTATCATTACCAAATATGTCTACAACTTTAACAGCTATCTTTGTTTTTCTTTTTTCCATTGGATAAGGTGGAGATTTTAACAATAATGTCCTATCATTTCTTGTTCTGAAACTTTGCCATTCATTTTCAAAAACATATTTACCTGTCCAGATTTCTTCATCACCTTCTCTAATAATTTCTTTTTTGCTTTCGTAATCAAAATCAATAGACCAATAATCTATCCAATCAGTCCAGCTTTCGGTGATAGTTTCTTCTTTATTAACCCCTTCAACATTTTTAACTTTAATTAGATTACCATTACGAATTATAAGTACAGATGAATTTTTTCTAGTTGGAACTTTATTTTCGTCTTGATTATAAAAAACAGCAAAATCAGTTAATTCAATAGATATCTTATCATCTTTTAATTCGTAATCTACATCGATATAAGAAACATCATAAAATTTCACTTGATCTTTATCAACAGCTCTTTTATCGAAAACCTCTTTAGGGATATATTTTAAATTTAAATCAATACCTATTTCCTTAGCATGGTCTTGTATATCTGGAGATAAACCCATTTCAAATTCAAACCCTAATATATCTACTTTTGTTAATTGTTTTTCGATACATTCATTAAGAACTTCTTCAACAAACAATCTTGATACAGGCATGTCAATAGGTCCAATTGAAACAAATCTACCTAATTTGTTACCTTTTAAAGTATTGAATCCGCTTATTGGTTCTGCCTTATATGCAGATAAAATTAGAGAATTAAATTCTCTCTCTTTTTGAGATACTACTTGTTCTTGATTTTCATCAAGTAATGCAGAGTCAATATTCATATAATATTGTCTTTCATATTTTCCAAGATTTAAAATTTCAAATGCTCTATAATCTTTTCCAGATTCTTTTAATTCTCTTTGAATTTTAATCATTCTTTTTCTTGTAGTATGAATAGCAAATTTACCTAAGTCAGCACCAATCCATTTTCTACCTAACTTCTCTGCAACTGCCATTGTTGTTCCAGAACCGCAGAAAAAGTCAGCAACAAGATCACCTTCAACGGTTGTAGATTTAATTATTCTTTCTAGAAGTTGTTCTGGTTTCTGAGTAGGATAATTAACTCTATTTTTTGACATAGAATTTTCATAAGGGATTTCCCATACATCATTTGGAATCATACCTGCATCAGGATAATAAATTCTCCATTTTCCAGCATCGAATCGTTTTCTACAACGTCTACCTTCATCATCAACATCTCTAAAGTGTGACTTAATATATTCATCAGAGTAAGGTACTTTAGCACCTTCTTTATTAAAAAATGTATTTTTAGATTTACCATAAACAAATAATGAGTCATGTTTTAAAGCAAAACGGTCATCTGGACGACCTAAAGTAGAATAGTACCAAATAATTTCATTTCTAAAATTATCTTTACCAAATAATTCATCTAAAATTAAACGAATATATGCAGAAACTCTCCAATCACAGTGAACATAAATAGTACCATCATCAGCTAATAAATCTCTCATCAAAGAAAGTCTCTCATAAATCATTGCAATAAAACTATCAGAACCATTTCCCCAAGTATCTCTATAAGCTATTTCCTCAAGAACATTAGATTTTTTAGTGATAGACTCATCACCTACTTCAATATTCATTGAAAAATCGGCACCTACATCAAATGGTGGATCAATATATATGAGTTTTATTCCACCCTGCTTTTCAATTTCTTGTCTTAACGGCCCATTTTTAAGACTACTTAAAATTAATTTGTTATCTCCCCAAATTAATTTATTAGACCATCCTTTTATTTGTCTACCTCTTTTATCATAATTAAACAAATCAGACTGCCTAATAGAAGTTGTTCCAGTTCTTCTAGGTTCATCAATACATTCTATTGTCTGAAAAGGTAAAACAACATTTGATTTTTCATTAGTTTTTCCATCCCAGATTAATTCAACTTTTCTATTACTATCAAAAAGTTTAAATCTATAATCATCGGGAATAGATTCATTGTCCTCAATCATTTGGACAATTTCTCTTTTTTCATTATCTGTTAGCTTCATATCCAAATCCTCAAATATTATTAACTGTTATTAATTTATGTTAAAGATTAATTAAAAGTTTTTTTATATAATCTTTATATCGATATTACCATAAGTTTGATAAATTACAAGTCCAAGGCAATATTGCCCTAGACTCATATCAAAAAGCATTTATAAGTCTTTATTCAAATAATCAATAGTGATGAATATGACTAATGATAAAATAAAAACTTATGATGAACTTGATGTTGATGAACGTGAAGTTATTGATAGCTTTAGACGAATGAAGCTATTGTATGACCATGCTCGTTTCAGATTACATAAGAGTCAAGTTGAAGATCTCATCAGCGATTACGAAATGTTAATGAAATTGCGGGAAGAGATTCAGGAAAAATATTTTTCAATTTATGAAGAACTTATGAAGGAAGACCTCATCGAAGGTGAATTGGACGCAGGTATTTGGGGACTTACACGTGAGCATGAAACTGAAACGTGGAATGCAGAACTTAGACTTTTAAGTGATATTAAAACTAATTTTGATATTGGTATTGGTATGATTGAGAGTGGTGAGGCTGAGCAGGCCATTATCAATGAAGAGAATAAATAGTATTAGTTACATATATTGTATTGATGAAGACAATACTTTCACTCCAAATTGTTTTCATAATATAGGGAGATAGGCTGTAAACACGTTTTAAATTAGTACAAGCAAATTGATTATTCATAACGGGTGGCTTATTTCCCTTCTATCCTTTAGTTCTTTTTTTAATTAACCATTTAGTTTAACAGACAACTTTTTCTAAAAATAAATAAAGTAGCTATTATATAGAGATATTTATATAACATAAATAATAAATTAAGTAATAGTAAAATATTAGTGGAGGACATTAATAATGGCAGATTCTATTATCTTATTAGAAGAGCGTAAAGAAGTCACAACTTTCTTATTAGACGAAGGTACAATTACTGCAACTACTGTAACAACTCCAACTGGAGAAACTCCAGGATATGAGTATGCAGGAAATAAAATCAAAGTTGATGATGCTGTTACATTATCAGCTAACTCAGATATTGGAAAACCAACCGTTAAAAAATACACTGGCGCTGCTGGTGAAATCATTTTAGGTATTGCAGTTAACGATCCGGTCACTATGACTGGTGGTAGAAGAAAAACATCCATATTAGTTTTAGGTCATTTATTCAGATTAAAATTAGCTAGTGGATTATCAAACATTGCCGTTAATGATAAGATTGCTTTAAGCAGTACTGGAGCTATTAAATCAGATGACGGTGAATATATAGCAATGCATCCTGTAACTAGTTCTGATGATTACAATTACATTGAAGTATTCAGACCTTACGACATCGGCACAACCGGTGAAACTGGTCAGACATAAAGGTGATAGTTAATGATTACAAAAGGAAATGATACTAAAGTACAAAATGAAGTAATAGCTCAAACTATTACTGATGAAACCGCAAAAAGGTTGAAGCTTGCAAGACTATTTCCTAAACAAGAAATCAAAGAGAATTCTGATTATTATACTTACTTTAGACAAAACATTAATCTTGATGAAGCTATTAAAAAAGGTTTACTTGGTGAGGCCAAAGACATTGCTCCAGGTGCAAGCCTTCAAGAGTTAAACATTAGAAAACCAGTAACTGACACTATCTCCATTGATACTGTTGGTGGTGTCCTTAACGTTAATAAGGATGTGTTTGATTCTGATATTGTTTCATTTGAAGATTTATTAGGTGATGTAGCTACTGTTATTGCTAACCGTATTGAATATAACATTTACGATACATTAATTAGCTCTCCAAATGTTCCGGTTTACAATACTAGTGAAACTGACGATACAATGGATGCTTTCGGTAAGTTTGTTATCAAAGCACAGGAAGCTTTCAAAGGTAATGCTGGAGCAGGTGCAGATTTAACAATAATGGCCGAATCATATAAGACATTATCATACGTTAAACAATTAGCTTACAGTTCTAACAAGTTAGTGCAGCCTGTTGAAGACATTAAAGAATACTACGGTATTGATAACATTGACTTGTTAGGAACTACTCAAGCTGACGGCGGATCATTAATTGGTGATAAAGACTATATTGGTTTTGATCTCCGTAATGCTCCATTAACAGTATTGTATTCCAAATCTTCTGGAACTACTGTTGCACCAATTACATCAGATGAAAACATTGCAGACTTCTATCCTATCATTGAAATCATGCGTAAAGACATTTACGATGAGTTACCTCAATATACCAAATTATTTATACAATCAAAAGTAGGAATATTATTAAACAAACCAGGTCTTGCTTTGAAAGGTACTTGCAGGCCTTAGGAGGATTATATTAAATGTTAACTAAAGGAAATGATGCAAAAGTACAAAATGAAGTAATGGCCCAAATCGTGGCCGATACTTCCGCAAAGTGGATGAAATTCACAAGACTTTTACCAAAGCAAGAGATTGAAGAAAACTCACAATATTATACTTACATGTCCCAAAGAGTCAACATCGAGGAAGCTATTCAAAAAGGCGTGCTTGGTGAGGCCAAAGACATAGCTCCTGGTGCAACCCTTCAGGAATTAAACGTGAGAAAACCAATCAGTGAAACTGTATCCATTGACACTATCGGTGGAGTGTTAAACGTTTCTGCTCAAATGCTTGATTCCAATTTAATCAGCGTTAATGACATGTTACAGGATGTAGGTATTCTTATTGGTAGAAGTATTGAAAAGGCAGCTATTGATATGATTATGAACTCCAGTAAAGTTTCCACCTACAACTTCCAAGCAGGTGACGATACTGGAATGACCATCCTCAAAGCTCAAGAGAAATTCAAAGAATCAGCCGGAAGCTATGCTAACTTAAACAGCATGGCCGTAAGCTACAAATCATTAACAACTTTAAAATCTGACATATTCTCAAGCAACAGACAAGTTGAACCGGTTGAACTAATCAAAAGCTATTATGGCGTTGACAACATTGATATCTTAGGAACTGCTGTCTGTGATGGTGGTTCTGAAATGGGTGACAAAACTTACATTGGTATGGACTACATTAACCCAGGTATGAAATTACTTTACTCCAGAACTACAGGAACAACCGTTGCTCCTTTAGGACCTGATGGTGAGATGTACGATTTCTATCCATTAATTGAATTCATGCGTAAAGACATTAGAGACGAATTACCTATGTATACCAAACTATTCATACTTTCCTCCGTCGGTGTGTTAATGAACGCACCTAATAGAATAATCAAAGGTAATTTCAGGGCATAAGCTAGCCATAGTTTAATCTCCTAAATATTTCCCTTTCGATTTAAGAGATTGCGTGTAAGGGGCTAAAGAATATATTATCTCTTCTGCTAAGAGTTTATTAACTCCAAATTCCTTAACAAGCTGGGATTAAGACCCTCTCCCAGCTTCAACTATTTTTAAAATATAAATCATATAATAGCTATATTATATAGTAGAGGCTATAAAATGAAATTATTTTTAGATAATGAAAATTCGTATGTAACAACAATAACAGTCAAAGGTAAGGAAATAAAACTGTTACTTATTGAAAGCAGCATATTAATTGATTCATCCCAGATAGCTAAGATATTTGACAAGAAAGAAAAGACAGTAGCAACTAAAGTTCAGAAATCAAAATTAGAGAAGTACGAAACTGAAAACATTAAGCTATTGAAGAATTACGGTTTGATGAATCCTGAAGCTGTTAAGCCTAGACCATTCTATGATTTAAGACAAATGCTAGAAGGACCTGCAGAATATTATTTCAAACAGACTGATAATCTTGATCTCATTGATGTTATTGTCAGGGTAGCTATTGGAAAACATCGTGAGTGGATCCATAACCGTGACATTAACGGCCACCATTAACCAATGGAAAACTACTTTTAAAAACTCGTGCATATATATCGGGGTTTAAAATACAAATTCAAATCCCATAACCCTTCCGTTAATGTTAATGTCGTGTCATTATAATTGATAGCTATTGATGATGCATTAAAAACATGTTATCAAAAACATAGAATATTCATTCCAGTAAGAGAATTATTTTTCCAGTAATGAAATATCAATCGTTAATGATAACATGTAAAAACTACATCCAAGACATCAGGTTAACTATTTTCTTTCAAATATTTTGATAATCTTTCTTTAGGAATTTTACATTCTTCAGAAATTTCATCCATTGATAAACCAAGTTTTAAATTCTTTTTAATATAATCTACACCACCAAAATACATCAATACTAATTCAATCCCCCATTTAGAAATATATTTTCGTGCTTCTCTAGAGTTAATTCCTTTGAAAGCCAAATAGTCACTAATAAGTTTATTTCCAACATTCAACTCTTTAGCTATTGTATTAATTGATTTACCTTGGATGAATTGGTCTATAATAAATAAAACTCCTCCTTTTTCATCAATGAGAGAATAATCATGTTTTAAACCTCTAGCTTGTTTAATTAGTTGATTCCAACTAGAAAACCCTTGTTCTTTTAAATATTCTCGAATATAAACTTGAGGTATCCCCAATTCTATTGATGCCTCTTTTTGAGATTTGTTTTCTTTTGCCATTGCATATAATTTTGTAAAGCCACCATTATTGTTGATATGTCTCATTTTAAAATAATGTGCTTCCTGTTTCCTTAATTCTTTAACTAGATTCATTTGTTCCTGAATATCCTCTCTTATTTTAGAATTATTGCCTCCATATGTAAGATTATAACCTTTTCTAGGATTTGTTGAATCGAAATAATTAATCCAGTATTCTTCAGCATCATCTAGGTTTTCTTCAAAAGTTTCTTCAAGTATCCTAAATTCAAATGCTTCTTCGCCATATTTATTAAAAGCATTTTGTAAATGGGAGTTTCTATGGCTATTGTTTTTTAATTCAAGTTTATGGTTTATCCATCTACGTTTGATGTCGGTTGATTGGCCAATGTATGCTTTATTATTTTTCAGGTTTGTAATTTTATATATTCCACAATTTGAATTTTGAGCATCTGATTTTAAATCTTCAAATGGATTTATCTTATTTTTATATTTGCTCATCATAATTGCACCTCTTTTAATTATTAAACAAAATTCTATTTCGATTTAATATATCCTGGAGATACATGGAATTTTAGTATCTCGGGATAGTTTTATATACAATCAATAATATATTATATGTAACTAAATATAAATGTATTTGCATTATAATGTAATAACATAATAAAATTTAAGGAGGAGGAAAATATGACAAATGATAAATTTGATGAGTTAATTGAAAAGCAGGTTCAGCGTGAAAACAAAATAAGACAGGTACGTGAAGATTACTTAAATGAAATGAATGAGCTTCCTAAAAAACAAATAACAGTCAAACTATTTCCAAATACTCATAAGGCATTGAAAGTAATAGCTACTGCAAAAGATACTACATTAGAAACAATAGCAACATCCATATTGGAAAGCCGGATTGAAAGATTGGATATTGTTGAATATGTTAAAGAATCTTTTGACAACAATAATGACTTTGATTGGTTAAAACAGATTGATATTGACAATAGTGCTTATGATATTAACGATAAGATGTTGGATAAAGGAAATCCAAGAAAAAGAATTAATGTTAAAGTAGATCCAGATACTCACAAAAAATTAAGAGTCATCTCAGCTATTCAAGACAGATCCCTGGATAACATAGTTGGTTCTGTTATCGAATATGAAATAGGTGAGGAAAATAACATTAACACTTCTAAATTGATGGATGAGATTCTGGATTCAATTGAAGATGCGGAATAGCTATCGTTAAGTTTATATCAAATGTATTTCATCTTTGGGGACATATTCAATTGTATCTGTTGGTTCTTTTTCCACCTCTATCTCTTCAAGTTCCGCAGGTTCCTTATCTTTAACAATTGTCTTATGTCTTCCAGAGAATAATGTATTTACTCTTGTTAATGAGCTTGCATCTCCAAGTAAATGGTTATAGTCTTTTGCAAGTTCATTATACTTTAATTTATGTGCATTCAGTTCTTGAGTATAAGCTATTAGCATTTGTGCTTTTTCTTCAGTATGTTTAACATCCATTTCAGATTTCTGAGTTTTGAGTTTCACATCAACTTCAGCCTTAGCTTTGTCAAGTTCCAGTTCAACTTCTTTGATTTTGTCTTTTAATTCTTCAAGTGCAGCGTAATGTTCCTTAGGGGAAATATAATCTTTAAGAATGGAAAGAGATTGTACTTTCTCGGTTAATTCATCTATATGTGTTTGTTGTTTTTCAATGGTTTCTCTATAATCTTTTTCTTTAACCTCGAAAGTGGATTGGAGTTCGTCTTTAGTTTCTTTAAAGCTAGCATTTAAAGCAATGATATTATCATTCAGCAACTTATTGGTTTCATTGATTTTATTATTGGCATCTTTCAATTGATTATTTTCACTAATCAATTCTTCATTTCTAGCTGCAAGTCCATCTGAAGATTCCATTATATTTTCAAATGAATTTTTCCAGTACTTACATTTGGCCTTAGCATTTTCAAGTTCTTCTTTTAATTCTTCCATTTCATCCTTATCATAGACTTTAGGCTGTGCTTTAGATTCTTCCAGTTCTTTTCCAAGATTGTCAACTCTTGCTTTAAGGTTTGCAATCATTGCATCCTTTTCTTGAAGTTCACCTTTCAAATCTTCATCGTTAATGTCAGCTTCAAGTTCTTTGATTCTGGCCTTATATTCATCTACCTGGTTTAATTGTTGGACTACATTCTTATGTTCTTTTTCTGATAGGACATAGACTTTTTCTCCAACTCCAAAAACAGTATTGCTGAATCCTATCCTATTAGCGTTAGCAGTATTTTTCTTAACTTCGAATTCCTGACCAATTGCATGATCATTTTTTTCAAGTGTTTTTTCATCCATCACTTTCACTCCAAATCCTTAACATACATAGTTTTATCACAACTATATTTTATAGCTATTGCAATTAATTGCAACTTGATTGCAACAAATATTGCAACAGTTGCAATAGGAATTGCAACTCAAATTTTGGAATTGCAACTTTTGAACAAATGTTGAATACTGTTTAATTTTGGATTTTTTTTAAAAAAAGAAACGACAAAATTTATTTTTCAAGGTATGCTGTCTGCTTGCAGGAAGGTGTAAGTATTGTAATACTTATAGTGTATTACATACATTTCCTTGGTATGCCAGCAGACCCTCCTCAGAGGGGGGTCCCAAGACATACAGATGTGCCACTGGACATACTGCACTTTCGCTAGGTAGTACAATAATTTATATACATTCGTACATACATTCACAATTGCAATAATTGCAACACCAAAATAATGAATTGCAACTGCAAGGAAAATAGGGTCAAAATTGCAATTTTCAATATATTGGATTTTTAAAATTGCAATTAATTGCAACAAAATTGCAATTCATGTATGGAAAATTGCAACAAAATTGCAATTTCTCTTCGACGTTAAATTTAACTTTCTTAAAATTACAATTGTTCAGTTTTTTTAAAATATATTAAAAAATATTGAACAAACTAATAATAAAAAATTGCAATAATTGCAACTCCAATTTCAGATTTCATAGTGAAAATTTCATGAGTTGCAATCGGATTGCAATAGAGTTGCAACAAAATTGCAATAGTTGCAACAGGAATTGCAACACCAAAAATAGTCAGAACATATAGACTAACTAATACAAAATCTAACATTCAACATAATAAAATAATGTACTACACAAATCAGACACATTATATAAAAATTATAATAGTTAAATATATAAATTATATAATATGTCAAGTAATAGTATAATCTGGACAAGCTTTTGCCAGGGCATGAATTCGATTGCCTACTGGTTAATCCAGAACAAAAAGAAATATAAGAAGCGTGATTACTACCAGATATTCAAACTAAAAGGTAGTTGCGCCGATGTAGAAAAGCGCGCGAAAAAATTAGGCGATGATAAGCTAGTAGCTATGTATACAATGGCAGTCATTAAAGATAACACGTCTTTAGACTTCCTTCCAAACTATGTAACACTAAAGGATGGAACTCAAATAGATAAAGCTGAATATGTGGACATGGCCATAAGGACTGAAGCATTCATTAAAGCTAATGGAAGATATCCTGCAATAGTATATAGGAAATCAACATTACCAGACTATAAAGACACCACAATGAATTTCTTTATCAAAACATTCAGTTTTAAAGGCAATACCATTGATGAGGCCTTAGCTATTATAGCAAAGAAGAAATTATATAGCAAATACTTCGATTCACAAAAAACAGATAAACAAACAATAAATGACGGTAGTAAAGGCAAAGGCTCCAACTGTGTAGACTGGGGACAAGTATATTACCGCATTGCCAAAAGCTTAGGCTATGATGTGCAGTTTGTCCATGTTAAATGTAGAGTTTCAGGAACTGGCCATATCAGATTAAGGCTGAGACATTCCAAACATACATCCGGAAACTGGATCAACCGTGACCCTGCAGCAGTAGCAGATACAACTTCAGGAAATGTTAGATCCATCTGGTGTGAAGACGGATACCTCATAGCATATGATCCATCATGGATATTTACAGATTTATATTCAAGTTAAAGGTGATAAAATGAATTGCGGTGAAATGATAGAACATTTAAAAAAATTTCCAAAAGATAAACCAGTAATGATAATGGGCTGGTACAGTATTGCAGAAACAGACGAACCTGAAGACATTAACAGTATATGTTATCTCAAAGAAGTAGACATTGATACTTTAGAAGTCACAGGTGAAATACAAGACTTTGTAGCTATTGTTAGTGATAAGTACCATGAAATAGCAAGTGAATTTCCATAACAACATTAACGTCAGCTATTAGCTATTCAAAACTTATTTTCTGAAACCCTTTCATATATATCGCAGTGTAAAACGGGATTGATTTATGGAAGGGCTTCCGTTAATGTTAATGTCATCTCATTAAATCGAATCTAAAAAAGTAGCTATTAATTTTTATAAATCATAAAGGCCAATATTATCAAAGTCAGATGTTAATGTAGCTGAAACACTTTCTATTTGGCTTAAAGTGAATGTTCCTAATTCTTTATGAATTCCATCCACAAGGCCATATAAGAGATAATCTCCATTGTCAAGCTTTTCACCAGCTAATACATACCAACTCCAATCACCATTGGTGAAACGTGCAACTATTGGTGGATTATCCTTTTCATCAGCATCCTTAATAGTTGGTAATTCAATATTATTTTTTTCAAAGATATCTATATTCATGGTGAAACTCCATTAGTTAATTCTTTTCTAAAATTAATTTAGCGTCTTGTCCATCACCATAAATAGTTTTAAGAGTGAATTCATCAGAACAACTTTCATCAATCTTTTTTTGGATTTCTCCAAGTTTGTCAAATGAATCCATTAACTCTCCATCAATAACAATATCAAATGTATAATCATCTATTTTAGAAACATTAACTCTTGGGTCTTCTGCAATGCTATTTATTGTATCATGAATTCTTTCTAAACTTTCCATAAGTATCCACCTTTTAAAATGATTCTAATTTGAATTCAACTTTATTATTATTTTAATTTTCAATTAAAAATACTTTTCACTTGATCTCGTTAATTATTAATATAGATGTTAAATAAATATAATAGATGTTGGAGAAATTATTATGGATAAAACTGTCGTTGAATTATTTGCAGGTGTTGGAGGATTCCGTTGTGGATTTAATGAAGTAACTTTTGACGGTAAAGAAGTTACAGAAAAATCTAATTGGGATTTCGTTTGGGCTAATCAATGGGAGCCATCCACTAAAACACAAGCTGCATTTGATTGTTATTGTGAAAGATTCGGCGAAAGTGATAATCATGTATGTAAAGACATTAATGAAATTACAACTGAAGAGATAGATATTATTCCAGAACATACTCTTTTAGTTGGTGGTTTTCCATGTCAAGATTATTCTGTAGCAAGGTCATTATCAAATGAAAAAGGTATTGAAGGTAAGAAAGGAGTTTTATGGTGGGATATTGCTAGAGTTTTAGAAGCTAGAACTCCTCCATTTGTTTTACTTGAAAATGTAGATAGATTACTTAAATCACCTTCAACTCAAAGAGGACGTGATTTTGGAGTAATGTTAAGGTCATTTTTAGATAATGGTTATGCTGTTGAATGGAGAGTCATTAATGCAGCAGAATATGGTTTTCCTCAAAGAAGGAGGAGAGTATTTATTTTTGCTTATCATGAATCTACAAATTATTTTAAAAAGATGGTTAAAGTTCCTGCAAAACAACTTATTTATAATGACGGTATTTTTGCATCAACATTTCCAATAAATGATGTTGATTTAGGCGATGACAACAATAACATATCTAAATATGAAGATATCGTTTATATTAGTGAAGAATTTAAATTTCCATTTTTAAATGCAGGTTGTATGATTAACGGAGATATTTATACCTATAAAGTAGAACCTAATTACTCCGGTGAATCCAAAACATTAGGAGATATCCTTGAAAGTAATGTGGATGATAAATATATTATCTCTGCTGAAAAACTTGAAAAATGGAAATACTTGAAAGGTTCTAAAAGAATTGAAAGGAAAAAACCTAACGGTGAAACTTACTGTTATTCAGAAGGAGCTATTGCGTTCCCAGACCATTTAGATGTTCCTGCAAGAACAATGCTTACTAGTGAAAGCACAACTAATAGAAGTTCCCATATTATTGGCGTTGATGAGGATAATGACATATACAGAACATTAACTCCTGTTGAGGCTGAAAGAATTCAAATGTTTCCAGATAATTGGACTAATGTTGAATCTAAAGCTATGACAGAAAGAAGAAGATATTTCATGATGGGTAACGCTTTAGTCGTTGGTATTGTTCAAAAGCTAGGAAAATATTTAGAAACAGTTGTCGAACAAGAAGATTAAATATAATCTTCACTATCTAATTTTTCAACAATGTAAAGACCTTTAACCCATATTTGTTGTCTATACATTTTAATTCCGTTTAATGTCAATGGTTTTACATCAGATGTTGAGCTAGTTCCTCTAACAAAAACATTTCCTTCAGAACTTTTAGGGAAGTTAGGAGCACTCATTATATTACCACTTCTATTTCTACGTGGCTGTCCATGCCTATCTAAGACAACAACATCTTCTAGTTTATCATTAACAACTAAATCTTTAATTCTCTCCCAAGTATTGCGAACATCATTCTCAATGAAGTCACCATCAAAATTAATCATTTTAAATCCTAAAAAGATATTATCATTCCATTTAGCATTAGCATGAGGCTTTTGGAAGATTATACATAAGAATTTATTATTTGCAAAGTAATCATAGATTTGTGAATCTTCAAATTCAGCATCTTCAGTAAATTCACTAAAATCAATTGTGAATAACTTCATATCTTCTTTTCTTAATCCTCTCTCCGTTAATGTTAATGTTTTTCCTATAATTCCCAATTTATTAAACAGTTTTATGTTCTGCATTTTTTTAGAGTTCCCACCAAACATTTTAACAATTATATGCTCTCCAATACCTTTATTAACAGTCTTAACACTGATATCTAATAAATCAATAAGTTCATGAATAGGTTTGCCTTTATATTCTTCTGTTAAGTTATGGCAGGTTTCATTAATTTCAGAATAAGAAGTATATGTTTTAGGTAATTGTTCCAATGATTCACCGAAGTGATCTTGTACAATTGAAGATACAACACTTCTCTTTAATCTGAATCTAGGATTGTTTGGCCATTTAGGAGCTGTATCAATATACATTAACTTAGGTCTTAATTCATATGATATCCTTGGATATTCATCTTCATAATCGTCATAATTATCCTGTAAGCAGGATATGAAGTTTCTAACTATTTCCCAATCATTCTTTAATATTTCTGTATCTTCAGAATTGAACTCATAAAATTGATAACCTTTAATTGGGAAGTCTGCATAGCCTGCAGCTTTAACGGTAGTTGATGAATCATATAAATAATAAACAAATAATAAATGAGCTAGCTTATGCCAAAAATTAGAATCATCAAATGTTTCATTAACAATAATATCTGGTGATACGGCCGTAATACTCATAGGCTCTTTAGCAACGAATTGAGTATTATTCCTTATGTATTTAATACCCGTTGTTTTTAATTCTGTTTTAACACCATCGACATCCAAATCAGGTTCCTGTCTAGTATCTGCAGGATAGCCTAATACAGATTGCTCAATTACATGTCCAGCTATTCCAGTATATTTAGGATGTGTCTTTGTTATTTCAAAAACATTATTTTTATCTACTTCACCTAATGTTTTATTAAGGCATTCATCAAGTATTCTTTCTAACTCTTTCCTATTAAAAAAATGATAATTAGACATATATATTCCAAACCCTTGAATCTAGTTTTATAATTGATAGGTTATATAAATATATGAAAACATTAACATCCACCATCAGCTATTCAAAACTTCTTTTCCAGAACGCTTTCATATATATCGCAGTTTGAAATCTAAATTCAAATTGGGAATCACGGCCGTTAATGTTAATGTCCATTGATTTAATTAAAAGTAAAGAGCAGGTATCAATTATATTAGTATTGACGGTAATTATTTTGTAGCTTGCGCTTTTTTGAAAAATAGTTATTTTATAAATCTCGGTAAATTCTTAATCCAAGATCAGTTAGATAGTATACCCTTCCAGTTTTAGCTTCAGGATCTAAACATTCAACAATATTCTTTTCTCGTAAATCGCTTAATACTCTTGATGTTAAACTGAATCTCGCACCCATTTCTTCTTTAATTTCAGATGGAGTTTTATTTCTGGATGTTCCAATTATTTGAATTATTTCCTGACGATTCTTACTACGTTTGACATAGGTAAATGCATCAATGTATATCGAGGTATCAGTGTCTTTTAACATATTTATCTATATCAATTATGGATTAAATATTATGCTATTTCTATATTATTACTATTCTATTAACCTCGAACAAATTTGTATATACAAATTAAAACTTAGTTATATACCTCAAAAATAAGTATTCTTAATTTTAAAGCAGTATCTTAATTTAAAACTTAATTTAAATCAATTAATTTTTAATATAACACATTAATTATAATTTAATTATAATTTGTGTCCATATTGTTTGTGAAAAATATATTATTTTATATAGTAGAACTAATAAATTAATATAATGTATTACATATAATACTATAGGGTGTAAACCATGGCAAACATTAATAATACATCATCCTATATGGATGAAGATAAAAAAGAAATCATCAAAAATTCTAACTATACATATAGGGATGCACTTGAAGTTGGCGCATATCTTATTCAAATTGGTAAATTTGAAAGACATTATAAAGAAATGCAGATTTATGATTTACAAAAAGAATTAGAAGAACTTGATGATTAAAGCTATTTTATAAGAGTATAAGTATATTGAAGATTGAACTTTTCTAATTAAGCTCAATAAAGATATTCAATTTACTCGTAACACAACAATTCATTATTGAGGAATAATAATACACTATTATTATTTCACTATTTTTTTTATAATAAAATTTTATATACATTACACCATAATAAAAGCAATAAATAACATATTTGTATTTATGACAGTTCGTAAAAGTAATATAAGTGCAAGAGTCGATACTTGCCTAAAAAGGATAGTCAAAGATTCTGAACACACTCATAAATTTGCATACGAACTAGGAGCTAAACTAATAGCCATGGGTGTAGCTGAAGAAACTATGATATCTATAAATGAGAATCCGGAATTAGAAAAAATAATTAAAAGAACAGAATATACGTTAGTTAAAGAAAGAAAATCACAACTTGAAAATGAATTAAGAAACTTATAGGAGGGATTTCTCCTATGGGTCGAAAAAATTCAGACGTAATATTCTTTCTTGAAACTCATGAACAGGAGATAATAAACTGTTGCAGAAAAGGGATGAGTAACAATGAAGTACGGGAATTGCTGAAAACAAGATATGGTCAGGAAGTATCTGATAATACCTACAGAAAATTCAAAGCAAAACTAAAACTAACTAAAAACGATTTTCTCGAAACATTACTAGATGAAATAATAAACCTGAAAACATCTGGAGCAACAGATGAAAACATTAGAAGATGGCTAGCTGATGAACACGAATTCGAAGTAAGCAGAGCCACATTCTCAAGATTTAAAAAGAAATATAATTTATCGGATAGAGATAAAAACCCGAAAGCTAGTGATAAAAAATCATTAACAAACAGAGCTATTGCACAAGGCCAAATATTGGATAATGATATCCATTCAGATAATATTGATACAGCTATTGATACCATACTTCAGCAGCAGGTAGTTGATATTAAAACAGGCCTTGACAATCTCGACAAGATAACTAAAAATGCCGTAGGTATTGAAATTGACTTTGCAAAAATAGATCGTGAAATAAGACACCTTGCAAATGAAAAAAGTTTGCCCAGGTACTTACTTGATCTAGCAGAACTGAAAGTCAGATACTTGGAATTATCCGTTAAAGCATTTGAAGCTAAGAATAGATTATTCAAAGACGAGATGGATAGACTATTCAAGAATCGTGTTTTAGAATTGGAAGATAAGAAAATTGAAATCTCACAAAAAGACATAATGAATGAAATAGACATCCTTGCAAAACAAATAGATGATGAGAATGTACAACGAGAACAATGAATTCTATTTAGGCGCAAGGGATAAAGCTATTCTTCAGAAATGTGTATATGAAAATCCATATATACCATTCAAACCATTTGTCAAACAAGCTGAGATGATATTAGCTACTGAAAAAGAAGTTTTAATTGGTGGTGCTGCCGGAGGCAGTAAATCCACCAGCTTATTAATGAGAGCCTTATTTTATGTACAGGATGATGTTAATGAATATCATGCGCTAATTTTAAGAAGAACATTATCCGATTTAAAAAGGAAAGGTGCATTGATTCACAAGGCCAGTCAATGGCTCAACCGGAAAGAGATTCAGAATAATGCAGCTATTCGCCCGAAGTGGGACGGTACTGAACATTCATGGACATTTCCAAACGGGAATTCATTAACCTTTGGATATTTAAGAAACATAAATGATTTAGATACTTATCAAGGTTCGGAATATCAATTCATTGGCATTGATGAACTAACACAGTTGGAGCGCTTTAAATATATCTATATGCGTTCACGTGTGCGAAAAACTAAAGACAATAAACTTCCAACTCAACTGATGGCATCTTCAAATCCTGGTAAGCGTGGGAACAAATGGGTGCGCGAAAGATTCATCGAAAAGATAGATGAAGACATCCAAGATAAAGACCAGATAAGATTTATTTCATCAAGCTATTTGGATAATGTTTATCTGGACAGAAAGGACTATGAAGAATACTTAATGGGCTTGGACAGAGTTACACGTGAGCAGTTAATGAACGGTAACTGGTATGCATCCATTAAAGGTGAGCTATTTGATGAATCAGATTTCCACTTGATCTCTCATGAGGAGTATATGAAAATTCCAATCATTCGAGTTATCAGATATTGGGATCTTGCTGCAACTGAAGTCCTGGACGACACCAACATGAAAAAAACAGATCCGGATTTCACAGCTGGAGTATTGTTAGCGAAAGATCTAAACGGCAATATCTATATTTTAGATTCATATGAGTTTCAATTGGAATCTAGAAACTTAATAAATGAAATCATTAACACTGCAGCACGTGACAAGTCAGATGTGCAGTATGTAGAAATAGATGGAAGTACGGGAAAAAACTTCGGCCTGTTAATCATTGATGAATTAAATAGAAGAGGATTCACCACAGGCACAGGTAACTCCCGTGAGAATAAAGTTGACAGGGCAAGAAGAGTTTCAGCTGACATCCAACTTAATGGAATTTTCCTGGTTGGAAAGGATAGAACAGGGTTCACTAAAAAATGGGCTATGGAATTTTTAGAGAAAATCACAGCATATCCTAATGAAGCTATTCACGATGATTGTGTAGTTGCCTTTACTGGTGCTTATGAAAAATTAGTTTCAGAAACTCAAACAAGAAGAGTTGATGTTGATAAATGGTATTCTACATAAATAGCTATCGTTAATGTAGATATTAAACGTTAATGTTAATGTTTGGACAATATATTGGACTTGATATACATGAGAATGGACATATTATGGACTACTCAATGGACTGTTTATGGACTGCCTCGTGGATATGATGGACTATACAGTGGACTGTTTATGGACATACTAATGGACACTTTATGGACTATATGATGGACTAACTATGGACTATTGTGTGGACTGTTTATGGACTACCTAATGGATATTTTATGGACTGTTCGATGGACTGTTTATGGACATGGTTGTGGATGGACTGAAGTGTGGACTGCAAATGGACTGATGGATGGATGTATGGACTGGTGGACATATG
>JAFRFB010000033.1 GCA_017434555.1 Methanobrevibacter sp. | reverse complement strand
TAAAACAAGAAATAGAAAATACAACAGAAGATTTAGAAGATTTCTGTGAAAGCACATCTATTAAAAATCAATTACAACTCACAGCAACAATATTCTAATCAAAATCGGTTATCGACCAGAATTTAATTTTGGCGGACACCCGTGAATGCTTTTACAAAAAAATTTTATATTTATAAATAGAAATATATGAATAATGAAATCTGAAAATAATCTAACATTTAAGGAATCCAAACATTTTGCAGATACATTATATGTTTTTCACAAAAATCACAAAAACTATCTGAATTATGAATTTTCAAAGTATAACATAAGTTTAATTCAGGTATTCTGCATTTTCAAAATTTATGAAAACGAGAACATTAACCAAAAGGATTTGGCCGATGATTTAATCTTGACCAAAGGGGCAATAACCAAGGCAATTACAAAATTGGAATCAGAAGGTTATCTCACACGTGAGAAATTGCCTGAAGATAAACGTTATTACTCTTTAAGGTTAACCAAAAAAGGTGAAGAGCTCATTCCAGTAATGAAAGAAATTAATGAACGATGGGAAAAGGAATTAGGTTTAGACGAAGTTGATCCGGAATTCCTGGAAATCTTTAAGAGATTAACAATTAAATCTATTGAAATGAATGAAAAAAGGGATATTTGAGACTGAAATTATCTCTTAATTATTTTTCCCTGATGCCGCAAGTTATGCTAGATTTCTTGCTGTAATATTTAACTATAGAAATTTTTTTATTGTTCCCTTTACAGATATTTAGTTGAAGACAATATGGTGATTTAATGTCAATAAAGCCTCAGGATTTATTAAATAACAAAAAAGATTTAAATAAGAAAGTGAAATTTGAAGATATATCTTTAGATAATATTTCAATTGATGATTTGACATATAATGGAAAAAATTATAAAAACTACATAAATTTGAACTCATTTTTAGATAATGTTTCATCATGTCAGATTTCAGACGCTTTCAATGAAATAGCTCACAGATCTGGTGTGTTGTATAATTTAAAATCAATAAACAATTTAAAAGCTTGGGGTAAAATAACCACTTCCAAAACCGACAGCGATGACTGGGGAACAATCACACTGGCTATGGATGAGGCAGATGAAGGTGATGTGTTGCTTGTTGAAACCAGTGATATGGATGCTGCAATCTGGGGAGAACTCGCATCAACCTGTGCTAAAAACGCAGGCATTAAAGCGACACTTGTTTATGGCTGTGTACGTGATTTGGATGCATTGTTGACAATGGATTATCCTATTTTTGCTTGCGGATACAGGCCTAATGCAGGTAAGGCTTTAGGTTTGGGTGAGATTAACGTAGATTTGGAAT
Source organism: Methanobrevibacter sp. (assembly GCA_017434555.1). Taxonomy (GTDB): domain Archaea; phylum Methanobacteriota; class Methanobacteria; order Methanobacteriales; family Methanobacteriaceae; genus Methanocatella. The sequence continues at coordinate 79,109 of JAFRFB010000033.1, read as the reverse complement.
TGGAGTCAGTTAAAATCTCTCCGGGCGACTTTTTATATGGTGATGAAACTGGTGTTGTAATTATTCCAAAAGAATTCTTTACTTCAGTTATGGAAAAGACATTTGAGATAAAACTCAAGGAGAAAAATATAACTGACATGTTGAATTCCGGTATGTCATTATCACATGTTGTTGGATTAAAATAAAATATAAAATTATTTAAATAAGTAAATATTTTATATATAAATATATCGATACCTTTATATATTAGAATGTTCTAAATATATTAGCGATACAGATTTAATTTTTAGTTTGATTATATGAAATTTTTAGGAAATAGTTTGCATGTTGCAAACTCTGGTAAATTAATAGCAAGATCCTCCCAAACACCAACCAGTGGTGGGATTGTATTTGACAGCAATAACAATAAGATTGGGAAGGTAAGCTATGTTTTTGGGCCTACTAAACAGCCATACATCTCAATTCGTTTATTTAAGTCCGCTAATTTGGATGAAATCAAGAGTAATTATGGTGAAAAACTATTTGTATCAAAACCAAAATCTAAAAAACATAAAAAAAGGAGGATGAAACCACGTCAGAAGAAGTAAATCAAGCTCCTAGACGTAGAAAAAGGTCAGATAGGGCTGCAAGAAAAGGTGAAGAAGAAAGTAAAAAAGCAGTTTGTCCGGAATGTGGTTCTACAGAATTGATAGGGGATTATGAAAGAGCAGAAGTAGTTTGTTCTCATTGTGGATTAGTTATTGATGAAAACTTGGTAGATATGGGTCCTGAATGGAGAGCATTTGACCATGAACAAAGAGATAAACGTACAAGGGTCGGAGCTCCTATTACATACACTATTCACGATAAAGGTTTAAGTACCATGATCGATTGGAGGAATAAGGATATTTACGGCCGTGATATTCCTGCAAGAAACCGTGCTCAATGGTACAGATTAAGAAAATGGCAAAGAAAAATCAGAATTTCCGGTGCTACTGAACGTAACCTAGCTTTCGCATTGTCTGAGTTAGACAGAGATTCATCAAGACTCGGACTTCCAAGAAGTGTTAGAGAAGCGGCATCCGTTATTTATAGAAGTGCTGTAGACAATAAACTCATCCGTGGAAGAAGTATTGAGGGTGTAGTCGCAGCTTCATTATATGCAGCATGCAGACAATGTAATGTTCCACGTACATTAGATGAAATTGCTGAAGTTTCAAGAGTTACTAAAAAGGAAGTTGGTAGGACTTACAGATTCCTTACAAGAGAATTAAACATTAAATTGCCACCAACATCTCCAGTAGATTACGTTCCTAGATTTGCTAGTGAATTAGGTTTGTCTGGTGAAGCTCAATCAAAAGCTATTGAAATCATTGAAAAGGCAATGGAAAAAGGATTGACTTCAGGAAGAGGACCAACCGGTGTAGCAGCAGCTGCATTATATATTGCATCCGTTTTGCTTGGTGAGAGAAAAACCCAAAGGGATGTAGCAGACATTGCTGGTGTTACTGAAGTAACCATAAGAAACAGATACAAAGAATTAACTGAACAGTTAGATATGGGTGTAACTTTATAAGTTCACCTAAAACTTATTTTTTTTCATCGGGAATATTTTTCGATACGATATTCCAATTCACGAATTATTCCATCGTTGTTGTATACTTTAACGTTATTTAGCTTGTTTTGATATTTATCAAGTCTTTTAAGGAATGAGGATAACTTTTTAACGCTCATGTTCTCGTGATATTCTCCATAACCTAATTTTTGAACATAAAATCCGTTTAATGTCTGTTCAAAGTTTCCTCTGGCAGGAACACTATAAATAGGTTTTTTAAGAGTTATCGCTTCGGTTATGAATGTAAATCCACCATTACAGACAACAGCCTTTGCGCTTGCCAAATCATCATAAAATTCGTCTTCATTAAATTTCTTATATGTTAAATTCTCGTCAATTTCTTCTTTATTGAATCCATAAACGATAAAGTTTTCATCAAGGGCTTTTAATTTTTTTACAAGCTTGCCACTTTCTTTACTTGTCTGATAAACGATGATATGATCTTTAATTGTTGGTTTTAATTTAAATATCTCTTCACGAATCACTGGAGGATATATAATTGCTTTTTTTCCGGACCTTACTTTTGGGAAGAAAAAGCTGGTTATAATATGGAATTCCGGTCTGACGACATAACCTTTTATAACACCCTTTGCCTTAAGCATTTCTGTCTGGTGGTGTGGCGGATAATCAATTTTGCCCTGTGTAATCATATGTATATTGTCCAGGCTTATCAATGGTATTTGAAGAAGCTTTGATACGATTGTTGCATAAAGTTCAAAGTCAGTAACGATGACATCCGGAGATAATGCCCTTGCCTTTTTGTACAATTCCTGATATCCTACTTTGATGTTTGTCGGATTTCTCTTGAATGCGCTTAGTAAGGTTGCAATATTATCTACCTTATTGTTGATGTATACTGTATTGAATCCTCCAATCTTATAAACATGATCAAATTTATCATTCAGGTATTCATATGCCCTGTCGTGTGAGAATACGTAAACATCATATTTTTCCTTGATTCTGTCTATTATTACGCCGGAGCGTATTGCATGACCCATTCCTTCACCGCATACGCAGTAGAATACTATTTTTTTAGACCTGTTTTTTAAAGCTTTAGTTCTTTTAAAATAGGATTTTGCAGTATTTATTTTTTCAGTGGATTTGTCATAATTTTCAAATATTCTGCTGATTTTTTCAGATTCCTTTGCAAATTTGTCCATACTTTCTTTATCCATGTGGTCTTTACCGTGTCCAAAGCTATAATTCAATTCTTTGGCATCTGTTTTTTTACCCATAAAATCATTTAATGTACTTTTTCCGTACTGCTGTATTAATGTTTCAATACCTTCCTCTTCAAGCCTTCTTGTTGAAACGCCGATTTTGGCCTTTCTTAAAACTTTAAATCGTTCAACCTTACTTAAACGGCTAATGTAATCGCTGTCTTCTCCAAAGTTTAAATCTTCGTCAAATCCATCGCATCGTTCATGCAGTTCTTTTTTAACGATTATTCCGTAGCATCCCGCTCCATGCGGTTTTATCTTTTCAACACCAATCATAAAGTAATTGGCAAGATTATGCAATAGCTTGTCTTCGGATTTTTCAGATAAGGGTTTCATTTGTGTGATGGCAATTCCCAGCCTTTCCATCTGGAACTCATAAATCACGTCTCTTAGATAATCGTCTGTAAGCACTAAATCTGAGTCTAGAAATAGCAAGTAATCTCCTTTAGCGACTTTTGCCCCATTGTTTCTACCAACACCGGGCATGCCTCCATCAACGATAATACAGCCATATTCTTCAGCTATTTCTCGGGTTCTGTCCTCAGAATTTGCATCTGCAATGATAATCTCATAATCATCGAATTTCTGTTTTTTTATGCTGTCTAAAAGGACAGGTAGGTATTCCTCTTCATTATATGTTGGTATAATAATGCTTAAAATCATATTGATATACTCTTTATCTTTTATAATTAATTTAGTTTTTCAATGAATGATACATATTTGTAATTGGATGATTAGGTTCGAGATATGAAAAAATGTTCCAGGATACTGTATAATAATCACATGAATTGTTCAGCGGTACCTTTAAATCGTTTAACAATTCCATTTCATTATAATTTGAATTCATGATATAAACAGTTTTATTTTCACTATGACTTACGTTTTCTATTGAAAAGTTATTTAATTCAAGGTTATCTGTTGGATTTGCAACATCCACTTCATAATATTCGGTATTCGCTCCGATAACAGCTATTGAAAATCTTAATATGATTATTAATGCAGCCACAATGCATGGAAGATACCTTTTTATCAAAACCACAATGAGATTTTTAAAGTTTTTAAATGGAGGTATGATTTTACACCTGTCACAGATGTTTTTATCGATTCCTGCAATATAGTCAACAATCTCTTCGATGCATTTGCCGTTTCTAAGCATTAAAAATACTCCACATATTCCTGTTATTGCAGGGGTTGAAAACAATCCTCCGTCCAGCGCTCCAATCAGTAAACAGCATCCAAAAAATGAAAGCAATACTGTTTGAACAGTTCTTTTATTTCTTAGAGCCAGCAATAATGTTACTCCGGTAATTGGAATCAGTAAAATTATAAGTTTTGCAGCACTTGGAATGTATTGATATAGCCCGACTCCAGTATTTATTTCAGTGTTGATAAATGGTCCTATTAGATTGGTTACAAACTCTCCGAAAATGGACTTTAGAAGATGTGTATGCAGAATGCTTGTTGATGAAATGCTTTTTCCGATACACATGAAAATTGTGTTAAGACCAATTCCCATCCGGTATCTGAAGAGGACTTCCAAAAGGATTCCTAGAGTTAATGTAATTGAACCTAAAACAAGGGTAATTTTTAAATATTTATCTGAATCGATTTTAAAATCCTTAAATAATTGTGTTGATATTAATAAGGCCCCCATCAATCCGAAAAATATTATGTCTTTTCCTTTAGAAGATCCCATTAAAAATAGATGTGTTATCGGGTGAACTATAGGATTTAAAACATCGCTTATAAAAATCACGCCGGCAATTATTATAAATAGGATACCAACAAATATAGTCTTGTTTATCTTCATTAAAAATAATTATTTGAATTAATTATTTAAATTATTTACTAAAGGATTATATTATGTTTGCAATTGAATTTTATCTTGGCTTGATTTTAATTGGAATTGTCGCAGGTTTCGCATCCGGTCTTTTAGGTGTCGGTGGAGGATTTTTAATCGTACCTTTCCAGTATTTCCTTTTAAAGTATATTGGGGTTTCACCGGACCTTGCAATGATGATTTCACTTGGAACCAGTTTGGCCATCATTATTCCAACTGCATCCAGCGGAGCATATAAGCATTCTCAGAAATTGGATAATATCATTGGCCCTGGAATCAAATTGGGAATATTCGGTATTATTGGAAGTTTTATCGGAGGCTTTGTCGCTTCAGTATTACCATCAAGAACATTGGAAATAATTTTTGGACTTTTATTGTTGTTCATAGCTATTAGAAACATACTTTCAAGAGAAAAAAAGGAAAAAGAAGCCAAATTAGATTTCAATTTAATTACAATAATGCTTACAGGTTTGTTTGTAGGATTTTTCTCAGGCCTTCTTGGAATTGGCGGGGGAATATTTTTAATTGTAATATTGACAATGCTTTTGGGATTTTCAATGATTCGTGCCATTGGAACTTCTTCGGTATTCATTTCATTAACGGCCATTGGAGGAACTCTATCATATATAATTTCCGGATGGGGCATTAATTCGTTTCCATATTCCTTGGGTTATGTAAGCATAATTAATTTTTTACTCATTGCCTGTTTTTCAGTGCCTTTGGCACAAGTCGGTGCAAAATATGCTCATAAACTACCTGAAAAGCGTTTAAAACAAGTTTTTGGTTTTGTGGTATTGTATATTGCTCTTAAAATGCTGGGTGTTCTTCCTTAATTTTAATTCCCATTCCACGAGCGATAATTTGGAATTCAGAACCTCCAATGCCATTTAAAAAGTAAAGAATGTCCAAATCAACAACGCCATTGCCGCCAAGTTCTTTTATTTCATCGGCCAGTTTTATCAAACATTCATCTTTTCCATGTTTCAGGTCATTCAAATGTTTCTTTTCAACTTTTTCCGGAGACAAATGCATGATATGGGTGTTTCTGTTAATGATTTTGGTTACATAAAAAAATCCCAGGATATCGTAGTCCAAATCCTTTGGATCAGTGCTTGTTATGTAAATAAAATTTTGTGAGTTTAATACTTTGTTGCTTTCGGTTTCACTGAATAATGATACAGTATCTATAATTTCTTTTTCAGGTTTATTTCTTAATCTTCTTACATAATTACGAAGTTTGTCCATATTTTCTTTGAAAAAACCGGTCAGATAGGATAGCGTTCCGACAACAACTACTATTCCGAAATAATTAATAAATGTTGGGATTGCTGCCTGAATTATGATTACGATTGAACCTATTGTAATGATATTGTATCCCAATGTGGGATTGTTTATTATAAAACCGTAGGCCACTGTAACTAAAAATAGGATAAATGCGCTGATTGCACCGATATCTTCGCCGATAAACCTTTCAGCTATTTTGGTTTCAACATAACCTGCGGCCAATGGTGCAAATAAAAGGCCCAGATTCCATCCGAATATGTCTATGTGGAAATATAAAAAAATAGCATAAACTGCAAGACCTGCAGCCGTACCGATAGCAATTGTATTGAATGCCTTTTGCAGGTTACCTAATCTTTGCTTATCAATTTTCATTTTCTTCGTAGAATACTGCAGTACCATAGGCCGTAATTAGAATAGTATTTCCCATTGTACCGCCAAGATTATCATAAGAGATTTTAAGCCCGATAATGGCATTAGCGTTCAATTGCGTTGCCTTTTCTTTCATACTTTCAAGTGCAATATCGCGGGCTCGCTTAATTTCCTCTTCATATCTGGATGTTCTACCGCCTACAACATCACGAACACCAGAAAATAAATCTTTATAAATATTTGCTCCTATTAATGATTCTCCAGTAACAAGACCTTTATATTCTTTGATTTTTTTATTTTCCAGTGTATTTGCTGATGTTAGTATCATTTAATCACATCTATTTTACAAATGTTAATATTGCCCATATAATTAAAAATATTGCTATAACTACGTATAATATGAGTCTGCTTCTTTTTTGCTGATTTAATCTTGCATCCCATACTTTTTGACAGTCTGGGGAGCATACGAGTTCATCTAATGGAATTGGAGTTCCACATATTGGACAATGTTTGTGTGGTTCTACTGCCATAATTATCACCTGTTTTATATTTTAAAAAATTCTTTTGTATTTTTAGTAACTTGCACCGCAAGTTCTTCTTTATCCATACCCATGCAAAGTGCAATCATTTCGAGTATGTGAGGTAAATATTTTGGTTCATTTCTATTCTTTTTAGGTTTTTTATCAAAATTCTTTGGTATTAGGAATGGTGCATCTGTTTCTATCATTAGTTTTTCGGGAGGAATCACGCTTACTGCTTCCTGCAAATTCCTTCCTCTTTTCATGTCACAAATCCATCCGGTAACACCAATATAGCAACCTAAATCGATATAATTTTGAGCTTCTTCTTTAGTTCCGGTAAAACAATGAACGACACTTTTTTCTGTTATGTCATCATGTTTACTTAATATTTTATATAAATCTTCGTGAGCTTCTCTTTCATGTAAAAATAAAGGCATGTCTAAAGTTTCTGCAAGCTCCACTTGAGCTTCAAACCATTTTCTCTGTAAATCCTGTGGTGAGAAATTTCTATTGTAATCAAGACCGCACTCTCCGATAGCTACAACACACTCAGCACTGGCTATTTTTTCCAGCTCAAAAATTGTATGTCCGTTACATGTTTTTGCATCGTGAGGATGAACTCCTGATGTTGAAAACAATGTATTCGGATACTTTGATGCGTAATCACGAGCCATGTGGCTTGAATGTATATTGGTTCCTGTAATGATGAATTGATTCACACCTGCCTTTTTGGCTTCTTCGATAATTTCAACTCGGTCTTTTTTAAAGGATGAATGCATCAGGTTTAAACCAATATCAATTAAATTATCCACAAAATCACCATATTATTCGTTAATAACTTTAGTTCCTATATTTTCACCATTTATTGCTTTTATAAGGTTTTCCGGTTCATAACCATTTGCAATAACGGTTTCCAAATCGGATCTTTTAATCATTTGAACAGCGGTTGTATCAAAGAATTCATAAGTTCCTGCTTTCATGTCTTTGCCGTTAAGGAAATCAAGTAAATCTGTAGCTGTTATTTCACTTACAAGTTCAGCATCATCGAATTTGTTAGGGTCTTTGGTGTACATTCCGTCAACGGAAGTCAAATTGATAAGTTTGTCTGCATGCACATATTCAGCTAAAATTGCAGAAACTGCATCTGTACTGTGTGCAGGTTCAGTTCCGCCCATCACAATGATTTTACCACTGGCTGCAAATTCCAATGCTTCCTGGAAGTTGTGAGGTACTCTTTGATAAGCAGCATCTCCAAGTGCAGACAGCAATAATTTAGCGTTGATTCTGGTAACTTCAATTCCAATATCGTCACATTGAGCTTCACCAGCTCCCAAGTCACGAACAACACCAATATAATCTCTAGCAGGTTTTCCTCCACCAACTACAACGAATAACTCATGGTCTTTTGTTAATTCTTTTAAAATTTTACTATATTGCTTGAATCTTGTACTATCGTATTCCTTCAATAGAATTGATCCGCCAATTGCAACAACGATTTTCATATATTCACCTTATATATTAAATATCAATTCTATTATATTTAAATTTTAAAATAGTTTTCGTGATGGTGTTGTAAAAAAAGAGAAAAAATGAGGAATTATTTATTCCTCTGAATATAATCCTTTGTGTGCTAAACCAGCAATCACTGCACCGATAATTGGTGCTACAATGAATACCCATACTTGTTGGAGAGCTACTCCACCCATGAATAAAGCTGGTCCTAAACTACGTGCCGGATTAACTGATGTACCAGTTAATGGGATTCCTAGGATGTGTACAAATGCAAGAGTTAAACCGATAACGATTCCTGCAATGACACTTGTTTTTTCGCTTCTGGTAACTCCAAGAACTGTAAATACAAATACGAATGTTAAAATTACTTCGGTAATTAATGCGCCGTATAAGTTAATTCCTACAGCTGATGCAGCTCCAAATCCGTTTTGACCTAATCCTGTACTCATGTATCCTCCGAGAACTGGTGCGGAGTTGATTAAAACTGCGAGTATTGCAGTACCGATTATTGCACCGATACATTGGAAAATAATATACATTATCAAGTCTTTTAGTTCCATTCTTCCGTCTATCCACATTCCGATGGATACTGCCGGGTTAATATGACATCCTGAAATGTCCCCGATTACATATGCCATAGCAACAATGGATAAACCGAATGCCATAGCTATTCCTAAGTTACCGAGTACAGCACCTGCGATAGCTGCACTTCCACATCCGAATAACACAAGAACCATAGTTCCAATTAATTCACTTATATATCTTTTCATAAATTCACCTACCTTTATTAGCTTTATCGTTAATCATATATTTATCTTCGCCTTATTCTTCGCAGTCCGGCACATGCCAATATTAAAACCACTATTGCCAGTACATATGGGAATGCCGTCATAAGTATTGATTCATTGACTTTTTCAAAATGATACTGTTTTGCAAAATCCATCTCTGAACTGTCAGTATGATTTTCTGTTATCTTGGCGAAATTGTATAATAAATCGTAATAGCTGATTTTTGCACCGTCGTATTCAATATAGTTTGGTGCCCTTCCGTTTTCATCCATGAACTGTTTTACAATTCCTCCCATTTTCATGTAATCGTATATTGAATAGGAATTTTTAGCAAATGTTGAGTACTGTTCTGGATCTGTCGGTTCACCGTATTGTTTAGGGCTTTCAAGACCGTTGCCGTTCAAATAGGAACTTGTCAGATATAATACTTGCGGGGCAGAATATGAGTTGTATGTTCCATTCATCTGCTTATCTCCACTTTCATATAATTCCTGACTTGCCTTGGCCATTTTTGACGGATGAAGGGAATGTGTGATGACCAAATCATTATCATAGTTTTCGGAGAGGTTTTTACCTACATTTTCAACTATTTCCTGAGCGATGTATTTATTGACATCTTCGCTATACTGGTTGAGGTTTCCCTTGGGACCCGCATCTGGGTATACTTTCAGCGGCTGGATGTATGTTACACCGGATTCATTCAGGTATTTTCCGGGGTAATTAAGTCCCGCAAAGATTGCGCGGGAATAATTGTCATCCCATGCCCTTCTAAGGGATGTTTCACTATCCAAATCAAAACTTCCGGTGTTTACATATATCATTTGCATGTCTGTATTGACACTGTTCTTTGCCAGAATTAGAAAGTTTCCGGGGTCGGCTGCTGCAAGGCTTACGCATACATCCGCACCACTTTCAATGCCTCTTGAGGCTTCTCCAGGGCTAGGTGACTTGCTGTCCACAATCACCTTGATCTGACCGTTGCTTAACTCTTCCACGTAATTTTTTATAGAGTTTAACATCTTAACGTCATCATTTTCACGGATAATATTGTCTGATGTTAGAAAGACTGTTTTTGTTGCATAAACCTGACCAACACTTGATGATATTAATAAAAATATGAAAAGTATTATGATTGCCTCTTTTCTCATGATGTTCTCCTTTTTTTAAGTTACTTTCTAGTTTTATTTTTACCTATTTATTAAAGTTTTCATATTACTTGGTTAAATTTTAATCAGGAGGTTATATTTTTTGATAAAGTGAAATTATATTCAGTTTAAAGCAAAACTATAAATATTAAACCATATTAATTAGATTTTTGAGGATTTATAGAGATTATCTTTTATTTTGGTACGATACTACGGTTTTGATAAAATTGTTGTCGGAAGGTAAAATTGTCCAAAATTGTTGGATTATGATCTTATATTTGTCCTTAAACTATGAGGTGTAGGCTGGCTACATTGATAGCCAGCTTTTAATTCATCATATTTTGAACAAATTTTAAATTTGATGAGGTTTTTCAAAATTAAAATTAAAATAAAAAGTTTAATTGCTTATTAATAGCTTTTTGTTAATTAATGGTGGTTATCAATGTCCTCAAGGAGACAAGAAAATGTTTGAAAATAAGATAGCTATTAGCAAAAATTTTTTAATTGCCATATGCTTCATTTCATTAATTCTCTTCGCAGTCAATACTGTTGATGCGATGGAGTTAAATGACACATTCGCCGATGTCGGTGCAAATCATGAAGCTGTTGGCAGCATTAATGCAATTGATAAAGATAAACTAGGAAATTCTCAACAGGATACACTTTTAAAGTCAAATATGATTACCTTAAATGGAGGTGATTTTAAAACAATTCAGAACTTAATTCATTATAATTTAACTAACGGAGACAAGCTTGTTTTAAACGGGGAGTTTACAGCCTCTGAAGAGCAATCAGTAATTTTGGTATATAAGAATATTACATTTACTTCGACATCAAAAGCCACACTGGACGGAAAAAATATATCAAGTATTTTTGTTGTTGAAAATGGAGGTTCCGGATCCAGCTTTTCGAATCTCGTGTTTAAAAACGGAAATGGAAATAACGGCGGTGCAGTACTGGTCTTTGGGAAGGATGTAAGTTTCAGGGACTGTACATTCCGGGATAACTATGCTTCCAATGGTGGGGGTGCAATTTACACCAATTATTATGTGGAAACAGACCCCAATTTTGGACGTAACCTTGTAATTGACAATTGTGATTTTATAAATAATCGTGCCGCAGTAGCTGCAGGTGCTGTAGGGGCCTATGGTTATAATACGAGAATAACGAATTCAAGATTTGATTCCAACAGTGTTTACAATAAAGACGGTGGATACGTATATGGAGGTGCAATTCAGGTAGGAAAAGAAGGAATTGTTACAAATTCATTAATTAAAAACTGTAATTTTACAGACAATAAAGCGATTTCAATATCAGGTACTAAATTATCACACGGTGGTGCAAGCTGTTTAAGGCAAAATGTCACATATGAAAATTGTATTTTCACGAGAAATTCAGCAGATTTCGGTGGAGCTTTAACTGCACACTCTTCAGGCACCATTAAAAATTGTACTTTTATTGAAAACACAGCTAATGATTATGGAGGTGCAATGGCTAATGTGAACGGCATAACATCAATGAATCTAAAAATTATAGACTGTGATTTCAAATCAAACAGTGCTCCTTATGGGGGTGCTGCAAAATTATCAGGATACAGTGTAACGATTGATGATTGTAATTTCTATGACAATTATGCATCAATAGATGGTGGTGCAGTATATATTGATACAAACACTCTTGACATTTTCAATTCAAATTTTGACTATAATAGTGCTAAACATAATGGTGGTGCAGTTTATGTGAATGGTGAATCTACTACAGTTCAAAGATCAAATTTCACATACAATACTGCTATAGCCGATCCGAGAGTAAAAGATGATGGATTGGGTGGCGCTATTTATATCAACGGTACTTTAGACAGTGTTAATAACAATAGATTTGAATATAATGTAGCAAGAAACGGTAGTGCAATATATTATGATAAGGAAGGTAAGGATTTAAAAATAACAAACAATGTAATGACAAAAAATCAGGCATGGGTTTATGCCCTTCCGATTTATGCAGAGGATATTTATTATGGCGAAACTGAAAATGTCGGCGCAATAATATATGGAGGTAACAACATTGCAGATTATGACAATTTGGCTGTTTCTAATGCAATATATAATGCAGCTTCCAACAGATATATTAAAGTTAATGGAGAAACTCCTGTTTTGGGCGCTACAAACAGCGGTCAGTTATATCAGGATTCCCGTGAATATAATGTTGACATTTTATTAACAGTTAAACATGAAGATGGTACTGTTGTTTTCAACAGAACATTAAAATCAAGTTATCTGGGTGAAATTTCTGCTCAATTAACTAATTTGAAAGAGGGAACTTATACAGTAACTGCAAGACATTTTGAAGACAATTTCTATAAGGCAATCATTAATCAAACAACATTCGTTGTAAAATCAAAAATTGATGTTACCCTACGCAAAGATACAGCATCCATTGAATATAATTACCACGATTATGTTGTATGGACAATAAACGTTGTAAATAACGGTCCAAGTGATGCAAGTGGTGTTAATGTAAGTGATGTATTGCCTTCAGGTTTAGTTTATAAGTCATATACCGCCACTGTGGGAACTTATTCAAACGGTGTCTGGACTATAGGCAATTTGTCAAAAGGCAAAACTGAAACTCTTAAAATTACCACATTGGTTGACAAAACAGGAAATATCACAAATGAAGCAAATGTGATTGCAAAGGAATTCGACTGGAACACTTCTAATAATCATGACTCAGAAATGATATCAGTTAAAAAAGCCAGTGATTTGGCAATTACAAAAACCTCTGATGTGACTAACCCTAATTACGGGGATCTGGTTAAATGGACATTGGTTGTTACAAATAACGGTCCAGATATAGCTCATGAAGTTGTTGTCAATGACGTTCTTCCAGACGGTCTGGTATTAAAAAGCACCACAGGAAATTATACTGGAGGCAAATGGTCAATTGGTACTTTAAATGTAGGTCAGTCCAGAAGTTTGGAAATTGTCACTTTAGTAAATGTTACTGGAATCATAAAAAATACTGCTACAGTCACTGGATTCGAGCATGATTATAATTTGGCAAACAATCAGGCATCTAAAACCATAACCGTTTCCAATGCCGTTGATTTGGCTATTGTGAAAGTTGTTAATAATACTCGTCCTAATTATGGTGATTTGGTTAAATGGACATTGACTGTTAGAAATAACGGCCCTAATGCTGCAACTGGCGTTAATGTCAGTGATGTGTTACCTTCCGGTTTGATTTATGATTCATATGTCGCTAGTGTTGGAAGATATTCCAATGGCGTTTGGACTATAGGCAATTTGGCTAAAGGTGCTTCACAGACTTTGGAAATTATTTCAAAAATCGGAAAAACAGGCACTATTAAAAATATCGCAGCCGTAACTGGAAAGGAATATGATGTGGACATGTCCAATAATCATGATGAAGCTTCTGTTAATGTTGCAAATGCTGCAGATTTAGCTATTGTAAAAACAGCTAATGTAACTAAACCTAACTATGGTGATTTAGTTAAATGGACTTTAACTGTTACAAATAACGGTCCAAATACAGCAACAGAAGTCTTTGTAGATGATGTTATTCCTAAGGGTTTGGTATTAAAAAATTCAGACATTTATTATACTAATGGCAGATGGTCTGTCGGCACATTAACTTCAGGTCAATCAAGAAGTTTAGAAATCATTACTTTAGTAAATACTACTGGAAACATTAAAAATGTTGCTAATGTCAGTGGACATGAATATGACTATAATCCATTAAACAATAGGGCAGAAAAAACAATTTCCGTTCCAAATGCAGCTGATTTGGCTATTGTGAAAGTTGTTAATAATACTCGTCCTAATTATGGCGATTTGGTTAAATGGACATTGACTGTTAGAAATAATGGTCCTGATGCTGCAACTGGTGTTAATGTCAGTGATGTGTTGCCTTCTGGTTTGATTTATGATTCATATGTGGCTAGCGTTGGAAGATATTCCAATGGTATTTGGACTATTGGTGATTTGGCTAAAGGCGCTTCTCAGACTTTGGATATTATTTGTAAGGTAAATAAAACTGGTATTATTAAAAATGTTGCATCAGTTACTGGAAATGAATATGATATTGACAAATCAAATAACCGTGATGATGCTTTCATAAATGTTTCAAAAGCTGCTGATTTGGCGGTTATTAAGAAGGTTAATAAGACAAATCCTAATTATGGTGATTTGGTTAAATGGACGATTACTGTGAAAAATAATGGTCCGGATCCTGCAAATGATGTTGTTTTAACAGATTTACTGCCTTCTGGATTGATTATTAGAAGTACAACCCAAGGTTATTCCAACGGCAAATGGTCTGTCGGATCGTTAAGTGTTGGAAGTTCATTAACTTTTGAAATTGTAACTTTGGTCAATAAGACTGGTTCATTTGTTAACAGGGTTTCTGTTGTTGGAAGAGAATATGATTATAATCCGTCCAATAACAATGCATCAAAATCAATTTCTGTTCCAAATGCTGCTGATTTGGCTATTGTGAAAGTTGTTAATAATACTCGTCCTAATTATGGTGATTTGGTTAAATGGACATTGACTGTTAGAAATAACGGCCCTAATGCTGCAACTGGGGTTAATGTGAGTGATGTGTTGCCTTCTGGTTTGATTTATCAGTCAGCTACTCCTAGTGTTGGCAGTTATTCCAATGGTGTCTGGACTATTGGCAATTTGGCTAAAGGCGCTTCTCAGACTTTGGATATTATCTGTAAGGTAAATAAAACTGGTATTATTAAAAATGTTGCATCAGTTACTGGAAATGAATATGATATCGATAAAAGCAATAATCGTGATGATGCTTTCATAAATGTTTCAAAAGCTGCTGATTTGGCGGTTATTAAGAAGGTTAATAAGACAAATCCAAATTATGGCGATCTGGTTAAATGGACGATTACTGTGAAAAATAATGGTCCAGATCCTGCAAATGACGTTGTTTTAACTGACGTATTGCCTTCCGGATTAGTTATAAAAAGCACAACCGGCAATTATTCTAACGGTAAATGGTCTATCGGATTATTGGGTGTTGGAAAATCCTTAACTTTTGAAATTGTAACTTTGGTCAATAAGACCGGTTCATTTGTTAACAGGGTTTCAGTTGTTGGAAGAGAATATGACTATAATCCGCTAAATAACAATGCATCAAAATCAATTTCTGTTCCAAATGCTGCTGATTTGGCTATTGTGAAAATTGTTAATAATACTCGTCCTAATTATGGTGATTTGGTTAAATGGACATTAACTGTTACAAATAATGGTCCTGATGCTGCAACTGGGGTTAATGTGAGTGATGTGTTGCCTTCTGGTTTGATTTATCAGTCAGCTACTCCTAGTGTTGGTAGTTATTCCAATGGTATTTGGACTATTGGTGATTTGGCTAAAGGCGCTTCTCAGACTTTGGATATTGTATGTTTGGTCAATAAAACTGGTGTTATTAAAAATGTTGCATCTGTTAGTGGAAATGAATATGATATCGATAAAAGTAATAATCGTGCACAAGCTTCTGTTAATGTTGCAAAAGCTGCTGATTTATCCATAATTAAAACAGTTAATGAAAGCGCTCCTAATTACTTGAAATTGGTTAAATGGACATTAACTGTTACAAATAATGGTCCAGATGTTGCAACTGGGGTTAATGTGGGTGATGTGTTGCCTTCTGGTTTGATTTATCAGTCAGCTACTCCTAGTGTTGGTAGTTATTCCAATGGTATTTGGACTATTGGTGATTTGGCTAAATGCATTTCTCAGACTTTGGATATTGTATGTTTGGTCAATAAAACTGGTGTTATTAAAAATGTTGCATCTATTAGTGGAAATGAATATGATATCGATAAAAGCAATAATCGTGATGATGCTTTCATAAATGTTTCAAAAGCTGCTGATTTGGCGGTTATTAAGAAGGTTAATAAGATAAATCCAAATTATGGCGATCTGGTTAAATGGACGATTACTGTGAAAAATAATGGTCCAGATCCTGCAAATGACGTTGTTTTAACTGACGTATTGCCTTCCGGATTAGTTATAAAAAGCACAACTGGTAATTATTCTAACGGTAAATGGTCTATCGGATTATTGGGTGTTGGAAAATCCTTAACTTTTGAAATTGTAACTTTGGTCAATAAAACGGGTTCATTTGTTAACAGGGTTTCTGTTGTTGGAAGAGAATATGACTATAATCCGTCCAATAATAAGGCATCAAAATCAATTTCTGTTCCTAAAACTGCTGATTTATCCATAATTAAAACAGTTAATGAAAGCACTCCTAATTACTTGAAATTGGTTAAATGGACATTAACTGTTACAAATAATGGTCCTGATGCTGCAACTGGGGTTAATGTGAGTGATGTGTTGCCTTCTAGTTTGATTTATCAGTCAGCTACTCCTAGTGTTGGTAGTTATTCCAATGGTGTCTGGACTATTGGTGATTTGGCTAAAGGCGCTTCTCAGACTTTGGATATTGTATGTTTGGTCAATAAAACTGGTGTTATTAAAAATGTTGCATCTGTTAGTGGAAATGAATATGATATCGATAAAAGCAATAATAAGGCTCAAGCTTCAATAGATGTTCCAAAATCCTGTGATTTAGAAATTATTAAATCAGTTAATAATTCAGCTCCAAACTACCATGACTTGGTTAAATGGACAATTACCGTTAAAAACAATGGTCCGGATAACGCAAGCGGTGTTTTCGTTGAAGACATTTTACCTGACGGACTTATAATAAGAAGTGTAAGCGGTAATTTTACCGGAGGCAAATGGAATATCGGATCTTTAAATGCATATTCATCAAAAACATTGGAAATTGTAACATTTATTGATAAAACCGGTTTGTTAATTAACAATGCTAATGTTACTGGAAATGAATATGACCATAATGAATCCAACAACAGGGATAATTCATCTGTTGATGTTCCAAAGGCATCTGACTTGGAAATTTCAAAAATTGTTGACAATCAAAATCCATTATATAAAAACAATGTAAAATGGATAATCATTGTTAAAAACAACGGTCCTGATAAGGCAACCGGTGTTAAAGTCAATGAAGTATTGTCCGATGCTTTCGAATTGGTTAAATCAACTGCAAGTAAAGGATATTACATTAATGGCGTCTGGGATATTGGTGATTTGGATGTTGGAGAAAGAGCTAATTTGGAAATTATATCTAAAGTTGTAAAAACAGGTAATTTCACCAATATGGTTAACATTACCGGAAATGAATATGACTATGTTCCCGAAAACAACAAAGCTAATAAATCAATAGAAGTTTCTCCTTCAGTTGATTTGGAAGTAACTAAAAAGGTTAACAACACCTCTCCTAATTACTATGACCTTGTCAAATGGACTGTGACTGTTAAAAATAATGGTCCGGATAAAGCTAATTCCATTGAAATAACAGACATTTTACCTAAAGGTCTTGAATTTGTCAGCTATAACTCTACTAAAGGTTATTATAATGACGGATTCTGGAAATTCTGCTGTCTTGAAGTAGGTGAATCCCAGAATTTAGAAATTATCACCAGAGTTAAGGCTATCGGTGTCGTTAAGAATATCGTTACAGCCAGCGCTAAGGAATATGACCACAATCCTTCGAATAACAGAGCGGAATCATCAGTCAACGTCGATCCTTCATGTGACCTGCAGGTGATGAAACTCTCCAATCAAAGCACAGTCAACTATAAACAGTTGGTTAAATGGAATTTAATTGTTAAGAATAACGGTCCAAGCGATGCAACACGTGTTGTGGTTCTTGACACATTGCCTGAAGGATTAACCTTCATAAGTGCACAAGGTGATGGTACTTACTCAACAACCGGAACATGGTATATTGGTGACCTTGCATCAGGTCAGACTAAAGAATTGGCAATTATTACCAGATGTGATGAAGTAGGTGAATTTACAAATGTTGCTGTCGTTAAATGCGATCACCATGATTATA
Organism: Methanobrevibacter sp.; assembly: GCA_017434555.1. Taxonomy (GTDB): domain Archaea; phylum Methanobacteriota; class Methanobacteria; order Methanobacteriales; family Methanobacteriaceae; genus Methanocatella. The sequence continues at coordinate 60,871 of JAFRFB010000033.1, read as the reverse complement.
ATTCCTCAAACAACAGGGCAGAAAAAACTGTTACCGTACCTCCTGCAGCCGACTTGGCAATTACAAAAAGCGTTTCAAAAGTCCAATATGAAGTTGGAGACTTGATTGCATACAGAATCGAGATTGTCAATAACGGTCCAAGCACTGCAAGAAACATTAATGTCAGTGAATTTATGGATGATTCCCTTGAATTCAAATCCTCATTCACTGCATCAGGAGATTACGACAGTGTTAATCATGTATGGCATTTAAGTTCTTTGGCAAATGGTGAAAAAACCTATATGGCTATTAATGCAATCGCTAAAAATGAGGGAATGGCTAACAATAGGGTTTCTGTAGTTAGCGATACTTTCGACCATGATTTGGAAAATAATTACGCTAAATCAATCGTTGAAATTATTAAAAAAATTATAGACCCTAATAATACTTTCAATCCTGGCTTACATGCTAGATTCGATGATGATTTGATTTTGGTTGCAAAAGCTAGCGTATTGATGAAGGAAACAGGAATTCCTGTTGGATTGTTAATAAGCATGGCATTGATTTCACTTGCTTTGTGCGGTTCAAGAATTTCCAAAAAAGATTAATTTAAAGTAGCTTTCATGCTACTTATTTTTTTATTTTTTATATTCTTTTAAAATCATCGATTTGACGATTATTTATTCTACTAGTTCTATTAATTATTGTTTGTTAATGTGATTTAATGAAAAACTATGTGGGTCTGTCATGATAATATCCTATTTGTATGAAAAAATGAGTTATAGTCGAAAAAGAGTTATTTTCTGATTTTTCACAAAGTTCACAAGAAGAATAATCTTATTAATTTTCTTTTTCATATGTGAATGAAAGGGTAATTTAAAAGTTGCTTTTCAATTATTACTTTCATTTTCCCAAATCGATTTTTCCAAATTTTTGAAGTATCAAAATTATTGATTTTTCACTAAATTATTTTACTAGTTAATCTCATTACTATTATAATTATTATTCGTAAATGTAAAATAATACATAGATTTATATAAGACTTTGAATAAAAATAATAATTGATATTGGTGTAAAGAAAAGTTTTTTACAAACTTGAAAAATTTTGCACAATATTTTTTTAATAAAAATGAAGTGATTTTTTATGTCAGAAGAAGAAAACTTTGAACAAACCGAAGAATTCGTCGATGAAGATGAAGAAAAATTACCTTTCGCTAAAGCTGAAGTTGTTCGTTTAATGAAAGAAAATCTTGATGACGACAAAATGATTAGGGAAAGAGTTAAAGTGGAAATGAACAAGTTCTTAGGAGAAGTATTGAAAAATGTATGTAAACAATTAAACGATTACCCATACACTACTATCGAATACGAAATGCTTAAGGAATCTACTTACCCTTACACTAACATTGAAAGAATCAATCAAGAAAAAGAAAGAATTTTATTACACTTAGAAGCTATTAAAGCTGATTGTAATGCTTTAGCTATGGATGTTCAAAAAACATTGAAATTAAAAGATGTTGTAGAAGAAGATTCATTCGCTAACTTCTCAGCAGAAATTGAAGAAGAGGAAGAAGAATAATTCTCTTCTTATTACTTATTTTTTTTAATTATCCTCGATATGAGAAAAGCCCGTTTTCAGATTTTTCAATTCCTCTTCAGGAATTTCAGATATTACCACATCATCGCTTACAATATTGCTCTGGCCGAATGGATCATCTATTATTAATGTGGCAGTGCCGTTACCTTTAATTAACTCTCGGATTTGGGATAATGTATTTTTGGCGTTTGTCTGTGATACTTCATCTTCAAAAAGATTCAATGCCTTAATGACTGCTCCTTCAAATCTTGTAAGCATTCCTTCAACATTTGTTACATATCCTTCTGATTTTGGACCTGGTTCCACCTTAACACCAATTTCAGGTATGCTGACGGTAGCTGACTGTGAACGTACAACCCTGACTGATAATGTTTCTTCGGATATTTTCAATGTATATTTTGCAGGTTCGTTCTGTTCTAGAGAAATAACGTCGCTGTGTTTAAAACCACATTTTTTACATTGGATTGTTGTTTCTAAAACTTTTCCGAAATGTGGAATTTCAATTTCTTTCATTATTGATGTTGCAATACCGTCTACGCCACATGCAGGGCATTTGATAACCATCTCATTAATTTCTACTGTTTCTTCTTCACTCATGATAAACAAATCCTTTATCTGTTAATTCTTTTTTAATCTTTTCAAGCACTTCATTGTTGGCAGCACAGACTAACAGTTCCCTGTATTTTGAAATATTATATAAATTGGATAAATCTTGTCTGACATTATCGTTTTTATCAATATTTTCGATAAAGCGTTTTGCAGAATCGTAATCTGAAACCTTAACGTCTCTTATGAGGGGATCTTTAAATCCTTTTAAACTGTAAATAATTTTTTCTATGCTTCCGTTGTTCTGATTTATAATGATGTCGACAACGTCTTTCAGCTCGTCTATGCTATTTGTTAATTTGATATTCATGCAGGATTTATTGATTATTGTTAAAATTTGCTCTATGCTTTTGTCAATGCTTTCTGTTTTGATTATTGAAACGTTATTCTTTTCAGCTTCATGTAATAAGTGATTATGAATGATTCTGTTTTCAGTAAAGAAATCGAGCTGTTTTCCTCCTCTGTGGATTTGGATAGCTCTTTTAACAAATCTCTCTTTGTGGGATTCTTCATCGGAACTTAAGACGAAGAAATAAATCTCTGCATAATCCTTAAACTGTTCAATGTCAATCAAACCCGGAACCAAATGGACTCCTTCAATTATAATGTCGTCATAATCGGTTATTGCACGCTGAATTATTTTTTCAAGCCCTGGAATTACATAAGATGCATGTTCGTCAAAACCTGCTGAAACCAAATCTTCATAACTTTTGTAATTTCCTTTATTTCTTAAACTTTTATATGCGTCATATGATGAACTGTGTAGTGCGGGAGCATATTCTTTTCCTATAATTCCTCGAACAACTGCCCTGATGAAATCACTTTCGATTAAATGTTTTATATTTAATTCTTTAGCCAATTGGGAAGCAATTGTTGATTTTCCAATCCCTGAGGCACTTCCAATTAATATAACATAAGGTTTTCTCATGTTTTGCCACTCCAAGTTGTCTTTTGTATAATTTATATCAATTATGTTAAATAAGATTTTTCAATTTAAAAGATATATTTTAATATAAGAAAATATAATAATTATAATTAATATATAATTTTTTTGAAAGAATTTTTTTAAAAAAATTTTCAAGATTATTTTTTATATTATGAGATATTATAAGTTATAAGGAGAGATTAGTTTTGTATTCAGTAAATTCAGTTAAGGAAATTCAGGATTTAAACCCCTTCATTGTTGTTGGTTGTGGAGGCGGCGGAGAAAAGTTCTCCAATCTTGAAGGCGTTGAAGCAGTTGGATTCATTGATGATGACGAAAGAAAACAAGGCAAACAGTATTGCGGACATATCATTTCAGACAGTTTGGAAAAGTGTTTGATGGAAACAGATGCAAAATCCCTAGTTATCATGTTGCCGATTGGTGCAGAGGGAACAGCTCTCAAGTATGCAGTTCAGGCGATTGATGCAGGATTAAATGTTGTTACTTCATTCAGGTCATTATCTATAGAAGATAATCCGTCATTAGCTAAATTCGCTGAATCAAAGAATGTTGTTATTAAAGAAATCAGCCCTAGACTTGATGTAGTTGAGGAATTTGCAGGTATTGCTCCTGAAAAATCCTGTGAAATTTTACCTAAAATTTCTTACACTCCAAAAGCTCCTGTTGTATTTGTTGGAGGAACTTCTCAGGAATGCGGTAAAAGAACTACTTCTAAAAAATTAGGTATAGCTGCTATGGAACGTGGTATGACTCCTGCAATTATATCTACTGATGAAATGGGACTTGAAGAACCAACTGATTTTAATTTTAGAGCAGGCAGTTTATCTGCAATGGATGTTCCTGCCGCTATTTTATCCGCTATTAAATATGTGGAAAACAAAAAGAATCCTGATATTATTTTTATTGAAGGTCAATCCAGTTTAACCGAAAAAGGAAATCCTCATCCAAGAGGTTTATCTGCAGCTATTTTAATCGGAGCTGCTCCTGATGCAGTCATTGTTGGACACAGACCTAATCATCCATACAGGGAACCTAGAGGAATCGAAGAAGAAATTAAAGCTATTGAATCTCTCGAACCAACCAAAGTTGTTGGTCTGTCCATTAACTTAAAAAATGCAGAATTAGATATGGATATTGAATTCTTCGAATCTAAGTTTGATTTGCCTGTTGAGGATGTTTATAATAATGGAGCTTCAAAATTATTAGATGCTATTCTTGATTATTTAGAGGAGTAATTTACATGACATTGATGGATACAATTAAAAAAAGTTTAGGTTTTGAAATCGAAGAAGGACCTAGACAACAACCTAGGAATAATGGTCCAAACATGGGTTCTTCCACCCCTCGCAGTCCAAGACAAAATCCTAATTTTTCAGGTAATGCACGTCCTAGACCAACTTATGAGGATATCGAGCCTATTATTCCTGAACAACCGTATTATGAAATTGTTTTGATTAGGCCAAGGACTATCGACGATATCAATTATGTTGTAGATCAGGTTCTTGAAGAGAAAAATCCTGTAATTTTGGATTTGTCTTTTCTTGAAAACGAAAGTCCTGCTAACTTTAAACTTGCTGGGGATAAGATTAAACAGATGAGATCTCGTTATGGTGCTCAGGCATTATTGCTTTCCCGTACCAGTGAGAAAAATTTAATTGTTATTTCTCCTAAGAAAGTTAAATTAGTTAAAAAAGCTTAATTTCGATAATGCATTTTCGCATTATTTTCTTATTTTTTGTAATTTTTAGGCAGACCTAAAAAAATAGAAATATTTATATACTACTTCTTACTACATTATTAAATAGTGATGTAAAGTTTAGGTAAACCTAAAAAACACATTGCTTTAAACATTATAGTCATTAATGAAAAAACTCCAAAATTAAATTTTTTGAATTAGTTTTTCCACAATTTTCTAATTCAAATATCGGAAAATATCTGCCAAACAATTTTCCAAAAAACACTTTGGTGTTTAAAGCGGTATTAAACACCAATTATTATCTCTTTTTTTACAGATTAAAAAATTTTTCAGCATTTTTAAAGGCAATCTTGTCAATTTCCTTTTTATCAAAGCCCTGTCTGGTTAATTCTCTAATGGTTTTGGGAACGGACAATGGGTCTGATGCCTTATTGCTCATGTCACTGTTTAAGAGGAATTTGTCAAATCCGTATTCATCTAAAATGCCTATTGCTTCTTCTTTGTCCATTTTTTGTGGCTGAACCGTAAGACCCAGTGTGTAGTCGGTTGAAATTACCTTATCCACCACATTTTGATTGATATGATCTATTACAACATACTCCGGGGAAATGTGTTCAGGTAAAATCTCCAGTATCTCGTCAAGCACTTCGGATTTGTTTTTCCTTGGGGTGTGGATGATGACATTGGTTTTTGTCTCTTCAGCTATATCAAGCTGCCTTTTAAAAATTCTGTATTCGTTTTCTGTCAGGTCTTCAAGTCCTATTTCACCTATTGCAACAATGTCTTTATTTTCAATCCATCGGTATAGATCTTCAAAGATTATTTCACCGTCAACTGAGGTATTTGTCGGATGAATTCCAAGTGCAACCTTAAGTTCGAGTCCATGTTCATATGCTCTTTTCGTGTCATAGTTCAAAATTCTCATTAAATGATTTAAAAGAACCGTGTCATTATCTATCTTGTATGGGTAATAGGCACAAGTTACTGCAGTGTCTATTCCAGATAAATACATCTCATTAAAATCTTCACCACTTCTTGCATCAGCATGTATATGTGTGTCTATCATTATATCACTTTCAATAAATTACCTTCTCATGTTATTGGTATATTGCTTTCAGGTTAAAAAATTATCCTAACTTTACTCATGATTTAAATACTTTTTGCAAGTGCGAAAGTGCGACTAGTCGCACTTCATTAGCCTTTATATTATGATTATGATAAACTCTTGGATAAGTATTACTGGTGGCGATATTTATGAAAAATATTTCAAATACTATAGAGAACTATGAACCCATATCAAAAGATATAAAATTCTTGCCTAAATCCATGATTAGGTTAGCGATACTTAAGACTTTATACGAATGTCCTATGAATATGAGGGAGGTTAATCATGAAACCCAAATCAATTACAGCGCAATATCAAATAACATGCACATGCTGGAGCTGAGAGGATATATCTATCAGGAAAATGACTGCTATTTTCTCTCAAACGCCATGAGGATATACATGGGAAATATGTTAAAGCTGGGCCAGTTAATGGAATTGCTTGAAAGAATTGCCCCCATTACTCAAAACCACATTGTTCATTGCCTGCCTTTGGATTCAATTTATAACTTCCATTATCTAGATGATGTCAATCTGATTGAAGCAGACGGATTGAACGTTTACAAAGCATATGATTTGATTGAAAATGCAATAAAAAAATCAGGAAGCTTAAAGGCAATCCTGCCTTTTTCATATAACAATTTCAATGAAAGCATTAATAGGATTGCATCAAAAAATAAGAACATCCATCTGATTTCACCTGTTGATATCAAGGATTTCATACTTAAAAACATTAAAAATTCTAGGAGCAATTTAAAAATTGACTTTATGGACTTTGATGATGATGACTATCTGCTTTTAATCTGCAGCGATAAAAAAATGATGTTAGGCTTTTTTAAAGAGGACGGCATATATGATCAGAATCGTTTATTGACATCAACTAACGATATCTGCATTGACTGGGCTAATGAGCTATTCAATAATTTCAAAAAAGAGAATTTAAATGAGTATTAATACTCATTTATAATAATTTTCCAAATAATCTTTCAATTCGCTGATTGCAATTCTTTCCTGAGATTCGGTGTCCCTGTCCCTTACGGTAACCATATTGTCATCTTTTGATTCGTAATCTACAGTTACTGCAAGAGGGATACCGATTTCATCAGCTCTTGCATATCTTTTACCGATTGTATTTCCTTCATCATATTCAACGGTAAAACCGGCTTCCCTTAATGAATCTTTTATTTCTGTAGCAATTTCCGGAAGTCCGTCTTTTTTAACGAGAGGATATACTCCTACCTGAACAGGCGCTACGGATTTTGCAAATTTGAAATAGTCTTTTTCTTCCGTTTCCTTAAATGAATGAAGTAAAACTGAATAAAGAATACGGTCAATACCGAATGAAGGCTCAATTACATGAGGTATGATTTTTTCACCGGTAACGTCCTCTTCCACTTCTTCAATGATGAGAAGATCTTTTGACACTTCATATGTCCCATCTAATTCTATGACATATTTGTCTTCACTTTCTAAAGCGGAAATGATTTCCTGAGGATCTGCATCTTCAATTGCCTGTTTCACCTTCGGTGAATCTCCTTTAAAGACTGGTCCGAATTTTGATAAGTTAGGTTTTACAACGGTTTTTTTGACTTTTTTAGGTTCATCATATTCCTTAAAGACATACAATTCATCATTACTGAATTCTGAGTGTGATGATAAGTCATAGTCTCCTCTGTCTGCAATTCCGATGATTTCAACCCATCCGTATTTGTCGGTTTTAACTTCAACGTCCCAGCAGTCGAGTGCATAATGAGCCATTTCTCCTGCCAAATGCTGACGGAATCTTAAAACCTCTGAAGGAATTCCGATTTCATTTAGGAATTTACGTGCCAGGTATAACTGATAAATCAGCATTTCATTTGCAACAATGCCTTTATCAAGGGCTTCACGTGCGGTTATTTTTAGAGGTTCCAAATCATTTTCCTGAACTTCCTGTGAGTTTAAAATCAATATTTCATTTTCAATTTCTGAAAATTTAGGGGTTGTTTTATCTTCAGGGTCTAAAAATATTTCTGCTTCAGCCTGTGTGAACTCCCTGAGTCTTATAACACCCTGTCTTGGTGAAATTTCATTTCTGTATGCCTTTCCTAACTGAACGGCACCGAATGGAAGTTTTCCTCTGAAGAATCTTTCAAGACGTTTGAATAAGATGAATATTCCCTGTGCAGTTTCAGGTCTCATGTAACCTACTTTATTTCCTTTAGCACCTATTTGGGTTTTAAACATTAAATTGTAATCCCAGATATTGGCCAAATCTCCTCCACATTCAGGACATTTGATATTGTTTTCCTTTACGATTTCATCCATTTCACTGTTTTCAAGGCTTTCCACGTCACGGCCAATTGCCTCTTCAATAATATGGTCTGCTCTGAAAACTTCCCCACAGCTTTCACATTTGGTCATTGGGTCTGTGAAATTGTCAACGTGTCCTGATGCTTTAAGGACTTCTTTAGGCATTACTGTAGGACCTTCTATTTCATAAAATCCTTCACCTGAAACATACTGTTTTCTCCATTTCTGCATGATGTTGTTTTTCAGGCTTGCTCCTAAAGGTCCATAATCTGTAAATCCGGACACTCCGGAATATATTTCAAATGATGGCCATAAAAATCCTCTTTTTGCACTTATATTAGTCATTTTGTCATGATTCATAAATATTAACTTCCATTTATTTTTTTAATTCGTAATCTTGTTTAACTCTACTGCTTTCTGGACGTACCTGTCCCATATATTTACTGTTCCTTTTAGGATGTCCATATGGTAATTCTGATGGTGTAGTCATTGTTTCAAAAACAAGCTGACATACTCTCTGGCCGGGATATAGTGCAACAGGCATTGCTCCAATATTTGAGATTTCAAGGGTGATTTTACCTTCAAAACCGGGATCAACAAAACCTGCGGTTACATGCATTGTAACACCGAGCCTTCCCATACTGGAACGGCCTTCAACACGAGCTACAAGGTCATCGGGAATTTTAACATACTCCAATGTGGTAGCCAATGCGAATTCATTAGGATGAATTATAAATGCTTCTCCTTCTTTAACGGTACTTGATTCCATGTATGATGCAACGTCATCTTCATCCTTAGGATCAATATATGCTTTTCTAATTACTTTAAATACCTTAAACTCATCTCCCAGTCTCATATCAACAGAAGATGGTTGGATTTGTTTTTCATCTATAATAGGGTCAATAACGATTTTTCCCTCTTCCAAGTATTCTCTTATAGTTTTATCACTTAAAATTGCCATTTTATCACACAATAAATATCATTCATATTCAATGAGGTTTTCCATTCTATTGACTACATTATCAATAGTTTCACTTGTATAGTCAATTGTAAGGGCACCGAATTTACATGAGTTCACACAAAGACCGCAGCCTTTACAGCTATCAGAATCAATTATTATTTTACCATCCTTTTCATCAATCGCTTTATACATGCAGACTTCATTTAAACATTTCATGCAGCTTTTACATTTGTTGCAGTCATATTTTACTTTAACTCCTTCCAGTCTTTCCAGTTTGTCGGTGATATCTGAATGTAAATTCGGATACACCTTCCATAAACAGCAGCATGGACAGCAGTGGCATATCGTAAGAAGACCTTCGCCAGGCCTTACATTCATCCAGACTGTATCGATTTTATTTCTGCCGATAATGTGGCATAATCCTGCTTCGTCAGCTTTGTCAACCTGGACCAATGCCTCTTCAACTGTTGCTTTTTTACCTATGGCTTCAGGTATCTTTCTGCTTGTCGGACCGAGGAAAATACAGCCGATATCATGAGGATAATCCTTGCAGTCACTTGAAGTTCTGCATAAGCATGTATTCATGATTACTATGTCGTCACAGCGTTTAATAACATCTTTAATAACGTCTGTTGGAAGAAATTCTGATTTTTCAGCCTCAATTTTTTTATTAACGTTGATTGTATTTGGAATAACTATGATTTCATCCTTTTCAAATAGCATTTTATTGATTATTTTTCTAGCAATTTTGGATTGTTTTGTTGTCTGGGCAATTCTAAATCTCCAGTTGAAGATTCTGTTAACAACAAATATGCTTATTTCAGCAAAGCTTTTTCTTTTCATGTTTACTCCATTTTATTTTTCAATCTTCTTAAAATGCCCTTAAATGTATGGGCTTCTCTTCCTGTAATAAATGCTCTGTTTATTATATTTTTAAATACTTTCAATCCATTTCTTTTCTTGTGGTAGGGAATGTCAAGGCCATTTATCATTTCTTCCATATCCTTAATCAGATATTCCTTTTCAAGTAAAGTGCTCTCTTCAAGGCCTTCAACAGGAAATTCGTGCTTATTTTTAAACAATTCATAAAATATTATTGCTGCAGCGTGTGAAATATTTAATATTGGATATGTGGGGTCTGTTGGAATAGATACGCAAATGTCGCAGTCTTCTATTTCCTTATTTGAAAGACCGTCACCTTCTCTTCCGAATAATATTGCTATTTTATTATTAATATTTATGCTTTTTGATAACTGTTCAGGTCTTAAAGGAATTCTTGATAAATTGTAGCTTCCTCCGGCAACACCTGTTGATGCGATTTTAAAGTCAATTCTTTTTGACTGGTAAAACTCATCGAGACTCGGATAAATCAAAGCATTTTCAACAATGTATTTTCCGTGTGTTGCCTGATAATAGGCTTCGGGAGTTAATGCCGGCGGATTTATGAGCACCAGGTTTTTCAATCCGAAATTCGCCATGGTTCTTGCAAGAAATCCAATATTTCCAGGGGTTTCACATTCAACAAAAACAATATAAATGTTATTTTTAAAGAAATCCAGTTCGTCATCTTCATCCTTTTTATTCTGCTGCAAATCTTTAATGGCCAGTGACTGTCCTCTGGATTTTGCCTTTTTTGTGGAGGTTGATTTCTTTTCAGCCTTTTTTTCTTCTTCAGGTGAAGTGACCGGTGCAGTTTCAACCACTTTCTGTTCACTTACCGCTGCATCTCCTATTTTAATCAACTCCAATTATTCATAAGCTTTTTCTAATAATTCTAAAATGTGCATAACCTTAACGTTTTCTTCATTAATGTCATCCAATCCGTCCTGAAGGTTTCTCTGACAGAACGGACATATTGTAATTACTGCATCGGCATTAGTGTCTTTAATCATTTCTGCTTTTGCTTTTGAAAGTTCCATTGCAATGTCAGGTCTTCCGGATTTGATTCCTCCTCCGGCACCGCAGCACTGGCAAGGATAAAGCATTTCTTCAAATTCAACTCCGGGGATTTGCTCAATTATTTCTCTAGGCTGGTCCTTAATGCCCTGACCTCTTCCCAAGTGACATGGATCGTGATAGGTAACTTTCATATTCACTTCTTTCATTTTGTCAGTATCTAGCTTATCAACCAGAAATTCGCTGATATCCATTACATTGAGTTTTGAACCGAACTGCGGATGATTGTTTTTAAGTGTGGCTCCACAGCCTGAACATAGCGTGATTACAGTATCATAATCCTTGAAAACTTCTTTATTCTTATCAACAAGGCTTTGCACAAGTTCGGTCTGACCAGTTCTTAAAAGCGGAGAACCGCAGCAGACCTGTCCTTCAGGAATGTCGATTTTAATGTCATTTGCTTCAAGAACATTAAGTAGACTGTGGCCTATCTTTTGCAGTTTATTGTCCAGCATGCATCCGGTAAAGAGTGCAACTTTGGAGCCGTTGTAATTGTCAACCTGGCTGATAAAGCTTTCACCGTCACAACTGACTGACCTTCCAGTATTTTTGATGTTGTCATTGAATGCAACATGCTCAGGCAAAGGCCCAAGGTCTTTACTGCATGCAATTGCCCTCATCTTTTCGATTGCGTCACCGAAGGTATTGATGTTTTTCGGACAGACCGCCAGACATTTGCCACAGCTGGTACAGTTGTAGAGACCTTCATCCAAACCTTCTTTTAAACGGTCAAAGTCTTCACGAGGGTCAGAATCAAATTTTGATATGTATCTCATAATGTACGGGCCGCCGAATTCTGAGGTTGCAAAGTTAACGACAGGACAGCTTGATAAGCAGGAATAACATTCAATACAGCTTCTGACCTTTTTGGTTTCAGCAGTATCCTCTTTGGTTATTGATTCATCCAGTTCATCATGATGCTGTGAGTGTAAATTCAGTTGAAGGTCTTTAACCTTGTTTTCAATCCCGCTTTTATCAACAATCAGGTCTTTAATAACCGGAAAACGCAAAGGCTCAATTCTTGCATTGTCCTTGATTTCCTTTTGACATGCAAGAGCACCGTTACCGTTAAATAAAATTCCACAGGATCCGCATTGTCCAGCCCTACAGGAACTTCTAAAGCTAATGTCGGCATCATACTTTTCATTTATCGCCTGAAGAGCATCCAAAACTTTCATTTGTGGAGTTTTCTCAATTTCATAACACTCCATGTGGGGTTCGCTGTCAACTTTTTTATCGAACCTTGAGACATAAACTTTAATCATCATTTCCTCCTTTATAAAGCTAGTCAAAATAACTATAAATTTATATTATATTTTGAACTTATTATTATAATATATTATCTATTTAATAATTATTTAATTTTAAGATTTTTTTGAGGATAAATATAATGAATTTAAAAGAACTAGTTACTGGAAAATCTGGTGAAAAACAGTTTTTGCTTGGTAATGAGGCTGCAGTAAGAGGCGTAATAGAAGCAGGTATTTCTATTGCAGCAACATATCCTGGAACTCCTTCATCAGAAATAGGAAATATATTGTCAGTGCTTGCAAAAGACGCTAATATTTATTTTGAGTTTTCAACAAATGAAAAGGTCGCAATGGAAGTGGCAGCAACCGCAGCAGCATCCGGACTTCGTTCATTTACTTTCATGAAGCATGTGGGAATGAATGTTGCAAGCGACTCATTCATGACTACCGCATACACTGGCGTTAATGGCGGAATGGTAATTTTAACTGCAGATGATCCTTCACTCTTTTCATCTCAAAATGAACAGGATACCCGTAATTATGCACGTTTGGCTAATGTTCCTGTTTTGGAACCTTCAAACTGTCAGGAAGTTAAGGACATGGTCAAATATGCATTTGATTTATCTGAAGAGTACAAATTGCCTGTAATTGTGAGAACAACAACTCGTGTATCACATATGCGGGGTGTAGTTGAATTTGGTGATGTTAAGGACAATTCATCAAACGGTGATGATCACTGGGCCAGAGGTCATTTCAATAAAGACCCGTCAAAATACGTGCCTGTACCAGCATTCGCAGGCAAGATGCATGAAAGATTATGTGAAAAAATTACTAAAATCAATGATGAAACTAATAAATCCGGATTCAATGGTCCAACTTCATTTTCAGATAATAAAAAATATGGAGTAATCTCTTCCGGAAGTGCATATAATTATGCATTTGACGTTATCAAATACAATGATTTGGATATGGACATTTTAAAAATAGGATTTTCCTATCCTTTCCCGGACAAAAAAGTTTTGGAATTCATTAAGGATTTGGATGAGGTCTTTGTCGTTGAAGAAGTTGACCCTATAATGGAAAAAGAAGTTTTGGCCATAATCGGCCGTGAAAACTTAACTGTAGTCGTTCACGGTAAACTTGATGGAACATTACCTGAATGCTATGAATTCAATTCAGACATCGTTGCAGAAGGTTATGATAAAGTCCTAAACTTTTTAAATAAGGATAATATTGAATTTTCCATCAGTTTAAATGAATTAAGTGAAAAAATACCTTCAAGAGCACCTGTATTGTGTGCAGGATGTCCTCACAGGTCAATGTATTATGGAATTAATTTAGCTATTGAAGAGCTCGGATTGACTCCTGCAGACGTTGTATTCGCATCAGATATAGGATGTTACACATTAGGTATCAATCCTCCTTACAATGCTGCCGATTATTTGTTATCAATGGGTTCAAGTGTTGGTGACGGATGCGGATTTTCAGTTTCAACAGACCAGAAGGTAGCAAGTTTCATTGGGGATTCCACATTTTTCCACAGCGGTATTTCTCCACTAATCAATGCTGTTCACAACAAGCATAATTTCGTTTTAACCGTGCTTGACAACAGGATTACTGCAATGACAGGCGGTCAGCCTAACCCAGGAATTCCTGTTGATGGAATGGGTGATGAAGCACCGGAAATTTCTATTCGTAAACTTGCTCTTGCATGTGGTGTTGACTTTGTACGTGTAATAAATCCTTTTAATCTTGAACAGGTTGTCAAAACTTATAAGGAAGCCTTTGAAAGAGATGACACTGCAGTTATTATTTCAAAAGCTCCATGTACTTTAATCAAAGGTTTAACTAAAAAACCGCCAGTTAATTTCATTGAATCAAACTGTAATAACTGTGATAAATGTGTAAATGAACTTGCATGTCCTGCAATATCAAAAATTGATGGAAAAATAGATATTGACAAGTCAACATGTGACGGATGTGGAGTTTGTATTCAGGTCTGTAAATATGGTGCATTGGAGGTGGGAAAATGAGCTACAGTATCTATATTTGCGGTGTAGGAGGTCAGGGAATAATTAAAACCTCCGTAATAATAGGTGAAGCTGCAATGAATCAGGGTCTGGACGTTGTAATGAGTGAAATTCATGGAATGTCACAAAGAGGAGGATCCGTATCAACAGAACTTAAAATAGGTGATTTTAACAGTTCAATTATTCCTGATACAACTGCCGACATGCTGCTTTCCTTTGAACCGATTGAAACCATAAGGGGATTGCACAAGGTCAATAAAGACAGTAAAATCGTTTATAATACTCATCCGATTATTCCGTCTTCAACAAATGAAGCGTATCCGAGTGTTGATAGTATTACAAATTCATTAAAAGAGAATTTTAATCATGTATTGCCTATTGATGCTACTAAATTGGCACTGGAAGCCGGAAACGTATTGTCTTTAAACATGGTGCTTTTAGGTGCAGTGACTGCTGATGATAAGTTTCCATTATCAAAGGATTCTGTTATTGATGCAATGAAAAATAATTTGCATGAAAGATTCCATGATTTAAATCTTAAAGCAATCGAAAGCGGATATAATTCCATAAAAGGTTAAATATTATTATGATTAAATCTTTAAATAGATAAAAAAGTGGGGATATTATGGCTTACCAAATAGATAATGCTATTGTAAAAAAAGATAGAACCGGAAAATTAACATTAATTGACCCTGAAGGTCATTTTCAAGATGAAGATGCTTTCATAGCAATAAAAAGTGATGATTTAATTACAATTCAACTTTTAATTAACAGTATCTTAAACAATGACTTTAAAAGCTGGAGAGAACTTGGTGTGGTTCCTGATTCCGAACCTGTAAAAAGTTTACTTCCACGTTTAGGATACTCCAGAGATGATATTGCTAAATTATTAAAAGGATTCTAATTTTTTTATTTTTTTCCTTTTCAAATTATTGATAGTTAATTTTCGTGGTTAATCAATATAAAAAATAGTAGAAAAGAGTTTTAAATCTTTTCTAATTCTTCGTTTTTAAGTATTTTGACATCGCTTTTTTCAAAGACTTCAACTGCTTTTTCAGTGTCTTCTACTTTTATGGCGACTATTGCTTCATCAGGTTGGCTACTTACAAAAGCATAAATGTATTCAAGATTAATGTTTGCATCATCCAAAACGGCCAATGTTGAATTTAATCCGTTTGGCTTATCCGGAACTGCAATTACAATAACTTCACTTTTCTTTACAATGAATCCGTCTTCTTCAAGAGCTGTTATTGCTTTTTCATTATCGGATACAATTAATCTTAAGATACCGTATTTGCTTGAATCACCAACGGATAATGCACGAATATTAACTCCTACTTTTGCTAATGTATCAATAGCTTTTTTAATTCTTCCTTCTTTATTTTCGATAAATACTGAAATTTGAATTGCCATATTACCACCTTTCTATAAGTTCCTTTCATCGATTACACGAACAGCTTTTCCTTCACTTCTTGGGAGTGATTCAGGTTCACATAATGTAACATCTACTCTTAATCCTGTTTCTGATCTGATTGATGCTTGGATTTGTTTTTCTAGTTTTTCCATTTCTTTTATTTCGTCTGAGAACAATTCTTTTGAAGCTTCTACTTTAACTTCAACCTCATCAAGAATGTCCGGTCTTGTTACATGTATTAAATAGTTTGGACTTGCACCTTCAATCCTGAGCAATGCTTTTTCAATTTGTGATGGGAATACCATTACACCTTTGATTTTAAGCATGTCGTCGCTTCTTCCAGTAATTCTAGTCATTCTGACGGTTGTTCTTCCACATTCACATTTATCTGCTATTAATGAAGTTAAATCTTTTGTTCTAAATCTTAAAATAGGCATTCCAGTTTTTGTAAGGGATGTTAATACTAATTCTCCGTTTTCTCCGTAATCTAGAGTTTCTCCGGTTTCTGAATTGATTATTTCTGGATAAAAGTGATCGTCTTGGATATGCATACCGTTCTGTTCATCACATTCCTGTGCAACTCCCGGACCCATTACTTCGGTAAGTCCATAAATGTTGTGTGTTATAATTCCAAGGGATTCTTCAATTCTTTTTCTCATTTCATCGGTCCACATTTCAGCTCCGTGAATTCCACTTTTTAAGTTAATGTCTTCTAATGGAATTCCTGCCTTTTGACGTGATTCTCCCAAATACATTGCATATGATGGAGTACATGTTAAAATATCACTTTGGAAATCTACCATTGTGTCCAGTTGTCTTTGGGTGTTTCCTGCTGAAATTGGTATTGTTATTGCACCCATTTTGTTCCCGCCGTGGTGAATTCCAAATCCTCCAGTGAATAACCCGTATCCGTATGCATTTTGGATGATGTACTCTTTTTCGGCTCCTGCCATTTTCAATCCACGGGCAATACATTCTCCCCAGACATCCAAGTCATTTTGTGTATATCCGGTTACTGTTGGTTTTCCTGTTGTTCCTGAAGAAGCGTGGATTTCTACAATTTCTTCACGGGGAACAGCCAGTAATCCTAATGGGTAAGCTTCTCTTAAATCGCTTTTTGTTGTAAATGGTATTTTTTCTATGTCTTTTAAAGTTTTTATGTCTTCTGGCTTTAATCCTATTTCATCAAATCTTTTTTTATAAAACTCAACATTCTCGTATGCAAGTTTCACGGTTTTCTTCAACCTTTCAAGTTGAAGCTTTTCTTTTTCTTCTTTATTCATACATTCTGCTTTTTCATTCCAAAACATATTTATCCCTATTTTAAAATTATTTTTTCATACGTTTTCATATTTGGTTTTTTAATAATATAAGCTTTTTTTAATTGTACATTTGTGTACTATGTTGTGTTGATGTTTTATTTTGTTTAAAATATCGATTCAGTTGTAATTAGTCATATATTATTGTACATTTGTGTACTATGTTGTGTTGGCGTTTTTAAATATTGATTCTGTTTTAATTAGTCACATATTTATCGTACATTTCTGTACATTAATGTATCTTTAATGATAATCTTTAAATAAAGAATGAGATATATAATTAATAGGATATAATATATTATTGAGGTTTAAATTATGGACGTAATGATTTTAGCTATTGTATTTATAATTTATATTTTTGCATTGGTTTTTGTAGGTTATTATGCATACAGAAAAACCAATTCCTCAGAAGATTTTATGATAGCTGGTAAGGATACTCATCCATTTATTATGGCAATGAGTTATGGAGCTACTTTTATCTCGACAGCAGCTATTGTAGGTTTTGGAGGAGTCGCAGGTGAATATGGGATGAGTGTTTTATGGTTGGCTTTCCTTAATATTATTGTTGGAGTAATAATAGCATTCATACTCTTAGGAAAAAGAACCCGTAGAATGGGTCATGCTTTGGGCTCTTTAACATTTCCTGAGTTTTTAGGAAAGCGTTTTGATTCCAAATTCATCCATTATTTCTCAGGTTTAATAATTTTCTGTGCAATGCCTCTTTATGCAGCTGTTGTTTTAATAGGTGCTGCAAGATTTTTGGAATCTTCACTTTTAATCGATTTCAGTATTGCACTTCTTATTCTATCAATAATTATCACATTCTATGTGCTCTTTGGAGGAATCCGTGGAGTAATGTATACAGATGCATTGCAGGGTTCCATAATGGTTGTTGCAATGGTATTTTTGCTTGTATTTATCTATTGGTTACTTGGAGGAGTTACAAATGCAAACACTGCTCTTACAAATATGGTAAATCTATATCCTGCTGATGCCATAGCGACGGGTGGTACGGGATGGACGAGTTTTCCACAGCTGGGAACGCCATTCTGGTGGTCACTTGTATCATCTACCCTTATTGGTGTAGGTATTGGTGTGCTTGCTCAGCCTTCATTGATTGTAAGATTCATGACAGTAAAATCAGATAAAGAATTAAACAGATCAGTATTGATTGGGGGTATTTTCATTGCAATCATGCCGACAACCGCTTATATTGTAGGATCTCTTTCCAATGTATATTTCCATCAAAACTTCGGTAAAATCGCAGTTGATATGGTTGGAGGAAACATTGACAAAATCATACCGACATTTATTACATCAGCAATGCCTGAATGGTTTGTATATATCTTTTTATTGTCCTTGATTGCAGCTGCAATGTCAACAATATCCTCACAGCTTCATACTCAGGGAACAGCATTCGGTGTTGATATTTATGGTACAATAAGAGAAAAATCCAAACAGAAACTTGACCAGATAACAATTTCAAGAGTTGGTATTTTAATAGCTATTATTTTAGCATTGATAATGGCATTTTCACTTCCTGGAAGTGTAGTTGCACTTGGAACAAGTCTCTTCTTTGAAATCTGTGCAGCAGCATTCCTTCCTGTATTTTTAGGTGCACTCTACTGGAAAGGAATTACAAGACCTGGAGCTATTGCAGGAATCGTATCCGGAACATTCGTAAGTTTATTCTGGATGATTTTCGTATTTGCAAAAACTGCAAAAGGTCTTGGAATATGTATGGCATTACTTGGTGTTGAAACTATTATTCCTTCTGCACCATGGCCGTTTATTGATGTGATGTTAATAGCAGTGCCTGTTTCAGCAGTATTTACTGTTGTTGTAAGTTTACTTACAAAACCTCCTGCCAAGGAAGTTATTGATGAAGCTTTTAAAAATATTGACAATAAAGGAAGTGAAGCATAATGATGGTTTTGGGAATTGAAGACCCATGGATTTGGGGAGTATATGTTGGAATTATCTTATCCACACTTTTCTGTATTGTTTATGGTATAATAAACTGGAATAAAGGAGATTAATTTCTTCTTTATTTTGCTTATTTTTTTATAGTTTAATTTCTAAATATTATTTTAATGAATGCCAATAACGAAAAAATATTTACAAAGTCATTTTTTCTGATTTTTACAGCACTTCTTTTTACTGCTCTTGTAATGTATGCGCTGATGTCTACACTGACGGAATACGCCACAGCCATGGGATCTTCTGCAACAATTGCAGGATTAGTTTCAGGGATTTATATTTTCGGAGGCCTTCTATCAAGAATCTATTCAGGAAACGCTTTGGGAAAACACAGCTGGAAAAAGATTGCGCTGATTTTCATGGGAATTCACTTTATTTCCTGCTTTTTGTATTTTTTTGTCAATGATGTTGGTATGTTAATTATAGTCCGATTTATCCATGGTATTGGTTTTGGAGCCTCTGCCAATGCAATCGTTACAATTGCTAGTGAAATCCTTCCTAAAAGCCGTTTTGGTGAGGCATTCGGTTACTTCATGCTTGGAACAACAATTGCCGTTGGTCTTGGTCCATATATCGGCGCATTTCTATATGACAATTTTTCAGCTTCAGGCTGTTTTATAGCGGCAATGATATTTTCAGCCATTGCATTAACTGCCATGTTTTTAATTAATACAGATAACTTTGATACAAAAACTGATGGTGAAATTGATGAAAGTAAATCATATAGCCTATTTGAAAAGATTTTTGAAATAAAGGCAATACCTGTCTCATTTTTTACAGCATTAACTGCTCTGGGTTATGTTTCAATATTGTCATTTTACAGATTATATGCTGCTGAAGTCAATCTGGTTGATGCCTTTTCATACTTCTTTATCATATATTCTATTTGTCTGGTTGCATCAAGGCCTATTGCAGGTAAAATTCAGGACAAATACGGTGACATGATAATATGTGTTGTTGGAATTCTAGCGCAAAGTATAGGTATCTTTTTAATTGCATGGGCACCTTCATATATCACGGTTTTCATATGTGCGGTCTGTGTCGCATTAGGTTTCGGAACATTAAACTCAGCATGCACAACAATTGTAACTAGAAACTCTCCTCTTTCCCGTCGTTCATATGCCTTATCAACATTTTTCATATTCTGTGATGCTACGATGGGTTTTGGCCCAGCACTCCTTGGAAGTTTCGTATCTCCTGCGACAGGATATACTATGATGTATTATGTGGCATCTGCAATCACATTTCTTGCACTTCCGATAGCTCTCTTTTCACTTAGAAAGAATTAAATTTTTTAGGTTTATAAAAACTTTTTTTTTAGATATAACTAAATTTACACGTTTTTTTAATTAAACTAAGTTAATTTTAAATATTATTTATGATATAATCTATATTTAAGCAAATAATTAATTTGAGGTAATATGATGGCTAAGAAAAAAGATGTTGATTTTGAAGATACAATTGTCGTTGACGAAAACGATGAATTAACCAGTAAAAAAGAAGTATGGAAGTTAAATACTACTGAATCTTTTGCCTATAACTGTATGAAAAGTGTTTTTGTCGGAGGATTCATGATTGGAGACTTGCTAGGTTGTTCTGCTAAAAAAGATGATGAAAAATAGTATCGTTTATATTTTAGGTTAAACTAAATTTAACCACTTATTTTCTTTTTATTTAGGTAAATCTAAATTTAAAATAGTTAATTTTAAATATAATGTATAATAAATTATCTATTAAGTTATATGGGTGATAAATGAGGTTATATTTTATCATCAAATAGAAAAAGAAAAATTCAATTTTTTCTTTTTCACCATTCTCCTTTTCGTAAAAATTTAACAATTATGTTTTATAAATTTATAATTAATTAGGGGGAATGAATTTGAAATTAAAGAAAAACGATCCTGATTTTTTTGAGATATTTAATCATTTCAATAACAAGGAGATACTGGAATACGTTTCCATATCAAAAAGAACGAGATTCATAGTTACCTTGGCCACATTAATAACCAACACCTCAAAGGAAAAATATGCGATTGCCGTTCGTGACGCATTGGAGGTCTTAACTCCTGTAGAGATTAAGGAGGTGCTGTATCAGTCAGTTGCATATGTGGGCCTTGGAAAAACATTTGAATTATTTGAAATAACAAATGACGTTTTATCAAAAAATGGCGTTGAACTTCCTTTAAAAAGCATTTCTACAGTTAACCCAGATAATAGGCATGAAAAAGGATTGGAAATTCAAAATAAGTATTTTGGTGCTGAAAATATTCAGGCAATGATTGACAACACTCCCGAAGGCCAGGAAAGATTCAATGACTTTCTTTCAGGATACTGCTTCGGTGATTTCTACACAAGGGATGCCTTAACTGATCAGGACAGGGAACTGATAACATTCTGTGTACTTGCAACTCTTGGGGGCTGTGAAAATCAGTTAAGGGGTCACGTACAGGGTAATTTTAATGTTGGCAATGATAAAGCGATTTTAATAGATGCATTGACTATTCTTTTACCTTATATCGGTTTTCCAAGAACATTGAATGCATTGGCAATAATTAATGAATATTAATGCATAAAGCATTAATATTTAAATTTTAAGGTTTCTTCAATTTCCATCATGTTTCTGAATTCTGCAGTAGCATCATCAAGATAGAATATTCCCATTTCCCAGTTGTTTGCCTTATAGATTTCACCGATTTCAGGCATTATCTCAAAGGTTTTTTCAACAAGTTCCGGGTTGTCATCTGCTGTTGCAGTTCCATAATATCTTATGAATTTATCTTTTTCATCGTTTAGTGCAACGATTTCTATTTTTGGGTTTTCCTGCATTTGTTTCCATACTTCCTTAAAGGTTCCTACGCCGAAGTATATTTTGTCGTCGATTAGCATGTGAAAACCTAAAGGTCTGCATTTTGCCTGATCACCGTCTATGCTTGCAAGGAAAAATACTCCTGCATCTGCTAAAAAGTCGTTTACTTTTTCAATATCTGACATTTTTTCACCTATCTTTTTTAATTAAATTTCTATCTATTATTTTATTTTAATATAATTTTTGTCTGATGATAATTATTTCCCGATATTTTCATATATTCTTTGCATATTGAATAATTGCTTTTGGAGTTAATTAAATCAAAGGTAATTTTTTTGTTTAGGTTTTAATGGAGTGTCTTTTGCATTAACTGCGAGGGTGTTAATATGGCATTTGATTAAATCATTGTGGTGTATATCAAATACTTCATATAATCATCTTTAAATGTTATTTTCCATGAAATAATTAATGCTATTGCTGAAATATAATGTATTTTTCAACATGCCTTTGCAATACGACTTATTCAATGTTTGTCGAACTCCTGATGAAAAATTGTTCTGAAAAACTATAATCTGTAAATTTATTGGTAAATAATTAGTTTTCATAATATTTGGACACCAACTTCATCTAGGTGAAGTACTTTATTTGATTAAAGTTCGGGTTTCAACTTCATCTAGGTGAAGTACTTTATTTGATTGAAGTATTTTCTAATTTTAAATATTTGTTATAAAAAAGTAGTGGGATATAATTGAACTATTCTAATAGTATTATATCTTTAGGATTCACTTTTAGATACTTTGGAATCTCAAATTCATGGTCATAAATCTGCTTTTCGTATTTCCACCATAAACCGTTTGACAAAGTTACTTCCCACTCAAATGGCATTTCCATTTTTGTTGAATTTTCAGTATCAAAGGCATTAACTTCATCTTTTTCAGCAGCGGAAAAGTCATGAGCTCTTATTCCTATATGGGTAATATTTGGAGTAATCTTTTCGGATACTTCAAATGTCAATCCCCAATCATGGGATTTGAGATGATAGTCATCTATAATTTCTATTTCTGAAATGTTTTTACATCCTGTAAGTCTTGCAACCTGAACTTTTTTCGGATTCTCAAAGATTTCATATGTATTTCCTTTTGCTATAATCTTTCCTTCGTCCAATATTATAAGTTCATTACAGAACTGGAATGCCTCATCACGGTCATGAGTAACTAAAATAGTAAATCCGTCAAAATCTTTTAGTGAATTAGCCAGTTCAATACGTAACTGTTCCTTTAAGAAAGTATCCATGGCACTGAATGGTTCATCCAGCAATATAACGTCCGGACCGTATGCCATTATACGGGCTAAAGCCACTCTCTGCTGCTGGCCTCCGGACAGTTGTCTCGGATATCTTTTTTCAAGGCCCTCCAAATGAAAACGCTTAATCATTTCAGGCACTGTTTTCTCCTGATTATCTTTAGATACTCCTATGCCAATGTTTTCTTCAACGGTCATGTTGGGAAATAAAGCATAGTTTTGAAATAAGTAACCTACATTTCTTTGCTGTGGTTTTAAATTAATTTTTTTATCGGAATCAAAATAAGTGGTTTCTTCATCTATAACTAAACTAATAACACCCTCATCGGGATCTTCAATGCCTGCAATGGATTTCAATGTCATACTTTTACCGCAGCCGGAAGGACCGAGAATACCTAAATTTCCATTTTTCAATTCAAATTCAACATCCAAATCGAATTCCTTAAGTTCCTTATGGATATTCACTTTTAACAATTTATTACTCATAATCTGTCCCTCTGATTGTTATTATTTCCACTGCCTTTCCTTACGTATGGAAACATAATCCATAATAAAAATAGCTATAAATGATATGATAACAATGACTATTACATAATTAAAAGCTTCTCCCATATTTCCAGCAGCCACTTCTGAATAAACTGCCATAGGGAGTGTTCTTGTTTGTCCGGCAATATTACCTGCAAGCATAGCTGTAGCACCGAATTCGCCTAAACCACGAGCATAAGCAAGAATTCCACCACTGATAATTCCAGGCAATGCATTTGCAAATAAAATTTTCCAGAAAATTTTCCATTCTGACATACCTAATGTACGTCCTGCATCCAGCAGGTTTGAATCAACCTGTTCAAATGCTCCTCTGGCGGATCTGTACATTAAAGGAAAAGACATGACTATGGCTGCAATAACTGTTGCAGGCCATGAAAAAGCTATTTTTACAGCAAAAAAGTATATAAAAAAGCTTCCTATAGGTCCTCTAACACCAAAAATGTATAATAGGAAAAACCCGACTACTGTAGGGGGCAATACTATTGGGAGTGTAAAAATACCGTCCAATACAATTTTTAATGTGTCATTTTTAATCTTAACAAGAAGCCAAGCAACAATCAAACCTACAAAAAAGGTTATCAGAATTGATAGGCTTGCTGTTTTCATAGATATGAAAATGGGGGACCAGTCCATCATGTCTTTATCTCCTTAATATACTATTATTTTTTTTAATTAATAGGTATTAAATCTATTTTTTGTCTTCGTGGATGGTAAATCCATATTCAACAAAGATATCTTTAGCTTCTTTGGTTTGTAAGAAGTCCATAAATGCTTTTGCAGCATCAGGGTGTGTACTGTTGGTAAGTTGAGCTACAGGGTAGATAACTGGAGTTTTTAAAGCACCATCTGGAGCTTCACAAACAACTTTTACACCATCGTTGGATTTAGCATCAGTTGAGTATACAATACCGCAGTCAGCAGATCCTTGAGCTACTTGGTTTAATACTGCAGTTACATCAGTACCTAAGGATAATTTGGATTCGGTATCGTTCCAAATACCTAAGTTGGTCATTGCTTCTTTAGCGTATTGTCCTGCAGGTACGGATTCTGGGTCACCGATAGCGATAGTTCCATTAACTTTTTTCAAATCATCAAATGAAGTTATGTTAGCAGTTGAGTCTTTAGGTACAATTAAAACAACTTTGTTTTCTAAGAATTGAACATTGGTCTTATTGTCGACTAATCCTTCTTCTGCTAGTTTATTCATCTGTTTATTGGCCGCAGACATAAAGACATCTGCTTGTAAACCATTTTCAATTTGTGATTGTAAATCCCCACTTGAAGCGTAGGTAGGAGTAACTTTTACACCAGGGTATTTTTCTTTGAACATTGGAATTAACTTTTCGTCATAAACGTTTTTTAAACTAGCTGCTGCAGCTAAGTTAACTTCTTGTCCATCTAAATTAGAGTTAGATCCTAAGAAGTCAAATAATCCAGCGCTTACAACAGAGGTTGCACCAATAACTACTACTATAGCTACAATAGCAATAATTAACATATTTTTTGTTTTCATAATTTGTCTCCTTTAATTAGATTATCAAATATTACTATTCAGATATTAAGCAGTAATTAAAGATTGAAAAGCTGATATGAATAGGTTTTTTATACACATCAAGTAATATAAATATTTTTACTCGTATTTACATCTGATACCGAAACTACAGATAATAAAATTAGAACAATCAAAAATAACATCAATGAATAATTTTCATTAATTTATATTGATTTTTCCTCTTTCGTTTTTCTAATCTTAAATTACAATTTAATTATCATGATTAGTAATTATGTTTATATCGATAACGGCATATAAATCTTTTCATAACGACATATTTGACTTATTCAAGGATATGCGGAATTTTTTTCTATTTTTATCAAATTCTGGTCTTTTTTTTCAAATCTTTAAATAAAATATTATTCGATTAGTATACTATTAAACTATATAAAAAACGAGTTTTTTTAATATTTAAAGCAGTCTGGTGTGTGATTGTCTATTATTCCAATCGATTCCATGTATGAATATATTATTGTCGGGCCTACGAATTTCATTCCTTTTTCCTTCAAATCCTTTGAAATCTTTTCTGATAAGTCTGATTTGGTCTTATATTCTGCTTTAATGATTTTACCATCAGTATAACTCCAGATATATGCTGAAAAACTGCCGTATTCTTTTTGAATTTTTCTAAATATTTTGGCATTGTTGATTGTTGCGTTAATCTTGAGTTTGTTTCGGATTATGCCTTCATTTTCAAGAAGCTCATTTACTTTACTTTCGTCGTATTTCATTATTTTGTCAATATTAAAATCATCAAAAGCCTTTTTAAACGCTTCACGTTTCTTTAATATAGTAATCCAGGACAAACCTGCCTGAAACATTTCCAAAATTAGCATTTCAAAGAGGATATCATCATCATATTTTGGAACTCCCCATTCCTCGTCATGATATTTAATGTATATTTCTTCTTTTCCTTCTACCCATCTGCATCTTTTTTTAGTCATAATGATTAATATTAATGAATTTCATAAATATTATTACTGTTTTTTGAGTGATAATATGGAATACAGAACTTTGGGAAATACTGGATTAAAAGTAAGTGAAATTGCTTTTGGTGCCGAATGGTATGTTGAAAGGCCATACCAAGACGTTGAAGAGATAGTAAGGCACTGTGAGGAAAACGGCATTAATTTTTTGGATTGCTGGATGAGTGAGCCTACAGTCAGGACAAATCTCGGTAAAGCCATTAAGGATACTCGTGATAAATGGATTATTCAGGGACATATCGGCTCCACCTGGCAGAACAATCAATATGTAAGAACACGTGAAATGAATAAGGTAAAAGAGGCTTTTGAAGATTTCATGGAAAGATTTCAAATAGAAACATTGGATTTTGGAATGATTCATTACGTTGACACTTTTGAAGACTATGATGAAATAATGTCCGGGGAGTTCATTGAATATGTCCGTGAGTTAAAAGATGCAGGAACAATAAAGCACATTGGTTTGAGTACTCACAATTCAGACATTGCTCTTTTGGCTGCAAAAAATCCCGAAATCGAATTGCTCATGTTCAGTATCAACCCTGCATATGACATGTTTCCGCCGACTAATGATATAGAAGACTATCGTGATGATGATAACTACGAAGGTCTGGCCGGTTTGGATCCAAGAAGGGCAGAGCTTTATCAGCTATGTGAAGAAAACGGCACTCCGATAACTGTTATGAAAGGATATGCCAGTGGAAGACTCTTCGATGAAAATGATTCCCCATTTGGGGTTGCATTAACCCCTGTTCAATGTATTCATTATGCTCTCGATCAAAAAGGAGTAGCCAGTATTTTCGTTGGCATTAACAACACGAAAGAACTTGACGCTGCACTTGAATATGAATCCGCTTCAGATGATGAAAAAGAATATAAGAGCATTTTGGCTAATGCTCCTAGACATTCATTTGAAGGAAAATGCATGTACTGCGGACACTGTGCTCCATGTACTTCGGGAATAGATGTTGCAGGCCTTATAAAGCTCTATGATTTGGCGGTTATTCATGATGAGGTCCCCCAAAGTGTAAGGGAACATTACAATAATTTAGCTTATGATGCAACCGAATGTATAGCATGCGGTGAATGTGAAGACAGATGTCCGTTCAATGTTAAAATAGTGGATATAATGCTGGATGCTCAGGACTTGTTTAATTAATGTTGGTGAAAAGAAATATTATAATTAAGAGGGATTAATATGAAAAAATTAGCGTTTGGAATGATGAGATTACCTCTTCTTGATGAAAATAAGGAAGAAGATGTGGATTTTGAACAGGTAAATGAAATGGCAGATCTGTTTATGGAAAATGGATTTACCTTTTTTGATACTGCATATCCTTATCATATGGGCAATAGTGAAGTGGCTTTAAGAAAAGCTGTTGTTGAAAGATATCCTAGAGATTCTTATGTTGTTGTAGATAAATTGCCTTTATTTTCAATAACTTCCGAAGATCAGCTTGAACCAATATTTTCTGAGCAATTAAAACGTACTGGTGTGGATTACTTTGATTATTATTTGATGCACAATGTCAGTGGTTTTTCAGAACCTGGTTTTTTGGATGTTGATTCTTTTTCCTTTGCAAATGAGAAAAAAGCAGAAGGTAAAATCAAGCATTTGGGTTTATCTACTCATGCTAATGCGGAATATTTGGATAATATATTAACGCTCCATCCTGAAATGGAATTTGTTCTGCTTCAAATCAATTATCTCGACTGGGAAAATGAGGGTGTTGAGTCAAGAAAATGTTATGAAGTTGCATGCAAACATAAGAAACCTGTATGGGTAATGGAACCTTTTAAAGGTGGTTTTTTAGCAGATATTCCTCCGGAAGCGGAAAAATTAATGAAAGATTATAATCCTGATGCATCCATTGTTTCATGGGCATTAAGGTTTGTTGCCAGTTTGGATAATGTTTCTATGATTTTGACTGGAGCTAGCAGTTTAAAACAGCTTGAGGAAAATATAGATGACTTTAATAATTTCACTCCTTTGAATGATGAGGAATATGAAATCATTGATAAGGTTAGAGAAATCATCAATTCCAATATTACTGTTGAATGTACCAAATGCAAATATTGCCTGGATGCTTGTCCGGAAGAAATCAATATACCAAAACTCTTTGATTTGTATAATAATGAAAAAATACAGGATTTGGGTAATTGGACTGCTGTAGGTAATGCTTATGTTAACTATTCCAAGCTTCCGGGTGTTGGTCTTGCATCTGACTGTACGGAATGTGAGGCATGTATCGAAGAATGTCCACAGCACATAAATATTCCTGAAGTCATGAAAGATGTTGCTAAAACATTTGAAGTGGACTATTATGGCTTTACGGATTAAATAAAGCCTTTATTTTTTTATTTTTTATTTTTTCATCATAAACTTTAATACTATTAAATAATATAATTATAAATAATTGAATGAATTTTTGAGGAAATTATTATGATACCTGGTATGAATAAAAAGCAAATGAAGCAAATGGAAAGACAGATGAAAAAAATGGGTATGAAAATGGAAGACCTTGACGGCGTTACTGAAGTCATTATCCGTTTTGAAGATAAGGAATTAATCATTGATAATCCCAGCGTAAGTTTAATGAATGTAATGGGTCAGGAAACTTATCAGGTTGAAGGTAAAGCTCGTGAAGTGGAGCTTGATTATGAAGTTGAAATTCCTGATGAAGACGTTGAAATGGTAGCTAATCAAGCTAACGTTTCTGAAGATGTTGCAAGGCAAGCTTTAGAGGAATGTAAAGGAGACCTTGCTGAAGCTATTATGAAATTGGCTCAATAGATAATTATGACAATCATTGCTCATATCTCAGATTTACATATAAGTGACACAGCTTTTGATGAAGAGGTTTTTATGGAAGCTGTGGCTGAAATCAATAATTTAAAGCCGGACATGATTATTTTAACCGGTGATTTAACAAATGACGGTTATTACAGGGAATTTCAGCAGGCTGTAAAATACCTGGACATGTTTGAAGCTCCGTTGTTTGCAGTTCCGGGAAACCATGATGCACGTAATTTAGGCCATCAAAGCTTTGAAGAGTTAATCGGTGAAAACAGCTGGAAATTAACCAAAGAAAATGATTTCACAGTAATTGGTCTTGACAGCAGTTCTCCTGATGAGGATTGGGGGCATGTCGGCAAGCCTCAGCGTATGTGGATGGAACATCAGCTGGATCAGTGCGTAATCAATGACCTCTCTTCAATCGTTGCGCTTCACCATCATGTTATTCCAATACCGGATACCGGACGTGAACGCAATATTTTATCAGATGCAGGTGAAATCCTAAAGATTTTAACAACGCATGAAGTTGATTTGATTTTATGCGGACATAAGCATGTTCCTCACGTTTGGAAAATCAATGAAACCGTTGTTGTCAATGCAGGGTCTCTCTGTTCAAATAAGTTGAGAGGCAAAATAGGCAATTCATATAATGTTTATATTATTGATGAGGACACGATTGAGATATTTTTGAATAATGTCGGTGGAGAAAAATTCCTATTTGGTAAATTTCAAAGAAAACATTAAATATATTAGTAAAGTTAATATATAATAAATTATTTAATTAGATTGGTGATATTATGAAAGTCGTTGTAGATGCTTCTAATGTTGCACATAATGTAAAAAATGAAAACTCACAGCCTCAAATGATTAATATTTTAGCTGCTGTTAAGGCATTAGAGGAAAGTGAAGATGAGTTCGTTATTATAGCTGATGCATCACTTCGTCATGAAATAGATGATAAGGATGCATTTTTAAAACTGCTGGAAAGTGATAATGTAGAGGAAGTTCCGGCAGGCAATGATGCTGATCATTTTATTTTAGAAATTGCTTACAGTGAAAAAGCAAAGATTTTATCAAATGATAAATTCAGAGATTATGCTGCTGAATTTAAAAACATTAATTCATTCAGGATTCCATTTGTTATAAAAGACAATAGATTGACCTTTGGAAGACCAAAAAAACCAAAACATGACAAGAATATCCTGCAAAAGATTTCCGATGAAATCATTAAACAGTTGAACTTCAAGAAATGGGAAGTATACACAGGTAAGGAAGGATTGGAAATCTCTCCTTTAAACATTGCAAAACAGGCTATTATCCGTATCGACGATGAGAACAATATCAATTCCAAGGTAGAAAATATCTTCTCAAAAATACCTATGTTCAATAAGATTGTCGATATGGTTGACGATGTTGAAATAGCTGCTCCTTATGTTATTTTCGTACTTGTCCATCCTAAAGACTATAAATTGGCTGTTAAAAATGCGGGTAATATTTCAGTAACTGTAGCAGACAGGTTAGGTCTTGAGAAAAAACCGTTAATTGCTGTACGTAATGATTTGTTCACCAAACCAGGTACTTTTGAATTGAACATTATGTTGGCTGATGAGGTTACCGAAACCGCACCGTACAACGTGCTTGTTCGTGTAAGCACTCATGATGAGGTTTTCATCAAGAAAAATTCAAGAAATATTGCCAGTACCATTGCGGGCAGACTTGGGTCATGGAAGTTTCCTTTCGTTTCCGTAAAACCGGACATGCTGTTAGAACGTCCTGGTGAATTCGAAATCGAATTAGAGAAAGGAGGAAAATTAGATGGTTAATAGCTTATCTAAAGCTATAATTAAGCTAACCACAGGTCTCACACCTATCAGCGTAGGGACTAAATTTTTCCCCACAGATTCAATGCAGAATGAATATGTGGAATTATTTAATTATACTCAAACTATTCTGTTTGAACTGCAAAAAGCAGAAATAAGTTCCAACAGTATTGAATCTAATCTTATAAGGGATATTGGTGCTGAAAATATTCCTAGGGAATATAATTTCTATGAAATCAAACCTGCGGAAAACAAAATCGAAGAATATGCTCTTGTAAGTAATATCGTAATGGGTAGTGACCGTTATTTTTACGTTGAACTTCCAAATCCATCTAATTTAATTAATATATTTGTTAAGATTATTGAAAATGAAAAAGGAGAAATTGTCGAAAAAAGCTCCACTGAACTGGTTGCAAAGATGCTCAGTAAAAACGATGCAATCAGGGTAGCTATTGAACTTATTGGAATAGGTCTTGAAAGGGGTATTGAAGTGATGTCTGCTGTGGGAATGACCGGTGCAGCATCAATTGAAAGATCAATTAATTACAGACAAAACCTGGGAAATTTCCCTGGTGTCGCATTTACAAAACTCGGCGGTGAATTTGCTCTTGTCTTTGACGGTCCATTCAAATTGGCACAGTCAAGGCCTACTGAGTTTAAAAATTATTTATTCGTTGATTTGATTGACTCAACATCATACACCAGTAAGCATGGTAAGAACCAGCTGGTTGATTTGATGACAAATATCAAATATTTCATTGAAACCGAATGCGGAGGACAGCTTGAAGGATACCGTGAAGGTGGAGATGATTTTATTGCAAGTTTCCCATCCAAAGACTTGGCTATCCGTGCAGGTTTGGATGCCGCATGGTTTGCACTTGACAATGATGCAAAAATCAGGGCAGGTGTTGGAAGAAGCCGAAGGGAAGCAGGTGAGAGAGCACAACTGGTAGATAGTTTGGAATCTACATCTCCGCTGTCATTAGTGGTTTTTGAACTTGCCAACGGATTATATGCATATAATGTACCTTCAGAGTTTACAAGAACTCTGATTAATTTATTTGAAAATGAAAAACAAAAACTAATCGGTGTTTTCGCTTTCGTATTTATAATCACATATCTGCTATGTGTACTTGGATTGGGAGCATTCAGTTTCATAACAATCATTATTGCAGTAATATATGCTTTTATTGCTTA
The DNA here is from genome assembly GCA_017434555.1 of Methanobrevibacter sp. GTDB lineage: Archaea > Methanobacteriota > Methanobacteria > Methanobacteriales > Methanobacteriaceae > Methanocatella. The sequence goes on along the minus strand of JAFRFB010000033.1, from coordinate 28,738 downwards.
AATTTACAAAAATAAAAAGGGAATAACAGTGACACGAAGAAACGAAGGAAAAATAGCTTTAATAATGATACTGGCTTTAATTGCATTTGTTGTTGGTTCAGCTATAGGAATTTCAGTCAGCATGAGCCAGCAGGATAATGCAACCGCTGATAATACTAATAATACTACTCATGTTGAAAATGTGACTGTTGAGATGACTTCAAATCTTAGTAATAAGCAATCTGTAGAGTTTGATTATGAAGCAGATATGGTTGATTATAATGAAAATTATACAAATCAACAGGTTAAAAGAGATTAATTTTTTGTGATAATATGGAATTTATTCGTGAAGTGGATGGTGGATTTTCCATCCTAGAAAATGTTAAGGTATCTGGAGCACGTGAAGGAAAATACGGTGTTAGCGTAATTTTAGCACCAAACAGCACTGCTTCAGCAGTTTTTACAACTAACAAAGTTGTTGCAGCATCAGTAAGATATACAAAAAATGTTGTTAAAAATGGTATTGTTTCTGCTGTTGTTGTAAACAGTGGTAATGCAAACTGTTTCACCGGCCAGAAAGGAATTGAAGACTGTGAAGAGTTAGTTAACTTGGTTTCAAAGGATTTAAAAATACCTGCTTCAGAAATTGCAATCTGCTCAACAGGTGTTATTGGCCGTGAAATGCCTATGGACATAATATCCAAGGTTGCCTATGAATCTATTTCTAAATTAGGGTCTGATGCTGAAAATTCACTGGCTGCTGCAAAGGCAATAATGACAACAGACACTTTCCCTAAAGAGGAAGCGGTTGAAGTCACGTTAACTTCAGGTGAAGTTGTCAAAATTGCAGGAATTACTAAAGGAAGCGGTATGATTGCTCCGAATATGGCTACAATGCTGTCATTTATTGTAACTGATGCAGAAATTTCTCAAAAAGCTATTAAACAAGCAGTAAAAAAAGCTGCTGATTTAAGTTTTAACATGATTGTCGTAGACGGTGATGAAAGTACCAATGACACCTGTCTTTTGATGGCAAACGGTGCATCAGGAGTTAATGTTGAAAAGGATGGTGAAATCGATTCCAATTTCCAGGAAGGCTTAAATCATCTCTGCATTAATCTAGCCAAAAAAATGGCTCGTGACGGTGAAGGAGCTTCAAAATTCATCGAGGCCAATGTCTGTGGTGCAGAATCATTTGAAGATGCAAAACTCGCTGCAAAAGCTATTGTAACATCCCCGTTATTCAAGTCAGCTGTTTTTGGAGGAGATCCAAATTGGGGAAGAATTGTTTCAGCCATCGGTTATTCTGGATGTGAACTTGATCAAAACGTTGTCACTATTGCAATAGCTGATGAAGATGATGAAGTGGATCTTGTGCGCAAAGGTGAAATTCTTGCTTTTGAAAACACTCCATATCTGGAGCGTGCAGAAAAAATAATGCAATCTAAAAACATTGCTGTTAATATCAATATGTTTTTAGGTGATGGTGAGGCCACTGCATGGGGTTGTGATTTAACTTATGATTATGTAAAAATCAATGCAGAATACACTACATAAGAAAAGATATAAATACTTTAAAAACATATATTTTTATATTAACATAATTCTGATGTTGTTATTAAAAATTTAAAGGAGGGTAAGATATGGCAAAAGTTAAAGGTACTAACAGGAGAACCAGACAAAAAAGAAGTTATACCAAACCTGGTAGTAAAAGAGGAAGAGGAGTTAAACAAACTTGGAAAAAATAAGTCCTCTTAACACTACTTTTTTTTAATTCATTTTAACCATAACCAAACATATTTTTTCACATAGTTTAATTAAATTATAATGTAACTATTTGCTCTCATCACCAGCCAACTGTCATTTTAATTAATTGTTTTTTCAGTTTTAACAATCACTTTTCATAATTTTTAAATCTTTCATGGTGTAATGTAGATGTTTTAATAATTATTCACCAATTCATCGAAATGAAATGTTTTTCACTTAATATTATATACTATTTTTAAAAGAATTAATATTGGTGATAATATGATGATGCCCGCAAATGGACATAGAGCACATGGATTTTCCAGCGAATTTTTCCTGGATTCAAATGAAATAATCGATGAATTAAACTTAAAAGGCCCAGAGATAATTATGGATGCCGGATGTGGTGACGGACATATTGCTATAAAACTTTTGGATGAGTATATTGATTCCGGAAAAGTTTATGCTGTTGATATCTATGATGCATCAATTGAAGATATGGAAAAATATAAATTAGAAAACAATGTAGATAATTTAATTAATATTGAAGCAGATATTACTCAAGGTATTGATGAAATTGAAGATGGGACCTTGGACGTAATTTTGATGGTAAATGTATTCCACGGATTTACTGCTTCAAGAAAAGTTGATGAAGCAATAAGTGAATTTGCCCGTTTGATTAAAAATGATGGCAGAATTGCCATAATGGATTATAAAAAATGGGACGTTCCTAAAGGACCTCCAACACAGGTAAGAAGCTCTCCTGAAGAATTGGAAGAGGCTTTTTCAAAACATAGTCTTAAAATGACTTACTTAAATGAAGAAATTGGAGAAGATATTCCTGAAGGCAAATCACATTACTTCATTGTTTTTGAAAAGGAGTAATATAAAATGATTTTTGCAGCTATATTGGCAGGCGGAATAGGATCAAGAATGGGTGGCACTGATACACCTAAACAGTTTTTAACTTTAGGTGATAAGCCGGTTATCATCCACACGATTGAAAAGTTTGTTATTAATTCTAAATTTGATAAAATTCTTGTTTTATCTCCACAAAGCTTTGTTAATCACACTAAAAATTTGATAAAGGAGTATTTTGGTGAAAACGATAACATCATTGTTTTAAAAGGCGGTGATACAAGAAATGACACTTTAATAAATTCCATTGAATATATTAAGGAAAATTTTGAAATTGGTGATGATACTGTAATCGTCACACATGATTCTGTACGTCCATTTGTAACTCATCGTATTATTGAGGACAATATTAATGCTGCAAAAGAATTTGGAGCATGCGATACCGTTGTTCCGGCAACAGATACGATTGTTGAAAGTGTTGATTCAAAAATAATATCAGATATTCCGATAAGGGACAATTTCTATCAGGGTCAGACTCCACAAAGTTTCAAAATCAATAAGTTATCTGAGTTAATAAATAGTTTAAGTGATGAGGAGACTAATATATTAACAGATGCATGTAAAATATTTGTTCTTAAAGGTGAAGATGTGCATCTTGTAAAGGGTGAAATAACAAATATTAAAATTACATATCCATATGACTTGAAATTAGCTAATACAATTTTAAAGGAAACAAATCATGATTAACATTATTTATAGATTGAAATCTCCGAAATTCTTTGAGGAAGCTATTGAGGAGGTTGAATTAGACGGCGTTATTGTAAGGCCAACCTATTTATCAATTTGTCAGGCAGACCAAAGGTATTATCAGGGTTCCAGACCTTCAGATATTCTAACAGAAAAATTGCCTATGGCTTTAATTCATGAAGCGGTCGGCGAAGTCATCTCTGATAATGAAAATGTCTTTAGTCCTGGAGATAAAGTTGTAATGATACCGAACACTCCTTTGGGGGATGACGGATACCGTGCCAATTACTCAAAGTTGTCTAAATTCAGAGGAAGTGGGTTCGACGGTTTTACACGTGATTTGGTCAGTTTGAATCATGACCGGCTGGTCAGCCTGCCCGATGATTTTGATTTGAAAGTCTCTGCATTTATAGAATTAATGACTGTTGCCTATCAGGGGATAATGAAGTTCAAAGAGTTCAAAACTCCGTTTTCAAATGTTTTGGGAGTTTGGGGTGATGGAAATCTGGGCTACATTACAGCACTTTTTTTAAAGCAGATGTGTCCTGAATCAAAGGTAATAGTTTTCGGAAAGCATGTTGAAAACTTGAACCTTTTTTCATTTGCTGATGATATTTATTTAATCCATGACGTTCCAAAGGATTTAAAAATTGATCATGCATTTGAATGTGTTGGTTCTGCTGCTTCCCAGTCAGCTATTGAACAGATTATTGATTTGATAAATCCTCAGGGAACAATCAACCTCTTTGGTGTAAGCGAATACCCTATACCTGTCAATACGCGTATGGTTCTTGAAAAGGGATTGACATTACAGGGAAACAGCCGCTCTGAAAGAGAAGATTTTGAAGGTGTTGTAAGTATCCTTCATAACAATCCTCAACTTTTCAGCTATTTGTCTAAATTGATTACAAATGTCTGTGAAATCAGATCAATTGATGATTTAAAAACATCTTTTGATAAGGATTACATTTCAGACTTTGGAAAAACTATTTTAAAATGGGAAATTTAGGTTATTTAATTGCTTTATTTAAGAGTTTAAAGCATTCCACTCTAAAAGTTTTTCTTTCTTCTTTTGGAACCCTTAAAGGAATCATTTCAAGAGCGGTTATGTCATCATCACTAATTTGTATATTTTTTTCAACTTTTTCTTTTATTTGAAAAAATCGCTCATATGCCGGATTTTCACCCCAACATGCCAGTTTTATTGTGAATTCGGCTTCTGATTTGATTGTACATTCGGGAGCGATTACTTTTAGAGTTCTTGGGCACAATACATAAATGGTGATTGATACTTTATTTTTTTCATAAAGTTCTTCCGCTAGTTCTACGTATTTTGCAAGTTCTTCTTCATCAAAATCCCTCATCTGATATTCCAAATCAATCAATTCTCCTTCATCAGTTATAAATATGTCTCCTCCTTGATGACAGTCTTTATTTACTTTTATCTTTTCTTCAGGTGCATAACCTATTATATTTCTTTTTTCATTAAATGCATCTTTAATTATTTTAATTTCGTAGTCAATATTTTCTTTATCCATTTTTATCAAACCTCTTTTTAACTTGATTGTAATATTTATTATTGTCTTTAATGACTTATAAATTATTAAGTTTCTTTTTAGATCAATTTTACTTACTTATTTGGATATTATGGCTATAATAGAATTTTTTTATCATAGGTAAATTTTTTTGCACAAAAGATTTATATACCACTTATACACAATATACTATTACACAATGTGTTTACCATGTGGTTAAAACACATCTGTGAAAATGGAGGTGAGGATTGGAAAAGTTTGAAAAAATCTTTTTGCATTCATATTAACACCGATACGACAAACACGTAAATTGCTTAACATTCTGTTCACCTATACATATTGACTCTCTCGAAAAAACACTTAAAATCATGTTAGAAGAAATTTCGTTGTATTTCTCATATATTTTAACTCCTTTGTCTTTGTGGGTAAACACGCACCAATCCAAACCGTTTCCATTTCTGGCATGATTTATTTTTTTAATATTGATTTTAGCCTCTTTATCTTTGATCCACTTTTAAGCTGGGCCAATCTTATTTTAAAGTCAGCTTCGGATGGAATTTCATAAAGCTGAATATTTATTTTTATAGAAGGGGCACAGTAAACATAAACATTCACCCGTCTTTTGGTTTTTTCATACAATGCTTCTGCAAACTCAATGTAGTTCACGTGGTCTTCGATATCATAATCCCGTTCCTGAATTTCCAAATCGATTAACTCTCCGTCTTCTGTTGTATAGACAGATCCTCCTTGATAAAACTTTTTGTCAACACTTCTCATTTCATCAGGTGTCCTTTCAACGATTTTGCGCTCATCCTTAAATGCTTTTCTTATTAATTTTATTTCTTCTTCATTCATTTTATCAATCCTTTTCTAGTTATTGTTTTCCATAATTCAAGACATTCAAATCTCAAGTTTCTCTTATCTTCCGGAGGTCCCATAGAGGGAATCATTTTCAATGCATGCAAATCATCACTATCAAGCTTTTGACGGCTTTCAACAAGACCTGAAATATGTCTTAATGTGTCATATGCACTTGAGTACTTCATAATTGAGACGTTTATTAGAATGGGTGCTTCAGATTCAATATCTTTTGTCGCTTTAAATTTCGAGTGTGTGGAGCCCAAAATATAAATGCAAATCAGTTTCCCATTTAATTCATATAATTCCTCACCATATTTCTTGTATTTTTCCATTTCAGCATTTCCAATGTCTCCTTTGGTTATTGTAAATGAAATCAGTTCATCATCTTCTGTCCTGTAGATATCGGCCTGAATCTCATGGGCTCTTGCTATATTATGGACTTCATCTGATGCCTTTCCAACGATTTTTCTATAGTCGCCAAAGATATTTTCTATCAGTGTATGGCTTATTTTTTCGTCATTTTTTTCATACATTAAATATCACCTTTTTCTTTTTAATATTTTTGTAATTAGTAATATTGTATTTTAAGGTTTATAAATTAGTATAGTCTAAATTGCTACAATATTCTATCTTTATACAAAAAAATAAGCTCAAAGCAATATTATAATTATGAGGTAAAATTGACCTGAAAGAATTTTGTTTTTGGTAATGTCAAAAATAATTTCTTAGTAAAGTATTAAATTAACTAAAAACATATATAATAATATTACTTAAAAGTAAAAAGGTGTTTAAGTGAGTGAACAAAAATTAGAAGTTTTTAATGTTTTGAATTTTTTAAATAGTGGTTACGAGCTTGATGATATTTTAAAGCAAGGCAATTTTGGAACTTTTCCATCTGCTGAAGACTGTATAAGTTATTTGGTTGAAAACGGTTACCTTGCAGGCGAGGGGGGTAATGTAACTGCCGAAAGCATTTCCAAAAAATATACTGTAGCTCAATTAAAAGAACTGTTAAAGGAAAACGGTTTGAAAGTTTCAGGTAAAAAACAGGAACTTGTTGAAAGAATATTGCCTGTTTTAAGTGAAAACTCAGGAGATTATGAATTAACAGATAAGGCAAAGGAATTTATTGAAGAAAACTCCTGGATAGATTTATACATGTTTGCACTTGTTGCATTCAGATTTGAAGATTATGAAACTTATGTGAAAACATCATCTGAAGACGATGTAAAAACAGCCTTGAATTTCTGTGATGAAATCATTTCAAGGGCATTAATGGCTAACCAGTTCCTGGTATTCATTGACGCATTATCCGCAAAGGCACATGTTTATGCATATGATAGAGATTATGAATCATTCCTTGATTATGATCTTCAAAGGTACATCTTAGGTTTAAATCCGATTGTTATGGATGCTCAAACCTATGCTACTTATGATATTATTAATGAGGCAAATATCATAAACTTAAGAAATGTCTTGGCTAAATTTGACTTTGGAAGCTTAAAGAAAAGATTTGATAAAATCTGGGCAAAATCTCATGTTACAAACATCACTGTACCTAAAAAGACTTCTTACAAGATTTTGCAAAAGGCAATTTCAGGTGCAGACCTTGATGAGTTAAACTTCGATTTAAAAGAAAAATACTTCAATAAGAAGTTCGGGATTTAATTATGAAAGCTAAAGTTGCCGGAATCATATTTTTAATTGGCAGTCTGTATTATCTGATTGCTGAAGCTATTTCTGCAACTTTTTTCAATGCTTCTTTAGTTAATACTTATCTGTTCAATACTATTTCCTCACTGGGAATACCAAATTCCAATTCACCACTTTTTTGGCTGATGAACTCAGCATTCATTTTAATAGGTCTGACGTTAATATTCGGCAATTTTTATAAGTTCAAGGATTTTATAGTTAAAAACCGGACTGTTTTTTACATTTTTACGTTAATAACCTCTTTAGGTGTAATTATCGTTGGTCTAATCCATGGAGGTAATCCTTTAACTTCAGGTTATCATACTCTGGGAGCTGTAATGGCAATTTTGGGAGGCAATATTTTACTTGTTTTAATTGCCCGATCAATGGATGAATTTGAAAACTATCAAAAAATCACACTTGTTTTAGGAATCATAGGGTTGATTGCCTTTTGGATAATGTTTTTTAATGTGGAAAGTGTTTATATGCCGATTCTTGAAAGATTATCGGTCTATACGCTGATTTTATGGTCATTTATCACTGGTGTCTTTTTAGTTAAAAAAGTTTAAATACTACATCAGTTAACTAACTATTAAGGTGATTAATATGGCAAACCTTGACAAAGCTATCGAAGAAGAAATTTTAGCAATCGTAGAAAAGTATCAAAAAGAAGGCACAAAACTTTTGAACTACCTTATTACTGATGATGAGATTACATTTTTCTCTCCAGTTGCTAACGGTAGTCAAATAACGGCTGAAGACTTACAAAAAGTTGCAGATATTTTAAAAGGTTCATTTGAAGGAATGGAAATTGTTAACCAAGAGTACAGATTCAAATTCAAATGTGGATTATAGGAGTTAACCTCTCCTAACTTTTTTTTTTAAAAATTATTTTTACAGGTGGTTTTTTCATCTAAATACTTATTAATAATAAATTCAATATTAAATAGTAGTGATAAAATGAAAGATATTGATGTTTTGATTGAAGCTTTACCATATATTAAAAAGTTTCACAATAAGAAGATTTTAATTAAGTATGGCGGACATGCTATGATTGATGATGAAGCAATGTCTTCCACGGCTCGTGACACGGTTTTACTAAAATATGTTGGAATGAAACCTATTATTGTTCATGGAGGAGGTCCTGAAATCTCCCGTTCAATGGATAAATTAGGAAAAGAGCCTGAATTTATAGAAGGTTTAAGGGTCACCGATGAAGAAACCATGGAAATTATTGAAATGGTTCTTGTAGGTAAAATCAGTACTGAAATAGTTTCTGAGTTAATTAAACATGACGGTGATGCAATAAGCGTATCCGGTAAGGATTCCAGTTTAATTTTCGCTCACAGAAAAGGAGCCAGTAAAATTGATGGAATAGGTGGAGAAGTAGATTTAGGTTTAGTCGGTGAAGTTGACTGTATAAACACTGATATACTTGATATGTTTGTTGAAAACGATTATATTCCAGTAATTTCTCCAATTGGTATTGCAGAAGATGGTACTAGTTTAAATCTTAATGCAGATACTGCAGCAGGTGAGGTTGCAGGCGCTGTTGATGCCGAAAAATTAATTATTCTAACTGATGTTCCGGGTGTTTTAAGAGATCCTAGTGATCCCGATTCTCTAATTAAACAAATCAGAATCAGTGAGGTTCCGGAATTAATAGAACAGGGTATACTAACTGGTGGTATGATTCCAAAAATTGAAACCTGTGTTAGAGCAATTGAAAATGGTGTTAAATCATGCCATATTATTGACGGACGTAAAGAACACTCTCTTTTATTTGAAATTTTCACTACCAATGGCATTGGAACAATGATTTATAAGTAGAATTTTTATGTGTTGGGACAATTTTACCTCCCAATCCTTTTTTTACCGGATTAATTTCTATAAAACTTAAATAATATATTGTAAAACAATAAATTGAAGGTTTTATTATTCATTTTAAAACAAATGTTGCATTGTGTTAAAACTCTAAAATCAGTTTTTTGAATAAATTCAGCCTTCAGGTCATGGCTAACGATTTAAACGTTTAAATTTAAATGATATATGCTAAGGCAATGCAGCAAAAATAGTTAAAGTTAGATTAATTTCTAACTTTAATTAATTTTTAAACTTTTCTCTTAATTCTCTTCTAAGGAGTTTCCATCCGTTAACTCTTGGAAGCTCGTCCAAGTCATAAATCTTTCTTGGAACTTTATAACGGGATAAGTTTTCACGTGCAAAGTTGATTAAACCATCATGATCTGGCGTATCTTTCCAGACAACAGCAGCTACAGGAAGCTCTCCTCGGTGAGAATCATCAACACTGAAAACAGCTATTTCTTTAAGTTTCGGATATTTAATTAATACTTCCTCCACTTCCGTTGGGTATATTTTCCAGCCGCTCATTACAATCATGTCCTTTTTACGGTCAGTAATGAATAAACGGTTATCCTCATCAAGATATCCTATATCTCCAGTTAAAAACCATCCGTCATCCAAAAATGTTTCTATGGTTTGTTTTTCTCTTCTCCAGTATCCTTTTGCAATGGCAGGTCCTCTTAAAGCAATTTCTCCTTGTTCGTATTTTTCCAGGGTCTTTGTTGAATCAATCTCATCAACGATTTTTACTTCAGAAAAACAAACTGGGTGGCCAACACTTTCAAATCTGTCCGCTTCACGATAATCTTCGGGTCTGATTACCGTTCCGGTTCCAATTACGATACTCTCTGAAAGTCCATAGGCATTAATGATTGGTATTCCATAGGTTTCGTGGAATTCTTTCCAGATTTTTTTATGGAGTGGTCCTCCGCCGCTGATTATTTCACGAACACTTTCCAGTTCCTCTGTTTTATCCATTGTTGTAAGTGAATGAATAACTGGAGGCATTCCGGTTAAAACGGTGACATTTTCTTTTTGGCATAATTTCAGGTATTCATCCAAATCAAACTGTTCAATCATAATATAATATGCGGCAGCTCTCAAGGCAGCTATTGCCCATGAAAGACCTACATGTGCCATAGGATAAATTCCCAGGAAAATATCGTCCTGCTTTAAAGTTAATACATCACATTCATTATGAATTGCTGTAAAATAATTCCCGTGAGTTAACATTGCACCTTTTGGTTTACCTGTTGTACCTGAAGTGTATTGGAGCTGACATAAATCATCCCAATCGGTATTTGAGGCATCAAGGACTTCACAATTCTTATATTCATTTAAATCATGGGGGACATATGTTTTAATGTCAATTAAATCCTTTGCTTCATCATCTGTAATCATTAATTTGGCCTGTGAGTCACTGACAATGTATTCCAGTTCTGAGGCTGTAAAGACTCTGTTTGTTGGTATTGCTATTGCTCCGATTCTCCATATTGCAAAAAGTGAAAATAGGTATTCGCATGAGTTATTTAAATAAATTATGACTCTGTCTCCTTTATCGATACCTGATGATTTTAACTGGCGGCCGACTTCGGATACTATTGACAATATTTCTCCTGATGAGTATTTTTCACCACTTCTGGGATTGTATAATACTTTTTTATCCAGTCTTTTTGAATTTGCATCTAAAAATGTAGTAATATTTAACATTAAATCAACTCTTTGACAATTTCTTCAGTCATTTCCATTGTTTTTGCATTTCCGCCTAAATCCGGAGTTAAAACTTTTCCTCGACCAACAACGTCTTCAACGGCTTTATTGATTTTCATGGCAGTTTCCTTTTCGCCAATATAATCAAGCATCATGGCAGTTGACAATATCATGGAACATGGGTTTGCAATGCCTTTTCCTGCAATGTCTGGTGCAGAGCCGTGAACAGGTTCAAACAATCCATGTTCATCTCCGATATTTCCTGAAGGTGCAAGACCTAATCCTCCTACTAATCCTGCACTTTCATCAGATAGGATATCTCCAAAAAGATTGCTTGAAACAATCACATCAAAGTTTAAAGGATTGGTAATAAGATACATTGCAGTTGCATCAACATAAAAGTCTTCAGTTGTGATTTGAGGGTATTTTTCAGCTATTTTATAAAATGACTCTTTAAATACGCCATCAGTCTTTTTCAGGACATTGCTTTTGTGAACGCATGTAACTTTATTCAGCTTTTCTCTTCTTTTGGCTAGTTTAAAGGCAATTTCAGATATCTTTTCACTGGCATGCCTTGTAATTACCCTTTCGGCAATTACCTCATTGTCATCACCATATTCAATCTGGCTGTATAACCCTTCCGTATTTTCACGTACAATTATAAAGTCAATATTGTCTTTAATTGATTTAACGCCTTTATAGGATTTTATCGGTCTTAAATTTGCATATACATCAAGTTGTTTTCTTAAATTAATTATTGGACTTGGTTGGCCGGGAGTTGAAGTTGAGGCGCCGAATAAAGTTGCATCGCTGGATTTTGCTATTTTAATGCTTTCTTCAAGTAATGTTGTTCCGTTTTTATTAAAACATTCAAAACCTGCTTCACCATAATTAAAATTAAAGTTTATGTCCAGTTTGTCCAGTAAATATTCAGCTGACTCCATTACTTCCTTTCCAATACCGTCTCCACTTATTATTGCAATATCATACATTGTTTCACTTTTGTTCGCATATTATCAAAATACTTTTATACATATAAGTATAAAGATATATTTATTTAATAATTGTTATATTTGAGGGATGAAAATGTCTGAAATAGATGAATTAATTGAAAAGTTAAATGACAAAGATGATTTTGTTGTTGAAGATGCAATAGGAGCATTGGAATTAAAAGGTGAAGAGGCTGTTGATCCTTTAATTTCTGCTTTATCACACAGAAAGAAAAACATTCGTTTACATGCTGCAAATCTTTTAGGAGCTATTGGTGACGAAAAAGCTATCCAACCATTAATCTTAACATTACGTGATAATAATAAGTTAGTTAGAAGGGAAGCTTCCACTTCTTTAAGCCGTATGGGTCCTGCTGCAGTCGATCCTTTAATCGAAGTATTGGATGATCCCGACTGGAGAGTTAGAGGTGCAGCTGCCTGGGCTTTAGGTAACTTGAATGACGAAAAAGCTATTCCAGCACTTGAAAAATTACTTGATGATGAAAGTGGTTATGTAAAATCAGGTGCACAAAGTGCAATAGCTTCTATTCAAAGAAAAGCTTAATTCTTTTCTTTTATTTTTTTTAAATTAAAAAAGAATGGGATTTAATCCCATTTAATCTTTGTTTTCTTTTTCTTCTTTTTTATCAACGATTACTAATTTTTGGTTTTCTTCATCGACTTCCATTACAATTGGTTCTGCTTCATAAGCACCGCTGTCTTTTTCCACACATTCGTTAATCTTTGATTGAATTGCGCCGATATCTTCGGTATCAATTAGGTCAACGATTTCCAATTGTTGTTGGAATCTTTCCACACCTTCGAGCGGAACGTTTTCTACAAATGGAATAGCTCCTGTTGCACCGATGATTTTCTTTTTATCTGGGTCAGCACCGTTTTCATGTAAAGCCAAGAAACTCTGTCCTGTAATATGACCTTGCACTTCAGCACCAGCCAATATTAAAAATCTGATGTTTGGGTTTGAAATAATATTAGCGACAACTTTTTCTATTCCTAAATTTTCTGTTTTACATGGGCCTGCAATTGCTGCTCCGGATAATTCTGCTTCAATGTGGGAAGCGAGTGTGGTTACTGCAACAGGGCTTTCTGGATCGCCTACTATGTAATCCCCACTAATTACTGGCCAGCCATCTGCAGGAGCTTTTTTATCAGCCATTGATTATTCCTCCATATATCTTGATATTTATTAATTATTTTTTTTATTAATTTAAATCTTTTGTCACTTTTTTAGGGTAAGTTGTGTTTTCAACTTCTTTTTTAAACTTCTCATTGAAAATTAAAATGAATATGAATCCTATAAGTGAACCGATATTCATTCCAATAATTGCTCCCAAATAAACTCCAAAAACATCCATATTGAATGTTATTCCAAGTAAATATGCAAAAAACATACTTAATATTAATTCTCTTAAAATTGTCAGTCCCAGTGACTTGAATCCTGAACCGACGCCCTGATATGTGTATGCTGCAGTTGCACCAAAGGGAATCAGTATATTATAAAAAACTAATATCTGCAGTATCTCGGCAGACCTTGTAACCAATTCCATATTTCCTGTCTGGTAATTAAAGGCTCCACATAATGGATATGCAAAAATAAAGAAGCTTACCGAAATCAATAATGTAATGATTAGGCTTAACATTGTAGAGTATTTGATTGTCGTATCAAAGTTTTCAGCGTTTTTAGCACCGTAAGCAATTCCGGACACTGTTATTGTGGCCATTCCGATTGCCATGCATGGAAGAAATGCAATTGAAATAAATCTCCAGGCTATTGTAAATGATGCCACTTCATTAACGCCTGAGGTTGTTATAATCAGGTAGTTTAGAATTATCGCCACCAATGCAAAGATAATCTCTTCAAAGCTTGCCGGAAGTGAAACTACAAGAATTTCTTTATATATTTTGAGCTTTCTTTTGTAGTATTTAATTTTAAATTTGAAATATGTGTCTTTTTTGATATATATCCAGTAAAGCATCCACAGATATCCGATTAATGATGCGATAATAGTTGCACTTGCCGCTCCAAAGATTCCTAAATTCAAAAGGAATATGAAAATCGGATCAAGTATCATGTTCAGTACTGCAGTTAACATTAAGGGATGGGTGGCTTTTCCCACATCACCTTCCGCTCTAAATATGCTTGAGGTAACATTGTGAAGCAAAAATACAATATTCAACAGGAATATGATTTGTCCGTAAGCAAGGCAATATGTGATAACTTCTCCTGCACCGAATAATATGATCAAATCATCTAAAAAGAAAATCCCTATTATTAAAATGATTAATGAAACAATAAACGTTAATATAATTGTATGGATAACTGCATTATGTGCATCTTCAAATCGTGACGCTCCGACATATCTGGAAATCATGGAATTTCCTCCAGCTCCGATTCCACTTCCAATACCAATCATGACTAAATACAATGGTGTAATAAATCCTAATGCTGCTAAAGCATCTGCATTAATTCCTGAAACCCACAAACTGTCGATTAAATTATTTAAAAACATTAATAATAATGAAAAAATAGTTGGTATGGCTAATTTGTTAATTGCTTTTTTAGGATTTCCCGTAATCGATTCTATATTGTCATTTGCTTCCATTGTCTAAATATCTAGAAAAAATAATATTTAAGGATTACAGTTTTTACAAGGAGTATAACCCTGATTAATGGCTTCATCTCTTGATGAGAATGTTACCTTATTCTTTTCAGACATTTTACCAACAGATTTGCAGGTCGGATAATGGAATTTGTGGGAATTGGAGTTTCCGATATATGTTCCTGCAGCACCTGATGAAATATCTCCTGATGAACTGTCTGTGCTTGTTGATGAATCTCCTGCTACATGGGTGTTGTTTCCCGCCCAATTGTATGGATAAAATTCACTTGGAGGCATATACATGATTTCTGCAAGGCCTTCTTTTAAAAGCATTTCATTTAAGTTTTTACCGTCTACAATCACAACTGCAAGGGTTCTTCCATATTTGTCAGTGTGTTTGGAGTCATCAATATCAATGCTGACTTCCCTGTTTAGGCAGAGTTTTTTAACAAAATATGCTGATGCATCAGCACCTGCAACTCCTTTTTCGGGCGTGTTTACTCCTACCAAACGAACCTTTCCAACGCCTTCTACGGTAATTGTATCTCCATCGGATACTTTTGAACATACTCCGGTGGCTTCAGCTTTACAGTCAGTATCGCTGTATTTGCTTAAAATATCGTTTAATGATAATGAACTGTAGTCTGACACGCTTTTGTCATGTGAAAATCCTGTTCCGGTATATGCTGCAGCTGCAGTCATTACTCCCGCAAGCATCAATAGAACCATTATTATAAATATAATGTTTTTATTTATTTTCATCATAGTTAATTGTTAGTATCTTGTTATTATTAAATATTTGGTGTCTGTTCGGCCAGACATAGATGGCAAATCGCATTGGGATTGTCCTTTTGATTGTCTTTTACAGGGCAGAAATAAGTTCCTTTTTCTTCCGTTACCTTTAAATTTCCTGGAAATTCACTTCCCACAGGATGGATTGGTTCTTCTAGGATGAATGTGGTATAAACTGAGGTGATGACATAAATCAGTGGAAACTTGTTCTCCGGATTAGCGTCATTTAATTTTTCATTTTCAAATGTTTTTTCAAGAAGGTGGAATGAATCTTTTAATTTCTTCAAATCTATTTCCACATCCATTTCATCGTTATTGTCGAGAACTTCCTTCATTCTCATGATGAAGTATTTTATATAGATTTTTAGATATTTTTCTCGGTATTGGGATTGAATATATTCTCCGTCCTTTCTCATCAGGGCTGTAGCCATCATCAAGTCAAAAGGGGATATGATTCCGGCATATCTTTTTAAAATTACCATCAAATCATCTTTGCTGACATTATCATTTTGCATGATATCTTTCAGTTCACCCAATATGTCTTCCGCTTCCATATTCGTAAATATTTACTTCTTAGTTAATAATATTTAAGTAGGATTATATTCAAATATTAAATTATATGATTACTATTACCCGAAAAGAGGAGGTTGTTTTCAACCAAATCAAAATATTCGATGTCGAATTCGACGGGGATATTCCAATTTCCGCTTTAAAAAAGGAGTTGTGTGTTGGAAGTTTCCACGAATATAATTTGGTTCAGGTTCTAAATTCTCTTTCAAATAAAACATTAATAGAATTCGACGGTTCCCAGATTAAACTCATGGCGTCAGATAAGGAAATCAATACCGTCAATTCCAAAAAGGATTTGGAAGAACTGGAATTGAACCTAAAAGAAAAGGAATCATTTGAAGTTATAAAAACTTTAGTCAATGACAAGAATCTGGTTTCTAAATATATTTTAGAGGGTAATCTGCTTTATGGCGATTTGAAACTAACTAATTTTAGAATGTATCATATAATTCTCTCTTTGGAAAACAAGGGTCTTTTAAAGCATATTCATAAATCCGATGGTGAATATTATCTCCTTGTTGAATAATATTTTTTACATAAAATTTATTATTCAAGTATTATTAATTGGCTATTTATTCATAATATTTATATAAGTTGAAATTTATAATATAATATAATAATTGAGAATTAAGGTTATATTTATGATGAGAATAAGTATGTCATTACCTAAAAAATTACTTTCAGATTTTGATGAAGTATTAAAGGAAAGAGGTTATCAGTCTCGTTCAAAAGGTATTCGTGATGCACTTCAGGATTATATTGTTCGTTATCAGTGGATGAACTCAATGGAAGGGGAAAGAATCGGTATTATAACAATTATCTATGACCACCATTATACTGGAGTAATGGAAAATCTTGCTGAAATCCAGCACAGCTTCAGAAATGAAATAAATACCAGCATGCATATCCATATGACTGATAAATATTGTATGGAAATTGTTGTAGTGAATGGAGATATTGCAGAAATACGTGATTTAACTGAAAAAATAATGAGACTTAAAGGTGTAGAGCACGTTAAATTAACGAGTACTGCAAACGGAGAAGAATTTAGTGAACCTGATGGACATTCACATCCTCACACTCACTAAATATTTTTATTTTTTTTCATGAAATTTCAAACAACCCATTATCATTTAGACTTATTGAAAGATAATGATAGGGTATCTGCTTTTTTTGAAGCCATTAACCAATACGATTCAAAAACTGATCTTGCATATGATTTGGGCTGCGGATCAGGATTGTTGTCCTATTTTTTAAATGAAAAGTTCAGTGAAATAATATCTATTGAAATTGATGAAAAAGCATCAAGGTGTGCTTCAGAGAATCTAAAATCATTCAATAACATAACAGTTTTTAATGAGGATGTTTTAAAATATGATTTTTCAAAAAAGGCTGATTTGATTGTATGTGAAATGCTTGACACCGCACTGATTGATGAAGAGGAGGTTCAGGTGTTAAATCATGTACGAAAATTCCTTAAGGAAGACGGCGAAATCATTCCCAAAGCAGTTATCAATTTTGCTGAACTGGTTAATATGGAAAGGCATTATATCCACTGGGATGAAGGTGCCTCTTATGAAATATTATCCGAACCGTTAAATTATTCTAAAATAGATTTTAAAAATAAAATCAATCCAAATTTTGAAGATATTCTTGAATTTGGAGCGAATAATGAAGGTACTGCTAACGGGATTAAGATAACCACTGTCACTATCATTAATGACAATGTGGTTTGTGGACCAACTCCGATGTTTAATCCTCCGCTCATGATTCCGATAGATGAGATAAAAGTAAAAAGCAATGATTTAATTAATGTAAAATTAAAATATATTATGGGACAAGGTATTGAAACTGTAAAAACCCAATTGATATAAGGTGATTTTATTTCTTTTAAAGATGATTTAACGGAGTTTTTAAAGGGTTGTGAGAAATTAATTATTTTGGGCATTGGAAATGAACTGAAATATGATGATGGTGTAGGACCATTTATAATATCCGAATTAAACAAATTAAATTTAAATGATAATATTCTATTGATTAATGCCCAGACAGTTCCTGAAAATTTCACAGGAAAAATCAGAATGGAAAATCCAACACATGTCATTTTAATAGATGCATGTCTGATGGGTTTAAATCCTGGAGATTATCAGATAGTGGATGAAAATGATTTTGCAAATATTGGAATTTCAACCCATTCGATGTCCTTATCATATTTTGTCAAATTTATAAATCAGGATAATATATTATTTATAGGTATAGAGCCTGAATTGATGGAATTAATTGATCAGGATTCATTAGGTACTTTGGATGGAAATTTAATGAACTTTCATGGTGAATTAACTGGCAATGTTTTAAAAAGTGCAGAAGAAATAATTGAAATATTTGGAGAGTTATTATGAAGATTTTATTTATAGGGTCACGTTTGTATGATGATGTTGACTATTATGTCAAAAAAAGGGGCATAGAAAGCATTTTAACAGAATCAAATGATGAAGCTATTAACTTGGACTTGCCGGATCAGGTATTTATTGTACCCCGGGGAATGGACGGTCCAAAACAAATTGCAATCACTCAGAATGTCGATGCAGTTGTTCCGTTAATTGGAATTGACCCTCCCTTAATTCAGGTGGCCGAGATGAAGGAGGAGCTTGAAAGGGATTATGACATTCCGGTAATTGCAGCTGATGTTCGTGCTGTTGAATTGACTTCAAATAAAATCAATACAAAAAAGTTCTACTCAGAAATTGGCGTAGCTACTCCTGAGTATCAGATTTTAGAAAGTCCAGATGAACTAACTTTAGAGTTTCCAGTTGTTCTAAAGCAGGGTGAAGGCCAAGGTGGAAAGGATATTAAGGTTGCCCATAATAAAGATGATGTAAATGAGTATTTTGAAGAGTTTTCTCAGGCGTTATGTGAAAAGTTCATTGAAGGCTCTGAAATCTCCATAGAGGTTTTGGCTTTCAGAGGCGAAATTGTAGCACTGCCGCCAATTTATAAAGGGGAAACCACTCTTGAAGGCACTCATCCTTTGAATAAAGTTAAATTGGGGCCTTGTCTGATTGACGGATTGGACAATAATCTCATCCAGCAGACAGCTTATAATGTGGCCAGAAATTTAAACTCAGACGGCATATTTGAAATGGATTTCATGTATTCCCACAGCGAAAATCAGTTATATGCAATTGAGGTTAATACAAGACCTAACGGAACAAGATATCTGACTTCAGCAACATGCTCTATCAACTCATTATGTGAATTAATCAACATGGCATGTGGAGATTTCAGCTTAAAAAACGTATTTGATAAACTGGAATATTATTATTCCACTGAAATCCCAATTGGAAATTATGAAGGGCCTGAAATCAACGAACCGGTAAAATCCTTTGACAATAATAATTTCATCGTCCACGGTCCTGAAGGTTATCAAAGAATTACTATACGTGGAAAATCCAAAAAAGAACTTGAAGACCGGATTCATGATTTGTGTTAATGAAACTATTATATAGTATAAATTAGTAAAATTAATATTAGTTTAAAATAATTGTAGTGATTGGAATGATTTTAAAGCAAGTAATAGTTCTTTTTTTAATTGCATTTATTGCAACAGTATTCTTCACATGGTATGTTAGAAGAATATTGCTTAAAGCAAGGATTGCTGATAATCCTATCGTAAGTGAACATAGACATAAAAGCGGTACGCCAACTATGGGTGGTATTGCATTCTTATTTTCCATTGCTTTGATTATTTCAATTAGTTATCAGCATGCTCAAATTGCAATCCTTTCATTCATCATACTTTTCGGTGGTATTATAGGTATGGTGGACGATTTGATTGGGCTTAAAATTAAAGAAGTGCAAAAGGTAGTTGTCAACATTTCTGATGAAGTAATAACCCTTGGAAGACTTGATGTCCAGCCTCAGGAAGAGGTTAGGGTAGCTACTCCTAAGGCAAAATCAGAAATAGATAAACTTCTCGATGAAGGAAAAGTAGAAGTTGTGGGTGAAGTTCCAATCAAAACAGAACCTGAAGAGCTTGAAAAAATTATTTGTCAAATAGTAATTGGTTTATTTTTAGGTTTAACTGGTGTTGTAACATCATTAGGCGGATTCCAATTAGGTATTTTAGCTATTCCTGTTGTTATCATAGGTATTTTAGGATCCATCAATGCAGTTAATCTAATTGACGGTATGGACGGTCTTGCAGCAGGAATCGTGGGAATCGCTTCAATCGCCTGTTGTGTCTATGGTTACCTCTTCGGTCAGATGAATATTCTACCTCCATTTGCAGTTTTAGCAGCTTTATGTTTAGGATTTTTAGTATTCAATAAATATCCTGCTTCAATATTTATGGGTGATACTGGATCATTTGTACTGGGTACAGGTTATGCTACAGCAGTCTTAATATGTGATATACCATACTTCGGTGTTCTAGCATTGGGTGTACCTATCATATCAGTTATTGTAAGTCTGCTTCATAGAGCACATATCATTAAATTGCCTGTTGAGCCTTTACATCATACTTTAAATCATTACGGTATGTCTGAAGTTAAAATTATATTGACATATTGGGTATTTACCGTATTATTATGTGTAATAGGTATAGTTGCTAAAATGTTTTTATTTTAATTTTCTTTATTTTTGGTGTGTGAAATGAAAATTGATGAATTGGCTAATTCAATTAATGCAAAAATTGTAGGCAGTGATAATTTTTATTTAAACCAGGATTTTACTGGAAGATTTACTTTATTGAATGATGCTGGAAAAGGAGATATTGTAATAAGGCATTGGATTAACGGCAAGGGTATTGAAATCGCTTCCGGTAAAGATATTGCATGTCTGATTACCCAAAACCCTAAAGATGGTGCAGTCGAAAAAGCAGAAGAATTAAATTTTCCATTAATTATTACAGAAAAAATCGAACTGGCAAATGCTTATGCATTGAAATGGACTGTAGATAATTATTCTCCAAATTCCACAAACATTGTCATTACCGGAACAAACGGCAAGTCAACCACTTCCCATTTAATCTATCATATTTTGGACAGTGCAGGTTATAATGCATTTACAAATACCGACAGTGAATCCGAGTTCAACACATTAATCGATCCTATGGTTTCAAAACTTATTTCAGATGAAGTCAATAGCAACGGTGAACTTGATTATCTTGTAATTGAAGTGTCTGAAGTTCAGGGATGGCTTGGAAACTTGATGAAAAATCATGCTTCACTAATGTCTGAGGCTCTTAATCCTAAAGTCGGAGTAATTACCAACATTGCAATGGACCATATCGGCCTTGTCAATTCAATAGATGAGGTTTTCGATGAGATTTCTGCAGTTCCAAAAGCTATTGGTGAAGGAATATGCGTCATGAATCATGATGATGAATTGGTCAGAAAACTTGACTCTGAAAACCCGTTCTACTGGTCCATGAACGATAAATCCTGTGATTTGTACTTTGATGATGGAATTTCTTACAAGGGTGATTTAATCATTGAAAAAGAGGATTTGCCTTTTACGAGCGGTCACTTTATTCAAAATATTCTTTCCGCTGTTGGGGCCTGCATTAACTTAAATATTGATTTAAATCAAATAAAGGATGCAGTTAAATCATACAGAGCGCTCAACAGACGTTTTGCAAAATTAAATGATAAACCCTTAATCATAGATGACTTTGCACATAATCCCGATGGAATCAGAAATACCATTAATGAGACAATAAAGCTTTTAGAAGATAATCAGAAATTGCATGTTGTTTGTGCCATAAGAGGTTCACGGGGTGTTGAAATTAACCGTCTGAATGTTGAGGCTTTAGTCGACGTTTTAAGGGATGACATCAATCTGTTTTTATCATCCAGTAATGATGTTGTAAACGATTTGAATTATGTTACTTGTGAAGAAAGAGAAGTATTTTTCAACGTTTTAGATGAAAATAACAGGGATTATACTCATTTTGACAATTTAATAGATTGTTTAAGTCATGTCTATGATTTGGCCAGTGAAAATGATATAATTTTACTCATTGGTGCTCAGGGAATGGACCCTGCAGAATCATTATTAAAAAATATTCTATAAATTTAAATATAATATTAATTAAAAGTTATATTGTATAGATTTTTTATTCTTAAGAATAATATCTAAGAGGATAAAAACATGTTTGTGAAGATTAGAAGAGACACATTAATAATTTTATTATTAGCGTTTATTTTGATTCTTTGTGGTCGTTTAATTACATATGTCGCATTTGCTTCATCTGATGATGTTAGTGATGGTGTACCAATCTCTGGAATCATTGTAAAAGGAAATGATATAGTTCCAGTAGATACAATAAGATCAAATGTTATGCAAGCGGGTTTCCGTGACGGTAGTGTAATATATGGCGACATATTGAAAACTTCCAAAAGAGAAGTTTCGCTGAAGGATGCGATACAAACGGCACAGGAATTTGCTAAAGAGTCGACGGTTCCGGGAACGTCAGTTACGCCGATTACTGCAGCTGATGTTCAGGTTGATAAAAATACTGGAATTGTTACTGTAACAGTTATTGAAGACTTTTCATCTGTTAAAATAGAAGATCAAGATAAAAATACTTAGAGGGATACGATTTGAAGAGATTAAAAATACCAATTATTTTTTTCATTATATTATTAATGACTATGAGTAGTGTGGCAGCTACTTGTAACATTATTGTTATTACTGACCCTACTGGTCAAGATCCTAATGGGGCAGCTGCAGGAAGTATGTCTTTTGCAGAAAACATGTTCCAGTCAACATTTTTAATGTCTAAAGATAATCATTTTGCAGTTCTCTCCGGGGGTACAGGTAGTTCTGATGTTAGGTTAGATTCAATTGTGGATGCAGTTGCTAATTTGGAGAATAATGTATCTGCAGCGTCTGCAGCTTCTATTGCAAGCAGTTATAGTGGGGCTCGTTTAGTTGTTGGAGGTCCGTATATGGGTGCTGCAATCGGTGGTTCATTTGATGCATACGTAATTACAGTTAATGATGCAGACAATTCAATTACCGTAACTCCATACAGCAGTGGTGTAGCTACTTTGCCGATAGGCCAGAAAGGAGCTATTATTCACTTGAGAAATACAGATGGAAACCCAATGTACGGTACTGCAGACAGTGTTCGTAAAGAAACTGCAATGAATATTGGTAAAATGATTAGGGATGGATATCCTGCAACCACCATTCTTTCAGAAGCTTTAGGTGAAGTTGCCCGTGATTCTGGTGAGAAATATGGTGGGGGTGGAGTCAACCTTGTTTCCGGATTATCCACTTCAGACATGTTTACTCCTACCGAAATGAATTCTACGGGATTCCCGATGGACGACCCTTATTCCAAGGTTTGTGAAGAGTGTGGTTGGGGTGTCGGTTATCCTACAGCCGATAATTATGAGAAATGTCCTGTATGCGGTCATGATTTGAAAGTTGTTTATGCATACGAGGCTTTAGGAAATACACTTACTGTCGGTAAGAATTCAGTTAGTGTTTCTGTCTACGGTAGTGGTAAAGCAGGTATTGCTGCAACTACAAAAGAGATAGTTCAGGCTTCTGTAAACAAATACGGATATGATGCATCAGCTATTGCTGGATCTATTAATAAAGGTATTAACAACGGTCTTTTAATGGGTGTTGATCACATTGAACCTAAAGACATTAATGTAAAACCGGATTCCAAAGCTGTTGGAGTTTATTATACTGCACTTCCAGGTGACCGGTCTGCGCCGGCGTGGGATTTACCTGTTGACGGAAATATCCTGAATATTCTGGGCAGTATTCAGACTGCGGTAGGTATAGTATTGATTTTACTTGTCATATTTAGAAGTAGGCTATTGAAATCATTCCAAAATCGGTGAATTTCACCGTTTTTACTTTTTTTTAAATAGGGGATTATTATGGCATTAATTTTAATCAGAGGGGAGAATAAAACAAAGATATTAAGTGCTATTTCTGATATTGAAAGGCACGGAAGTTTGACTTTATCAACAAAACCGAAGGTCATAAGTGCAGAATTTGCCGATTCTTTGGTGGAACAGATTTTAAAATCAAAACTTAAAACCCATTCTAATGTTGCTACTGCATTTTTCGTTGAAGAGGATACTACTTTAAGCATTTTAAAAATTAAACAGATTCATCCTCCGGCACATATTGTTGTTGTCAGTCCGGAGTATAGAGGTTATGATGAATTAAAAGAAAAATTAACAATTGCTCATGATATGGATGGTTATAAATCATACAGAGCTTTAAATGCTGGTAAAATTGATTACTCTGTTAAAGGCGAAAAAAGATATATTCAAAATAATAAATTAAATAGCTATTTGGAATAGCTATTTCCTTTTAATTTTCATTATGTTTCCGAGCGTTCTTTCGCCGGATGAACTGTTCATGAACTGATTTAAATCAACATCATTGACATCTTCAAACAATGTAATGTTTAATGCTTTTTCTAATTTTTTTGTTAACTTGTTGTCAGGAGTCATTTTTCCAGATTCAATCCGGTTAATAACAGAAACTCTTTCATTAATTTTTTTTCCTAAATCTTCTCTAGACCAGTTTTTAGCTTCTCTTGCATTTCTTACAGCAGTATTGTAATTTTCAATCAATTCTTCTGTAGGTTCATCGTTTCTGTAATTTCTTTTTGGCTGTACATTTCTTTTTCCTTTTTTCTTTTGCTGGAATTTTGGTTTTGGAGGTGTTTTCTGTATTGTTCCAAGTTTTGCACAATCCTTACATACAACCACAACTGATCCTTCAATTTTTGCTCTTGTAGGATTTGTTTCACTTACGGGTTTACCACAAATTTCGCATTCCATATTAATCAGTTTTTAAATTTAATTATGTAATTTTATATCTAACTTTAATAATAAATTTTTGTTTCACTGAAATAAAATAAATAACTTTAAATATTTAAAATTACTAAATGTTATTAAAAGTACTTAGTTGTAGAAATTTACATGGAGATGATTCACATGAATGATTTTGATGATTTGGAAAATTCTTCAAAAGAGGAGTTAATTGAAAAAATTGAATCTTTGGAAGATGAAATTGCCTCTGTTCGTGAAGAAAAATCCAAAGCTAAAAGTAACTTAATGTGGAAAGTTAGGAAATTAGAAAAAGATAAAGTTCTAATTGAAAATGAAAAAATCAGATTAGAAAGAGAAGCTAAATCCCTACGTTCCGAAGTTGAAAGGTTTAGATCTCCCCCTTTAGTTTTAGCTACTATTACTGAAGTTTTAGATGAAAATAGGATGACAGTTAAAAGTAGTACTGGTCCTAGTTTTCTTGTTAATTACTCAAAATTCTTAGATGAAAAATTATTGGTACCTGGTTCCAGAGTTGCTCTAAACCAACAGACATTCGGTATTGTTGAAGTATTGCCGTCTGAAAAAGATGCAAACGTTTCAGGTATGGAAATCGAAACAAAACCTGATGTTACCTATGAGCAAATCGGTGGTTTGGAAGATCAAATCATTGAGGTTAAAGAAACTGTTGAGTTGCCGTTAAAAGAACCGGAATTATTTGAAAAAATAGGTATAGATCCTCCTAAAGGAATCTTATTGTACGGTCCTCCGGGAACAGGTAAAACATTACTTGCAAAAGCTGTAGCTAATGAGACAAATGCAACATTCATTAAAATTGTAGCTTCCGAATTCGTTAAAAAATACATCGGGGAAGGTGCAAGACTCGTACGTGAAGTATTTGAATTGGCTAAAGAAAAAGCTCCTGCTATTATTTTCATTGATGAACTTGATGCTGTTGCAGCTAAAAGGCTTAAAAGTTCAACCAGTGGTGACAGAGAAGTTCAAAGGACTTTAATGCAACTGCTCGCTGAATTGGATGGTTTTGAATCAAGAGGAGACATTGGTATTATCGGTGCAACCAACAGACCTGATATTTTAGACCCTGCTCTTTTAAGACCTGGCCGTTTTGACAGGTTCATTGAAGTTCCTCTTCCTAATGAGGAAGGAAGAAAAGAGATTCTTAAAATTCATACTAAAAGAATGGCATTGGATGAAGAAGCAGACATCGATTTATTGTGCGATTTGACTGACGGCTTGTCCGGTGCAGATTTAAAGGCAGTATGTACTGAAGCCGGTATGTTCGCAATCCGTGAAAAACGTGATAAGGTAAATGTTGCTGACTTTATGGATGCAGTCCATAAGGTTGTTGACTCAGAACATGATGAGGAATTCAAAAAAGAAGCCGGCGTAATGTTTGGATAAATTTCATTTAATAAATAAGCCTATGATGAACCCTATGAGCTCTGATTGGTGATGAATGATGGGCGAGCTGAGGCTTATTTCTTAATACTTTTTTTGTAAAACTTTATTTAAAATTAAAATCTTATAGTATTATTATGTTTGGAAAAAAAGATAATCAATCTAATGAGAGAATTATTTATGAGGCTAAGCCTAACTTAATATTTGGCTGTAAGAAAGCTATTTTAGCTTTTGTCTTATTAATTGTAGTTTTATCTCTATCAGGGTTCGTTATTAGATTTATAGGTGAAATGCAGACCTATTTAATATCACGAATTCAGTTGCCTTTAACAAGGTATACTGCAATTGCCGTTTTTGTAGTCATGTTAATAATTATTTTATATATCATCTGGCAAATTATCGGATGGTATTCCAAGGAATACATTCTCACAGATTCCAAAATAATTGTTAAATCCGGCGTATTTTTAAACCGTAAAAATTACATGCCCTATGCTACAATTCAGGATATCAATACTTCTCAAAGCATTTTTGCCAGAATGTTCAATGTCGGATCTGTAAGCGTTTTCAGTGCATATGACAATAATCAGATAGCTATTGAAAATATTTCAAATCCTTCTGAAGTTGAAGAGATAATATTTTCCAACATGTCCAGAAACAGAAGTTATCAGGACCCTAGAATGGGATTTTACAGAAACCCTCAGGATGATTATCGAAGACCAAATCCTCAAAATTACTATAATGAACCAAGTCAGGATTATTATCAGGATTCCAGACAGGAATTTTATCCTAATGATGAGTATGATGATGTTGTCATAACTCCTATCAAACAGGAAGAGCCGTATCAGCGCAGACAATATGAATATTATCCTGAAGATTTGGAATATGGGGACGTTCAAAGACCTAAATATGAATATGAACCATATGATGAAAATCTTGAAAACAATATTGATCGCGCTATGGCAAATGATTATGAAGATAATTCCTCTTATTATCAAAGAAGTGATGAATATTCTTATAGTGATGACACTTACTATGAAGATAATCAAATAGACTATCAACATGATGATTTTGACACTAAAGATTCCAAAGTTGAAAGAAATGTGGTGGATGAATCAAGTGAAAGTGTTGTAAGAAGACATTTTGATAAATTTAAAAGATAATGTCAGGTGAGCTAATGGAACTTTTATGTATACAATCCCAGGAACATCCACTATTGCCTCAAGGAGAACTTAAGGCAGTTATTGAATGTGAAGATATGAAAACCACACTCAATGTAATAACTGAGGGATTGGTTATACTAAGTGACATATCAGAAGAAAACATCGATGAATATTATCAGATACTGACAAGACGTCTCGGCTATACTCATGAGGTTCACCAGATAATAAAAACCTCTGATGTCTCAGATTTTGATGAAGATGTCCTTTCAATTGACTGGCAGGATTATATTGATGAGACTTTTGCCGTAAGGGTTAAAAGATTCTATTCAGAAATTGATACCGTAGCCTTTGAAAGAAGGGCAGGTTCATTGATTTTAGAAAAATGTGAAAACGTCAAAGTTAATTTAAAAGACCCTAAATCACTTGTGAGATTAGTTGCATTTGAAGACACTATTTATATTGCAATAGAAAAATATCATCTGAACAAAAAACATTTTGAAGATATAAAACCTCATAAAAGACCATTTTTCTATCCTGGATCAATGAGTCCGAAACTGGCTAGATGCATGGTAAATCTCTCCCGTGTTAAAGCAGGTCAGCTGGTGCTTGATCCATTTTGCGGAACCGGAGGAATTTTAATAGAAGCAGGACTCATAGGCTGTAAGGTTGTAGGTTCAGATGTCAACTGGAAAATGAAAAATGGAACTGCAATCAATTTGGATTACTGCGGCATAAAGGACTACAGGACATTTCATTTGGATGTCCGTGAACTTAAAATGTATGAAAAGGTAGCGGGTGTAGTTACAGATCCGCCTTATGGAATATCAACTTCAACAGGAGATATTGATGGAGACGATATTTTCAAGGAATTTTTCCATGCAATTTATGATAATATGGCTGAAGATGCATATCTGTGTATGGCAAGTCCCCATTATGTTGATTTAAATCCTATGATTGATGAAGTGGGCTTTGAACTTGTTGAACAGTATGCTATTAAAATGCATAGAAGTTTAACCCGAATTATATCAGTTATAAAAAAATCACAAAAAAATAGTTAAGTTTATATACTAGTTATTTTTGGGTGATTATTTTTTTATATACTCTTTTTATAATATTGCATTTTAAGAATTAACTATTTTTTTTAATTATTTTTTTCATGAAAGGAACCTTTTATTTTTTTAAAAAATTTTTATTAAATAATTTTCAAATAATTCTTAAAAATGATTTGGGAAGTGTTTTATTATTATTTTATTAATATTATGTCTGTTATGTGTTCAATTCTGTTTGATCCTGGCAGATGCTACTGCTATTGGGATTCGATTAAGCCATGCAAGTCGAAAGAATTTAGATTCTTGGCGTACGGCTCAGTAACACGTGGATAACCTACCC
>JAFRFB010000032.1 GCA_017434555.1 Methanobrevibacter sp. | reverse complement strand
TTACGATGAAATTGACTCTATTTTTTTAAAATAATAAAAATACTCTTGTACTATCAAAAGGCAATTAAAATTAATATGAAATATTAAAAAAATAAGCTCAAATCATTGGGTTTGATAGGGTCAAAAATTCAGACCCCTAAACAATATTTTACTTATAAGTAGTAAATTAATAATTGTTTATTCCGTATTTTATAAAAATTTTAAATCTGAAAAATCGAATTTTTAATAATCTTTATAAACTCCATATAATATATATTATAATAATATAAATTTTTACAAAAAATTTTCCAAATGGAGGAATTATTATTAGCGACGATTTTAGTATGATGTGTGGACTTGAAATCCACGTACAATTAGAAACTGAATCAAAATTATTCTGTGATTGCCCAACAAACTTTAATGAGGCACCAATTAACCAAAATATCTGTCCGATATGTTTAAATCAACCGGGTGCTAAACCACACCCAACTAACCAACATGCTATTGAAAATGCATTAATGATTTCATTGATGTTGAACTGTAAAATAGATCAAGGTTTTACTTATTTTATGAGAAAACATTATGATTATCCGGATTTATCTTCAGGATATCAAAGAACATCTGTTCCTATCGGATATGAAGGTGAATTGAACGGAATTAGAATTAGAGAAATTCACATAGAAGAAGATCCTGGTCAATACAAACCGGACAGAGGTATTGTTAACTTCAACCGTTCAGGAATTCCTTTAGTAGAAATTGTTACCGAACCGGACATAAGGTCTCCTGAAGAAGCCAGAAACTTCTTAAAAGAAATTATTCGTGTTTTACAATACAGTGGTGCTGCACGTGGAGAAAACTCAATGAAAGCAGACGTAAACGTTTCACTTAATGGCGGAAACAGAGTGGAAATGAAAAACGTTAACTCCATTAAAGGTGCATACAGAGCATTGAAATTCGAAATAGTAAGACAAAAAAATCTCATCAAAAGAGGAGTTGAAATTCCACAGGAAACCCGTGCTTACATTGAAAGCCAAATGATTACTACAAGAATGAGATTGAAAGAAGATGCTGATGATTACAGATTCATTCCAGATCCAGATTTACCTCCAATGGAAATTCCGGACGAATTAATTCAAAAAGTTGCCGACATCATGCCTGAAGCTCCTCACCATAAGGTGGAAAGATTTGTTAAAGATTATGGCATTGATGAGGAATCCGCAAAGGTATTGACTTCAGAACTTGACTTGGCAATAGCTTATGAAGAAGTTGTAAAAGAAATTGACCCAATATTTGCTGCTAAATGGATGAGAGATGAACTTAAAAGAGTTTTATCCTATAACAAACTTGATTATGCAGAAAGTGAAATAAGTGTTGAAAGTTTGGTTGAATTATTCAACATGCTCTTAAACAAAGAGATTACAACTAAAGCAGGTCAAAGAATTATTGAACAAATGCCAAACAATGAAAAATCCCCTAAAGAAATTGCAGAGGAATTAGGTTTGCTTGGTGTTGTAAAAGATGATGAAGTATTGGCTGCTGTAAAACAGGCAATTGATGAAAATCCAAAAGCTGTCCAGGATTATCATGACGGACAAAAAGCTTCACTTAATTTCCTTGTGGGTCAAGTTATGAGATTAACCCGTGGAAAAGCAGACCCTGGTGAAACAGTTAAATTATTAAAAGAAAATATCTAGGAGTATTAAAATGACTGGAAAAAAATCATTTGTAAAGGATTACATGACTAAAAATGTTATTAGCGTTTCTCCTGATACTCCAACAGAAAAAATTATTACTTTAATGAAAGAAAGCCACCACAACAGTTATCCGGTTGTTGAGAATAATAAACTTGTGGGAATGGTAACTGCATTCGATATTGTTGCTAAAGATTGGCAGGATTACGTTCGTGGAATGATGAGTACTAAATTGGTTGTCGCTAACGAAAATTTATCCATTAACGACGCATCCCGTGTAATGTTTAGACGTGGAATATCAAGAATGCCTGTTGTTGATGAAAAAGGCACATTGGTTGGAATTATTACAAACACCGATATGGTCCGTTCACACATTGAAAGATCAACTCCAAATAAAGTGGAATACTTTAAAAATACCATGGAACAATTATACGGTATTAAAACCACATTAAAAAGGATGAAAGTTCCAACTGAAAAATTAAGACCTACTCAGGACAGAGTTTATGCTGATGAACTTGAAGGAAGAACATATGAATTGAAAAAAGGTTTAGCAGAACCTGCAATTGTCGTTAAAACTGGAGAAAGATGGATTTTAGTTGATGGACATCACAGAGCTGTAGCTTCTAAAAAGATGGGTTGTGAAACTGTAGATTCATATGTTGTGGATTTAGGTCAGGACATCAAGTTAGGTATGGAAAAAACTGCAGATAAATCGGGCATCAAGAAATTTGAAGACATTATGATTATCGACGATGATAAACATCCTTTAATAGCTATTACAGAAAGTATTCAGGATAGTGAAGCTCATGGCGAATGAACAGATAATAAGAGAAGTTTGGGAAGTTCTTGAAAATAGAAGAGACAATCCTATTGATTCCTATACTTCAAATATAATGCAGGACAGCGACAAAAGAGCTGAAGATAAAATTCTTGAAAAAATAGCTGAAGAAGCCGGAGAAGTGTTGATTGCAAGTAAAAATGATGAAAACCTTGTTTATGAATCTGTCGATTTGATTTTTCACACTTTATTATTGCTTGTTTACAAAGGCATAGAAATTGATGAAATATTTGAAGAATTTGAAAGAAGAAGAAAATAATCATGATTTTTTAAAGGTTGGCTGTTAGATGAGTGAATTCAAATTTTCTGTAGTTATTGCAGCATATAATTCAGATTTATGGATTACAAAAACAATTAATAGCCTAATTAACCAAACTCTTGATTTTGAAGAAAATATCCAAGTGATAATTGTTGACGATGGAAGTACTGACAATACAGGACAAATCTGTAAGGGATTCAAAGCAAAATATCCTAAAAACATCAAATACGTTATTAATGAAGAAAATCAGGGCGCATCAGCTGCAAGAAACATTGGCCTTAAACAGGCTACCGGAAAATATATCAATTTTCTTGACAGCGACGATTACGTATCATCCACCACTTTTAGAAGCATATCAAACTTTTTTAATAGATTTGGCGATGAAATAGATATGGTTTCAATCCCCATACATTATTTTGGTGAAAAGAAAGGAGAGCATGCCCTTAATTTCAAATATGATAAAGATAAGGTTGTTAACTTATTTGATTATCCCAATCATATCCAATTATCATCTTCATCATGTTTTTTTAAAAGAGAATCCATTGGAGATTTGAAATTTGATACCAATCTTTCAGTATCCGAAGACGTTGTTTTTATTAACCAAATGCTTTTAAAAAATCCGAATATCGGTTTTTGCATAAGAGGAAAATATTATTATAGAAAAAGGGAAGAAAAATCATCACTCATCGATAATTCGTCCATTAAAAAAGAATATTTCAACAAGCGTGTTGAACATTATTTTAAATTTTTAATCAATAAAAGTATTGAAATATACGGAGAAGTTCCATTATTTATTCAATACACAATAATGTATGATTTACAATGGTTATTTGACATATCCTCAGTCAATAATATTTTAACTTATCTAGAACTTGCACATTTAAGAAAAGAGCTCAGCAAAATTATCCAGCATATAGATGATGAGGTCATATTAAAGCAAAAGGACATAAAAAATATCTTAAAAGCAAATATCCTCTTTTTTAAATATAAAGACTGTAAAAATGATTCAAAATTCAAAAATCTGGAAAAAAAAGTGATTCATGAACTTAAATTGAATACAATTTATATTGATGTTTATGAAATCATTGACAGTAAATTACATATTCTAGCTAACTTACCAACTATGCTGGGAAATACAGTGGATATCTATTTAAATAATGAAAAAATCGAAAAAGAAGAATTGAAATTTCCACAAAGAGACAAATATAGTTTAAGTTACAAATATGCAACAAACTATTCATTTAAAGTTGAAATTCCACTTGACATTGAAAAAGAATATGAAATTAAATTTAAATTAACAAACAACCATGATTTATTCATTGACTTTTCAAGACCATGCAATTTTTCAAAAGTTGTAGGATATGCAAAAAGCAAAAATTATTTATCATACTTAGAAGACGAAAGTAAAATCATAATTAAACGAAAAACTAAAAGAAAATGGATTAGAAAAGAAATTAAAACACTTTATTTCATGGCTAAAAAACGTGAAAAAGGATATAGGACAGGTATTCCATTAAGATTATTGTATTTGATGGCTTATCCATTCATGAGAAATAAGAGAATATGGTTATTTATGGATCTGCCCACCATGGCGGATGATAATGGAAAGCAGCTCTTTATTTATGCACAGGATAAAGACCCGCATATTAAAAAATACTTTATTTTAAGAAAAGACAGTAAGGACATAGAAGATATGGAAAAAATCGGTGATGTATTGTATTTTAAGTCAATCAAACATCGTTTTATAGCATTATTTGCTGAAAAAATCATTACTTCACACCCGGACAACAATATCATTTATCCTTTTTGGGGTAATTATCCATTCTTCGCTGGACTTTTAAAATCTTCAACAATATTTTTACAGCACGGTATTACTAAAGATAATGTTTCATCATGGCTGAATGACTATGACAAACATTTATTAATGTTTTTAACTGCATCCAAACTTGAACATAAATCCATTTTTAAATACCCTTATAACTATAAAAAAGAAGTTGTCAAATTGCTTGGTTTTCCAAGATTTGATAAATTGGAAAAAAAAGAAGACAAAAAACAGATTTTAATAATGCCTTCCTGGAGAAGATACCTTAAATTTAAATCCAATGAGGTTATTTTAAATTCAGAATTCTTTAAAAAGTTCAATTCATTGATTAACAATGAGGAATTAATCGAAGCAGCTAAAAAATATGGCTATGAAATAATTTTCAAGCCACATCCGAACGTGTATGATTTTATTGACTTGTTTGACAGAAACAATGTTGTTAAAATTGATTATGGACATGAAAAGTACCAGGAATTCTTTAATCACGGTTCACTTTTAGTTACAGATTATTCATCCGTTGCTTTTGATTTCGCATATCTCAACAAACCGGTTATTTATTACCATTACGGTAAAGATTATCACTTCAATTTAAACGAAAGTTACTTTAATTACAACACCATGGGTTTTGGTGAAGTCTGTACAAGTGAAAATGAACTGGTTAATCAAATCATTGAATATATGGCAAATAACTGTAAGTTAAAAGAAAAATACGAAAAACGTATTAAGGCATATTTCCTATTCAATGACAAAAATAATTCAATGAGAGTTTATGATGCAATCAGAAGACTTCCTAGGAAACTTTGAATTCCATATTGTACATTCCTCTTTTTAAAAATGATTTTTTATTATAAACTTTAAATCCTAATTTTTCATACAATGCCTTTGCTTTGGGATTTCTAAAATCCGCATCTAAAATTACCCTTTTATAATTATTTCTCTCTGCATAATCTATAATTTCTTTAATTATTTTAGAACCATAGCCTTTTGAGCGATGTTTTTTATCAATAGCAATTTCAGCAATGTAAAAGTCCCCTTTTCCAATGTCACATATGACAAAATAATCCAAAATATCGACAATAAATAATCTGATAGATTTAAAATAGCTTTTGGGCTTTTTATCGTGCGTGTAAAACATCAGCATTCCAATAATTTCGCCATCATCAAAAATAACTTTAATGCATTCATCTTTCTTTAAACATTTTTCTATGCTTGAGACTGCCTTATCTTTAGATTTAAAAAGCTTATCAAAAGTCCTGAAATCAACTTCATATCGATATTCTGCGATTAAATGAGAATCATGAATTTCAGGATCGAATATTTGATATTCCATATTATCTACTTTTTACAATAGTCAGGGCAAATACCGCCGCACCAAATCCATTATCAATGTTTACAACAGCTATTCCCGGAGCACAAGACTGAAGCATAGAATCCAGGGCAACACGTCCCCCTTCACCTACACCATAGCCGACTGATGTTGGAACGGCAATTACAGGTATATCAACAAGACCAGCAACAACTGAAGGAAGTGCACCCTCCATTCCCGCACATACAATCAATACTTTAACGCCTTCCTTAATCATATGAGCAATCTGCGGAAAGAGTCTGTGGATTCCGGCCACTCCAATGTCATATGAGGCAATGGCTTCACATCCCCCTTCTTCTACAATAACCTTTGCTTCTTCTGCGACGTTAATGTCAGAGGTTCCTGCAGTGATAATACCTATTTTTGCTATTGGTTCGCTTTTATCTTCATTGACCCTGATTACTAAAATTTGTCCTTTCTTATTATAATCCAAAATTAAATCATCGAAATCCAAATCATCCAGAAGCCTTTCATATCTGTCTGGAGATAATTTGGTAATAATCAGGTTTTGAGGGATTTCATTTTCAAAATATCTCTTTATTATCAGAAGCAAATCTTCATAGTCCTTACTTGGTGCAAAAACAGCTTCTGGAAAACCAGTTCTGTCCTGGCGTTTAGAATCAAACTTGGCGATTTCATCAACTTCCAGAATGTTTTGTGATTTTATTAGGTTTTCTGCAGTTTTTATATCAATTTCTTCATTAATCAGTTTTTCAAGTATTTCCCTCATAATAGTAATTTAAGATTAAAGATATTAAAAAAACTTATGAATAATTAAGCCCAAATACTATAATATTTATGACATCGAAAAAGATTTTAACTCAAGGAATTGTTCAGGGAGTGGGTTTTAGACCCTACGTATATAGATTGGCTACGAACCTTAATTTAAAAGGTTATGTTAGGAATTTAGGTAATGTTGTTGAAATTATCCTTGAAGGAGATAAAATTGAGTTATTTATTCAACGATTGCAAAATGAATTGCCCCCAATAGCCAGAATTGATTCAATTAATGTTTTGGATATTGATGAAAAGGGATATGACGAATTCAGCATCATTGAAAGTTCAGATTCATACTCCGGCGTTAGTGTTATCCCACCGGACATTGCAATCTGTGACAGCTGTCTTGATGAAATCAGAAATCCGTCTGACAGACGTTACAAATATCCATTTAACGCATGTACAGATTGCGGTCCCCGATTCACGGTTATTGATTCTGTTCCATATGACAGGGATAAAACATCAATGGATGAATTTCCCTTATGCGACGACTGTCTGGTTGAGTATAGAAATCCCCTTGACAGACGTTATCACGGAGAGGCAATATGCTGCAGCGACTGCGGACCCCAAATGGCAATCTATAAAAAAGATGAATTGATTGAATGTGACAATCCTATTAAATTAGGATCAGACATGTTAAAAGAAGGAAAGATTCTGGCAATAAAGGGAATTGGCGGTACGCATTTGGTTGTTGATGCTTATAACGATGATGCAATTTGTGAATTAAGGTCAAGACTTAAAAGACCCAATCAGGCTTTTGCTGTTATGAGCAGTGATTTGGACGCTGTTAAAAGATATGCCCAGTTAACTTCACGTGAAATTGAAACCATTACTTCCAATAAAAGGCCTATCGTCATATTGAAGAAAAATGAAAACTATGATTTTCCGGAAAGCTTATCACCTGGCCTTCACAACATTGGAGTGATGCTTCCATATTCTCCAATGCATTATCTGCTCTTTGATGAGGGAAAAATTGACACATACGTCATGACATCAGCAAATATCCCCGGAGAGCCTATGATGATTGATAATGCTGAGATTATTAATGGAATCAGCGATTATTCTTTAGTCCATAACCGTAAAATATTAAACAGATGTGATGATTCTGTAATCAGATTTAGAAACAATGAACTGTCTTTTATTCGCCGTTCCAGAGGTTATACTCCCGAACCTTACACAATTAACTATGATGTGAATGATTTGAATGTCCTATCATTAGGTCCCGAACTTGATGTTACATTCTGTCTTGCAACTGATGCAATTGCATACCCATCACAGCATATCGGGAACACAAATAAATTGAAAACCCTCAATTTCCTTAAAAATTCAATCAAGCATATGAAAAGAATTACAAAGATATGTAATATAGATGCAGTTGCATGCGATTTACACCCACAATTTTTTACAACGAAATTGGCTTATGAATTTGGAGTGGATGTAGTGCCGGTTCAGCACCACCATGCACATGCAGTGGCACTTGCAAATGATCATGAAATTGATGAGATGATTGTAATAGCTGCTGACGGAACAGGTTATGGTGACGACCACACAAGCTGGGGCGGAGAAATCCTTTATACAGACATCAAAAGCTATGAAAGAATGGGGCATCTGGAAAGGCAAAAAATGCCTGGCGGAGACCTTGCAACAAAATACCCAATCAGAATGCTTTTAAGCATCTTAAAAGATGAA
Organism: Methanobrevibacter sp.; assembly: GCA_017434555.1. Taxonomy (GTDB): domain Archaea; phylum Methanobacteriota; class Methanobacteria; order Methanobacteriales; family Methanobacteriaceae; genus Methanocatella. The sequence goes on along the minus strand of JAFRFB010000032.1, from coordinate 10,549 downwards.
GAACTGATTAAAAATTATGCCCACCAATTCAAATATGGTGAAATGGAAATAGAAAATATTTTCAAACAGTTAGATAAGGGCATAAATGTGGGCATAACCACAAGTACCGGAAGAGTTCTGGATTCTGTTTCAGCAGCCCTTGAAATATGTAACGAGAGAACATACGAGGGAGAAGCCTCAATGAAACTTGAATCTGCAGCATATTATTCAACCACAGATTTGGAATTGCCGTTGATTATTAAAGACAACGTTTTAAACACCACAGAAATAGTAAAAGAAGCTGTTAATCTTTATTTGAAAGGCCATAAAAAGGCAGACATTGCAAATGCCGTTCAAAAAACAGTAGCTATCGGATTAAGCGATATTGCAATTAATTGCGCAGATAAAAAAGGATTAGTTGATATTGGTGCAACAGGAGGCGTATTTTATAACGAAGCCATTACCAATGCCTGTAAAAATCATATAGAATCAAATGAATATAATTTCATCCAGCATAAAAATACCTGTTGCGGAGATGGTTCTGTCAGTTTAGGCCAGGCAATAGTTGCAAAAATGAGAATGTCTAATTAGTTTACAGGCCAAAAGCCCATAAACTATCACATAATTAGACGGATTTGTATCGATTATATTTTCAGAGGATCAAATAGAACATGAAAACATATTCTGTATTATAGTATAATATTAAAAATATTTAAAATTAATGGTAAAGGGAAGAATTACGCAAAACTTCCGGATGTGATTCCTTGAAAAAACACGAACCTTTACCCAATTCAACAACATACTACTACCAATTAGCTAGTTTAAAGCCAAATAAAGACTAGTAATAGCTAATATGATAGAGACCACATTAATAACTATTGCCAAAGCATTAGCCATTATTTATCCTCCGTGAATCAATACAAATCAAAAGCATATTTTTAACCCATACACTTTAAGTTTTAATTTATCTATTACAGACAAAAATTTTTTAAATAATATAAAAATTAGATAGAAATTAATCCGGGTATATTGTAGAAAGAGGTAAAATTGTTTGAGTTTAGAAAAAATTAAATTTTATAAAATGAAAATAGAAAAAAAAGTTTATAACCAATACAAATTTATAAAATCGTTATCTTAAAGTTCTTTCCAGGATATATTCTGCTCTTGCCTTTAAATTATCATATAATCTAATTTGATTTTTCAATTCTTCAAGAGCTTCCATTTGACCATTATCAAGTCTTTTTTCAATATCCAATAGTTTAGACCATTCGTCACCGGACGGCAATTGCAAAGTATCTCTGGTATCCTGGAAGTTAACATCAAATGAATTTTTATTGATTGTAATCTGTATGGTAACTTCATTATCCAAATCGTAGTATTTACGCGGTCTTCCCCTTAAAATCTTTTTATATGATGAGTTTAATATTCCCACGTCTTCCATTGCCCTCAAGTGCGCAATAACTGCTTTTTGACCGACATTCAGCTCATTTGAGATTTCACTTACAAACATCGGTTCCTGTCTTAATAGGTCTATAATGTCTCTTCTTGTTTTACAGCCCATTACATCCAAAATATCTTCTTTATCTATTGAGCTAAGATCACTTCCGTAATTTCCACTGATTTTAATGCTGTCAGAGGAGGAATTACCCTTGTTTTGAAACTTAGCATTTTTCTTAATTTCATTTGTATCAGTCATATTAATACATTATATTGAAACCTTTATATAACCTTTTGTTACTATAATAATTTTTTTGAAAAAATTGACTGGGCATAAATTCATGAAAAAATTAAAAAGAAAAAGTGAGAAGTTTGGTGAGACTTCTCTAAGCAGTTATGGTAATTTTATTTGAAATATTCAAATCATTATAATTTGAAGTTATAATGTATTCTCCTGCCATTAAATTAATATTTAACTTAGCAACTCCTCCATCAGTTGTCCTATTATAGAAAACACCATTAATATTGAAGGATATTGTAGCTCCAGACAATGGATTTACAAGTCCATCAACCAACATGACTTCAAATGGAGTGGAATCACCATATTTTTTAGTGAGATCAGATGCAGATAAAACAGATAATACCTTAATGTTATTTGAAACTTTACAGCCATTGTATTCTGCAGTGATTACATATTCTCCAGGTTCTAAGTTAATATTTAATTTAGCCTGACCTGATGCATTGCTTTGACGAGTGTAGAAGACACCATTAATGTTGAACGTAACACTTTCACCGGCGATAGGTTTACCATCAGGACCTAAAAGAGTAACAATGTATTGGGAAGCATTCCTGTAAAATTTAACAAGATCTTTATTATCCGTTATTGTAGATAAAACAGTAATGCTATTTGTAGCCGTTTCATTGTTTGCAGGGTTGGTAACTGTTATTGAATATTCACCTTGCTCCAAGTTAATGTTAAGTTTAACAGCACCTTTTTCATCGGTTTTACGTGTGTAGTTAACACCATTAATAGCTAATTTTACTTCAGTACCCTTAGCCAACGGATTTCCTTGACCATCAAGTAAAGTAGCATAATATTGAGTGTCATTTTTATACATTTTAACTACATCATCAGACTCTATTGTTGATAAGACCACAATAGTATTTTCAACTGTGGAATCTGTGTAATTTCCAAATCCATATGATGCAATAGCTGTATATTCTCCACTTTCAAAATCAATAGGTAATGAAGCAGTACCATTTTCATCAGTGATTAACTCGAAAATAGAACCTTCAATGCCAACAGTGACTGTTTCATTTGCTAAAGCTTTTCCTGTGCTGTCAGTTAAATTAACGACATAGGAAGTACCGTTTTTATAATACATCACAACGTCTTCTGCTGAAATGACAGATCTAGGAAGTATAATAAGTTTAGCAGTGCCATTGGATGCATTACCATAGTTTCTGCTACCCAAATATGTTACGGTTATATTATAAGTTCCAGGAGTGAACAGGTAATTGAATGTCATTTTAGCATTTAAATAACCGCTAATCATATCAACTATATCCGCAATATTGAAACTGCCGTTACCCGTTCCATTACCACTACGGTTACCCCAACCTAAGATATCAAATGTAGTATCTATACCAGGAATAGCTAATAAATCAGGAGTACTGTCAGTGTCAACAGTCTTTTTGCCGGTTCTATTCATTAAACTGTTAATATCAATACCAGTTCCATTAGTTAAAGATGTAAAATCAAAATTAGTACCGTTAGTACCGTTGCCTGTTCTATTGAACAAACTACCGAAATCAATAGAAGTACCATTGAAAGATATGCCCGTACCATTCAACAAACTGGAAAAATCAAAAGTACCATTTGTACCGGTTCCATTTAACAAACCACCGAAATCAATAGTAGTACCATTAATAGATATGCCCGTACCATTCAACAAGCTTGAAAAATCAAAAGTACCGTTTTGACCATTTCCACTGAAAAGTCCAACCATATTGGAAAGGTCGAAATTAAAAGCACCATCCCCTTCAATTTCTCTGTATTTGGTTAAATTATCATTTTCCCAGAAAATAGTTACAAGAACTCCTCCGGAAACACGTTTTCCTTTACCATCAGTTACATTGAATGGAATTGTTACAGTCTGACCGGATACAATAGTAACATTTTCAACACTGACAACAGGAGTTACTTTATTAATATTGAAAACTTTACCATTGATTACAAGATTACCATTTGTATCGTTTAAAATGGCCATTGTATAATATTTACCTACATCATAAGTATTTGCAGGAATGATGTATGAAGCTTTTCCCTGTGAATCAAGAGTCATGTTATTTACAAGAGCACCATCAATAAGAAGATATACAATACTTCCATTGTAATTATGAGAAGTGTTAGTGTCAATAACACTTATTTCAATTGTTGTATTTTCATTATAGGGAGTGTCAACAACACTAATGTTTAATTTTATATCCGTATTAATTTCATTTTCTTTCAACACACTGTTTTCATCAATAGCAATGCTTTGCACTTCATCAATACATCCATCGGGAGCTGCAATGATATTTGCATCATTGACATCATCTGCAGCGCTTACCGCACCGATTACAAGTAGTGAAATGAAAAGCATTGCTAAAATCAATAAACTTTTTGAAATTTTCATGTATACTCCATTTTAATTTTTGATTTGGAAGAATTTAATAGAGCATTTCTGTATTCTATAAATAAAATACCATTATTAAATTCGACAATGAATAATATATAATATATATAAAATATATAGAAAGTTATACATAATTAAGCAAAATTAAAGCTTAAATTAACATTATCCCATACCGAAAAATCATCATGAAATTTTAAAATAACATTTTCACAGAAAAAATCGAAACCTTTATATAACCTTTTGTTACTATAATAATGTAGGAGAAAAGATAACTTTTTGTTACTTTAATATTTGGTTTCAAAAACTCGGAGTAATAACTCTTAAAAGATGAACCATTTTCCTATATGTCCATAAATTCCTAAAAACCAAATTGTCGAAGTACAAAAAATAGTAATTCTCTGCCAGAGTTATTACAAAGAGTTTTTAATAACTAATTGGGTGAGTTAATGGCAAAAAAGAAAAAAGAAAACGAAGTTGAAGAAAAAATAGATATTCAAGAGGAATATGATAAACTTCTTGAGGAGTTAGCCAAAAAAGATGAAGAGATAGCTTCACTTAAAGAAGACCTCGAAAAACAGGAAGGCGAAACTCAGGAATATGTATCACTATCTCAAAGACTTCAGGCAGATTTTGAAAATTTCAAAAAAATAACCGACAAAAGAAATGTTGAAATCGTGAAATTTGCAAATGAAAATCTCATAAAAGAATTTCTTGACTGTTATGAAGACCTTGAAAGATCCCTTACAATAGAAAACGATGAAGATTTCAGAGATGGTGTAGAGCTCATATATAATAAGTTCAAAGACGTCCTGACAAAAGAAGGCGTTGAAGAAATCCCTGCAAAAGGTGAAAAATTCGACCTCAACAAACATGAAGCATTAATGGTTCAGGAAAGTGAAGATGTTGAAAACGGATATATTATAGAAGAGCTAATGAAAGGATACACATACAAAGATAAAGTTTTAAAATACTCAAAAGTAATTGTTTGTAAAAAATAATCATGCTTATTAATAATAATTAATTAAAAAATTGGTGATAATTATGTCAGATAATAAAAAAGAAAAAATTATTGGAATCGACTTAGGTACAAGTAACTCAGCAGCATCAGTACTTGTAGGAGGAAAACCAACCACAATCCCTTCAGCAGAAGGAGCAAGTCAATATGGTAAATCATTCCCAAGTTATGTTGCATTTACTGAAGACGGACAAATGTTAGTTGGTGAACCAGCAAGAAGACAAGCAGTAACCAACCCGGAAAACACAATAAGTGCAATCAAAAGATTAATGGGTACTGATAAAAAAGTAACTGCAAACGGAAAACAATACTCTCCACAGGAAATCTCAGCATTCATCTTACAGAAAATTAAAAAAGATGCTGAAACCTTCTTAGGCGAACCAATCGAAAAAGCAGTTATTACTGTTCCTGCTTACTTTGACGACAACCAAAGGACAGCAACCAAAGACGCAGGTACAATTGCAGGATTGGATGTAGTAAGACTCGTTAACGAACCTACCGCAGCAAGTTTAGCATACGGTCTTGACAAACAAGATGACGATGACATTAACATTATGGTATACGATTTAGGTGGAGGTACCTTAGACGTAACCATCATGGAATTCGGTGGTGGAGTATTTGAAGTAAGATCTACCAGTGGGGACACCCAACTCGGTGGTACCGATATGGATAACGTATTACTCAATTACTTAGCTGATGAATTCAAAGCAAAAGAAGGAATCGATTTAAGAGACAACGACCAAGCAGTACAAAGATTAAGAGAAGCTGCTGAAAAAGCAAAAATCGAATTGTCCACTACCTTAACTACTGAAGTTAACTTACCTTTCATTGCAATGGGATCAGACGGAACTCCTAAAAACTTAATCGAAAGTTTAACCAGAGCAAAATTAGAAGAATTAGTTGATTCAATTGTTCAAAAATCCGGTAAACCAATGCAACAAGCTTTAGATGACGCTAAAATGAGCAAAAGCGAAATCGATAAAATCATCTTAGTCGGCGGTCCTACCAGAATGCCATGTGTACAATCCTTTGTTGAAAAATTCATAGGAAAACCAGTTGAAAGAGGAATTGACCCAATGGAATGTGTATCAATGGGTGCAGCTATCCAAGGAGGAGTATTAGCTGGAGAAATTAAAGACTTAGTTCTTTTAGACGTAACCCCATTATCATTAGGTATTGAAACCCTCGGTGGAGTATCAACTACCTTAATTGAAAGAAACACAACTATTCCAACCAAGAAAAGCCAAATCTTTTCAACTGCAGCAGACAACCAGCCATCTGTAGACATCAATGTCTTACAAGGTGAAAGAAGAATGGCTGCAGACAACACTTCACTCGGTCGTTTCCAATTAGTAGGAATTCCACCTGCACCAAGAGGTGTTCCACAAATTGAAGTGACCTTCGATATAGATGCAAACGGTATTATCAACGTTACTGCAAAAGACAAAGGAACCGGTAAAGAACAAGCTATTACAATTACTTCTTCAACCAAATTATCTGATGAAGAAATCGAACAAAAAATCAAAGAAGCAGAAATGAATGCTGAAGCGGATAAGAAAAAACAAGAAGAAATTGAAGTAAGAAACAACGCAGACTCATTAATTTACACATCTGAAAAAACATTAGAAGAACTTGGAGACAAAGTATCCGAAGATGAAAAATCAAATGTTGAAAAATTAGTTGGTGAATTAAGAGAACTCATAGCTGGCGACGATATCGAAGCTATTAAATCAAAAACCGAAGAATTAGAAAAAGTAGTCCAAGAAATTGGTGCAAAAATCTATCAACAAGCACAGGCTGAAGCACAAGCTCAACAAGCTGCAGGACAAGATCCAAATGCTGGAGCCCAAGATTCACCTGCAGACGATGATGACACAATCGATGCGGACTACAAAGTAAAAGATGATTAGATTTATTAAAATAAATGTTTTATCTCCGGTGTAGGTAATCAGAATCAGAATCAATAAAAGTTAAACTAACGACGAGATGAAACATTTTTATTTTTTTTATCTAATTTTTTTTAAATTATTTTTAAGGTGAGTAAATGGCAGACAAGCGAGATTACTATGAAGTCCTCGGAGTCGATAAAACAGCTGATGAAAAGGAAATCAAAAAGGCTTATCGTAAATTGGCTATGAAATACCATCCTGACGTAAGTGAGGAAGAAGGCTCTGAAGAAAAATTCAAGGAAATAAGTGAAGCTTACGCAGTATTGTCTGATGAAGAAAAACGTCAAAGATACGATCAATTCGGTCATGCTGGAATGGAAGGATTCACCGCTGAAGACTTCTATCAAAATGTCAACTTTGATGACATATTCCAGGGATTCGATATTGGTAATATTTTCGATTTATTCGGTTTTGGTGGAGGTTCACGCTCAAGAGGAAGGACAGGTCCGCAAAGAGGATCTGATATTTACACTGATGTTCAAATTACTCTTGAAGAAGCATATAACGGTTGTGAAAAAGAAATTAAGGTCACAAGAAGTGAACTTTGTCCAACATGTAACGGTTCAAAATCAAAACCAGGTCATGATCCACAAACCTGTCCTACATGTAACGGTACCGGCCAGATAAAAGAAGTCAGCAACACATTTTTAGGCCAGATGGTAAATGTTAGACCATGTCGCCAATGTGGAGGAACAGGAAAGATAATTACCGATCCATGTGATGAATGTCATGGAAAAGGAAGTGTAAGAAAAACTAAAACAATCAAACTCGAAATACCTGAAGGGGTTAACGAAGGAAATCACTTAAGAGTATCCGGTGAAGGAAACTGTGGTGAAACCGCAGGCCTTGAAGGAGACCTTATTGTATCCGTTCACATCAAAAGAAATAAACTCTTTGAACGTGAAGGAGACCACTTATACTACGAACAGCAAATTAGTTTCCCTCAAGCAGCATTAGGTGATATTATAAGTATCCCAACCATTGAAGGTAAGGAAGTAGAGTTTAAAGTCAATCCTGGAACCCAAAGCGGAACAGTATTTAAACTAAAAGGTCAAGGAATGAACTCCGTAAGACATTCCGCAAGAGGAAACCTTTATGTTACTGTAACAGTTGTCGTTCCTAAAAAATTAAATTCAAAACAGAAAGAATTATTAAATGAATTTGCCGAAGTCAGCGGAGAAGAAATCAAACACGTTGAAAAAGGCTTAAAAGACAAATTCAAAGAAGTATTCAATTAGCTATTTTCCACATAGCTAATTATCTCCTTTTTATTAACAAAAACATAACCCCACCAAATGAGAAACCTATTAACCTCCCCAAATTTATATAACGAAGTTCAACATTGAAAACGTCTGAAAAAAATATGTAATATTATTTATACAATAAAGATAAAAATATTAATTATAAACTTAAATGGGATGTTTTCATTGAAAAAATCTGCAATGTTTATATTAATATTTTTAATTTTAATTATCATTCCTATGAGTTATGCTAATGATAATGTTACTGGTAATGATTCACAGGAAAATATCAATAATGGGGAAATATTAATACAAAATACTATTTATTTTAATTCATCTGTTGAAAATGATGGTATTGGTACTCATGAAAATCCATATAAATATCTGTCCTGCGATAAAATTGTCAATGATTCAATAATTTATATTGCTGATGGAGAATATGCTATAGACAAATCCATTAATGTCAATAATCTTACAATCATAGGCGAATCTTCTTTTAAAACTATTATAAACGGAAATTCTTTTAAATTTTATTCAAATGGGGATTTATCAATTACTTCTTTAACATTAAATAATTTTGGACTAGAAAATAATAAAAATTTAAAAGTTTTTGATGTGAATTTTATAAATAATAATATTAACGGTTCTGGTGGTGCAATTAATATTAATTCAGATTCTGCATGTGTTTTGTTAAATAATACAACGTTTAGGAATAATTATGCAACTCGAGGCGGGGCCATTTATATAAATTCAAGGCCTTCAAAAGTAAATATAATTAATTCAAAATTTATTAATAACACTGCACTCGATTATGGAGGATCCGTTTGTATTGAAATGGCCCTATCAGTTAACATTTTCAATTCTTCATTTGTAAATAACACCGCTTTACAGGGTTTTGGAGGAGCAATTTTTACAAATCTGTCCAATACAAATATTACATGCACCAAATTTACTTCTTCAAAAGCTCATATGGGCGGAGCAATATATGATAACAAATCAAATCTATCTATAATGAGCATTACTGCAAATAACAATACAGCAAAGTACTATGGGGGCGCTATTTATAAACAGGAAGGATCATCTACAATTAACGCATCTTCTTTCAGTGAAAATAGTGCGCTGAATGGTGGTGCAATATTTGTAGCAAATGCTACTTCATTTACTGTAATGTCATCTAATTTTACGTCAAATAAGGCTGTTTATGGTGAAGGAGCAATTTTTACTATTTCCAATAAAAAAGAAGTTTTTAAAAATAATATTTATCAAAACAATATAGTAGAAATTAATTATCCTAAATCTATCGGATATGCAGTCTATTTAGGAAATGAATACAGATTATGCTTCGATAATTTTGAATTAAGCGAATATTACATTGAAAAATATTCATTCATTGATGTTATTCCTAAAATATTAATTTTAGATTATATAACGATTTTAGAGTCCTATATTGTCAATGAAATTTCTAATATATTTAATTTGAATGATTTGGGATTAAGCAATATTTTAAAAGAAATTTTTGATATATCGCGAGATAATTTTTCACTATTTAAAACCTTTAAGTCGAATGAAGGGTTAGTGTCGGATGATTCAAGCTCGCCAAAGAATCTGATGGACGTGTTTAAATATCCGCATATTATCTTTACAATGGAATCTGATAATATTTATAAAGTTACTTTAAGCTCTTTTAATATTATGTCCTCAGTTAGGATAGATAATTATGATACATTAATATTATCCTTAAATACATCAGGAATTGAAGTTAATGAGACGTTAAAGATTGATGGATTGAAACTATCAAATAATATGGATATTTTAACTAATTCAGATTATTCTGTATCATATAATCAAACATTTATGTGTTATGAATCAATGAATTTACCTTTATCATTAGATTCTAGCGATAATCAATGCAATTCAATTATTTGCGGGCCGATAAATCTATCAATTAATGATAACAACATATCATTAAACATGAATAATTTGTTCTTAATAATCAATAATCCGATTACTTCAAAGCATAATGCATTTTCATTCCATGATAAATTACCTTACTCATTTAATATGGATGAAAATGAATTGAATAGTGAGATTTTCGATTTGATTGAATTTAAGATATTTAGGGGTCTGAATTTTTTAGTTCTCAGATAATTGTTGTATGGCTGTTTTTGAGTAAAATCCTTGTGATATGATTAAGGCTCCTAAAAATACATTTAAATATACTGTTTTTGCCACTGATTTTGGTGTATATTT
>JAFRFB010000113.1 GCA_017434555.1 Methanobrevibacter sp. | reverse complement strand
TACCACTTATGCATATTTTTCAATCAACTTTATACAAATATTTTGAATTAATATTCATGAAAAGAAAAAGTAGCTATTAATTATATATAATTTAAAAAAGTAAAATATTATTAATTAACATAATTGAGGTATTATATGAAAACTCATGCGATAGTTGTATACCTTTTCTCTCTACACTACTTTTTTAAGACTTATGATAATTAAATATTTTCAATTGCCCTATCACTTATTGTTTACATAACTGAAGATATTTTTATAAATTTTTAGCTACATAATATTACTTACTGTGGTGATTTTATGGTCAGTTTAAATTTTGATGATAATCGTTTGAAAAGTACTCCCTTTTTTTATTTCATTAACTACATTAATGTTCTTCACGACAATTTCTTAAAAGAGAATTTCAAGGATATCACTCCCAGGGATTTCACTTATCTCTCCAATATTTTCTATCACGAAAACATTTCCCAAAAGGAATTGGCAAATCTGCTTTATGTTTCAGAAGCTAATGTTGCTCAAATCATTAAAAGATTGGAAAAAAGTGGTCATGTTAAACGAGAATTTTTAAAAGATGATCATGGTAAAAAATCTCTTAACTTAACTGATAAGGGTGAATCCATTTTCAATTTACTGTTGAACATGATTTATGAAGGGGAAACAGAAATTTTTAAAGATTATTGTGATGAAGACAAAATAAAATTTAAAGAAATGTTATATGTCTTTTGTGAAGGTGCAGCTGAATATTGATAAAAGTTAAATATTCATGAACCAAAAAAATAATATTATACTTAAGATACTTAAGTAGATTATTGCTTAAAAGGTGAAAATCATGGCTGATAAGGAAAAGACTATAGAAGTATTGCAAGCTATTGTAACAGGTTTATCCGCAAATTCATTCGGACACAGAATTCAAGCTAAAATATTTGCAGGATTAGGATTTCCATCCCTTGGAGATAAATACATTGCACATGCAACCGAAGAAATGGATTTTGTAGAACAGTTTATGGACAGAATCCTTGATTTGGGCGGGGAAATCAAACAGGAAGCACAAGAAGCAAAACCTATATACACAGACATTGTTGAGTTCATAGAATATGACTACAATGTATCCGTTGAAGGAATTGCATTTTTAAATGAAGTAATGGATTCCGGAATCTTTGATGCAACCACCTATGATCTTATGAAAGTATATCTCAAAGATGAAGAGGAAGACATGTACTGGAGCGAACAGCAACTTGACTTGTGCAAAATGATTGGAAAACAAAACTACCTGACTCAATTGTTAATAAATGGTCCTGCTGCTGAATAAACTTTTTTTTAGGGTGGGAGAATGGAAATTAAATCAGTTAAAACATTTAAAAATGGATTCATGAATCAGGCCTTTGCTTTTGGCGGTGAAGAGGGAATGGAAAATTTCGATGCATCCATTAAATATCGGGCAAGCATTCAAAATTACCTAATTGACACAGGAGATGAAATAATTCTGGTGGATACGGGTATTCCTGATGGGTTAGCTATTCCAGAACCTGACGATTCAACTCCAATCTATAATGGTGAGCTAATAAGCAGTTATGTGGAAGCTTTGCAAAATTTGGGTTATGATGTGAAAGATGTATCAAAAATTCTTCTAACACACAAGCATCCAGATCACTCAGGAGAATTGTCAAAATTTCCAAATGCTAAAATATACATGTCAAAAACAGAAGCAGAAGAGTTAAAACTTGATGGGGACAATATCATAACAGTTAATTATGAAACCAGTTATAAGAATTTCCCGAAAGCTGAAAAAATTGTTGATGGAGTATATTTTATTCAGGCGATAGGCCACACTACCGGAAACAGTATAGTTATTGTGGAAGATGATGATTTATTCTACATGATTCATGGGGATATAACATATACTGATGAAGCATTATATGCAAACAAATTATCCATTGTTTTTGAAGACATCGAAAAAGCAAGGGAAACATTAGATAATGTACGGGAATTTATCAAAAACAATCCGACAGTGTATCTGTCAACACATACTCCATTAGGACCCGAAAACCTTGAAAACAAATATATTATGGATTTAGATAACCAACCTGAAAGTATTTATCCAAAATAAATGCTTTCTTGATTTCTTTTTTTGATTAAAATGAAAATATTGTATTATACGTCAACTGGAAATAATCTGTTCATTGCAAAACAATTGGGAGGAGAACTGTTAAGCATTCCACAATTGGTGAAAGATAATATATATGAAATTAAGGATGATTCTGTAGGGATTGTTTTCCCTGTGTTTTTTGCAACATCTCCTAAAACATTAAGGGAATTTGTTAAAAAAGTCAATATCTGTGCAGATTACATATTCCTCATATGTTCCTATGGAAGTGATGGTGATTACCATGCATTGAAAATCATGAAAAAAACTTTTAATAAGAGAGGAATTAACATAAACTACACCAATTCTGTCCTTATGGTTGATAATTTCTTACCGGTATTTGACATGGCTCATGAAATGGAAATCAAAAACGATTCAGATATAGAAAAGCAAATAGAAATAATTAAAAATGATATTATATCAAAAAAAGACTTCATCTATTCGAAAAAGCATTTTACAAATGTTCCATTCATTGAGAAGATATTGGAATCCACAATGACTTCAAAATACCATATAATTGCTGATGATGGCTGTAGCAGTTGCAGGATATGCACTAAAGTCTGTCCAAGGGGAAATATTGAAGTAATCGATGGTAAACCTCACTTTGGAGAAGCCTGTGATTTTTGCTTAAGCTGTGTGCACCATTGTAAAACTCATACGCTAAGCATAAATGATGAAGCAAATCCTAATGAGAGATATATAAATCCTAATGTCAAACTTTCTGAGATTATAAAAAGCAATAATCTTTATCAATGAATAAACATATTTATGTTAATCAATAATTTTTTTAATGGATGATTGCTTTCAAAGTTGTCATGTATTGATTAAAACATTGCTGGTGAAAATAGCTATTTATATATAACTTAAAAATGAAATTATTAATTAATTATAATTTGGAGAGGAGTTTTTATGAACACTCATGTGATAGTTGTATAACTTTTGTCTCTCTATACTACTTTTTTTTAGATTTCATGATAATTAATATTTCATTACTTGTTTATTGTGGTTGGAATTAAAAAAGATTATGTTTTCATTATATAATACTTATTTTTTCAGTATTAACCATTTAGATATGATTTAATTAAATCTAGTGTGAGCATCATTTCACGTTATGTAATTTTCTCTTTTAGGCTACCCAGATAAATGCATGAAATAAATATTCAAGAAATAATAAGATTTTTCATGAGTTTGTCGGATATGTTTAAATGTTTAAAAAAATAAATACTTGTATAAGCAAGTATTTGGGTTGTGTAATTATTAACAAAAAAACGGTAACATTCATTATTTTTGTTGTAACTGCCATGATTACAGTCACTTCACAGTCTATGGTGAATACAAGTTTGGAATATATCATGAGAGATTTTTCAGTTAATGCAAGCCATGCACAATTGGTCTACACCACATTTCTCTTGGTTATGGGTGTTATAATGCCATCAAGTGCATACATCATCAACAGGTTCAAACTGAAACGAATTCTTGCAGTATCGTTAACCTCTTTCATAATTGGTTCGGTAATTGTATATTTTTCAACAAGTTTCTGGACATTGATACTTGGAAGAATTCTTGAAGCGGCATGTACAGGCATTTTGCTTCCCACAACACAAACCCTTGTATTTAAGCTAATGCCAAAGGAAAAATGGAATTTTGTAATGGGAATTTATGGCATCATCATTGGAGTCATGCCCGCTTTCGGCCCAACCATTGGTGGATACATTTCCGAAACAACTACCTGGAGAAACATTTTCCTGATTCTAATTATCTGTGCAGTAATCATGCTGATTTTGGAGCATATCCTTATTTCCCATGAACTTGAAACCAAGGATTATTCCCTGGATTTCATCTCATTGATTCTATCGGTTTTCGCATCCTTCGGAATAATGTTTGGATTTACAAACATCACACATAACAACATTTTCTCCATATATGTGATTCTGCCTATAATAATTGGAATAATATCTCTGATACTCTTTGTCAGAAGACAAAATGAGATTGAAAACTCTCTTTTGAATCTTAATGTTCTTAAAAACATATCTTTTGACAGTGGGGTCGTATACATTTGTCTTTTGTACTTTTCAATGTGTTCAATAAATATCCTAATGCCATTATACAATCAGAATATTGCCTATTATTCAGCAACGATTTCAGGCATAATCCTGCTTCCTGCAACATTGGTGTATCTGGTATTCAATTTCATAGGAAATATGATAATGGGCAGTATTGGAATTAAAAAACTGCTTATAATCTCAAGTATAATATCCACCGTAGGATTCTTGTCAATGACCACATATACCCTAAATTCAAGCATTGAATATTTGATTGTCACTCAGTCATTCAGATCTGTCGGTGCAGGATTGGGATTGATGCCTGCAACAACCTGGGCAATGAGCATTGTTTATGAAAATGTTGAGGATGCATCTGCAATCATAAATTCATCAAGACAAATCGTAGCAGCAATCGGATCATCCATATCTGCAGTAATATTAACCTTATTTATCAATGGAGACATAACACATAATATACAGTCACTGAATGGTTTTTCAAACACATCCGTAGTTTTGGCAGCCATTATGATAATTTCATTAGCAATTGTGATCTTTAAAATCAACGATAAAAATCAGAGTGAGGCATGAATATGGAACTGAATGACCTTTTACCTTTAGTTTATAAAATCAGATTGATAAGCAAAAGAAACACCCAATATATTGATAATAGATTAAAGAATTATGGCATGTATCATGGGGATTTTCAATATTTATACATTATTTATAAAAATAAGGGAATAACACAAAGGGAACTGTCAAAAAAACTTAATCTGCATGAATCCTCAGTAACAAGAGGAATAAAAAGACTTGAACGAAAAGAATTCATAAAAACTGAAAAAAGCAATGAGGATAAACGCAGAAATATTCTTTCAATAACTTCTAAAGGCTGTGAAATGCTTAAGATAAATTTTAAGGAGCAAAAAAGTTTTGAGGAAAATATCGAAAAAATATTCACGCCGGATGAGCTAAAAGTTTTTGAAGAAAACCTGGAAAGAATTATCAAAATGTCTTGACTTTAGAAAATTGCCGGATGTTGTTTTTTTGTCTTGATTATTTGAATTATTAATGGCAACGGTTATTAATACGGAGTTTTGTTTCAAATTGAATATATCAATGTACAAGTGGAAAATAATTTTAAAATCTTTTCAATAGGGAGTTTCCAACAGTATTATGTAATCTATTGTCTAGACAATATTGAAGTTGGCGTTAATTAAATAGTTATATATAACTTAAAAATGAAATTATTAATTAATTATAATTTTGGAGAGAGTTA
>JAFRFB010000112.1 GCA_017434555.1 Methanobrevibacter sp. | reverse complement strand
CATCACCAGAATCAACAACTTCAGAAACATCATCCAAAACTAACCCATCACCAGAATCAACAACTTCAGAAACATCATCCAAAACTAACCCATCACCAGAATCAACAACTTCAGAAACATCATCCTTTTCAAGGATTTCAGATGATTTTTCATGAGGATTATTGTTAAACATACTTTGAATAAAATTAAAATCATTTTGGAGTTTAATTTTTTCTTCAGGTGATAAATCGATTGAATTTTTGTTAATTGCATTTGCAATATTATCCATCTCAGATTTAAGTAAATCTAAATCAATATTATCAATAAAATCTTCTGCACCCACCATATTCTCATTATTATTCTCTTTAGAAATTAATTTTTTATTTTTTTCATTGATTGCCATTTTTAAAACCTACTTTATAATCTTAAAGTTAATTTATTCTCATGAATTCTGAATAATAAAAATCCTACACCAAATAACATTACTGAAAATATTGTCAAATAAAGTAATGCAGAAATATCTGGGAATATTCCATAAATCATAGTATCCCTGAAGCAAGTTATTGCAATATATAATGGATTTAAAGAAAAAATCATTTGAATATTAGCGGGTACAATTTCCATTGGATAAAACAACGCAGATGCATACATTAATATTAATGTGAAAATTGAATAAATATGCCCAATATCAGAAAAATATGTATTTAAAACAGCTAACATAAAACCTACACCAATAATCATGATTATTACCAGTATTAAAGGAATGATAGATGCAAACATCATTAAATGAAATTGTGCACCCGTAACAAACATTACTCCAAGCAAAATAATAAATGAAATTATGAAATTAATAAACTCATAACAAATTGAACTTACAGCAAACATATATCTTGGAACATAAATTTGTTTTAAAATTCCACTATTACTCCTAATTGATGCCATAGAAGAATTTGTAGACGCAATAAAAAATTGATATATGACACGAGCAGATAAATAGAAAACAGGATAGTTTTGAATCTGGCGTCTAAAAAATACTGAAAATATTACAGTAAATATAATCATCAAGCATAAAGGATGTAAAAAACTCCAAATAACTCCCAAAATAGAATCTTTATATTTTGAAGTTAAATCCCTTTTAACTAATTGTTTTAATAAAAATCTTTTTTCTTCAAAAGTGTCAAACATATTATAAGTTCTGTAAAAAGATAGTTAAAAACATTACGGAAAAATTAGAAAAGTAGAATTAAAAAAATAAATCTATTTAATTAATTCTTCACCTTTGTCGACAACAATTTTACAAGGCACTGGTAATTTCATACCCGCTCTTTTAAGTGCAATTTTTGCATCTTCAAAGTTTTTCTCTTGGATATCAATAGTGATTATCCTTTGATCTTTTTTAACAATAGCTTCTACACTAATTGGTTTTCCAAAAGCATTCCTCATACCAGATTGCACCCTATCCGCACCTGCACCAGTTGCCATCGGATTTTCTCTTACAATTTGGTGAGGATATACTCTTAATTTTAAGTGGTATCCTAATCTTCCAGCCGCCCTTTGCATTAATCTGTTAGATGCAATACGCGCTGCTTCTAATGAATTGTGTCTAATTTGAGCCGGTTTTTTAACAGCTAAACTGACGGAAACTGGAAATTCATCTCTTAAATTACCCATATCGTATTGTACGATTCTTGAATTAGGGGTTTTTCTAATATAATCTCTTCTTGTATAAGCACGAACCATAATTAATTCCTCCAAAATAAAAATTATATGATAAATATAATACTTAAATTTATAAATTTAATCCTTAATAAATGTTGTCATAAAATTCAATAATCCCCATAAATTATGATTTTTAAAAAAATTTTATTAACTACAAAACCAAAATACTATAACAATGAAAGTAAAAAGCAAAATCGAATTAAGATTCAAAACAGCCAAAGACGCTAAAATCACCTACGAAACATTGGCAGTTGATAATGAAAACTTCTTAAACTCAAAACTTGAAGATGACACCATCACTTACGAAATCGATAATAAATCCTTAACAACAACTTTGGCAACGATAGATGATTTGATTGCATGTGAGATTTTAGGCGAAAAAATCATTTCAATCAAAAAATAATCAGCCAAAGACAAACTATTATATAACTTGAAAGTACAAACATTATTACATATTAATTCATATGGAGTAATATTATGGAATGTTATTATCATCCTAGTAGAGAAAGTACAGATACATGCGCTATTTGTGGCAAATCCATCTGTAAAGAATGCGGTTTAGAAATAGCAAGTAAAATTTATTGTAAAGATTGTTTAGAGAAAATTATAGGTCTCAGTTTGGACGCGAACCCTAAAAAAGAAGCTCCAAAAGAAGAGCCCGTAAGACTTGAAAAACAGGAAGCTCCGGAAGCTAAAATCGAAATGGCAAATCTCACAAGACAGCCTGAAGAGGCACAGTTTTCAAACCAGAAAATAGCTGAAGATTCACCTTATAACATCAAGGAGAATATCCAGTATGAAGGAGGCCTTGAATCCACATATGATGAAAGCAATCAGCCTCAAATTTCACTTCATGACGCTATCGAGAAAAATCAGATACCACAGCAGCCTGTTGAAAACGTAAGAGAGGAATATATAGAACCTGACCCTATGATGCAGGAAGTATTGCGTGAACCTGTACAGCAGGCAAGAAACGAATACGACTATCAAAAACCTCAAAAACCCCCAGCAGATGACTATATCTATCCGGACCATTCATACCAGCCACAGGAAACCACTGCAAGACAAGCTGTTGAAGACAAGTATGAAAGATACCTTGATGATTTGTACTTTGACGAGGAGGAAGTTCCTTTAAACGAACAGCTTGCACGTGACGAAGAGCAGTACGGATCTTTAACCAGAAAGGAATACGCTCCAAGAAGAGAACCTGAAAGAAGAGAGCCTCAAATGGCTGCTCCACAATCATATGCTGAAGAAGATGATTTAGACCGAAGAATCCGTGAAGAACTCGAAAGAAGAGAAAGAGGGGGTTCTTTAAGGGACAGAAGAGAACCAATCCATAATATCCAATATGAGGAAGAAAAAGAGCCGTTCAGTGCACTTGATATCCTGCTTACAATCGTCTTAATCCTTGTAATAATCATAGTACTGTTCTACATACTATACCTGTTCAAGTTAAGTGCAACATATCCAACATTCGTTGATGCGGTATTCGGTTTAAGAAATCCTGGCCAATTCATTAATGCCTTAACTCACTGAGATACATTCTCAGTGTTTACTTTCTCTTTAAACACCTCTAAAACATCACTATTTTTATATTTTAACACCCTAATCTGTGATGGGTATCTGTCAATGAAAGCAGACATGTCCTTTTTGGAAATCGGATTTTCAAGTATTGATAAAATCCTTTCTCGAAAATGAGTTGAAAAGCCCTGAGGAATAGCTTTTAAAACACTTTCCAAATCATCAAAAGGCCTTTTTGATTCAATTTCAGATGCAAGCTTTTCATTTAAAAGATTTAGTTCACTTAAATCAAGGTTATTAGCATTATCAATAATCTTTTCATCAAGACGCTTTCCAAATATTATCGAATCCTTATCAGATGTCAAAACGTCAATCGTCTTTTGTGGCATCATGGAGCGAACCGAATCAAACTCTCCGCTCATGACGGCTTCACGAATCTTGGTACCGCTGACCCCGCCAATACGTTCAACGAAAATAAACTTGCCCTCATAGTCAAAGCCGATTTTTGAAAGTGAATTGGAAAATGAGGTTATTACATAGTTGTCCTCTTTAAGCTTGTCTTTAAGTAAAACTTCACCGGTGGTTTTATCAACGATTTTATAAGGCTTAGGTGCTACGTGATGGCCCATGTTGATTCTTTTTAAAATCTCATCAAAACCAGGGAAAGGATTATAGCCCCTGGGAATAAAGTCAGTGTTTAAAGCCTTAAACATTTTACAAAGGCAAAGGGAATACTGGCCTGATCCCATAAGTCCCATAGGAGGGCCTTCAACTACAACGTCAGCTCCAAGTGAAACTGCAATTTCAGCCCTTTTTTCACGGGGAAGTATATATGGAATTCCTCGCCCGCTTCGCTCAAAAAGCCCCGGAACGACAGCTACAAAAAGCCCATCATTAACCTTAGACCTTGCAACTTTCATGCAATGATAATGACCGTTATGTAAAGGATTGTACTCAGTAAAATCAGCCACCAGTTTAACATCACAAGTGCATTGAGAAATCCTTACATCAGTGTTTAAATAATCCCTGAAAAGTTTCATGTCACGATTTGAAATTTCACTTAAAAGACTCATAATAAAAAATATAATAGTTAAAATATTTAAATAATTACTTATGTTTGATTTAGTTATTAAAAACTCCCGACTGGTAGGAAAAAGCGGCGAGTATAATATTGGCGTAAAGGATAAAAAGATAAGAGAAATTACCAAAAAAAGCATTAAATCAGATAATATAATTGATATCAAGTCAAATTATCTAATGCCCGGCTTTATTGACCCTCACGTTCACTTCAGAGACCCTGGACTTACAAGAAAGGAGGATTTCAGAACCGGAAGTGAGGCTGCAGCACACGGAGGCTTTACAACGGTAATCGACATGCCCAACACCCTTCCAAAGACAAACACATACGATGCCTTAAAGGAAAAGATGGATATAGCATCTAAAAAGAGTGTTGTCAACTTCTACCTTCAGGCAGGACACAACACGTTAGAGGAAATGACAAAAATGATGGCGCTGAATCCCGTCTCATTTAAGGTATTTATGGATTTGGAAACTGACGAAAGTCTTGAAGAGATTTTTAAAAATCTGGGGAAACTAAAAGAGACCACTTCATATAACGGTCTTGTTGCAACCCACTGTGAGAAAAGAAGCATTGTAAGTGAAAAAACACAAGAGCTTGAAGGCTCAGATGACCCAATTGACTACTCTTATGCCAGACCATATACCTCAGAAGATGAATCAGTAAAACAAACTATTGAGCTTGCAAGGAAAAACAATTTACGCCTACACATTTGCCACTTGTCAAGTAAAAATGCCCTAAATATTGCACGTAAAAACAATATAAGCTATGAGTTTACACCTCACCATCTGCTCCTTGACAATTCAGCATACAACACCTACGGCACCATGGTAAAAACCAACCCACCACTCAGACCAGAGGAAGTACGTGTAAAAATTTCAGACATTGATGAAAATTCAATTATCGGAACCGATCATGCGCCCCACACGCTTGAGGAAAAGCACAAGGGAGTCTTTACATCCTCACCAGGAATTCCGGCACTTGAAACGGTAGTGAGTCTGCTTTTAACTGAAGTCAACAGAGGCAATTTAAGTCTGGAGCTGATTCCTAAAATATTATCCCAAAATGCTGCAAAGGTATTTAATCTTGAGTCCAAAGGAGAAATAGCTGTCGGGAAAGACGCCGACTTTACAGTCATTGATATGAATAGAAAAGGCAAATTCGACATTTCAACATTTAAAACAAAAGCGGAGTACTCACCATTTGACGGATGGGAATATGAAGGAGCTCCGATAATGACGATAGTTAACGGCAGTGTTGTTTTTGATGATTTGTCTTAAACAACACTTTTTTAATTTTAAAAAAATTTATCTTATGAAATAACTTTCATTAAATTTTATCAAAAACTTATTTTATAGAATAAATTTATATCCAATAAAAAAACACCTGATCCCAAAAAATTATTTAATTATAATCCCTCACAGTTATTATTAATTCTTTTCAAGAGACATACTAATAAGTATTAAATATAATCTAATATACAAATTTCGCGAGACCATTTGAAGACTATTAGTGCTAAAAAAATAACTACCCAAAAAGATAAATACTTTTAGTAATATACAATAATATCACCAAGATTAACCAAGGTGAATGAGTACAGGACAAAAATAACAAAAATAACAGTCGATATCAACCCATTAATATCGAAGACAACATTCACCTTCACATTTGTCATTGAACACCACCATTTTGATAAAGGATATGATTTAATGCAAGAAAATTGAACTTCCCCGACGTTGAGACGACGGGGATTCGCAAACCAAAAAATTATATTTTGGAATTTTACTGCCCCGCCGCCCCGGCGAGTTCTAAACCTCTTCTGAGGATATTAATACTTGAATTGACATCCCTATCATGATGTGTATTGCAATATGGACAGTCCCATTCACGTATTCCTAAGTTTTCCTGTCCTCGTAATTTTTCATTTTGTTCCCCACATTTGCTGCAGATTTGTGTGGATGGAAATTTTTTAGGTACTTTGATGAATTCGATGTCGTTCCAGTCACATTTGTATTCTATTTGGTCCATGAAGGTACGTGGTGCGTTTAGTTGTATGCCTCGGCTTAAATATTTATTGTGTTTCCATGCAATGATATTTTCGTTTTGAACTGATACAAAACAACTGTTTTTTACAATATCTGCTGTTTGTTTGTTATAATAGTCATTGCGTTTGTTTATTAGTTTTTTATACCATTTGTTGTATTGTATTTGTGCTTTTTTGTATCTTATGGACTTTGGTTTGTGGTGGCTCATTATTTTTTGATAGTGGATGATTTTTTCTGTTTCCTCTGTTAGATGAAGATTGAGTATCTCTTCTTCGTTGGAGAGAACGGCTAGTTTGCTGCATCCGATATCGATTCCGATTTGTTGTAGTGGACCAATTATTCTATCTGGTGTGTGTATGCATTCGATGTTGAAAACAGCATAGTATTTTGTATTTTCTTTTTTGATTGTTACATGTTTTATTTTTGCCGTATGGTCACGGGTGTTGCTGGCTTGTCGTAGTAATTCTCGATATTCTTTGCTGGTTTTGAATTTTATTAATCCTAGTTTAGCCAGTTTGATTTGTTCGAATCCATACCGATTTTTTTGAATTCTTACGTTGTTATTATTGTTTATTATTCTGAAATTATCTTTTGCATTTCTCTTGTGTTTAAATACCGGATAATTGGATTTTAAATTAGGATCATAATATCTTTTGAATGCTTGTATGAGATTTCTTTGTGACTGTTGGCGACTGCTGGACTCTGCTTTTTCTAAAAAAGAATTTTCCGCACGCAACATCTTTAAAAGCACATTACAAGAAGAATCATTAACAATAACCTTATCCCCATAACCATATTGCACCAATAATAATTTAAATTCATTAATTAAAGCCAATTCATGATTATAAATAAATCTGTAAATACCTATATTGGACTCAATTTTGTTAATACTAACAATCTTTTCTCCTTTATCATTCTTATCCGCTTTTGACGGATAAATCCTAACTTTAATATTCTTATTAACAACTTTCATTTAATTATAACCACCATTATTAATAAAACCCAAATAAAATATGTATTAATTACAATTAATAATATAAACCACATGCATATATAAAGAAATACCGAGAGAGAGCATTTGACAAGTAATGTGCAAACATATGAATTATAAAAAAATCAAAAAAAATAGTATACTGAATGAAAAATCCAATACAAATACCATGAAAAAATAGCCTATTTTAGAAAATCAACTATGAAAATTAGCAAAAATAAAAGTACCCCCCAACAATGCGATTCATCCCCAACTTTGAGAGTCGAATAAGGAGAGATGATTACTCATCTCCCCTCTTCTAAGAACCGGACGTGTGACTTTCACCACTATCCGGCTCAAGCATACTTTATAAAGAAAGATAAACAACTATATTAAGCAAATAAAAGAAATAAAATTATT
>JAFRFB010000031.1 GCA_017434555.1 Methanobrevibacter sp. | reverse complement strand
GTGATACATAGGGGCTATCCTCTTGATTTTGGAATAAATTTCCAATACTATTTGTACAGATTATAATAATTCTATCAGTATTAATACTAACAGTACAATTCAATGAGTATCAATACTCAAAGAATTATTTTTATTTTTCTTTTTGTTCGGTTCAATCAGAATTGTTCATAGGCTTATAATTAGTATTTATGTTTTTTTCGTTATGTTTTATTTGTTATGTAATGATTGTTATGTAATAGACAAATAAAAAGAACGGTTTGCACCGTTCTATTTTAGTATTGCTCAAAATTATTTTTTCTCCATTTATATAAGTGGTGATATTACAATGTCCGTATTTTTCAACTAATTTAAGCCCGTATTTTTCTATATCGGAATGTTTTTAATGTGTTCATATCGCTTTCAAAATTGTTTGTATCTCCCGTTACACTATAAGTTTTAATCATTGTTTTTCTCTCCTTTTATTTTTGTTATTATTTATCTTACAAATATATTTTATCATAAAATTTTTATAATGTCAATAGATATATCAAAAAATTTTTATAATTTTCAAAATAAAAAGGCACATTCCGCAGAATATGCCTTTTCGGTGATAGCCTAAACCATAGCACCACATAATAGAGAGAGAACACATTTAAAATTACCTTGTTCGGGGTAACAATGAAGGACAACTCTATATTACAATAAATCTTGCAATTTGTCAAGTATTTTTTTACGATAAACATATATTTGTCTTAATGAATAATTTAATTTTCTTGCTATCTGTTCCCACTGCCATTTTTTAATAAATCTATAATATAATATGTTATATTCAGTTTCATTCAAAACAGATTTAATAATTATATCCCATTTTTCAATATTATTTTTATTTTTTTCTGCCTCAATTTCTATCTGCATTAATTTATTATTATAATATGATATATCCATATTACGAATTTTAATAAGATTTTCGATAATATTTTTTTCTTTCTGTAATATATTAGAATTTTTTGAATCCGACCACGCTTTTAATTTAGATTCTATTTCTTTTTGATTTTTCATATTATCACTCTGTTTACACCTTTCCACAAAATACAAGATAATTTCTTACCATTTCCCCGACCTCGTTAGATGAATAGAAAACCTTGTTCCTTAGAAAAAATTCATATATTATCCTTTCCGCTTTGGTACGTGGGCGTGTGATATACTTTTTATACCTTTCTTGTGGGCTGTCATCAGTTGTATATATAATTGCGTTTAGGTCTTTTATTTCACTTGTTTTGGGGTGTACAAATGTGAATATATCGCCGTTTTTGTTTATTATTTCACACTGTAGCAAGTCCCCGTTAAACTGTATAAAGTATGTTAATAAAATATCCTTTGGTGTGTATTTATGGGGCAAATGTGGATAAATATCAACTTCCCAAACGCCGCCTGTAATCATTGATAATTTAGGGTTATCAAACGCAAAATATACATCGGATTTTTTACCGTCTTTTTTGTGCTTGCAAAATTCAACGGCTAATTTCAGACTACTTTCGCCGTAATTATATATATCAATATCGCCTTGTTTCATCTGTTTAAAATGGTTTATCCCCATTTCCGAAAAGTACGGGCAATATTTGGAAACAGTATTTGCAAGCATAAATATTTGCACATTGTTCCGCTGTCTAATAATTGTGCTTAGCAGATTCATAAATAAAATAAATTCATCGGGCAAATAAAATTTTCGGGTCATAAACTCGTCAAAAATTATTGTAGTTACATCGGGGTAAGAAGTGCTTTTATCGTGCTCACTACTTGCAATACTAAACCCGTAACAAAACGGCTCTTCCTGTATGTGTACTTTTTCCCCGTCTTCCATTTTACATAGATACCAACGCCCCGATTTATAAAAAATATTGTTGTATTCTCCATTTGTCAACTTATCAACTTCATTGTTGTTGATAAGTCCATCAAAAAGGGTCGTCCCTCGCTTACCTATGAAATCTTCTTTCCACCGTCTGATATAGGCGAATTTTTCGCCTTTATCAACATAATTTTGTAACCCGTGCATTAGTGCGGCGTATGTTTTACCGTTTGAACGTTCGCCGAATATAATATTATATTGGCAATCATACGATAATATTTTTTTTAGGCTGTAAAATTTTTCTTTTCCAAACATATAATATCACCTCTTTGAACCATACAATAATAAAAACCAAATTAAAATCAGTACAGCTATTATAAATTTTAATATCAACATTGTATCACTTCCCTGCAATAGATAGTACATATTCATCAGTATAAAAACCGCTTGGGAATGCTTTTGTTAATATATTGGGATTTTGAAATATTTTAAAAGACCCGTCATTTAGATATAAATTCCATAAATTCTCTTGTCGTTTTATTATTGCTTTTTGTTGTTTTATAATATCCGCATACGTACTTAGTACATCCACCCTCGCTGTGAATTGTAATATATTAGCGTTCACAATTTCCCATTCTTCTATAAAATATTTTCGACCATTGAATGCCTCAATATAACAATAATTCGCCGTTGTAACCGTGTTTAGTGTTGTATTTGGTGATATTTCAATTTGTATTGTAGGTGTTAAAATACTTGTTTGTTGCCTAAGTTCTCCCGATAATGTTGTAACGATTTGTAAATCTTTGTATAACTTGTTTATCGGTGATTTATTAATGCTAAAAGTTATATCAAACATTATAAAATAACCCCCTCACTTAGTAATCTTTTTATTTCATTTAGCTCGTTTTCTGTCGCTGTAAAACCGTCTTGTAAAAATATATTTATAACTTCCGTGTATCCTGTCACGTTTGCCAAATCGGCAGTAATAAAAGACGGATAGCCTAAAAATTCATTTTGATTTTGAGGCACTGCCTGCCGTGGTCTGATTAATGTTAAATACGGTGTGCGATGTCCTAAAAATCCTGCATTTCCGCCCATTGAACCACCCTTTTGAACGTGTGGCTTTGCGTTCATTACATCGGCGGACATACTCGCCACCGCCCCAAATGCTGCCGATTCTCCACCCGTTGCGAGTGCGGTCACGCCTGTACCTATCGCCGACAAAATGCCATTTACCACGCTTGAAAAGTCTGTACCGCTTATAGGAACATTAAAAGCACAATTACCCGAAAAATTATATAAAACACTATTACCACATTTAATAAATGCACTGCAAGCACCTGTAAAAATATCAATATGATATTTGACGTGTAAACTCTTATTCATACATTCATCAATATTTAAGTCACGGTAACCAACGAACGGTAAAAATATAGATAAACGTGTAAATGGCGAATAGTCAAGATAACTTCCCCAATGTTCATTGATATTTAAACTACCACAATCAAACTCTATAAACTGTTGTGCGGCTACTGTCATTGTTACATCTGTTGAAATATTACCAACCTTAATTGTACGTGTTCCACCGTTTGGAATCGCTACGGGCAAAATTGCAAGGCTCAAAATTGCTTGCATAGGATTTGCAAAAAGGGCTCGCCATTGGGTCAAATCAAAAAGAGGATTTGTCCACATAAAAGTGGCAAGATTCTGTAATTGTGTTAGTGTTGGATTATATATATTTACAAAACCCGTATCACTTACTGAAATTGTTGGAAGTGTTGGAAAGTCGATTGAATCGCTTGTATTATCAAAATCACCTGTTCCGCCCTCTTTTTCTGTTACTCCGCCCTCTGTGTAGGGGTCATCGCTTATAATATAGTCCCAAATTCCATCATTTACAGTATCAATCGCATTTTGCAAATCGCTTGCAATGTATGAATCGCTTGTAGGTATTAGCACTTGGTTTGTATAAATACCTGTTGCTTCACCCGTTCCTATTGCATAATATATAGGTAAACCACTTCGTGAATCTGTGACCCCACTATTTGTATTAATAGAAGAAGTTGTTACAGTGGAGGCTGGTGACTGGTTAATATATTGAAGTCTGTATATTGCGGGAAATTGTGAAGTGTTTCCGCCTTTTAGTGCAAAATAAATAGGTATTACGCTTCCTGTAACATTTGTATCGTATATATAACATACTTTTATACGACTAACACAAAAACGATTTGAAATATTTATGTTATAAGGTGTTCCGATACCTTTACGGCCTATCTGTGTAACACCCTGGGTTTGGGTGTACTCTAAATACATAACGCCTACACTGTCAATATCGTTTCGAGTTGGTGCAGTTGTACCGTTAAAAAGTGGTATATTTAAATAACGTGCCATTATTTTTTCACTTCCTTTTTGAAATAGCCCCTTATTTCAAGGGGCTATATATTTTATTATGCTATATAGAATACAATAAAATTCTCATCGGTATCATTGAAATACTGGCTATCGAATTTAAACCAATTATTAAAGAATTCGGCTTTTGGGTTGTAATTTGTGGTTACTCTTCTATCCACATTACAAACTCCGAGTGCATCCCTATCAAACATAACTGCTAAAATTCCACTTGCATTTACTGCATTACCGCTTGCCGTTGTTACATTTATACTTGAAATGTCGCTGAATGAGTAACCCGTTCCACTACCCTGCCAATAAGGCACTACTTCAAAATTAGGTAATTCCGTTAATTCATTATGATATACATCTGATTGTAAAAACATATTAGAAGCGTTCACATAATCAGATAAAGCCACGAGATGTAAAACATCTTTAGGCGTGAATTTATCAGTACTTCCGATGTTAAACAGCTTGCTTAATTTGCTTATTCTTGCAATATAATTTGTAATAACAAAACTTGCAAAGCGTAAAAATTCGGGTGTGTGCAAAGCCTCTGCCACAGTGAGTGCGGGGTTTGGGTTGTATGTCTGATTATACAAATACAGTAAATTTACCGCCTTTGTGCCACTTCTACCACTAAGTGAACCGCCCCCGACTTCACTATATATAGTTTCACCGATAAAGTTATTAATAGTCCTCATTATAAGAGAATCCATTTTTACTGTCAACGATTTTTCAACGTTGTTATTTAACATTGATATAAAGCCATTGAGCTGTTCGGCATTGCTAAAACTCTCTTTTACTTGCATTTCTGTAAAACTCATAGGAATCTCAAAAGTTGTGCGTTTGTTAAAGAATTTAGCAGATACTTGAGGTTTATAAAAAATGTTTGGGTCATAACTTGTTCCATCTTGAAGATTCCAACTTTCATTTTCTTCCGCTTCAGGTAATTCAGCTCTTATTTTTTCCATAACAGAACCATATTCCCAACCATCCATAAGCACGGATGGTGCAGAACCTCTATAAGAACGATTTACAAAAATCACCCTACCAATGTGATTTACAAGATTTCTTACATAGTTGTCAACGGCATTCGCATTAAATACAGCCGTACCAATGTCAACTATATTAGATAAATCTTCGGATATTACCGCCGATTCGCCTAAAATTTCCCCCGTTATATCGTTTACAATATTATAAATTTGGTTTACTTGCATAATATAACCCCCTTAGTTATCTATTGTTATTGTACCATTGGAATTGAAAAAAATTGAAATTTCCCCGCTGTCTGGTAATTCTAAGCATATATAATTTGGACTACTTGTAAATATTCGGCAAAAACCACTACCTTTATAATTTGCATAACGTCCACCTAATGCCGACCAATTTTCAACAAGTACGGGCTTTTGATTGTTCCATACAGCACTAACAATATTTTTTGCATAATTGTTATTTGCTATATATTCCGATTCATTTAATACAAATTGACATTTTTTAATATCCAGTATAATATAACCGCCTTTCATTTTTTAAAACCTCCTTAATAAATTGATAAAGTTAAAATTTTATCTATATCAGGGAATACAATTTTATAAAAGTAATCCCATAATAGCAACTCTCTTTGTTGCTGAATCATTTGTTGAGTTGTTGTTACTCCGATATTGCCCGAGCGTGTTAACGTTCGGCTATTAGTGCCGTTTAATGAACCGTTGTCATTTAGACTTGTTGTTTCTGTATTACTTCCGTTTTTTGTAATGGTATCGTTGAATGTTTCTGTATTACTACTATTATCTTGTACTGTTGTAATATCTTTTCTGTCATCAAATGATTTAGTATTTATGTTGTATCTGTTAGTATATGTTAAATCTTTTGTATCAGTTCTATTTGTGAATGTTTTTTCTGTTTCGTCAATCCTATTTGTAAATCCTTTACTTTCCGAATAATTTGTAAATGTTTCGTTGAGTGTTTCGGTATCAATACGATTTACAAAAGATTTGGTTACGTTTCCTGTTGTATTAGTTGTACCATTCTGCACATTTTGATTTTGACTTGTTGGCGGTTGCGTAGTATTAAAAGCAAAAATTTTATTGTCATTTGTTAAATTTGTTATTGTGTTTTGTGTTGTATTAGATTCTGTTTCTTGTCCTTGCGGTGTGAATGTACGGCTTGTATTTCTGCTACCGTTTTTATTCAATGTTTCTGTACCGCCGTATGTTGTTTTATCGGTTTCTTTTCCTGTTTTAAATAATATCTC
Source organism: Methanobrevibacter sp. (assembly GCA_017434555.1). Taxonomy (GTDB): domain Archaea; phylum Methanobacteriota; class Methanobacteria; order Methanobacteriales; family Methanobacteriaceae; genus Methanocatella. The sequence continues at coordinate 6,260 of JAFRFB010000031.1, read as the reverse complement.
ACTTTCACCGCCGTTAATATCTTCTCTTAACTCTTCCTCACCTAATGGTGTAAATTCAGTAATACCGTTATTTTCAGAATCATTTTTTATAGTTCCTGTATGCGAAGTACTATCAGTTATTATATTATTTGTATTTCCTGTGCGTGTGTTTATTGTTGTGTTGTGTGTTTCGCCTGTTTCGATTTCTGTCATATCATAATTAGAAATAGGATTATATGTGTATGATAATGTCGCCCACAATTCCGACCACTTTTTAAAATAAATATCTTTTAAATGTTGATTAATAACATTGTTTGATAATGTGTAGGGTGGTGTTTGCCCTGTTATTTGGTCATCGCATTTATCAACATCATAATACTTAAATAGTTTTTTTATATATGGGCTGATAAATTTTTCACCACTCCAATTATAAAAATAAACTGTGTTTAATGTATTATAATTAACTGAGCGATTCCAAGGGGGTAGATTTGTACCCATAATCAAACCATAAAAAATGCCGTTTGCTATTACATCATTATAACTATCAATTAGCTTCACCCTCTGTTGATTCATTTTCTGATTCACCCCCTTTTTCTGTTATTGTTTCACGTGAAACATTTTCAAGGTCTTTTAATTTCGCTTGCAATTCATCTTTATTATCTTTCCATGATGAATTATAATCAATACTTATATTAGTATTATATTTGTTGTTTATCTTTTCAATTGCCTTTTTTCTACAATTTAACATATCATCAATAAATGGGTATAATGCGTCATCGTTTAATTGACTTTCTGCACTGTTAAGCGATTCTCTTTTCATATTGTAATTAGCATTTAATCCTAGTTCATTGTATAAGCTTGCCTTTGTGTATTGTTGTACCTCTATTAAATCTGTAATAGTATTTGTTTTTCCTGTTTGGAGTGATAAAGCGTTTAAATCTGCTTCACCAAACAGAGAGGTGTCACCAATTATTGATAAGTCCCCATTCTTAATGTGTTCAAGAAAAATTTCTGCGCTTTCTCTTGTATTGTCTGTTGAGGCGGTTAACACATTTATAAGACGACTGTTAATGCTTGCAAGCGTTAATGAAATATCATTTTCCACGAGCAAATTAATATATCTATTCAAAAGTGGCATAATTCCTATATACAATGAATCATTATTAATTATTATACAATCATCATCAATGACAAGATTTTTTGAAAAATTCAATGCGGGATTTGCTACTGTAAAAATTGTAGGCATATAATATGGATTTGGTTCACCACCAAAACCACCCCCAAAAGCATATAATTCACTGTTTACCTCGGTTACACAACAAGCCCCACCGATTTGAATTAATAATTCTAAATCCCTCTGCGGTATTGTTTTAGGTAAACCGTCATACTTAAAAATTTGCAAAGTACGGCATAAATAATATTTTATATATTCTTGTCGCCTTGTCGCTTTATCATTAAATTTATATTCACAATCAGTAAATAGTTTACTGATAAAATTATTATATCGGTTCATTTTCTCACCACCTTTTTATTTTATTATATAATAATTATTATTTTTTGTCAATCCTTTAAAGTTGATAAAAACAATAAATAATTTTCTAACCCCATTTCAAAACTTGAACCTTCTAAGTGTATAAAGCTTTTTTCTTTATAAGTTCCCTCGTTCCCTAAATAATCAATTATATTCCCGTCTATTTCCTCATCAATGTAAGTATGTGTCAATTTTCCTGTTTTTCCTTTTTCTATCGTCAACCCGTTTTTAAATTCATTAAATATATTATACTTATATTTTTCTAATAAATATGGGGTACATACCTTTTTATTAAGTCCTGCTACCGTAATACTTATCTCACCGTCAATTTTCATATAAATATATCTTTTTGACCCTAAAGTCTTGAAAAGCAAACACTTTTTATCTATTTCCCATATTCCTATTGGCTTTTTTGTGCCGTTTTTTGTCATCGGTTGCATTTCTTCTATACTAATATTATAATAATTCAATGTATCTTGTATCTTTTTTATTATATATTCATTATATTTTTTAAAATAATTATCGTGCTTATGATTATTATTAATATATATACTATCAGTGTCCGAATATATATAATCTTCTCCGCATTCAAAAATACCACTAAATAATGCCCGTCTTGCATATGCAGTTACAAAAACACCCCACGGATAAAATAAAAACCTTGAAAAACTACAATTCATATCTTCCATTTTTTCAATTTTTTCATCATTTGTAACGTTTGCAATTCCCCATTCGTCATTGATATATGTATATTCATCCCGTATAACATCAGTTACACACATTCCATACAATGAATTTAACATCTCTTTACAATTTAAATATTCTTCTTCCATTCCTTTAATACCTTTTAAGCTTGTTTTACCTTTATAAAAGTACAAAATACTTTCGATTATTTCCTTGGGTAGTTTTCCACGTTGATATATTACAAAATTGCTTAATTCAAATTCAAAACTATACATTTTATCAATAATATAATAATCTAAATCTGTGATAGTTATAATACATTCTTCACATTCTGTAATTCTACCGTTGCATTCTGTGAATTTCTTTATACTGTGACATTTAGACCTTTGAATATAACAATCATTAAAATTACTATTTTTTAAATGTAGATTTTTTAGCTTAATTGTAAATACACAACAATAACATTTTAACTTTGTATAAAAATCTTCTCTTGATTTAATTTTTATAAATTCGCCTTTGCTCATTGGATAGTCATACGCTAACATTACAGCAGGATAACTACTGCAAAAATCATAAGCAATTATATTTTTTTTAAGTTCGTTGCTATTGAATGGATTTGAATGCGTAAATCCCCCACTAAATGCACTTTTTAACATATTATATTCAAGCAAGTTATTAATTTTTAAATTGTCGATTAATCTTTTATATCCGTAATTTGGCTTATTTCCATTTCTTAAACATTTTTTACGGGTATATCTTCTCACATATCCGGTTTGTGTTAATGGAATATTAAAAATATATTTTTCTTTTTCTATTTGCTCATCTATATAAGCACATAAAACTTGTACATCTTTTATACAATATTCAATTTCCAAATCTGTTAATGGTGTGTTATTATGTCTTATTTTGTTATAATCTAAGAAGCCGACCGCCTTTTTTATTTCAGTTTTTGTTATGTTTTCGCCTAATCGTTCAAGACTTTTATTAGTTAACAAATAACTACATCTAAAAATTATACCGTCCACTGTTTCGGCATATATAGGTTTACGCTCTTTAATTGCAAAAACCTTATACCATTCAAGCCACTTTCGCAAAAATTGAAATTCATAACTTAAATTATGTACATAAATTATTAATTTGGTTTTTTCGTCTGTTTGGAATGTTTCAACGATTGAACCATAAAAATATAAAAATTCATCCCACGTTCTACCAATAAAAGTAAACCCATTAATGCAACATTGCCAAATATACATAAAAGCAATTTTTTCATTATCGGCATTGTATGTACTTGACGTTTCTATGTCGAATGCACACGGGATATTATAATAAGTTATACTTTTATTATTTTTCTTTTTTTCTACCTTTTCTGTTATCTCTTGTAATTTTTCTCTATTATCATATTTATATATTTTAGTATCAAATACCATTAAAGCCACCACCTAAAAGCTTAAACGCTATAAAAGGGGTCACTGTGCTTTTTTACATAATCGCTTTCATATCTATTCATTAAGTTATCAATTAATTTATTCAATTCGTCAATAATTGTATCAATATCATATATTTTTTTGTCAAATATTAATTGACCTGCATATCGCTCAACTTCATATTTTACTTCAAGGGTCATTGACGGGTGTAGTTCTTCAATTCTTGCCATAACATCATAATATATTTGCATTTTGTCTTCATCATATTCTATATTTTTTTCGTCAATATTATCATTTTTATCTTTATGTAAGAAATCATAAAAACGATTATCTTGTTCTTTTTTCCATTGTTGACTTCCTGTTACTGTGGAAGTTTTAGCCTGTAAAAACGATTTTACACGCATAAACAAATTTCTTTTTTCATTAAGTGTTGCACCTCGTGGAATAGTAAATGATACTTCTTTCATTTTTATATTTTTCTTTTCATCTTCTATACCAAAAACATTTTTAATTTTTTTGAATGCAGGAATATTCAACAAATTGTTTTTTAATAATCTCCTCACCCTGTCATTTGCCACTTTGTTCATATAATTCAATGTTTTTGATAACTCTTTTTCTGTTAGTTGATTAAATTTTTTTAACCCCATATTTAAAATATCCTCAATTTTCATATAATTCAATTCCTTTCTTAACTATATAATCATAAGTTACGTCCAAAATTTTTAAATATTTTATAAATACGGTTAAATTATTACTTTTACCACACTCAAAATTGTACAAGGTTTGGTATGTAACGCCAATTTCCTCCGCCATTTTACTAAGTTGTATACCTCTTCTTAAACGCTCATATCTTAACACTTTAAATACCTTTTTATTCATTTTCTTCTTCCTTTCTTACAATCCCCACTAATATTAGCGGGGATTGTAAAATTTATATATTAAAATGGTAAATAATCCTCACAACCACTCCTATATAGTAGATTGTCTTGACTTTTTTGTGAATCGTTTTTTTTGTCAATGAAATCGAACTCCTGAACTATCACATCAAATGTGTATACGGTTTTGCCATCTTTATTTTTATAATTCCCTGTATGTATTCTTCCCATAATGGCTATTGCTGAACCTTTTTTGGTATACTTCGATAGTGTTTCTGCAATTTTTCCAAATGAAACACAATTCACCCAATCCACTTCACCTCCCTTATATGGATTTTTGACCGCTATGCTGAACCTACAAACCGCCTTTTGATTTTCACCGCTTGCATATCTTAATTCAACATCTTGCCCCAGTCTACCTATCAAACATACACTATTCATTATAAAACGCCCCTTTTTCAATTTGTTTTATCTCTGCTTTTACTATTGACCCCTCACGCCATATTTTTATATTGTTGTATTCTATGAAATTCGCTTTACATTCCAATACATATGGGAGAAGCCCTGCTACCTCTTTAATAGTAGAAAAAATATCAATTGTATCATACATTTATACACCCCCCTTTATAAATAAATTAAAGATTCTTATATATTGTGTTTTGATTGCCCGTTTAATGGTCGATAGCCCAACCATATTATTATAAATAAGTTAAATGCCTTAACATTCGTAATTTCCCATTATATTTCACTCCTTTGAAAGTACGAATGTTCTATACTCGTCTTTATTTGGCCATTTCAGCCAAACACCAAACTTATTACGTCCACTCCATAATTTTTATAGGTAATTCCTTATAAATTATATCTAATTTTGTATGTAATGCCGCATAATCGCCGTATAACTGCAATGCTGGTTCTGATTTTGTTTCTTCTATAAAATCCATCAATTTCTCCATTTTACATTCAACCGCTTTTTTTAAAAGCCATAACTCAACACTATCTAATTTATCCATTTGTGATTTCTCCTCTCATTTGTGTTATTTAACTTTACAAATATATTTTAATTTTGTCAATAGAAAAATAAATAATATTCATTACATAAATACTAATTATAAATCCTCGATAAATTCTGATTAATTCGAACAAATTTGTGAATGAAAATATCTGTCAAGTACAAATGTTTTATACTCTTCATCACTCATATATCCACAATCAAACATAATTTTATACTTTGGATTGCCTAAAGTAAAATATTGATTTGTAGACGGAAAAATTACTAATGCTGTCAATAATTCACTATCATTAATTCGATTAACTGTTTTATTCAATTCTCTATTAATTACGGAAATCGTACAATTACCATAAAAAACGCCGTCATTCTGTGACTTGCCGCTATAATATTTGATTATTATTTTATGTTTTACTTCCATTTTGTGTTCTCCTTTCATTTGTATTAATTAACTTTACAAATATATTATATCAAAATATTTTTATCTTGTCAATAGAAAAATAAAAATTTTTAATAAATAATAACCATTACATAACAATTATTACATAACAAATAAAACATAACAAAAAAACACAAATACTAATTATAAGCCTATGAACAATTCTGATTGAACCGAAAAAAAGAAAAATAAAAATAATTCTTTGAGTATTGATACTCATTGAATTGTACTGTTAGTATTGATACTGATAGAATTATTATAATCTGTACAAATAGTATTGGAAATTTATTCCAAAATCAAGAGGATAGCCCCTATGTATCAC
>JAFRFB010000030.1 GCA_017434555.1 Methanobrevibacter sp. | reverse complement strand
TGCGTTAAATAACTATTTATCTTCTCACATATTTATAATTAACTACTTTTTAAAAAACTAAATTAAAAATTAAGAAATTTAAAAACAATAATAAGCAAAAAAATAAAAAAATTAGAAAAAATTATTTATTGGACAGTCTCATTTTTCTTCAACTTTTTTTAAAAATCAAATAAATCATATAATTGTGAAAATTCACTGATGACCTTTAATGGATAATCATGATTAAATGCAGTTTCATCACCATATCCCCATTCAACAATTACACAATCAATACCAGCATTTTGAGCCGTTTTAATATCAGTCATTGAATCTCCAATATACAATGCTTCATCCGAACTCAAATTTGTCTTATTGAGAATATTATTTACTCCAAATGGGTCCGGTTTAGGCGGAGAGTCAATGTTTTGTCCTTCAATGGATACGAAGTCTATATCTGAGAGATATTTTAAAACAAATTCATTCAAGGAAAAATTTAATCTGTTTGAATTTATAGCAAGCAATATTCCTTTGTCCTCCAAATATTTTAGAGTTTCCTTAGCGTCCGGAAACGGAATAGTTTTTTCCTTTTTAGAGGAAGCATATAAATCCAAGTAGGTTTTCTTAATGCTTTCTATATTTTGAGGAGTGCTATTTGGTCCCAATATTTTAGAAACAATGTCATCAATGTTTCCACCCAAACAAGGAATATACTCATCTCTCGTTAAAGTAGGAAAGCCGTATTCTGACAATACTTCATTAAAACATATTACGACATCTTCTACTGAGTCGAATAATGTCCCATCAAAATCAAAGATACAAAGTTTTTTCATATTAATCAACTAAAAGATTTGAAAAATTCCTCAAATTCCTCATCATCCATAGGTTCCGGAATTGAGATATTTTCATTATTCATTATACTTGAAGCAAGCTCGAAGTATTCACCAGCTTCATCACTTTCAGGGTATTTTTCTACAACAGTTTTTGCATCTAATTCAGCATCTTGAATCAAATTACTTCTATGAATTGTACCAATAACATGTGTGCCTATTTTTTTAGCGAATTCGTTAACAATTTCTTCTTCATTGTCAACATTACGGCAATTGCAGATAATACCACTTAAGTTACCTTTAAGTTTTTTAACACCACGGACAATATTGTTTGCAGCATAAAGTGACATATATTCACCTGATGTAACAATCAATACCTCATCAGCATATTTTTCACGCAAAGGCACTGAAAAACCTCCGCATACCACATCACCTAATACGTCATATATGACAACGTCGAGGTCTTCATCAAAAATGCCGATCTTTTCAAGTCTTTTCATTGCAACGATTACACCACGTCCGGCACATCCAACACCTGGTTCAGGACCTCCACTTTCAACACATAAAATATCCTTAAATCCTTTAAAAACCAAATCATCCCTTTCAGGATTTCTATTATCCTTTAAAGTGTTAACAACAGTTGGAATTCTTTTCCCATATAATGTACGTGTGGTATCTGCTTTTGGATCACAACCGATGACAAGGCAATTTAAATCATCACTTGCCCATGTAGCAGAGAGATTAGCTACAGTCGTACTTTTTCCAATTCCGCCTTTTCCATAAATTGCTATTTTTTTAATCATTGTTGTGACCTCTCAATTAATTTATAAACATAATCATTTTTTCTAACTTTATAAGGAAGTAAAACACCTACATTTGAATTTTTTGAAACTTCCTTAATGTCTTTACCTTCAATCTGCATGGAATCAATTGTATGGGTAACAGATCCTGTGGTTTCACCCTGAACCATGATTTTATCACCAATCTTTAAATCGTCCCATATCCTTAATTCTGCAACTTTAACTTTATTATAATAATTAACGACCTGACCAATGTCCTTTTTAACATATTTGGATTGGTTGGTTTCACTGGTTTCACATGGAATGTCAAAGTAAAATCCTGTGTCAAATCCCCTGTTAAAAACACTTTCAAGTTCCTCTTTCCATTGAGGATTGAATTCATATTCATCAGGATTATTCAAATAAGAATCAATAGCTTCACGATAAACAGAAGTTACCATTGCGCCGTAATCCGGACTGCGTGCTCTTCCTTCAATTTTAAATGATGATACACCTGTTTTAATCAATTCAGGGATATGTTCTATCATACACATGTCCTTTGGTGAAAAAAAGTTAGTCCTGTATGTGTCATCATAAGCCTCTGAAATGACAAAGGACTCGTCCAAAACATCGGAAGTATTTGAAACTGCATCATTTTGAGATTCTTCAAAGGTTAAAGTCCAGTTTTTACGGCAAGGCTGAAGACAATCCCCACAGTTTGCACTTCTTCCATAAAGACCATAGCTTAAAAAGCATCTGCCTGAAATTGCCATGCACATTGCCCCATGAATAAATATTTCAGTTTCAATTGGAGATTTGGAGGTAATTTCAGTTATCTCATCAATGGACAACTCACGGGATAAAATTGCCCTTTTAGCACCGAGTTTATGTAGAGTTTTCAGCGTATGTGAATTCGTTACGTTTTCCTGAACGCTTACATGTGCTTCAAGACCATGTGATACAGCATCCTCTATTAATCCGATATCAGATAAAATAAGCCCATCGATTTGTGAAGATGAAATCTTTTCAAGATTATTTTTAAGCTCGTTTATTTGAGATTCTTTTAAAATAATGTTAGTGCATAAATAAGTTTTCGCCCCATATTCTTCAGAAATCTTAGATATTTTAGCCAAATCATCAATAGAAAAGTTTCGAGCATTCGCTCTCATATTATATTCATTCAAGCCAAAATAAACTGCATCAGCACCGTTTTCTAAAACAGCACGCAGTGATATGAAATTTCCGGCAGGAGCTAATAATTCAGGCATTTTAATCTCTTAAGGTTTATAATAGGTTTCAGCCTCAATATCATCAGGAAGTTCTGTTGGATACTCTTCATTCAAACAGCCCAAACATAAATCTTCAGCAGGCATTCCAATAGCATCTATAAGAGAATCTAATGTAATATAACCCAATGTATCAATATTTAACTGTTTTTTAATTTCTTCAATACTGAAATTAGCAGCAATCAATTCTTTTTTAGTAGCCATAGCTACTCCATAAAAACAAGGCGCTATTACAGGAGGACAACCTACCAGGAAATGAATTTCAGCAGGTTCAGCTTCTTTAACCAAATCAAGCAATTTTTTAGATGTTGTTCCTCTAACAATACTGTCATCGATTAAAATAATCTTTTTACCTTTAATAGCTTCTTTAATAGGATTTAATTTAAGTCTAACAGCCAACTCACGCTCTTCCTGTGTTGGCATAATAAATGTCCTTCCAACATACCTGTTTTTAATTAAACCTTCACCATAAGGAATTCCGGAAGCTCTTGAATAACCTATAGCTGCAGGAATTGATGAATCAGGTACTGGAATGACAACATCAGCGTCAATAGGATATAATTTATATAATTCCTTACCAATATTTAATCTGGTTTGGTAAACGTTAATACCATCTATTGTACTGTCAGGTCTTGCAAAGTAAACATATTCAAACATACAGTGAGATAAGTCAGTTTCATCAGCGATTTCCAACATGTGGCTTTTAATTTCATCATTTTCAAAGTAAACAACTTCGCCGGGAACAATGTCTCTTATGAATTCAGCATTAATTACATCAAATGCAACAGTTTCAGAAGCCAATACAAAATCATCCCCTTTTTTTGCAACGGCTAACGGCTTAATTCCCATAGGACCACGTACACCATACAAATCACCATTAACGAGGATAACTAATGCATAAGATCCAACAAGCTGGCGAGAAACAGATTCAATAGCATCAAGAATACTTTTATTGTTATCGTGATGCTCTTTTTTAAGTAAATAACAGATTACTTCAGAATCGGTGTCTGATTTAAATTCATAACCGTCTTTTATAAGTTCTTCTCTTAATTCACCGGAGTTAACAATATCACCATTATGGGCCATGGCAATAAAACCATCATCAAAATCAGTAACAAAAGGTTGGGAATTTTCTAATTTGGATTGGCCTGTTGTAGAATATCTTACATGACCAATTGCAATATTTCCATCAAGATTATTAATTTCATAATCTTTAAAAACATCAGTGATTAAACCCATACCACAATAATAATTTAATCCTTTATCCTGATTAAAAGTAGCTATTCCAGCGGATTCTTGACCTCTATGCTGTAAAGCATATAAACAATAATAAACAAAAGAAGAAACATTCCTAGATATGTCTTTGGAATGAATTCCTACTATACCACACTTATCTTCCATCTCACCTTGCATTTGCAAACACCATATAATTATCAATTATTATTTTTCTTTAACCTAGTATAAAAATAATAATGTTTTTACTCCCAGAAATTTTCAAAAGTGTTTGGTAAATCATAGTCCTCACGAACTTCAGGAGGTTTAGTAGGACGTTTTGAAGATAATTCTTCAACTAATTCTTCTTTATTATCTTCTACAAAAATTAAAGCGGTTTTAATAATTTTTAACCAGTCAATAGCATGATTTCTAGATTGTGCTGCAATAAAACCTTGTCCAACAAGAATATTATCCGGTCTGAACTTATTTGTAGCTATTACAATCTTTTCATCATCAGCCAAATTCTGCCTGAAAACTTCATACCACAATTCATCCAACTTATAAATTTCAAGAAAATCCTTATTGTGAATATCTTCAAACCTGTTTTTGAAGTTAGTAAAATCAGACTTTAAAGTATTTATGTCTTCGTGTAAATCATTGTTTTCCATAGACAATACTTCATTTTCCTTAATAAGTTTATTGTAATCATCAAGCAAGTTATTATAATTGTGTGTTAGTTTTAACAGTGTGTTTTCTAAAGTATGGATATTAATTAAATTTAAAGAATAGGAAAGTGTTGACTTGATGATTGAATTCAATATTTCCTTTTGAGCAAGTTCGGCATTTACCTCTTCACTTTCAAACAGAACATTATTGTAATCGAATAAACCTATATGATTAAAATCTGTTTTTAAATCATTGAATAACATATTGAAGTTATCGTCCTGACCATATCCGCCTATAAGTATAATATCTGCACCGTTAGCTACTTTTTTAGCAAGTTCCAAATCAGTGGTTGGTATTATAGAAGAAACAACAACATTATAATCCTTTTCAAGTTGAGCACTGTCAACAGCCTTTGAAACCAGTCCGGCAATATCCAGATTGGATACAATTATTCTAACATCGATTTTAGATCCATAGTTGTTGTTTTCCATGATAAAACCTTTAAATACTGTTTACTTTTTGATGCCATTTCCAGGCAGATGAAACAATGCATTCCAAATCATATTTAGGTTTCCAGCCTAATTCCTTTTCGATTTTAGATGCATCTGCAATTAAAATATCAGGATCACCTTCACGGCGATCAGCTATTTCAACTTTAAAATCACGCTGTGTGACTTTTTTACACATGTCAATGATTTCACGGACAGAATATCCCTGTCCATTACCTAAATTGAAAATGTTTGACTCATTTTTTTCACATAAATATTCATAAGCTGCAATATGGGCACTGGCCAAATCATTAACATGAATATAATCACGGATACAGGTACCGTCGGGAGTATCATAATCAGTACCGAATATGGAAATTGAATCTCTTTTTCCGATAGCCGCATCCAAAACCAATGGAATCAAATGAGTTTCAGGGTCATGATATTCACCAATTTCACAGTCAAAGTCACATCCTGCAGCATTAAAGTATCTTAAAGATACGTAATTAAAGTCTCCTTTTTCAGCTTCACGTTCTAAAGCCTTTTCTGTAATCCATTTGGAGTGACCATAAGGATTAATAGGTTTTAATTCCTGATCTTCTGTAATAGGGACTTTTTCGGGATTACCGTAAACTGCAGCAGTTGAAGACAATATGAATTTATCAACACCAAATTCTCTCATGATTTGCAAGAGATTTAGTGTGTTTTTGTAATTGTTTTTGAAATATTTTTGTGGGAATTCAACAGATTCTGCAACAGATGAAAAAGCAGCGAAGTGCAATACTCCATCTATATCATATTTTTCAAAGACTTCACGTAGGTCTTTGCTTCCGAAATCATAGTTTTCAAAGTTTCCCCATTTTACAAAATTTTCATAACCCTTACATAAATTATCAACTACAACAGTCTCATATCCTGCTTTATGTAATGCTTTAGCAGTATGCGCACCAATATAACCTGCTCCACCAGTTACTAAAATCACTTAAAACACCCTATACAAATTTACCTAGTTTCAATAAAGCTTTAGGTGAAATTTTAACTAATTTTTTAACAATTTCAGTGGTTGATATTTTTTCGAAAGTTTCATCTTCAAATGCATGGGCAATACTGTCCAATTCTTCATCAGATAAAGTGAGTAAATATTCCTGAACTTTTTTATATCTTTTAATTTCATGATCGAGTGCTTCGTGAGCTATTGTATCATATTGTTTTAAGAATTTTTTAGAACAATCTTCTTTAATGGCTTCTGCAGCAACCTGACCGGCACACATTCCACCAGTCATTCCGCTGATAATTCCTCCACCGGTCAATGGGTTAACCTGGCCTGCTGCATCTCCACAAACCATAATATTATCATCATAAAGTTTTTTAGTCATTCCGCCTACTGGGTCTCCACCAACGTTGATTTCAACAGCCTGAGCATTTTTTAAATAAGGAGAGTTTGCAACGAAATCATCCAAATATTCAATTGCGGTTTTTTCAGCCTTATGAGGTAAAACTGCTAAACCGACATTTGCAATATCTTCACCTTTAGGGAAAATCCATACGTAACCTCCAGGTGCGCATGAACCTAAATAGAATTCAATAACTCCTTGTTTTTCAAATTCCACATTACACATTTCGTATTGTACACCAGATTCCATTTCTTTTGCTTTTGCAGCTGGTTTAAGACCTGCCCATCTTGCGACATGTCCTTCAGGACCGTCAGCAGCAATTAAAATTTTACACTTGTAGGTCTCTTCTTTTCCCATGGATTCGGTTTCAACAATATAACCGTCTTTAATTTTTTCAACACCGGTTACTAAAGTTTTGACTCTGATTTCAGCACCTGCTCTTGCAGCATCCATTGCCATATATTTATCAAATACTTTACGTTCAAGAATGTAACCTGCTTCAGGGAGTTTTACCTGATCTTCGGTTAACCATATATCGGTTCCGTCAGGGGATTGTATCCTTACACCTTCAATTTTTTTGGTAATCCAACGGTGATTAGGTTTTATTCCCAATCTTTCAAGTCCTTCGATTGAAACTCCTTCAGCACATCTTTTTGGAGATCCAATTTCAGATTTTTTATCTATTAAAATAACTTTTGCACCGCCTAAAGCAGCATGTTTAGCTGCACTTGAACCGGCTGGTCCTGCACCAACTACTATTACATCAGTTTCAATCATAAAATCAGTCCTCCTTTTCTAAAGCGTTTATTGGACAAGCTTTAACGCAAGTGTCACAATCTTTACAGTCATCTTCATTAAAAACTAAAGCATACTCTCTTACTTGTATTAAATTTCTTGGGCATACCCCTGCGCATTCTCCGCAGAATGAGCACCATTCTTTAACTATCATAATATCTCCTTTCTTAAAAAACAAACTAAAAAGTTTAGTTATTAATAATAATGTTTTTATTCTATTTAAATATTTATGATAAAAAAGAATTATTTTTAATTATATTAAAAAATTAAAAATTTATTTATTATTATTAAAATAATAGATAAAGATTATTAACTTAATTGGAAAATGACACTTTTAAAAGTATCATTCATTCCAATTGTAGCATTAATATCATCTGGATGAAAAGTAATTATAAATATCTTTTTATCGGGATTAGATTGTACTGTATAATTAATATTTTGAATCACAACTTCCACATCTTCCGTATTAAACGGATTCATCGGTATAATTTGAGTATCATTCAAAAGATAATCATAAACAAAACAAAAAAATGCATTTCCAGTACTGACAGGTCCTTCAATAATCAATATATCATTTTCTCCAATTAACCTATTGGTTGAATTATACATTGAATTTTCATGATCTATTTTATCAATTTGATTATTATAGAAATTAAATCCACACATAAGAGAACAGATTAAAAAAATACTTATTATTGAAACAAAAATAATTTTTTTATCATAATGCTTTGAAAGTAAAATACTAATTGACAACCAAAAAATACCCAAAAATGGAATCATATACCTTGCAATGAAAACAGGAGTTTTGATTATTGAAATGCTTAATCCAATTACAGGCACCAGAATAAATATTAAAATTCCACAGATTGCAAAATTACCAATTGAATCTTTTTCATTTTTTAGATATAATAAAATAACTGTTAAAATACTGATAAATAACAATACACCAAAAATGGAAATGATTGGCGATTCATTACCATAAATAATAAGATTTTCTGGTGAAAAAATATAGAATATGCAATTAATTACACTTTGAAATGAGATTTCTGGAATCCAATATCTATCGAAAGTAACTGATGTTTGATATAAGAAAACATTTAACCAAGGTAAAAAGCTGACAACACATAAAAATGCTGATATCAACCAAATCTTTAATTCATTTTTATTAATTCTGAATAATTTAATGAAAATAAATAAATAGATCAAAAATACACCCAAAACACAATAATAATGAGTATATGTTGCTGCAATAGAAAAAACAGTTAATAAAATCCAATTTTTTTTATTATTTATATTATTAATTATCTCATATGAAACAACAAAACATATTGTGATTAAGAACAGTGCTAAAGAATACATTCTTAATTCCACTGCATAATTCATTAACTGGGGCATGGAAATAACACTTAATGAAAAAATTCCTGTAACTAACCATCCGAAATTTTTTTTGATTTTAGTTGTTGCTATGATAAAAATTAAATATATAGGCAGAAGAGATACAAATCTACCTATTAATTTTAAATCATGAGTTATATTTAATGTAAACGCTATTTTAGAAATAAATTTAAAAACTAAATAATATAATGGTGGATGAACATCATGTGCCATATAATAAAACATTTGAGATAATGGGTGTTTAATTAACTGGATTGTAAACATCTCATCTTCCCATACCCCCAATTTTGTAAATGCTACAAAAGAAGTATAAATTAAGAAAAATACACCAAAAGCAAATAAAAATTTACCAAAATCTTCCTTTTTTTCTAAAAAATACAAATTACCACCAAATTATCTAACAAGCAAAACTGGCACATCAGAAATTCTTAAAAGCCTTTCTGCAACTGAACCAATTTGGTGATCACTGACACTGTTTTCTTCAAAAGACACAAATCTTTCATTATCAGAGCCAAATCTATGAATAACAACCAAATCAGCACCAGTTTGGTTAACAATAAATTTCATGTCCCTTAAAGCATCGGCAGTTAACAGATGTTCCACAACTTCAACATTATGTTCAGCAGCTTTTTTGCTAATCTTTGCTAAAATCGCATCACCACTATCCTCTTCGGAATCATAGCTGCTGAAGGAAAATTCCTCCAAAACATGAACAGCAGCTATTTTAGATGAAAATTTCTCAGCTATTTCAATAGCTACGTCAGCTGCTTTATATCCATATTCGGACCCGTCAACAGGTACACAGATAACGTCAAACATTTATTCATCCTCTTTTAAATAGCTTGCATGACAGAAATCAATGAAGTCATCGACTATTTTATCCATATCTTCACTGTCATCGATTATCTTACCGTCATCCATAAAGAGTGCTCTGTTGGACAATTCCTTGATGAAATCAGTGTTGTGTGAAATCATGACAATTGTAATCTTATACTTCTTGGATATCTTTTTAAGGGAATTTGTAACTGTCCTTAATGTGATAGGGTCCAAATCTCCAAACGGTTCATCCAAAAGAAGGAATTCTGGTTTTGAAACCAATATCAATGCAAGCATTACACGTACCTTTTGTCCACCGGACAGTTCATAGGATTTTCTCTGTAAAATGTCCATATCCAGGTCAAGGCTTTCAAATATGTCCTTAACCGCTTCACGAGTTGCAGTTGCCGGGAATTTAGGGAATAAATCATCCAGTATATCAGGAGCAAGTCCAACCTGTTCAAGACGGGCTCTTGCTTCATTTTCCTGTAAATCTGTGAGTAAATAAAGAGAATCCAGCAATTCATCACTGAGGCCCATTCTTTCAGCTCTTTCACGAGCTTCTTTTACAACATTTTGATTTTTATAACCTAATCTAGTAGCTAACTGGTCAAAAACTGTAGCATAATGGACTAAAGAGAATTCCTGGTGCATGAAACCTAATTTTGAACGGATTTTCATACGTCCGATTCCGGCAATAGCAATATCATGCCATTCACCGTCAACCTGATAGAGGACATCCCCCTTATCTGAATCGTCTAATCCAGCAAGCATTCTAAGCAGAACTGTTTTTCCAGCACCACTAGGACCTATTAAACTTAATATATTTTCTTTTTGTACCTTGAAATTAATGTCTTCAATTTGAAGAACTTCCCCTCCGGTCAACAAATAGAATCTTTTATAAATATCTTTAACGTCAATAACATCTTCATCAGTGGAAATATTTTCAATATCCACAATAGGATCCATTCCACTCATGAATTCTTCAGTAATCTCTTCAGGAGTACCTTCCTTTTTAATTTCACCATCTTCCATCAATATTACTCTGTCTGCAAGGTATTTTTGAACTTCGGGCAGGTGAGAAACTAAAACTACGGTAATATTTAATTCCTTATTGATATTTTTAACTGCATCAAGGATTTCTTGTTTTGTTTTAGGGCATGCCATTGTTGCAGGTTCATCCAAAAGTAATGCCTTAGGCTGTTTTGCAAGTTGACGAGCTATGATTAATCTTTGTTTTTCACCACCACTTAAAACAGAAGCATAATGGTCTTTTTTATGAGTTAAAGATACCAATTCCAAAATCTTATCTGCTTCTTCTCCAAATTCACTTTCAGCAACTTCAAAATCTGTTCCGCCTTCATCAAAATAACGGCGAGAATACAATTTCCTTAAAACATTTTCACGAACTGTATCCGGCCATAATCCAAATGACCTTTGAAGGTGAATAGCCGTTACTTTTTTAAGCTCATTATAATAAAACTGTGAGGAGTCTCCATCTACACTTACGGTGTCAACTGTAATCTTACCATCATCAATATGTTCAACACCTCTTAAAGCCCTTAAAAGTGTAGTTTTACCTGAACCACTTTTTCCCATGATTCCGAGTATTTCTCCTTCTTTAACTTCAAAACTAACATTTTTAAGACCTACAACGAAATTTCCGTCGTCTAATTCGTATGATTTACTTACATTTTCAACTTTAATCATAGTTTTTGCCCCATTATATTATACAAATTTTTATTAATGAAACTATTTAAAAATATTTATTAAGTGATAAATATGAGTTGTGAAAACAAAATTCAAGAATATATTAACAGTTTAGAAAATGACAAATTATTGATTGAAACTCATTTTGCAAACATGGAAAAAGTAACTAGGGAAAATAAAAAATTAGAACGAGATCAACTAATTGGACTACTGTCTAACTTTAATACACTTAATATTCAATACGACCAGTTATGCAATGATTTGATTACATTTATGAAAATCTTCAGACCTGAAACTGAAGAAATCAGAATCTACAAAACTGATGAACTTGTTGAATTATTGAACCAAAAAGCTAATGAACTTGAAAATTAACTTTGATAGTTAATTGTTATCTGATTAGTACCATCAGTAGTTGAATTCTCAGCTACAACCTCACCATTTCTTATGAGTTGAACTTTCATTACACCTGATGCACCATCAGTCTTTTCAGCTAAAACATAAACCTTATCCCATGCAGCACAGTCAAGATTAAATGTATGATTACCTTGATTGGACTGTTCCTGAAGTGAAGATGGTTCTCCAGATTTGGAATACCATGTTCCATCATAGACTACTTTTACTTCGTAAGGATGTGATGAGCCTTCCTGTACGTTAGAGTCTGCTACAATAACGTTTAAGGATTCTTCATTGGAAGGCTGTGTGAAATTATAAATAACTGAAAATAAAATCAATGCAATAGCAATTATTCCAATAATTAAAGCTATTTTTTTAACTGTTCCCATTTTCCATCCACCCTTTTTTTGACCAGTAGAGGAACCTTTCAAAATATAAGAACAGTTTTCACAATATGTGGTTGATGAAGTATTGTCATAACCACATCTTGGACATTTTACCATAATATAAACCTGTTTAACAATTCTTTAAAAGTAAATATTAACATCCTTATATATAAAGTTAATGTAAAAAAAGGCGATTTTAGCCCTTAATGATAGTAATCAAAAACATTTTGGGCAGAACTTTTACTCATTCCATCAACATTGCTTAACTCTTCCAGACTTGCATTTTTTATATTTTCAATACTTCCAAATTCCTTTAAAAGATTAATTTTACGCTTTTTACCAATGCCTTTAATGTCATCAAGACTGGATTCGGATATATTTTTACTTCTAAGCTTTCTATGATATGTAATAGCAAAACGGTGAGATTCATCCCTTACCTGCTGGAGAAGATGGAGAGCTCGGTTGTTTTTAGGAATTATAATCGGTCTTTTTGAGTTTGGAAGATAGATTTCTTCAAATTCCTTTGCAAGACCTATAATAGGAATGTGAGTTAAGTTCAATTCATCCAAAACGTCACATGCCATACCCAACTGACCCTTACCTCCGTCAATAACAATCAAATCAGGTTCAGGATCTGTTTCGATTAATTTTAAACGGCGAGTTAACAATTCTTTCATCATTGCAAAATCATTAGGTCCTGGAGTTTCCATTTTAAAATGTTTATACATCTTTTTATTTGGTTTTGCATCTTTAAATGATACCTTTGAGCCTACAGCAAATTTACCGGAAATGTTACTTATGTCATAACCTTCAATAACGCGAGGCACCTTTTCAAGCTTTAAATATTTTTTAAGTTCGATTAAAGAATTTTCCAGTTTTTTCTTTTGATGCCTGATAATCTCAGCATTCTTTTCAGCCATTTTAACAAGCCTTAATTTAACGCCTTTTTGCGGAACCTTGATATGAACCTTATTGCCTCTAAGGTCACTTAACCATTCTTCAATCAATTCCTTATCAGCAATTTCTTCACTTAAAAGAATCTGTTTTGGAACATGTCTGTTATAACCGTAATACTGTTGAATAAAAGAAGAGAGAATCTCTGATGTCGAATCGTCCTCAGATCCACTCATCAAAAAGTCATCACGGCCTGTGATTTTCCCATTTCTAATGGGCATTATTACAACATAAATGTCAGTTTTTCCCTTCGCAATAGCTATTACATCCTGGTCCAAATCATCATCGACCAAGTCAACAAATTGCTTTTCCATAATCTCTTCTATTGATTCAATCTGATCTCTTAAAACGGCAGCCTTTTCATATTCTTCTTTTTCAGCTGCTTCTTTCATTTCCTTTTTAAGATTTTTAACAATTACAGAATATTTTCCCTGGAAAAACAAGTCAATTTTATTAATTATTTCAGCATATTCCTTTTCTGTGATTTTTCCATCACATGGAGCATAACACAAATCAATCTGAGAATTTAAACATGGACCATTCATGTTACGGCAGGTTCTGATTTTAAATAATGACTTTAAAAACTTAACAGTTCTTCTTACAGAACCTACATCAGTGAAAGGTCCGTAAAACACTCCATTTTTAGTGATATTTCTTGTAATAACGAGACGAGGGAATTTTTCATTGGTTATTTTAACATAAGGATAACGTTTATCATCCTTTAATTGTATATTATAACGGGGATGATGCTTTTTAATCAGATTGGCTTCTAAAATTAAAGCTTCCTTTTCTGAGTTAGTTAAAATGTATTCCAGACTGTCAAAATGACTCATCAATATTTGAGTTTTTGGCCGGTCTAGCTTTTCCCTAAAATAAGAACGAACCCTATTCAAAAGGTTTTTTGCCTTACCTATATAGATAATTTCGCCTTCAGCATTTTTCATTATATAAACGCCGGGCTTTTTTGGTAAATTTTCGGGAGATGTAATTTTTGTTGACATTTAAAATACCTAATTGAGCTCAACAATATCATTATATAATTTAACAGTACCTTCTGCAATCATGGAGTCCAGTACACTTTTTATTTTAAATGATGTTTTACGGGACGTTGATTTGAAACCGAAATTACGTGAAACTTCTCTTGTTAAACTGGCTGTTGTCAGACTTTGCTTGTGGGAGAGAATCGTTTCAATATTTTTGGCGATTTCCTCATCTGAAATTAAATCTATTTTCGGTTTTACCCTTCTTCTGATAACAACATCATTGCTTGAGGCATCATATAAAAAGTCTCCAATCCTTATAATATTTCCTGATTTTTCAGATTCCTTAATAGCTTTTTGAACTTGCTTTTTCATTTTAGAACCTGCTCTTTTAATATTACAGCTATCTTTAACTCTTTTTACAACCTCATTTACATGAATTGGACCTTCTACAGAAATAATTTCATTAATTGATTTAGATACATTTTCAATCGGCTGGTTGAATAAATCATCTTGTGAATTTAGTCCGAAATCGCTTGCAAACTTATAATCCACAATTTCATCTTCAACTTTGCCTCTTTTTGGAATCTTATTATCATCAAATGCTTTTAAAGTATTATTGCTTTTAAATCTCTCTTTTTCAATTTCTTTATAATCTTCATCAGCTATCTGAATAATATCTTCCAAGGCCTGATCTTTTCTGTCTTCACGCCTTTCCTCTTCATGAATTGTGACTATGGTATCTTCATCACTGGATAACTCTTTTTTAAGTCTTTCCATTTGAAGTTCACGTTCGTATCTTAATTCCTCTTTTTCAGCGAATGTTAATCCTTCATCCTGAGGGACATATTCTTCGCCTTCATAATCCTGAATTGGAGTTAAATATTCACTTTCATCATATTCTTCTGTCCTATCTACAACAGAAACGTATCCTACCTGTGTCGGGTTTTCGATTTCATTTAAGGATTTGCGAATATATTTTATATCACGTATACCGCTTCTGATGGAGTCTTTAACTGATTTATTTTTGTTTTTCTCCTCATCATAATACAAATTATTTTTTCTTAAAGGACTGTTTACATCATTAATGCCCTTATAATAAGTAACACCATCAGGTGATGTAGATATTGGATTTGTTTTTTGACTATCCACTTCATTAACATTATTATTTACAATATTTTCTTGATTATCTTCAAGGTTGTCTTCATATTCTGCATTATATCCATCATCTTTTTCATTAAATGCATCAGAAATTACATCATCGAATGCCTTACTTACCAGTACAGAAGCAAGATTAGAAATATCTTCATCATCAAGACTGCCGTCAGGATGATTTTCAAAAGCCTCATCAATTACACGATTAAAATCATTTTCTTTAATAATTCTGTTTTTCGTCATTTCAGATACACCATCAACATTTCTTTTAAACACAACATTCTTTCTATCTTCAAAGTCTTTATTTTCATGTTCAATTACATCATCATTCATATCTTTAAGAGGATTAACATCCACATTGCGAGCTTTATAATCTCCAGAAAGAATTTCAACTTCAACCACATCATCATCTTCAGGAGCAGGTTTAGGGTCAATTAATTCATCATCAATAATTTCTCCATGGACTGTTTCAACCTCTTCTTTTGTTAAATTAATTTTAGTAGTGCCTTTAATGGCATTTGCAAATTTAGATTCACTTATTCCATCCTGATTTTTTGGCTTTCTATCGCCGAATAAAATATTTTTCAAAGGATTTACCTCAACAACAGGAGGTTCATTTTCATCCTCGGAATAATCAATGATACTTTCTTCATCATTACTGTGATCTACATAAATATAATCCTCATCAGGACCTAAATCAACTTTATCTTCATCCAAGTCATGTTTTACATCATCAACTTCATTATCCTGAACTGTTTCTTCATCAACTTGCATATCATCATGTTCTACATGAATATATTCATCATCTGAACCCAAATCAACAGTTTCCTCTTCTTTTACATGTTGAATATCAGAATCTTCGTCCAAATCAGCAGTTTCCTCTTCTTTTACATGTTGAATATCAAAATCTTCATCTAAATCAATCTTATAATCGTCAGATTCAACGTCTAAATTATCATGATTAACTTCATTTTCAACAGGTGAAAGTTCATCTACATCTATACTGTCGGTAGATTTGTTGAAAGTAACTTTAGGTTTTTTATTTGTTTTGTTAACAGGTTCAGGGATAATTTCTTCTTCAGGAGTTTCATCGATAATTTCCTCATCAATATCATCAACTTCAACGATTTCCTCCTCAGGAGTTTCATCGATAATTTCCTCATCAATATCATCAACTTCAACGATTTCCTCCTCAGGAGTTTCATCGATAATTTCCTCATCTAGAGCACTTTCTTTTGTGATTTCATCATCAATATCATCTTCAATGATAACCTCCTCAGGAGTTTCATCAATGATTTCTTCATCAATAACGTCATCTACATCATCCTCTTCAATGATTTCGTCATCATCGTGGTCAACATATATAAATCCATCATCATTATCTAGCTTATCTTTAATTATGTCACTTACTTCATCAATTGATTCATCATCTGAAGTTTCATCATCACTAAAGCGTGAAAATTTATTTTTAATTGAAGACAAAATTCCGCCACTAGAAACTTTAGAAATACTGGATCCAAATTTAACTTTTGGAGAATCTGAATCCTCATCTATTTCTTCTTCGGATTCTTCTTGGATTTCTTCTGTGAGTTCTTCGTCTGTATATGGAACATCTTCGCTACCGTCTTTATCACTTTCAAGTGTATCTTCATCTTCTCCACCATCATCTAAATGATTATTAGAGTCATCATCAGTTAATTCTTCAAAAAATTCATCAATATCTATATCATCAGATTCTTCTTCAATAATTTCGTCTTCATCAGTATTTGAAGAGTTAATTTTTTCAAAGCTTTCATCTAAACTTTCATTAATAATTTCAGATATTTCATCATCTTCAAAAGATATGACTTCAGAATCATCAGAATCTTTCAAATCATCACCAGATTCTAAATCAATATCATCATCAGAGTCATCTTTATCAGTGACTTCTAAATTATCATCAATATCTGAAGTTTGATTATCATCATCAGAGTCATCTTTATCAGTGACTTCTAAATTATCATCAATATCTGGAGTTTGATTATCATCATCCGAAGATTCTTCTAAATCATCTTTGAAAATAAAGTCATCAAAGGCACTGGATTCTTCATCCACTTCAATAAACTCACTAGGAGATTTCACTTTAATATCATCTTTAACATCGTCTTCAGCTTCAACAAACTCACTAGGAGATTTCATTTTAATATCTTCCTTAGCTTCTTCTTCAGCTTCAACAAACTCACTAGGAGATTCATCCTGGACAAATTCTATACCATCATCATCAAAGTCATCATCAGAATCTTTACTTACAAAAATTATATCATCATCAAAGTCAAGGCCATCAGGAAGTATTACTTCTACATTGTCTCCAAGAGCTGCTGCTTTTTCTTCAGCTTCTTTTTTCTTTTGTTCTTCAAGCTCCTGTTCACGTTTTCTCCTTAATTCTTCAGCTCTTTTTTCAACTTCAATTCTACGTTTTTCTTCTTTTTCACGAGCTATTTTTTGTTCTTTACGGGTTTCTTTAATGGATTTTTCAATGAATTCCAATAATTTTTTACGTCCCAAATCACGGTTTCTGTACCAGTCTGTAGACCATAAATGATAAAGTTTCCATCCCAGGCCTTCAAGTACCTGTTCTCGGAGTCTGTCACGGTCACGTGCAACTTTACTGGATGCATACATTTTTCCATCGGTTGTGATTCCCAAAATATATTTTCCAGGGTTTTCTTCATCAACAATAGCTAAATCCACCCTAAATCCTGCACATCCAATCTGTTTATCTACAATATAACCGTTTTCTTCAAGAAAACTTGCTATAGCATCTTCAAATGGTGCTGAAGTATGTTCTTCACCTGTATGAGTACCCATAGTTAGGTTTTCAGCATACTCTAAAAATTCTCTCAATGCCCTTACACCATGAGGAGGATTTGCAGTTAATTTCATACTTGAAGCTTTAAAATTGGAAAATACAACACATTTTTGTCTTGCACGTGTAATCAGTACATTTAATCTTCTTTCACCACCATCCTGATTTAGCGGACCGAAGTTTAAAGACATTTTCCTTTCATTGTCAAAACCATATCCTACACTGATTAAAATAACGTCTCTTTCATCTCCCTGAATGGTTTCAAGGTTTTTAACAAAGAATCTTTCATCTTTATTTTCTGAGAATAACGGTTCGAATTCAGGTCTTTCACGGCGTCTTTCTTCCAATTTTTCTAAAATTGCATTCTTTTGTGCAACGGAAAATGTACCGACACCTAAACTTTTAGTATCACCGTATCTATCAAAATGGTCAAATATAGCTTCAACAACATCTTCTGCCTCTTTTGGATTTGCAGAAGATGAACCTCTGTCATATGCAGTATCAGGATTATAATGGAATTTTAATCCCAATTCTGAGTCATTATGTGAAGGTGAAGGATATACGAGCAATTCGTTATCATAAAATTCCTTATTGGAAACATTAATTAATGATTCATGACGGCTTCTGTAGTGCCATTTAAGCATTTTAACAGGGAATGACAATTTACATAAATGCAGAATACTTTCCATGTCAAGAGAAGTTGCCTCTTCTTCGTCACTTTCTCCGCTGGCCATCTGATCAAAGAATGATGTTGGAGGTAACTGTTGAGTATCTCCCATTACAACCGCAGTTTTACCTCTCATGAATGCACCTAATGCATCTTCAGGTTTTACCTGACTTGCTTCGTCAAAAATTACTACATCAAACTGCAATTCTTCGTTGGTTGGATCAAGATACTGTGCAACGGATAACGGAGACATCATGAAACATGGTTTAATCTGTTTAATCATTCCTCCTGCTTTTTCCAATAATTTTCTAACAGGAAGGTGTCCGCTTTTTCTAGTAAACTCTCCTGCAAGCACTTTTGCCTGAGGATTTTCTGTTGCACCAAATATTTGTGGAATATTGCTGTTTAACTTATGGAAGATTCTTTTACGATTCAGGACTAAGATTTTTCTGTCCAGATCCTTAAATTCCCTTATTCTGTTTTCATGAAGTTCACCAATGAATGTAGCCAATTCATGGTTTTCGACAAATAAGATATTGAGCATGGAATCTGCAAAGTTTCCTTCAACCAGTGATTTGACATCATCTTTTTTAATGTTTCTTTTTTCGATTGAATCTACAAATAGCTCTGCAGTTGCTCCTTTAAGTGAATTTTTAGTATTCAGATACTGGGACCATAAATGGAGACTTGAAAGCTGTCCTCTCCAGTTGTATA
Organism: Methanobrevibacter sp.; assembly: GCA_017434555.1. Taxonomy (GTDB): domain Archaea; phylum Methanobacteriota; class Methanobacteria; order Methanobacteriales; family Methanobacteriaceae; genus Methanocatella. The sequence goes on along the minus strand of JAFRFB010000030.1, from coordinate 38,208 downwards.
ATTGTGATTGCCATTCTTCAAATGCAACATCATTTGCACCTTTTTTAAATATTAATTTACTTCTTGGGTTTAATTTTGATTTTAATTTATCCAAATCATTGCTGAATTCGTTTCCGGAATCAATATAGTCAACCAAATCTCTTTCCGGATTAATGTCGAATAAATCTTTTGATAAAATGTCAATGGTATTTTGTGAAAATATGCCTTCATTTGTAAGTGCTGTAAATTGAGTCATCCACTGAGCAATAGCTTTTAAATCATTAACATCAGCATTCAAATGCCAATATCCACCATAATATCTTTTAGCTAATTGTTCATTAGCTTCCAAATTCTTTTTAAGCCTTATAGCTGCTTTTGCTTGAGTTAAGTCATCAATGATAGTGTTGATATCGTCCTGAACAGGATAGTTATAATATCTTTCAACAAGATCAAGATGCTGATTGCCCTTAAAGAAGCGGAATTTCTTATGGGAGAGTTCATTCAGTTCATAGATTATCCTGTCGATATCTGCATGGTAAATGTTTGGATTGAATTTATCCAATACTCCTGCAACCCTTTGATATTTTGCCAATTCCTGTATTAACCTGTAAGGGTCATCATTATTATTGTCCCATGCACCGGATTTCAATATTTGAGCATCAATCAATTCGGAATTTTGAGTTTTTATAATGTCAAAAGCAGAAAGGGATTTTTTAAACTCGTTTAATGTCTCGGGCTTTTTAATACCGTAAATGTCATAAACTCTTCCACGTTCAACCAAAAAGGCATCAAGAGATTTTAATGTATCGTTGATTAACATTTCTATTTCCCTTAAATCCCCTGGAAGCAAACTCTTAGGAGAGCATTTGCTCCATGGATTTTCCTTTGAAATGGTCTGATACAACTCGGCAACACTTTCCAAAGACAAAATAATATCATCCAAATCCTTTAACGTTATTGATTCGGGATTATTGAATCTCACCAAAGGCATTATGCTTTGTTTACGTGAAAAGTGATCATCAGCCGCTTCCTTCATACCATATAACTGGAATGCAGATAAATTTACAGCAGATACAGGCCGGTGAATAACACTTGCATACTCGTCCAGCTGTATCTTTAAGGTTTCAAGTTTTCTTATGGTCTGGTCGATATTTAAAGTGTCAACAGCCCTTACGGTAGTTGCCTTTTGAAGGTCTTTTAGGAATTTTTTACGTCTGGTTTTATGTGAATGAAGTTCCAAAACGAATTTACCCAAACCTACATTGGTAAGTCTGTCTTTTACAACATCCAATGCTGCCATTTTTTCTGATACGAATAAGACTGATTTGCCTTCTGCAAGCAATTCAGCAATTAAATTAACGATAGTTTGTGATTTACCTGTTCCCGGCGGTCCTTCCACAACAAGGTTTCTTCCTGCTTTTACATCCTGAATTGCAGCAATCTGTGATGAATCGGCATCTAAAACCTGATACATTGACTGATATTGAAGCTGTGAGTCAATGTCCTCTTCATTGAATGCTTCAACATTATTTTTAGCAGGATTGAAAATTGCCTGAATCAATTCATTTTTGGTTAAATCCACATTTGCCTCCCAGCTATCCGGATTTAAATCATTATACATTACAAATTTTGTAAAACTAAAGAAACCTAATGCAATTTCATGATTGACTCTCCAGTTTTCCATCTTGTGAACGGCATGTTTTACTTTTTCAATATAATGGTCTATTACTTCACCATATTTTTTAAATTCAAAATCAGGAAGTTCTATACCTCCTTCAATAAGTTTCGCCTTAAGGGAAATGTTTGTTTGAATATCTTCTCCAGTCCATTCCAAATTAAATGATTCACCTACTTTTTTTCTCTCCATAGAAACAGGAATTAAAACTAAAGGAGCCTTATTAGTTTGTCTTGGTTTGGATTTGTCAATCCATTCCAAAAATCCAACTGCTAAATATAAAATATTGTAACCCTGCTCCTGAAGCATTGTTTTAGCCTGGTTATTAATATAATACAATCTCTTTTGGAGCTCATTTGGAGTTAAATCAACCTCCAGCTTTTTATTTCCTTCTGAAAACTTACTGAAATCAAATGGAATATGGTCCCAAACTGAAGATTTTTCTTCCTTCTTATCTTTCTTATTAGATACAAAATACATTTTGTTTTCTTGTAAAACTAATGTCTGGAAGATATTAATCGGAGTTTGGTTATTGATTTTGATAGTTTTAGCTCTGGACTTGAAATTAAGCAACTGATTTCTTAAAGTTAAATCCAGTAACTCCTTTCGTAAGTTTTCGAACTCCCTTTCGATTTTATTATTATTAGATGAATTGGACAACATGATGATCATTTATTTTTTAAAAATTCTTTAAATTATATATAATTATTGACACCGTAATTAATAAAGTTTACTTATTATTAAATATCGCTTTTAAATGGTCCAAAAAAGGATAGTTTATCACTGGCTATTTTTGATGCGAAATTAGCGGATTTTAAAATGGATTTGCTGGTTAATTTTTTTGAAATATAAGCTGCCATATAAGTGTCTCCGCAACCTGTGGAGTCAATCACATTATCATTTTTAACAGCTTCAATTTTATATTCTTCATCTGAAATGACTCTTGAGCCTTTAGATCCGTTAGTAATGATAATTTCATTAATATTAAAGTCTTTATAGTCATTGTTTTCAAATAATATTAATGCTTCACTTTCATCTAAAAAAAGCCCGTCAATATCCGAAGTTATATCTTTAACGTCTGAGGTTAATTTCAGCTTTATGGAATAATTATCTCCTATTTTCTCATTAGGATATCTTAAAAATCCCTGAAGAGACATATAAATCGGCACATTAAAACTTTTTAGATAATCAATAGTTTCTTTTGGAAAATCAAATGCATTCAATGGATTGATGATAAAGGCATCAATATTTTCAGGCAAAAGCTTTTCCAAATCTTTTTTAGCGATGGAAATTTTTGCAAAATTGCTTGATTGAATGCGAAAATCATCATTATTCGGATAATCATTGATAAAATAATGGGTTTCATCTTTTTCAATTAATTTAACTTTATTTTTATCCGGAAAATCCTTAATTAAACCCATATCTGAGCAGTTTGTAATGATTAGATAGTCTGGGTAAAACTCATCAAAAACAAATGACTGGAAATAAACGGCTCCTCCAGTTTTTGATTCTTTTTTATCTTTTCTGATTATTAAGTCCTTTGTAACAGGACCGATGCTAACTATTGTCATGAAAATCAAATTACTAGTCAAATTCAATTGTGATATCTACAACATGATATCTATTTGAAATACTATAAATCTCTTTTTTAATATTTTCCTGATTATATCCCTTATCAGCAGCCACTTTAAGTGTCATGACAGAATCAATGCCGTCAAGTGACCAGATATGAAAATCATCTATTGCATTAATTCCTTCAATAGCCAAAATACTGGTTTTAAATTCATTAACATCAAAATTGTCCGGTGTTTTTTGAAGCAATACCTGAAGAGATTTATATAGATTTCTTCCCAAGTTAAATATTAACCATAATGCAATACCGATTGATATAAATGGATCCAGATATGGTGCTCCATCCCAAAATATTAGAATAATACTTAATATCAATATTGTTAACCATTCAAATACATCTCCAAGCTGATGGAATAAAATAGCCTTTTCATTAAATGTTTCTCCATCATGAAGCTTCCATACAGAAATTGATTTAAATATTAATCCTATAATGGCAACTATAAGCATTCCACCGGCATCAACTCCTTCCGGATTAAACAATCTCGGAATAGCCTCTGAAAGTATTACAAATGCCATTACAATTACAAAAATAGAAGTGATGACCGCACCGAGAATAGAAAATCTTTGATAACCATAAGAATAGCTATCAGATGAATCCTTTTGAGATACTTTCTCTAAAAGCCATGCAATAGCAATTGAAATAGTATCTGACATGTCATGAATGCAGTCTGCCAAAATTGCCATACTGTTGGTTGCAATCCCACCTGCAATGACAATTATGTTAAATGTAAGATTCATGAAAAATACAAAAGCCAAATTTTTTCCGGCTTTTTTGTGATGATGATGCGTATCAATTCTCATAATTATTTAATTTAACATTAATAGAATAAAAAAGTTAGTTAAAACAAAAAAAAGAAAAAATAAAGTATATTTTATTTTTCAAAAAATTACAATTGAGGTTAACAATGAATATTTTTCCAAAGAGTATGATTAAAGAAGCCAAATACATTTAAACATATAATTAGATTTATATAATTTAAAAATTAAAAGAATATTAGTGATTAAAAATGGCAATAACTGGAACAACAATATTTTCTCATATATTACCTGTATTTTTCGGATTTTTCGGATTATTATTTGTAATGTCCGGTATCTTGGATGATAACAATCCTAAACTGGGATTAGGCATTGTATTATTTGTTGTAGCGTGTGCTTTCCCTTATGTTGTTTTAAGCTCACTTATTTAGATAATATTAATTTCACCTGAATGTAGGCTTGTTCCTACCAATACTTTTTTTATACCTAATTTTTCCAATTCATCAATAGAATCCTTATTTAATCCACCGGCCATTATTAACTTATCTTTTAAATCATCAAATTCCTTTAATAATTTTTCATTATATCCTTTTCCAGTTCCAACACCACTGATATCTAAAAGAATTATTTGTGATACATCAATGTCAATCAATACATCTTTAAATTCCTTAAGCGTTAAATTCAAGTTTTTAGAGTATAGTTCATCATCCTTTACATCAACGCTTATGACAATTCTTTCTTTTGGATATTTAGCACAGATTTCATATAAATCATCTATGCTTTCCAATGTTTCTGTTGGAATTATGATTTTAAAAGCGTAATCGAGGAAAAATGAAAATGATTCTAGATTTTTTACTCCTGCATCAAGTATTACCGGCAGGATCGTGTTAACCATTTTAATGTCATTAATGTTATGGCCATTGCTTTCAATCAAATCCAAGTCTGCAATATATAGTTCATCCGCTCCATTTAATTTCAATCCCTGAGCAATTTCAACAGGATTGGATGATGGTGCAAATACTGTTTGTAACGGTTGATATGTATCTCTTAAACCAGATTTACCACTTACTGCTTGACCATCTTTTAAATCTAAAACAGGTATCTTTTTAATCAAATTATCACCTTAATTATTAATTTAATTAATACAGTATTAATATTTTAAAAAAAAGCATAAAAACAATAGGAGGAAAATTAGACTAAAAAATAAATTTTAGCCTAATTTTGAAAATTAAAAATAATGATCAATTTAGGGGAGAGTATAAAAAATATGATTTTTAACCCTTGTATAATATGTATAATATTATAGTATATAAAGTTACCTATAATTTAAAAAAATTAAATTATACTTGAATAAATAAATTTTAATTAAACCTAAATATAGTAAATATTGTTTAAAATTAAATATTTTTATTAAACAAACTAAAATAATAGATAAAATATAATATATTTTTTAAAAAAAGACTCTTTAAAATAATCATAAATCTATAAAGTTTGCTTGAAAATGTCATTAGAGTATGTAAAATATTACTCAAAAGTAATACATTATAAAAATTAATTGATAAAACTAAAATTAACTTGTTTAAGATAAAAAAATAAAAAAATAAGAAAAAAGTTTGAAGTTCGAAAGAGGGAATTTTGAAAGACAGAAAAAATTTTTGTGTTCATCCGTTGCTAAGCTATCTATAATAAATTAACTTCAAACTATATTATAGTATGTTTTAATAGTATAAATACTTTTTTATAAAAAAGTATTACTAAATATAATAAAAATATAATAAAAAGTAATACTTAATGGTTTAAAAAAAATAATTATTCTCTGAAATTTTCATCAATATATGAATCAAACTTCAAATAAGCTTCATCAATAGCTTCATTTAACATATCCTGATTGATTTCAGATAACTCATCAAAAGAAACGCCTAAATCGACATCAACATCCAGCTGATCATTTTCATAATTGATTTCAATATCCAAATCAAGGTCTTCAAGTTCCTTGGTTGAAATGACTTTGGAAACTTCAACTTCCAGAATTTCACCAAAATCTGTAGAAATAGTATCTAAATCATCGGATGACAGTTTTTTAAGTTTGGACATAATAATCTAAAAAAAAGAATAGAATTAAGCTCCATTAGGAGCCATTCCTTGCATAGCAGCTTGAATATTAGTTTGCATTTCTTCAAGTTTTTTCATGACTCTTTCTTCTTGGCGAGCCATAGTTTGTTTTCTTAACTTGAGAGTTTCTAACTTATCTTCAGCGTCATCTAAAGCATCTTTATAATCTACTTTAATGAGTAAATTACCTGCTTGTTTGAATACTTCAGTATTTTCATCAGTATTTTTTAATTCTTCTAATGCTTTTTCAGTTTCTTGAATTTGAACTTCAACAGTTTGAATTTGCATAGTTACAGCTTGAGCTTGTTGTTGTAACTGTTGAAACTGATTTAATTGCTGTTGTATATTTTCAGGAATTTCCATATAATCACCTTTTAATTTATATATTTGTTAAATTATTTATTTGTAATGATAAATTAATCCACTTAATTGCAGAATTTATTGAAGCTCTAAATGATGTTGAATCCTGAGCATCAATATCAATAATAATGCTGTTATCATCAAGAGTTAAATTCATAGTTGATCTGTAATCAGGAGCCGTTTCAAATTCCAAAATAATTGAATCATAAATGATTTTGGCTTGATCAGAATTGTCAAACTCGATATTAATCTGACTTTTTACAGATTCCAAAGGACTATTATCAATCATCTTTATCTAAAATCTTTTTAACATTAATCTGGAAATCAAGTTTATCTCCAAATTTATTAATGAAATTTATTTTAGCTATTAAGTCCTCATATCCACCAGTAATATGAATATAATTAGCGTCTGCCTCATCAACTAATTCAAAGCCCAAAATATCACTTAAGCAGTTTAACTTTTGAACTTCACTGACTATTTTCAATTGTGACGGAGAAATATTGAGTCTTTCGTTTGTAGTTGTAACACTGATTAAAATAGTAAGTAATACTTCCCCTTTATTGGAGTAAAAAGTAATCCTACTTGGATTTCCTTTAATCTCATTAACAATAGCTAAGTTAACTTCATCTTCATCAAGAGCTCTTAATAAAAGTTCTCTCATATTCATTTTTCCTCTATTAACAGATGTAGAATCCGTTGAATGAGCTAAATTTTTACAAAACTTTCTTGTTTTTTGAGAAGGCTTTCTAGAAGTTGAAATTAACATTTAAATCAAAAATAGTAAAAAAATATTATAGATAAAACAAGATAAAAATCTTGATTTAAATCTATTTTTTAAGGCCGACTCTGTTGACCATATTTCCGTCAGGAACGCTTGCAGATACCCAACGGGTTACTTCTGGAACATTTTTAAATAAAATCCTATATCTACAGTTTGGACATTTATTGTCCATGTAGCTTTTTTGATCTACTTCTGTTCCACAGCGTGGACACTTATACAAGGACTATTCCTCCACTTTAATGTCTCTGATACTACGTGCTGCAGATTTTGCCATAGGGGTTTGAGGAACATAAGCTCCACCGGTGAATACTGCACCACATTTTCTACATTTCCAAATTCCAGCAGCTTGTCTTTTTACATAAGGTCTATCACATTTAGGACAAACATGATTTTTTTTCATGTTTTCTTCGATGATTTTAACAGATCTTTTAGCTTTTCTTCCGTATCTTGCACCGAACCTACCTGTAATACCAACTTTTTTAGTTCTTGCCATTTTAATTTCTCTCCATTCTATAAAAATAATAATAAAAAATGTAAATCATTTAGATTTACCATGATTAAAAACAATCATAAAATTATCTAATGTAATAATATTGTACTACATCATATTTAAAGTTAATGGAAAATTTAAGAAAAATAATGTATTTTCTTAAAATACCATCAAATATTAACCCAATATCCTAATCGAAAGAGTGATAATTAGGACTTTCATTAGTGATTAACAAATCATGAGGATGTGACTCTTTAATACCGCTGCTGGTAATTCTAACGAATTTAGCTTTTCTCTGCATGTCAGCGATATCTTCAGCTCCACAGTAACCCATTGAAGATTTTAAACCACCAACTAATTGGAATAAAATTTCTGAAACAGTTCCTCTGTATGGTACTGCACCTTCAATTCCTTCAGGAACATATTTTGTGTGGTTCATTTTACTTTTAGAACCTTGGAAGTATCTGTCAGCACCACCATCAAATTCACTGGTCATAGCTCCCATTGATCCCATTCCACGGTATTTTTTGTATTGTTTACCGTTCATAACAACAACGTCACCAGGAGCTTCGTAGGATGCTGCAAGTAAATTACCTAACATTACTGCATCTGCACCGGCACCGATAGCTTTAGCTACATCACCGGAGTATCTGATACCTCCATCTGCAATAACAGGAATGCCATGATCTGCTGCTACATCAGCAACATCAGAAATCGCAGTGAGTTGTGGTACACCAACACCTGCAACAATACGGGTAGTACACATTGAACCTGGACCGATACCTACTTTTAGGGCATCTACGCCTTTAGCTATTAAATCTTCTGCCGCTTCAGCAGTTGCAATGTTACCGACACATAATTCAGCATCGATATTTTCTTTAATGGTTTGAGTGTAATCAACAACATTTAAATTGTGAGCATGAGCACAGTCAATTGAAATAATATCAGCACCTGCTTCATCAAGCGCTATTGCACGTTCCAAATCAAATGGTCCACAGGCTGCAGCAACCAAATAATTGCCATTTTTGTCACGGGCAGCATTAGGGTATTGTGCCTGATTTAAAATATCTTTAATAGTAATAATTCCGACCAATTTTCCATCATGAAGAACAGGTAATCTTTCTACCTTGTTTTCATAAGCAATATTTAAAGCTTCTTCAGCAGTAATTGGTTCTTCAACAGTAACAACATCAGAAGTCATTATGTCTTTAACTGTTTTATTAGGTTCTGATTTTAAAACTGGTCTGATATCTCTTTTGGAGATAATACCAATAATTTTATCACCGTCAACAACAGGAAGACCACTGATTAATTCATCCTGCATTTTATTTTGTACATCCAAAATAGTTGAATCCGGAGTAATGGTTACAACATCACGAATTGTTAAGTCTTCAGCAGTTTTAACCTTTTTAACTTCTTCAACTTGTTTTTCCAATGATATGTTTCTGTGAATTACTCCAATACCACCTTCCTGTGCCATAGCTATAGCAAGGTCTGATTCAGTAACGGTATCCATAGCAGCACTTAAAATAGGGATATTTAACTTAATACCTTTGGACAATTCAACGGTAGTATCAATATCCTTTGGCTCTACACGGCTAGCGTTAGGAGTAAGTAAAAAATCATCAAATGTATAAGACATTCTTGCTTCTTGAACTTTTTTAGAAAACATTAAAAACACCTACTTAAAATGAATCACATAATTCTTTCAATTCAGCCACAGCAGTATGATGGATTTTACCGGTATTACGGTCACCGCCAACACAGGCAGCTCCTCTAATACCAACCACATCGCAACCAATATCATGTAATGGTTTTAATTGATCTTTTTTAACAGATCCTGCAAGAGCGGTTTTTAAATCATAACTATGAGCTTCTTCAACAAATTCAGTTAACTTATCAATATCCAAATAATCAAATAATGTATGGCCATCTTTTACAGCAGTATCCAACATTGCCAAATCACAGTTTGCATCACGGGCTACTTTTGGAATTTCCATAGGATCAACAGCACCAACACGATGAGCATCAGCATATCCGGCAGCTACTACAATAGTATCTGGACTTACATTTTTGACAGTTTTAGATACGTTTTTCATAACTTCAACAGCTTCATCGTAGTTTTTGGTTCCATATAATCCTACTTTAATATAATCTGCTCCAGAAACATGAGCACCCATTGCTGCAAGAGAAACAGTACCTGGTTTATAAGGCACATCACCTAAAGTAGCACTGACTAACTTGTCTTCAGGAGTTAATTCCCTAATCTCTTTTATTACCCAAGGGAAATTAGCACCTAAAGATCCTTCTTTAGGATTTTTTACATCAACAATATCTGCTCCACCTTTAATAGATTCAAGAGCTTCTTCATGGTTTATAGGACTAATTAATAGAAGCATGTATTTCCTCCGTTTATAATAATAAAATATTAAAATATAATATATTTATATTTGGAATTCCTTCTTTATAAGTATATGCTTTATAAGAGAAAAGAAATCAATATTTTTCAATAGTATATTCAAAAAAAGATAATTATGAAAAACCATTTCAGGCAAGCATGGTTAAATGTTGTTTTTATTCTAAATCATTTCTTGATTAAAACATATGGAACACTGTAAAAAAAATAAGATTTTTAATATGGAGAATCCTTTTTAGTGACATTATCCTTGATTTTTCCATGAACTCTAGGATAAAAGCCAACTTCAGAGGATAATTTTCTCATATTTTCTATTATTTCATTTGTCGGAATAGATACAGGACAGTTTAGAGTGCACAATCCACATAGTGTACACATGTAAAGACCTGAATTATAACATGTCTCATCATCTTCAATGAATTTTGACATTGCAACACCTCTTCCGCCCAGATAATTGTTGAATCCGAACTCATTTCCGACTGCATTATAAACCGGACAGTGAACGACACAGTTTCCACAACCTATACACCACAGGCATTCCTCACTTGCAGAGCTTCGTCCATTGTCTAAAAGTATTACAACAACCCTTTCGGCACCATACATGTTTTTAAGCAATTTCTTTTCAATATCCGCAGTCTTGGACGGACCGGATATTACATTCATATATGATGTCACATAGTTTCCGGTAGCATAGACAGTTTCCAGTTTTGAAACAGAAACGGCATCTTCCAAAGAAGGTACAATTTTATCAATTCCAGCTACAATTATATGCAAGTCTTTCAGTGAAACTATTGAAATATTACCTTCATTGTGAACCATTATGCATGAGCCTTCTTCGGCAGCTATAGCATTAGCACCGGATATACCTACACTTGCATTTTCTAGACGATTTAGCACATCTTTTCTTACAAGTTCCATGATTTCACGGGCAACAGGATTGACATTGCCCTCAAGTGAATCATTAACAATATCAGTAATTTCGGAAATATTTAAATGAGAAGCAGGTCCAGTCGGATGAACCGGTTTATTGTCAGTTTTTTTAAGTTGTAAAATCCTATCACCAAGGTCTGTTTCAACAACATCCCAATTTTTATCGGCCAAATTGCTTTTTAAATCAATTTCACCCAAAGTATTTGACTTTGCCTTGGCGATGACTTTATTGTCTATGTCTTTAATCAAATCCAAAATGATGTCAATGGCATCATCTTTGCTTTCGGCAAACTCGACATCGATTCCATTTCTTTTGAATGATTCAATGGCCTCTTCATATAACTTAGAAGAATTTTCAATGGAATATTTTTTAATTTCACGGACACGTTTTTCCAGTCGTTTAACTTGAGGTGAGTCCTTAATTTCAGATGATCTTGACTTGACAGTATTGAATGATTTTCTCATCGTTTCAAGTTCACTGCTTTTCATCTACTCACCACCGTATTTTACTAAAAATTCAGTTAAATCCAAAACGTCCAATCCACGATCTTTTAAATTAAGCTTACAAAATGGACATGGTGTGACCAATAAATCAGCATCAGTATCAATTGCCTGAGAAATTCTTGAATCCGCCATTTGAGATGCAATTTCCGGATAGGCAGATTTTACTCCGCCTCCGGCACCGCAGCATAAGCTGTTTTCATGGTTATTTTCCATTTCTATCAGATTAGCCAGTTTTGAAATAACATTTCTCGGCTCATCAAATATATTGCAGTGCCTTCCCAAATGACAGGAATCATGATATGTAACATTCAAATCCTTTTTATGGAAGTTTAATTTATTTTCATCAATCAATTGACTTAAAAATTGAGAAATATGAATGACATCCAAATCATTATAATCCTGCTTTAGGGTTTTATAACATCCTGCACATGATGTCAATATCAGTTCTCCAGATAATATTTCAGTATTTTTTTGAATCTGTTCCTGCGCTTCTTCAATAAAACCTGTTCTAAGCAATACTGATCCGCAGCATTTTTCATCATCTAAAATCCTATATTCAACACCAGCCAACTTTAATAATTCTTCAGTAGCATCAGCGATTGATGTTTCTTTTTCACGTGCAGTGCATCCTCTAAAATAAATCATAAATATTATTCTTCCTCATCATCTAAACTAATTTCATTTTTCAATGCAAGTTCCTTTACAAGAGTATTGATTTCATTTTGCATTTTATCTACAATGAAATATAATTTTAAAACTGTGTAAAACAATACTACAAATACTAAAATAATTACAAAGTCCAAACCACGAGTTATACCAAATAATCGTGCAAATGCACTACTGACATTTGGAAAAATTGCGAATAGACTAACTATAATCCAAAATATAGACCATAAAACTACGGTTATAAGTGAATTTTTTCCTTTAAAGTATCTGGTAATAAACCAGATAATGGCAATTATAGAAATTATTGGAAATATTAAAGCATATAAATACATTTTTTCACCTTAAAACTGATGTTTAATCATTTGTAACAATATTTTAAATGCAACCTTCACATTTGTTCCTTTAGCTTGAGTTTCAGGAGTGTAAATTGTTTGAATTGGGACTTCTGCAAATGGAATATTATTATCATTAATTTCACGTATAAATTCAGAAGATATGAGATAACCTGTAGCATTGATTGATATTTTATCTAATGCCTCAACAGTTATTGCTCTAAAACCCGTTTGAGAATCACTTACATTTACCCTATAGAATATCCTTGTTAAAATGTTCATGATGGAATTTGCAAAGCTTCTGGATTTTGGCATGTCTTTAAAAGGCCTTACACCAATTACAGCTTGCGCTTCACCTGTTACTAATGGTTTTATTACTTCATCCAAATCATCAGCAGAATGCTGTCCGTCAGAATCCATACTGACAATATATTTCGGATTGAATTTTAAAACAGCCTCAAAACCTGTTTGAGTAGCTATTCCAACACCACGATTAATCAGTAGAGAAAAAATATGGATTTTATCTGGAAATTCTTTCTTTACTTGTTTAATGACTTCCAAAGTATTGTCGGAAGAACCATCATTAACAAGGACCATATTGTAACCTTTACGAGCTATATCTTCAAGAACTGGTCTGATTCTTGTTGCTTCATTATATGCAGGAAGAACCACAAAAGTTGAATTTTTATCTTCCATAGCTATTTCATTTTCCATTTTACACCTTTTTATAATGGGCCTGCATCTTCTTTTCCTTCACGCATTCCCATTCCTGCTTCTTTTCTCATAGCTTTTCTATGATACATCATCTTGATTAGATTTTGGGCATGTTCACGAGCCCTGTTTTCTGCAAGTTTTTTTAACTCAACAGGATCTTCTTCTTCATCCTCATGAACAAAAACCTCTAATATATGAGTATTTGTCATTAGCTGTGCATTGATAAGGCCAGTTGATGCTTCGTGAGCACACATCTTATCCTTTTCCATAGGTCCCGGCATACCTAATGCCATTACAATATCACAATTTTCCTCTTCTATGAGGATTTTAGCAGTTACCGGTAAGTCTTTTACTCCAGGGACTGTTTCACGAATAATTTTTAAATCATAAGCATTATTTTTAAGCTCATCAATGGCAGCGGAAGCCATATCAAAACGAGCAAATGTTGTATCACAAATTCCAATCCTCATAAACTTCACCTTAAAAAAAGATATGTTTATATTAATATATACATTTTTGTAAGAATAATAAAGTATTATTAATTATTACTCTAAGTAATACTTTAAAAATCTATTTTATTATAAAATTAACGAAATAAAAAAAAATTAGTTTTTGTTTAACAATTCAAGAAACTTATCCCTAGCCTCATCAATAGTCAAAGGATAATCATTTTCCATATCAAACCCATCTTTTTCAAGCTTTTGGAACAGTTCAGTCACGATAGGAACTTTCAAGTTTGCCTTTTCAAGAATTTCCGGTTGCGCAAAAATCTCTTTAGGAGTTCCTTCACCGATTAATAAACCGTCAACAAGAACAAATACCCTATTAGCATAGTTAGGAACTAAATCGACTTCGTGAGTAGAAATAAGGATAGTAATACCTTCATTATTTAATTCATTCAATAATTTGGATAAATCTGTTACTCCCTGAGGATCCAAACCTGCGGTAGGTTCATCTAAAACCATAATCTCAGGTTTCATGGCAAGAATCCCTGCAATAGCAACCCTTTTCTTTTGACCACCACTTAAATGATGAGGTGCTTTTTTCTCAAACCCGCTCATTCCAACACGGGCTAAAGCTTCTTCAACTCTATTTTGAACTTCTTCCATAGACAATCCTAAATTCAAAGGACCGAATGCAACATCCTCTTCAACTGTAGGTGCAAAAATTTGGTCATCAGGATTTTGAAAAACGATACCTACTTTTTGTCTAAATTTAAGTAATGATTTCTTATCGTATTTTAATTCTTCACCGTCAATGAAAACTTTTCCTTCATCAGGTTCATAAATTCCATTCAAATGTAAAAATAATGTGGATTTTCCAGCACCATTTTTTCCTAAAAGAGAAACCATTTCCCCTTTTTCAACTTTTAAACTGACTCCTTTAAGTGCCTGATAATCTTTATTGTATGAGTATTTTAAATTTTTAACTTCTAACATTTTAACTCTCCTTTTTTGGTACATATACAGGAAGTTCACCACTATATCCTCTTGAATCTAATGAATTCTGTAGCGTTTCACTTTTATCAAGTGACCTTAAAAATATTGTACTTGCAAGGGCACCTAATGATTTAAATGAGGACATATAAGAATGATATCCTAATCTAGTTTCCTGTGCCTTTTTCATCGTGTCAATTTCATTTAAGAAGATGAATATTGTATTATACATCAAAAGTGCTATCTCAATGAGAATTTTAGGGACTTTTAATGATTCTAAACAATGTAAAATATTTGCAATAGGTGTTGTAAGTGCCAAAAACCCTAAACAAGGCAAACATCCGATTACACGCATAAATGTATAAATTGCATAATGAAGGGAGTCTGATCTAACAACGATTCCAAATATTCCTGTTTCATAAATAACCTCACCTTTTCCAAAGAAAAAGACTAAAAATATACATGTTATTACAAGAAAAGCCATTGGAATAGATAAAAACTTCAAATAAGATCTATAATTTATTTTAGCTACACCCAATATGACAACTGACATTACAACAAAAATAATAACATCAAAATATAGATTGTCAAGTATTAACGTGAGAGCCAACAAAATAATTGTTAAAAACAGTTTAACATAAGGATTTGATTCTGTTAAAGCGTTATTGTGAGCAATGTAATCCATATCAAATTTCATGATAACCCCTAAAAAAAGAAAAAAATAAGAAAGCAGTTATTCTACTTTCCTTTGACCTCTCCAGTATCCAAAGAAGTAACCAATAATGATTGCTCCAATAGCTGCTTGAAGAGCAAATAATAAACTTTCTATTTCACCACTAGGTGGTTCCCAAATTGATGAAAACCAAGGTTTGAAATTAGTACTTTCGATAGCTTCACTTGCTGCATCATCAGATCCACCAAAGTATCCATCATCTTCTCCATGACCTTGATACATAACTAATGGTGCAATAAAGATGATTGCACAGATAACCGCTAAAAGTATTAAAGTATTTCTATTCATAATATCACCTATGCCTCATTAGGAGCTAATGCACCGAGTTTGTCTAATAATTTAGGTTTGTATTCTTTTAATCTGTCCCAAATAATTACAGTTAAAATACCTTCACCAATAGCTAATGGAATTTGAGTTACAGCAAAGATAGTTAAGAAATTAGTTAATGCAGTAGCAAAGCTTGGAGCAGGGAATGCTAAAGCTAATTGGAATGAAGTAGCTACATAAGTTAATAAATCTCCTAAAAATGCTGCAAAGAAAATTGCAATTGTTGAAGAAACATTAGCTTTGGTTAAACCTTTGTATACAATCCATGCAATAAATGGTCCGACGATACCCATTGAGAAAATGTTTGCACCTAAAGTTGTTAATCCACCGTGAGCAAGTAAGATTGCTTGGAAAAGAAGAACAATGGTTGCTAAAACTGCAGTAACTGCAGGACCAAATAATGCTGCACCTAATCCGTTACCACAAGGGTGTGAACAACTTCCAGTAACAGAAGGTAATTTTAAAGATGATAAGACGAACATAAATGCCCCACTAACAGCAAGTAATGCTTTAGATTCGGGAGTTTCATCCACTATTTTTTTAATTTGATATACACCAAATGCGACTATAATAAATGATATCACAAACCATATTATACACCACATAAATGGTAAATATCCTTCCATAACATGCATGATAAATTCCTCTCTTAAAATATTTTATTAATTATCAAATTTAGGCAAACTTAAATTTATAGAATTTAAATTCAATTTGATATGTAACTTTTTGTACATTCTAGTATTTAAATATATAATATTTAATTAATATATATTCAACTTAACTTGAAAAAATTCATTGATTATACAAGCCTATTTTAAAAAAATACTTATTGTAACATTTACAAATATAATTTACATGAATATAAAAAACAATTTAATTTTAGCATTGGACGTAGGTAGTGAAAGTGAGGCAATGAGGATATGTGAAAAAATTAATGACAATATAGACACTATAAAAATAGGTTATCCTCTTGCACTTGCTGAAGGTCTTAAAATAATTCAAAAGCTTAAAGATAAATTCGGATTTAAGGTAATATGTGATTTTAAAGTTGCAGACATTGATGCAACCAATGAAAAAATCTGTGAAGAAACATTCAAAGCAGGAGCAGATGCAATAATCTGTCATGGATTTGTAGGTCCTGACAGTGTAGGAGCATGCCTTGATGTTGCAAACAAATATGAAAAAGAACTCTTTTTGCTCACAGAAATGTCACATCCAGGAGCTAAAAAATTTCTGCAGCCTGCAGCTGATGAAATTGCAAATATGGGTGTTGAAATGGGAATTAAAAACTATGTAGCACCAGCAACACGCCTTAACAGATTACAAGACATTAGAAATATTGTCGGAGATGATGCATACATAATATCACCGGGTGTTGGAAAACAGGGCGGAGACGCTAAAAAAACCTTGGAAATATCCAATGCAATCATCGTCGGAAGAAGCATATATGAAGCACAAGATCCAAAACAGGCCTGTGAAAATTTACTAAAATAATGTTAAAATTAACTAAAACTATTTTAATAATTAAATATATAAAATAATATGTTCTACTTAGCTAAAGAACAAAAAAATTAAAGGAGGAAAACATAATGGCATCTCAAGTAGGAAAATTAATTATGGAAACCATCTTAGGTTTAATTACTACTGCTTTTGCATTCGTTGCAGGTTTAGCATGGAATGATGCAATTCAAAAATTAATTGAAGAATTTGTCGGTACCGGAAGTGCATTATCCAGCTTATTTACTTATGCAATTATCGTTACCATTATTGCAGTTATCGTTACTGTACTCTTAGCAAGATTTGCTGCAAGAATGGGTATTGAATTAGACGAATAAAAAGGAAAAACACTTTTCCTTTTTAATTTTTTTAAAAAACTGAACCAAACACCATTAAAAAATAGATAATTGAATCCAAACACCTAAATACTATCTAAAACCGATGCATAGATTAATGGAAATATAACAGTAACATCACCAATTACAGTTTCAAGAGTTGAACCGCATTTTGCTTTGGACCAGGATTTTGCTTCCTGCAGAGGCGCTCCGCTTAAACTGCCTGCTTCAGGTCTGTCCATTGTTATTTGAATAGCTGAGTCAAGGCCTCCACGAAGCAATGTTGAAGCTAATGTATAATGCTTAGTCAAGCCCCCACCTAAAAGAATTCCACCAATCCTTTCACTGTCAAAGACCAAATCAGACAAATAATGCATATCAGCTACTGCATCAACAGTAAAGTCATGATCCTGTGTAAACATCCACAACTGCAAACCGAACATACTGTCAATTAAACCCGGTGCAAAGACCGGTGTTTTCATGCGTGCTGCAGTTGCTAAAAATGAGTTTTCATCATCAATAAGCAGCCCTACCTCATACAATAATTCCTGTATTGATATTTTAGGTCTGCGTGCTGAAATATCTTCAAAAATTTTAATTATTTCACTTTCAAATATTGTAAAATCATCAGATCCCACATTTATATCGGCAATTCTTCCAATTCCATCAGCATTCAAATCTTCATCATCACGTCCCTCATCACGATAATGATTTCCGCCGAATGCTTCAAGCATGTCATGAGTGATATTGGCTCCGCTTGAAACGATTAGATTTACATGTTTATTTCTTATCATATCAGTTACGATATTTCTAAGGCCTCCAGGTATTAATGGACCTCCCAAACTCATGAAAACGCACATTTCTTCATCTTTAATCATGTCACGTAAAATATTTGAAGCCCTGGCCACTCTACCTGAACCTAAAACGCCTGACTGATCAAACTGCTCTATTAATTCAGATACTTTCATATCTTTTTTAAGATCCAACTGCTTTACTTTATCCATTAAATCACACTAATTAACATGAATAGGGAATTGCTTAAAATTAGTTATTGATTCTATCAAATCTGTTCTTGTAACAATTCCAAGTAGATTATTATCATTGTCCGCTATAATCAATCTTGAAATAGATTTTCTAAATAATATTTCAATTGCTTTAACCAGCTTTAAATCTTCATTAATGATAATTACCTTTGTTGACATCAACTCTCCAACAGTAGCATCATCCTTATCTTCAGCAATGGCATGTACCAAATCAGTAACTGTAAATACACCAACAACTTTTCCGTCTTTCATTACCGGTGCACCGTCAATTGCATTTTGTGAAAATATTTTAGCAGCTTCTTTTATATTACAGTCAATTTTTAAGGAAATAACGTCTTTGCTTGCAATATCACCTACAGTTAATTTTGGAATACTTCTGATGGTGTTTGTATCTATAAGCAATATATTATCCATATCATCTCTTCCAACGATTTCTCCAATAATACTTAGATTATTTACAGGTGTCGGACCGATTTTAACAGTGTCTCCAAGATTCAAATCTTTAATGCTTCCAAGTACTTTAATGGCAGCTTCACATTCAGCAGGCTGCGGTACGGAAGTAAATTCAATTTTTGCAACAGAAATATCTTCCAGTCTTTCATTGTTTTTATAAATCGGGACCTTGATTTCCTTATCAGAAATAGAAATATTTAAAGAATGATATGCTTCGATTGTTGGTTTATATCCTCCTCTTGGACCAGGAACCCCTTTAACAAGACTTAGACTTCTAAGTGATTGCATTTGGTTACGAATAGTTCCAGGATTTCGATTCATAACCTCAGCGATGTCTTCTCCTTTAATAGATTTTCCATTTGAAGATTGATATAAGTTTATTAGTGTTTGTAATATTTCTTTTTGAACAGAGGTTAACATAATATTCACTTCATAATTAAAATTAATAATAAATTTGTAAAGGATACCTTATAAATATAATGATTTATCATGATATATTGTAAAACAAAACATAAAATATTATAAAAAATAAGAAAAAATGATTAATTTTAAATTAATCATTAAATATTAAGAAAATTGTTTAGTTATGATAGCTTTCACATGCATGCCTATTCATCGGATGGGTATGGGCATGCAAATGACGAACACCATTTTCTGTTTGAATTTCATCAATAATTTCTACATTTTCATGACTGTGTGTATGGATGCCATCCTCATGTGTGTGATAGTGGTTGTGTTTAGAATTTTTACTTTTCTTATCAAAATTCCTATCATATAACAATGCCGCATTTAAAACAACCAGACAAGACCCTGCATTGTGAACTATAGCTCCAGTAACAGGGTTCAATAGACCTAAAACTGAACAAACTATAGCAACTGCATTAATTGTCATTGAAATAATAATGTTGGCTTTAATAGTAAACAATGTTGAATTGGATAATTTTTTAAGATATGGGATTTTTGAAATTTCATCCCCTAAAAGAGCAATGTCTGCTGCTTCAATAGCTACATCACTACCCATAGATCCCATTGCCACACTCACATTAGCTGTTTTAAGTGCCGGAGCATCATTTACACCATCACCAACCATACAGACATTTTCACCATTTTCCTGATATTTGCTAATCCATTCCAGCTTTTCTTCTGGAAGCAAATTACCATGAACTTCACCGATACCTACTTTTGAGGCGAAATAATCAGCAGCCTGTTTATTATCACCTGTAAGCAATACTGTTTTGCTTTTAATATCGTGGAGGTTATTAATCATTTCAGGTGCATCTTCACGTATCATGTCTGATAGTGCGATAATACCAATAATCTCATCATTCCTTCCAACGATAACCGTTGCTTTACCTTCATTTTTAAGTTTATCCAAATCACTTGTTATATCATTATCAAATCCATTTTCATTTAGGAATTTAAGGTTTCCCGCATAAATTTTATCAGAGTCAATTTCACATGATACACCCAAACCAGGATACATCACAAAGTTTTCCACATCACTGATTTCAATATTGTCGTCTTTAACTTTACTTACAATAGCTTTAGCCAATGGATGCTCGGAAAAGCTTTCACATGATGCAGTTAAGCGTAATAATTCACCTTCAGATACATCATATGGAATAATATCGGATACAACCAGATTTCCATAAGTCAAGGTTCCGGTTTTGTCAAATACCAATGTATTTAGACCACCCAATTTTTCTAATGCTTCACCTGATTTGATTAATACACCATGTTTTGTTGCCTGACCGATAGCGGCCATAATGGCCGTTGGAGTAGCTAGGATTAAAGCACATGGACAAAATACTACGAGAACTGTGACTCCACGTTCAATATTACCTGTGACAAGCCATGCAGCAATAGCTATCAATAAAGCAATTGGAACTAGCCATGTTGCCCATTTATCTGCAATCCTTTGTGTTGGCGCTTGTTTTTCGTCTGCCGCTTTGACCAAATCAATTAACTTTTGAAGAGAGGAATCTTCAGATAAGCTTGTAGCCCTAATATCAATGGCGCCAAACATATTTGTAGTTCCACAGAATACTTCATCACCGACTGTTTTGTCAATAGGTAAAGACTCTCCAGTCATTACTGACTGATCAATTGAACTTGTACCTTTGATTATCTCACCGTCAACAGGAATGTTTTCACCAGGCAAGATTCTTATGTTATCTCCTAATTTAACCTCACTAGCAGGTATTACATCTCCATTGGTAAGTCTAGCAGTCTGAGGAGTTAAGTCTATTAAGTTTTTCAAACCTTTTTTCGCTCGTTCAACAGTCCAATCTTCCAATAAAGCACCAAGTGCCATAATCCATGCTACTTCACCGGCAGCAAATACTTCCCCAATTAATAGGGAAGCAATCATAGCTATTGCAATCAATAGTGCTGATGAAATCCATTTTTCACGCACCAGTCTTGTCATAGCTAGCAATAACATTGGAATTCCACTAATTATTACCGTTCCCCATGCAGGGTTTAAGTAAATCGGAGTGTCAATTCCTAAAATCATGAAAATAATGGCTATTAATAAAAATACTCCTGAAATTATTGTCATTTTTAGTCCAAAGAGAAAATCTGTTATTTTATCTATCATATTTTTCACCCGAAAGTAATACTTTTTTTGAATTCATTTATATACCCACTATTACAGAAAAATTTTCAATTGAAATCCCATATTCTGAAAACCAATTAAAAAAATAAATACTGGTCAAAACACAAAGTAATACAAACAGCCAAAAGTATTACTTTTTTTGAATTCGTTTAAATACCCTGTATTACTTTTTGTAACTTCCCATATAAAAGTATTACTTTTTTTGCTTTCATTTATATACACAGTATTACTTTTAGGAGTTTTTCTAAAAAAATTATTACTCGTTTTCAATATCATTTTAAAAAAAATTATTACTTGTTTTCAATATCATTTTAAATAAATTACTACTCAAAGAGTATATATTCAAAAAAGTTTAAAGTAAGACTATGAAAAACAGATTAATCCAAAAGACCGGCGAAGAACTTTCACCATTGGGATTTGGAGCAATGAGACTGCCTCAAAAAAACGGTAAAATCGATTACGAAAAGGCCAGAGAACAGATTTACTATGCAATAGACAATGGAGTCAATGTAATCGACACTGCATATATCTATGGAAACAGTGAAAAATTCCTAGGAGACGTATTGACAGGAGAATATAAGGATAAGGTAAAGATAATAACAAAACTGCCTGCATTTCAAATCAGAAAAAGAGAAGATATGGACAGCATTTTAGATGATCAGCTAAAACGACTTAAAAGAGACTGCATTGATTATTATTTAATTCACTCAGTAGACTTGAAAACTATGAATAAACTATTAAAAAAAGGATTAATCGAATTTATTGGTGATGCGAAATCTGCAGGTAAAATCAAACATATAGGATTTTCATATCATGGTGCAAAAGAAGAATTTGAAATATTAATCGACGGATATGATTGGGATGTGGTGATGGTTCAGTATAATTACTTTGATGAAAATGTACAGGCCAGCCGTGACGGAATAGAATATGCAACTTCAAAAGGCATTGGAGTATTTGTAATGGAACCTTTAAAAGGTGGAATTCTAGCTGGAAAAATGCCAGAGGAAGCTGAAGAAATTTTCAAACAGGCAAACCCAAATAAAAGCAATGCCGAATGGGCTTTGGAATGGGTTTTAAACAACAGAAATGTTACAACAGTATTTTCCGGAATGAACACCATGGAACAAATTAAAGAAAACCTTAAAGTAGCAAACAATACAGAAGCATTATCCATGAGCCTTGAGGATATGGAAACCATTGAATTAGTTAAAAGAGTTATAAGCCGTTTACTTAAAATAAACTGTTCAACATGCGGTTACTGCATGCCGTGCCCACGAGGCGTAAATATTCCAGAATGCATGAAAATATACAATGAAAAATACCTCTTTAATCAGAAAGGATTTATATCACCATCATTATTTGACTACTATCAGTATGTTGGAGGCGCTATGAATAAACCTAGAAATGCCGGCAGATGTAACGGTTGCGGAAAATGCTTAAGAAAATGTCCGCAAAAACTTGATATTCCAAAAGAGCTTAAAAAAGTGGAAAAGGAATTTGAAGGTCACTTCTTTGGTTTAAAAGTAGGATTTATAACAAAAATTGGAATGCCAATATTTACAATGTTTAATAAGATAATGGGTAGATAATTAGAAAAAATTTTTAAATGTTTGTTTAAATCAAAAAATAAGATTACACTTCAAAACAATTTCACCTCCTGCGTCTCTGCCAATCTTGAGATTTTCTAACGTCTTGTGTTTCTCTCCAAATTTTTTCCCTTACATAGTCGCTTGATTCTTTGAGTGTTTCATCACTTATTATTTTTCTAAAAAAGTCATACCAATCATTTGGCATAATATCACCGGATAGTTAATTAACAAAATTATATTAAATTATTTAGTATTTAAAGCTTGTTGAGCTCACTGATAAAAATTGTCGTGACTGAAACATATTATTTAAACTTAACGGTTAATTAAAAACCAGTAAATTTATAAATAAAAAACATAAATACCTAAAAAACCAAAAGATTAATTAAGGTGATAAAATGAAACTTGAAGAATTATTAGAACCATGCCCAAAATGCGGTTCCAAAGATAAAATTGCACAAAGAAAACTTTTAGACAACCATCGTGCACATGCTGAGCTTAATGCTTTCAAATGTGAAGAATGTGGTTACATTTTCTTTGTAAATGAGAATATAGAAGAAGACGAGAAAAAAGAACTCTTAAAAGAATTAAATAAAATTGCCTGATAAAATGACATTTCACGTAATGATTATTCCAACCCTAAACTGTCCATCCAATTGCAAATACTGTTGGGGTTCTGAAAATAAAAAAGAAATGATGGACTTGAGCATTATAGATGATATTATCACATGGCTTGAGGATTTCAGAGATGATAAAGTTCATTTCACTTTTCATGGCGGAGAACCATTGCTTGCAGGATATGACTTTTACGAAACAGCACTGGAAAAGCTTTCTAGACTAGATAATTTTGAAGGTTTTTCACTTCAAAGCAATATCTGGTTACTTACTGACGAGTTAATTGACCTGTTTAAAAAATATAATGTCGTAGTAAGTACCAGTATAGATGGTCCCAAAGAAATAAACGATTATCAAAGGGGAGAAGGATACTTTGATAAAACTATGGAAAGATTTAACAGGGCAAAAGAAAAAGGACTAATCATTAACTTTGTATTGACAGTAACTGACTACTCAAAAGATTACAGTGACGAACTATACGATTTCTTTAAAGAAAACGGAATGAATCTTAAGATTCATGCAGCCCTTCCATCACTTAGAGGGGATAATGCGGACCCTTGGGCGCTTGACCAGGAAGAACATGGTAAACTTCTAGTCGACTGGCTTGACAAATACCTCTACGATTTGGATAAATTCAGTGTAATGGATTTAGACCACATCTGCAAAAGTACTTTAAGGCGAAGAGGAACATTATGTACATTTGCAGACTGTATCGGAACGACACTTGCCGTAGGTTCTGAAGGATCAATCTATCCATGTTACAGATTCGTTGGAATGCCTGAATATGTTCTTGGAAACGTTAAGACAAATCCTAGTTTCGATGATTTGAAAGAATCAGATTCATGGAAAAAGCTTCAGGAATTCAGGGAATATGTTGGTGAAAACTGTAAACGTTGCAAATATGTTAAATATTGTGAAGGAGGATGTCCTTACAATGCTGTTGTAGCACATCAAACACCAAAAGCAGTAGATCCTCAGTGTACGGCATATAAAATGATATTCGCTGAAGTTTCAAAAAGAATGAACAAGGAATTCATGAAAAGTGCAATTCCAGGATTTCAGGAACCAAGGGTTAAAAAAGAAGGCGAAGCATTTAGCATAATGGATTTAGCCATGAAACCTTAATTATTTATTTTTTTTAAAAAAAAGAAGAAATAATCCCTTTTAGGGATTTATTCACATTTATTTATCATGCATTTCATATAATCAATCAATGCATCTTTTGATTCATCATCATCAAGTGCAAATTCAATGGAAGTCTTAAGCCATTCGAAACGATTTCCAATGTCATAGGTTTTTCCTTCAAATGTATTTCCATAAATTGCGTCTAATTTTGATAAAGCATCAGTTAACTGAATTTCTCCACCAACACCAGGTTCGGTCTCATCAATCTTATCAAAGATATCTCCAGTCAATACATATCTGCCCATAATAGCCAAATTGGATGGAGCTTGATGAGCCAGTGGTTTTTCAACAAGTTTATCTATTTTATAAACATCAGGTTCCACTTCACTTCCTTTAATAATACCGTATCTTTCTACTTTTTCTTTAGGAACCTCTTCAAGAGAAATTGCAGATGCCCCATATTTTTTATAAACATCAATCAATTGTTTTGTACATGGTGTGGGACCTTTAGTAATGGAATCTCCTAAAAGTACAGCGAATGCTTCTCCACCAATATGTTTTTTAGCACAGTAAATTGCATCACCAAGTCCTTTTTGCTCTTTTTGCCTTACATAACAAATATCGGCCAAATCTGTAATTGCACGGACTTGCTTTAAACGGTCATCTTTACCTGCACTTTGTAAAGTTTGTTCAAGCTCAAAAGATTTATCAAAGTGATCTTCAATAGAACGTTTGTTTCTACCAGTAACAATTAAAATATCATCTATACCAGAAGCAACGGCTTCTTCAATAACATACTGAATAGTCGGTTTATCATAAACAGGCAACATCTCTTTAGGTTGCGCTTTTGTAGCAGGCAAAAATCTTGTACCAAAACCTGCTGCGGGAATAACAGCCTTCATAATAATCACCATACATTTCTTAATTAATATATCTTTTATTTTTAATACATAAATAGTTACTTGAAAAAAAATATTTTAGAATAGTGCGGGGGACGGGACTTGAACCCGCGAAGGGACTAACCCACTAGGCCCTCAACCTAGCGCCTTTGACCGCTCGACCACCCCCGCATAAAACAAAAGTGGTTATAAATAACTATGTTTTAATTATTATATAAAGTTATCTATTATTCAAGGATTTTAATAGTAACTTCCAATATTTGTTCATTTTTTAAATCATTAATTAAATCCAAATCAAGATCACGGGCAGCTTTTGAAGATTTTATCATCAATGTACGGGAGCATGTATAATCACTTGTTCTGCAGACAATATCTGTAGGATGAGTTAAAGTTAAATCTTCATGCCCATAACCTATTATTTCATCATGAGCATTAGGAGTGTCCAATAAAACAGCAATTTTCGTATTGGAATCGGCAATTTTATCCTTAAACTCTTGAGAAAAATCCAACATGGACTCATCCATAGCTACTCCAATTATACAATCGGCAGTTGGTCCGATTTCTAAATCCTTTGTTATCTCAAAGGTTGATTTATGCACAGAAGATACATTTTTATGCCCTTTTGATTTGATTTTAAATTCCATAATATTATATTTATTTTAATCTTTTATAAAATCAATCGATTCCAAATCCTTAATGAAATCAAGAAATATATCCGGGTTTGCAATTCCCCCGCTATGTGGATTTAACTTGAAAGCCTTTTCATATGTATTATATGCACTTTCATATTCAAGCAGATTCAAATAGCATGATGCCTTATCAAATAGATAGCAATCAATGTTTGCATCAATATCTAAAGCCTTATCAAAATATATCAGGGCATCTGTATAATTATCTTTAGCCATGAAAATCTTTGCCTTCAAATACCATGAATATGAAATGTCGGGATTTAATTCGAGAGCCTTATTGACATTGACCAATGCTTCATCAATATTATGAGTTTCAAAGAGTGCATCGGCTTTAAGCATATATGCATGAGGATATTCAAAAGAACCCTCCATTACCTCATCCAATATCTTCATTGACTCATCATACTTTTCAATAGTGTTTAGATACTGTACCTTGAAAAGTTTAATATCATTATTATCAGAATCAATTTTTAAAAGCCTTTCAAAACAGTCAAAAGCGGCATCCTCTTCATCCAGCCTGATTAATGCAACTGATTTGAAACTTAATGCAAGAGAATTTTTATCATCAATATCCAATGCTTCATCATAGCATTCAATAGCTTTAGAATAATTTTTTAAAATCAAGTTGCAGTTTCCCTTAATGTTTAAAATGAAAGGGTCTTTTTCAACTTTTAACTTTTCATCACAAACATCAATAGCTTTTTCATATAATTTATGTGCTTCTTCTTTTTCATCCAACCTTAAAAGACACTGCGCCTTACTCATCAGAAGTAAAGGATCACTGAATTCATTGGAATCCAAATTTTCCATACATTCAAGTGCACTATCATATTGCCTGGTACTGATTAAAGAAATTACATTTTCAAGCACATCAATTTTGTCATCACCGTATTCATAAAAATTCATAATTTTCACCAAAAGTAAATCATATTACTTAATTTATAATATATAGTTTTTAAATTTATCTATTACCTCTTTAAACAATATAACTTCCTTTAATTAAAAAAATAAGGTGAAAGCAATATTTACTTGATAAGGTAAAAAATATTTAAAGCAAGCAAAAAAAATAATTAAATTAATGAAAGGTTGCTATTGTCTTATTATCAAAGTTGATGAAGATGAAAATCTGAAAATAGGTAAAAAACTGAAAATTGAATTTAAAAAAGGTTATTACGCATATATCGGCTCGGCCATGAACGGTTTGGAATCCCGTGTAAAAAGACATCTGTCCAAATCAAAAAAGCTCCACTGGCACATAGATTACCTATTGAAATATTGCGAAGTCATAGAAGTGATATACAACATTGACCAAAAAGTAGAATGTGAATTATCAAAGAACCTGTCTAAAAGAAATGATTATATAGCAGACTTCGGATGCAGTGACTGTGAATGTGATAGCCACCTGTATTACTTTAAAAATAGAAAAGAAGCTATTGATGAAGTAATTAATGCTTACAACTCAATAGCATGTCCGTTTAGAATTGGTATTTCTGATTTTTCTTGAACTTATATGAAATTTCAAAAGTATTGAGCGCAATTTTTCTTAACTCTTCGATATCACAGTCGGCAATTTGAGCCCAATCACTTTCCAATGACTTGATTTGAGCTAATATTTCTTCACCATAGTCAGTTAATATGACATCATATGGCAAATCATCAACGTCCAAGATTTCCACCAGATCTTTTTTAGCCAGTTTTTCATATTTTCTTAGATATAATTTTGAGTGAAGCTTGAAGTGTTTGTCATCTTCTGAAATTTTAGCGTAATGCCTAACTCTTGCCTTTCTATGATGTTTTTTTGAGTGTTTATCTACATTCTTCAATAACTTTATTTGACTTTCATGAAGATGTATGCTTAAATTGCTTCGAACATAATTTATTTTAGATTCACTAATTATATCTATCAATTTAGATGCATCTTCCATTGAATTAATTGCATCAACATGAGGGTGCGCCATATCAATCACTTCATCTGACCGAAGAGTCCCCTAACAATACCTTTAGAAACTTCACGTGCAATGGTACCTGCTGCAGCTGTTGCTGCTTGTTCAACAGCTTTTTGTTGAGGAGTCTTTTTAGCTCTTTTACCTGAAGCACTTTGTCCGCCACCTAAAATACTTCCCAAATCAAAACCACCAATTGATAAAGGTGCATCCTGTTGATTTTGAGGAGCTTCCTGTGCTTGAGGAGCTTCTTGTGCTTGAGGAGGTACTTCTTCACTTACCTGAGGAGTTGTAGGAACTTCAGTTTCAATATTTTCATTTTGATTTATTTTATTTGCAAGGATTTCATAAGCTGATTCATTATCTATAGCTTGAGAATACTTTTCCTTAAATTCAGACAGGTTAATTAACTCGGCCCTTAAACTGTCGTCAATAGGACCAATATAAGATTGAGGAGCAACAATATTAACCTTTTGAACAATACCTGGAACACCGTCAGCATCCAAAACAGAAACCAAAGCTTCACCAATACCCAAATTGGAAATAACATCAGCAGTGTCAAATTCAGGGTTTGGTCTGAATGTTTGGGCTGCAACTTTAACTGCCTTTTGGTCTTTTGGAGTGTAAGCCCTTAACGCATGCTGAATTCTATTACCCAATTGACCTAAAATTTCATCAGGAATGTCTGATGGAGACTGGGAAATAAAGTATAATCCAACACCTTTTGAACGGATTAAACGAGTAATCTGTTCAATTTTCTTTAAGAATTCTGCACCCATACCGTCAAATATCAAATGTGCTTCATCAAAGAAAAATACAAATTTAGGCTTATCAGCATCTCCCACTTCAGGTAACTGTTCATATAGTGAGGACAACATCCAAAGTAAAAATGATGAATAGATTTCAGGAGATAAGGACAATTTTTGAGCATCCAGAATATTGATTACACCACATCCTGAATCATCAACTCTTATAAAGTCCTCCAAGTCCAAAGCAACTTCACCGAAGAAATCGTTTCCTCCCTGATCTTCTAAGGTAATCAGATTTCTTAAAATTGTATTGGCTGATTTAGCGGCAATTGCGCCATAAATCGGTTCATAAGTATCCTTATTTTCAACCACATAGTTAATCATTGATTTTAAATCTTTAATATCAATAATAAGTAAAGATTCTTCATCAGCAACCTTAAATACAATATTTAAAACTCCGCTTTGAGCTTCTGTAAGGTTTAAAATTTTAGATAATAATGTAGGACCCATTTCAGATAAGGTTACACGTACAGGCAAACCTTTCTGACCAAATAAATCCCAAAATTCAACAGGATATGATTTTAACTTGAATGAATCCAATCCTTCAATTCTTTTAGCGACATTATCATTCATTTCACCTGTCTTTGCAAGTCCTGAAATATCTCCTTTCATGTCAGCTAAAAATACTGGAACTCCCATATCACTGAAAGATTCAGCCAGTGTTTTAAGAGTTATAGTCTTACCGGTTCCTGTTGCACCTGCAATCAAACCATGCCTATTTGCCATTTTCGGTAGTAAATAAACATCACCACCGATTAAAATTTTATCTTCTACAAACATTTTTCTACCCGTTTTCTATTTTTTTAATTAAATAAGAAGTTTTACGTCCAATACTCCTGCGATTAAAAGCTTTAGCTATTCTTTCAATAGCATCCAAGTTTTTAACAAAATTATCCAGCCATGAGAATATATCTCCCGGATAGACTTGAATCTGATATTTTCTAAAGAGCTTTTTTGAAATGTCAACCGGATCTTTACCTTTCAGACGTTCATGAATTATCACTTCTGAAATTCCAAGTTGCATACATCTGCAAAATGGCCTGTCCTGACAATTACATTTTAAAAAGTCACTTTGAAGGCGTATTAAAGCATCCTGGAATTTAGAATCCAATTTTTCTAAAGCTTCACCGGATGAAATAATATCCAAAGTCGACTCTGCAAATAACCTTGTCGAAAACTTGATTTTTAAAGCATTGGCTATTTGATTGTGAATAACTGAAGACAAATATGCATTTTCAAATAATTCCAAATCCAAAGCCATTGCAATAATCTTTACTTGTAATTTATCAAATTCCTGTTTATTTTTATACATTGGGGACAATTTAACATAATTAATTAAATAATCCCAATCATCCAAGGCAGTTCTAATGAATTCAGCATCATCAATACTTAAAAATGAAACTGATGTAGCCCTTCCATATTTAGTTATTTTAAAGTCATCACTTATTAAACCTAACTCACACATTTCACGAACCGCAATTTCCAAACTGATTGGTACATCAATATCCTTATAAAATTTATTTAATTCATCCATATTTTTGATGGATGTTGATGAAATATCTGCTAAAATCTGTTCATATGAACTTTCTTCATCATATTCAATAAATACATCTTCACTATTGCTTTCAAGTAATTCCAGTGCTTTTGATTCTTCACTTTCTCCTGCAAAGTCGTTTCCAATTTCCGGAAGCAGATAAACAATACCTCTATCGTGATAGCTTGGTCTTCCTGCACGACCGAGCATCTGTGAAAACTCATTTGGATTAATCCATTTATTTCCCATAACCAAAGAGTCAAATATTACCTGTGAAGCCGGAAAATCAACACCTGCAGCCAATGCCGCAGTCGTTACCACAACCGACAATCTGGCTCTATCAAAGTCCTTTTCTATTTTTTCCTTTTTGTAATATGACAGTCCCGCATGATATGCAGCAGCATTGATATGCTTTTCCTGGAGGAAATTAGCAATTTTATGGGTTTTACGCCTTGAATTTGTAAATATAATGGTTTGACCTCGATAACCCTTTTTAGATTTGGTATTGAATTCCTTTTTGGCTAATTTAGCCATCAGGTGACGTTTTGATGACTCGCTTCTCATATAAACCAAATGTCTCTCCAAAGGTACAGGACGGTCAGGATACTCCACAAGCTTCATATTGAATTCCTGAGCTAAAAATTCCGGATTTTTTACGGTAGCTGATAACCCTATAATCTGAGTTTGAGGATATAAATTCTTTATTCTCTTAATCAGTCCGTTTAATCTGGTTCCTCTGTCCTCATCATCAATCATGTGGATTTCATCTATTAAAACAACCCCCAAATTGCTTAAAGTATGAGAATTTCCATTTCTTAAAAGAAAATCGATTCCTTCATAAGTTGCAACAACAATGTCAGCTCCAGATACATCACTGTCAGGAAGTTTCAACTCGCCTTTTGCCTTTACACGATTGCGGCCAACCTTAATGGCTACATTTAAACCTAATTTCTTATATTTCTTTTTGAAATCGCGATATTTCTGATTGGCCAGAGCTACCAAAGGAGTAAGGAAAATAAACTTTTTACCTTTTAAAGCCTGTGTGATACCTGCAAGTTCACCGACAAGAGTTTTTCCACTTCCCGTTGCACTTACAACAAGCAAATCTTCTCCTTTAAGCAATCCTTCATGAATGGCCAGATACTGGACAGGCAATAATTTATCGTTGCCGTTCTTAATTAGAATGTCTCTAAAATCAGGGTTAATTTTTAATCGCTTCATTTCAACAGTTGGAATCTTAAGCCTTGATTTGGTAGAAGTTCTGTCAAATAATGTTAGATTTTTATTTTTTAAAGGGTTGAAATGAGGATCAAGAACCGATAATGTTTTTTCCAAATCATCAGTTTTTTCAAGTATTGATTTTAAGTTCCTGAAAATATTTTTATCAAAACCCTGAAGTTTAATTTCATTTTTAATTGTGTCAAATGCACAATTTTTACATAACAACTGATTTTGAAAATTATATGAAAAATCGGAGTTTACGATAGTGATTTTTCCATCATAGGCACAGTAATCGCATACTCGAGTGTGTCTGACTTTAACATTAAGGGATTTTAAGAAATTTTCCACCTTTTCATCAGGAGTTGCTAAAAAAACAGCTTGAGAACGAAGAAGCTTATTTACTTCACCCGGAGGGATTAGCTTTTCATTTAAAGTCGAATTTTCTTTAAAATTATAATCTGCTATAAATCTAGAAATAGCTAAAGAATCACCATTTTGTGTAAATTTAATATTACCCACATATTCGGGCTCTCTTTTATGATTCAATGCCCCTTTTGGTGAACCGATAGGATATAATCTCCACTGTTTTTTTATTTTTTTTAAAACTAGCATTATATTAAAATATAGTTTTAATTGTTAATAAATTTGAGTATAAAATCACTATTAAAACAGATTTTTAAAAAAAAAGTGAGATACTCCAACTAATAGTTGGAGAATTATTCTTTTGTAAATCTTGTTTCCAAAACAATAATTAAAACAAATGCAATGACAGCAACGATTAGGCATGGAAGCAAACCTGCAATATCAAAAGAAACATTGCCTAAAACGTTTAATGCAGGGATTTTTAAAGTACCTAACATTACACCAATAAGAAATGCCATTGTCACTTCTTCATATCTTTTAAGTAAAAAATTCAGGAGTTTGGAAAATCCTAAAATACCGATTACCGCACCAACGATAAAAACGATTAATTCTGTAAAATGCAACTCATGAAGTGCTGTTAACATGTATTCATACTGGCCAAGCAACAGCAATAGAAAAGATCCGGAAATTCCGGGTAAAATCATAGCACAGATTGCAATTAAACCGGAAATAAATATTACCGGCAAGGAATGATTTGCAGCTATAGGATTTAAACTAACAAAGATATAAGCTAAAATTAAACCTAAAATAACAAAAGCAATATGTTTTATTTCTAATTTAGGTATTTTTTTAAGTAAAATATAAGCTGAAGCTATAATAAGACCTAAGAAAAATGCATAAGTGAGTGCAGTGTAAACATCCATACAATAAGTTACAACCTTAGCAATAGTAAGCATTGCAATTCCAATACCTAAAACCAAAGGAATGAAAAATGCAAAGTCTATTTCATCTAAAAGTTCTCTCCAAAATCCTTTTAAATCCAATTTAAACAATGGTTTGATAAATTTAAAGTTAATTTTACTGATTGAACCTACTAAACGTTCATAAATTCCTGTAATTAATGCTATAGTTCCTCCGCTGACACCAGGAACGATATCTGCCGAACCCATTAATATACCACGAATAAAAATTAAAAATGCTTCATAAAAATCAAAATTCACATTATCTCCTCAACTATTAGTTTTATATAATCTTCATTTATAATGCTTTGGATTAACAAAAATTACAAATTCCATCAAAATAACCTTCTAAGAACAATATTGACTTCAAATCAAATAATGATGCTATGATAATCCATCAATAGTCCCCATTTAATTGAAGACAATTGATAAGTTATGTTTAAGGATAATATTTAACTGATTATCGGAAAAAATTTGTTTAGGAGTATGTAATCTTTGAAAGCGAACTAAACAATTGGATAAACAAATTATAATAATATTTAAATAATTAAAAAAACAATTCAAAATTAGAGATAAATTATCTCTAGAATTTTTTTAAAAAAAATTCAAAATAAACTGGTGAAAATCAATGTTTTTTCCGATATTGTGAAGTTCATCTTCACAATAAACATTGATTAAAAAAAGACTATTTTTAAAAAGAAATTATTAAAAAATAAATATAAATGCTAAAAATATTATTTAGCATCCATTAATTCTTTTGCATATGGAGTTATGTTTTCATTGAGAATTTTATCTAAAAAGTCACCGGTATAGGTTCCACTTTCAGATACTTCTTCTGGAGTTCCTGTTGCAATAACACGTCCTCCACCATCTCCTCCATCAGGACCTAGGTCAATGATGTGATCTGCAGTTTTAATAACATCCAGATTGTGCTCGATGACAACGATGGAATTACCTGCATCGGTAAGTCTTGCCAATACGTCAAGCAACCGCTTAATATCAGCAAAATGAAGGCCTGTAGTAGGTTCATCCAAAATGTATAATGTTTTACCCGTACTTGTTCTTGACAATTCCTTCGCCAGCTTGATTCTTTGAGCTTCACCACCGGACAATGTTGTTGCAGGCTGACCTATTTTCATATAACCTAATCCGACATCATATAATGTTTTAAGTTTCTTATGTATTTTAGGAATGTGTTCAAAGAATTCTAAAGCTTCTTCAACAGTCATTTCAAGGACTTCATAGATATTTTTACCTTTATAACGGACATCTAATGTCTCTTCATTGTATCTTTTACCGCCACAGACTTCACACGGAACATAAACATCAGCCAAAAAGTGCATTTCAATTTGAACTATACCGTCACCGGAACAAGCTTCACATCTTCCACCCTTAACGTTGAAAGAGAATCTGCCGGGCTTATATCCACGTGCCTTGGATTCCGGAGTGTTGGCAAACAAATCTCTGATATCAGTGAATACTCCAGTGTATGTTGCAGGATTTGACCTTGGTGTACGTCCAATCGGCTTTTGGTCAATAGCTATTACCTTATCGATATTTTTTAATCCTTCAATTTCATCGTATTTTCCTGCGAAGGTGAATTTATTGGACAATTCCCCTTTTGTTCCCTTATAGAGAATTTCATTTATCAGACTGCTTTTACCGGATCCACTTACACCAGTAACACAAGTGAATTTACCTAAAGGAATTTCAACATCAATATCTTTTAAGTTATTCTGTTTAGCACCTTTGATTGTAATGAATTCCCCGTTTCCTTCACGGCGTGTTTTAGGTACATCAATCACTTCTTTTCTTGATAAGTATTTTCCGGTGATTGAATCCTCACACATCATGATTTCCTGGGGAGTTCCCTGAGCTATAATCTTACCTCCATGCTCACCGGCACCGGGACCTATATCCACAACATGGTCTGCGGATAATATTGTCTCTTCATCGTGTTCAACGACTACAACGGTATTTCCAAGGTTTCTAAGCCTTTTCAATGTTCCGATTAACTTGACATTGTCCCTTTGGTGAAGACCGATACTAGGCTCATCCAGAATATATAAAACACCAACAAGACCTGATCCGATTTGGGTAGCCAGTCTTATTCTTTGGGCTTCTCCACCGGACAATGTACCTGAAGAACGCTCCATAGATAAATAATCAAGCCCTACATCAACCAGGAATTTCAACCTTTCCCTGATTTCTTTTAAAACCTCTTTAGCAATGAATAGTTCTCTTTCAGTTAATTCCAAATCAAGGAAAAACTGATAGGAATCTTTTATTGGAAGTTCTACAACATCAGCAATGGATTTGCCTCCAACAGTAACTGCAAGTATTTCCGGACGTAACCTTTTACCATTACAGACATGACATTTTCTGTCACTCATGAATTTTGAAATGTAATGTCTTGAGTAATTTGATTTGGTTTCAAGATATAATCTCTCCATTCTTGGAATGACACCTTCAAATTTACGGTTTACCATATATGACTTGTTTCTTCTTTTAAAAGTGAATGGTATTTTATCATTGCATCCATATAATACCGTATTCTGATATTCTTGAGGAAGTTCATTGAATGGAACATCCATACTGAAGTTAAAGTGATTTGAAACCGCTTCAAGCATCTGATAATAGTAATTTTCCTTTTTGGATGATTTTGACCATGGCGCAATAGCACCCTCATTCAATGTCAAATTAGGATTTGGCACTATCAAATCCGGATCAACTTCCATTTTGGAACCAATACCGTTACATTCAGGACATGCGCCCTGTGGAGCATTAAAGGAAAACATACGTGGAGTCAATTCCTGGAAGTTTATTCCACAGTCAACACAGGCAAAATGCTCTGAATATTTCTTTTCATATTTTTCTTCACCATTATCAAATAATACTGTGATTAAACCTTCTGAAAAATTTGTTGCAGTTTCTAAAGAGTCAACCAATCTTCTTTTAAAATCAACACCCCTTCTGATTTTTAAACGGTCCACTACAACATCAATGCTATGCCTATAGGTTTTTGCAAGTTCAATGTCCTCTTCCAATTCACGAATTTCGCCGTCAACCCTTACACGAACAAAACCCTTGTTTCTTAAGTCATCCAAGACATCCTTGTGCTGACCTTTTCTATCATTTACAATTGGAGACAGTATTTGGATTTTAAGACCTTCTCCTTCATCTATTATACTATCACCAATTTGTCCTATTGTCTGGTTGGATATTTCACGACCACAATTAGGACAGTGGGGAATTCCTATTCTTGCAAACAATAATCTCAAATAATCATAAATTTCCGTAATGGTACCTACCGTTGATCTGGGGTTTTCCCTGGTTGTTTTTTGATCAATAGAAATAGCTGGAGACAAACCTTCAATATAATCCGTTTCCGGCTTTTTCATTTGACCTAAAAATTGTCTTGCATAAGCGGACAATGACTCGATATATCTGCGCTGCCCTTCAGCATAAATCGTGTCGAAAGCCAGTGAAGACTTACCCGAACCACTAAGTCCTGTAATAACTATAAATTCATCACGAGGGACACTAACATCAATATTTTGCAAATTATGCTCCCTTGCCCCTTTGATGACAATCTGTTTTTTAGACTCATCTGTCATAATAATCTCCCAAAAATATAAGTAATATAATATTATTGTTCTATCCTATATAAACTATTAGTGAGAGCATTTGACGAGTAAAATTATTTTTCAAAGAGCCTAGAAATTGGTGAATCAAAGTATTTTTGAAGTATTTTAACGATTGGGCCTATTATCAATGCTGAAATGATTGTACCTTCACGAACTCCACCAAGATAGCCTAAAAATACAACTGATAAAATAACTGCCATAATAACCATTGACGTGTCAACGAAAGGCTTTACCTTAGGAAATTCCTTTTTCAACACTTGAGAAATAGCTACAATAACACCATCTGCCGGAAGATAAACGACTTCAGTTTGAATTTCCAAAAGTACCCCAATAGCAACCACCAGACAGCTGAACAAAAGCAAAAGAAATTGATTGAGATAACCTGAAGGATTAACGAAATTTACAAGCATCAATGTAAAATCAATGAAAAAAGAGAAAATGGAACCAATTATAAATTGCAGGTATTGCCTTTTTTCAAAACCTTTACCCAGAAGCAGAATCTGTATTACTATGTAAAAAACAGTGAATATGAAAATAACTACTCCAACGCTTAGATTGGAAATTAAACTGCAGACATATGGAAGACAAATTAATGGTGAAGTTCCCAAATTGGCCTTAATTGAAAGAGAAGCACCTAAAGAGATAATGAATAATGAAAGTAAATACAATACGTATCTGTTGATTTTTTTCAATTCCATAATAAACAGTTATGAATTTAATTATATATTAATTTAAATTCAAAATTTTCAAATAATTTATAATGGTGTTGGCAGAAATTATTGAATTTTAAATATCTATTCAATAATTTACTAATTTTATAACATAATATAATTTAAATAATATGTAAATGAGATATAAATGTGTATAAGATAAAATAAAAAATATTAGGGGACTGTCCACTATTTAACTTTAATGTCGATGTGTAAAACTGGTATTTCTATCAGTTGAAATTACACATTGACTTCCTTTCAAGGAATAAATCCCTATAAAATTTAAATCTATTTAATTAAACAAAGACCCTCTTAAAAC
>JAFRFB010000029.1 GCA_017434555.1 Methanobrevibacter sp. | reverse complement strand
TGTTGTTAATAAGACCAGTGAAAATGTAACTGCTATTCCAAATGTTGAATTATCTGTTGTTAAAAAGGCTAATGTTACTGGAACAGTTCTTGTAGGAGATAAAATCAAATACGAAATTGTTGTGACAAACAGCGGTCTTTCAGATGCTAGTGATGTTAAAGTGATTGATGTCATTGATACTAAACTTGTTGAAATCGTCGACACTGAAACGACTCAGGGTTATGACTCCACTATTAATGGTTGGATTGTTTCTTCCATTGAATCCGGTAAGAACACTACTTTATATCTAGTCGTTAAAGTAATAGCTAACGGTACTATTTCTAACAGTGTTAATGTTACTTCTAAAGAGAATGATACTAATGTGACTAATAGTTCTGTTGATGTGGATGCTGATCCGTTAGTTAAATTTACCATTAATAAGACTGTTAATGTAACTGCTGCGGATGTTGTTCTTGTTGGTGATAAGCTTAATTATATTATTACAGTTAAAAACATCGGTTTATCCGATGCTACTGCGATTAACGTAACTGATGCTGTTGATACTACTCTTGTTGAGGTTATTACTGCTGAATCCAGCCCTAATTATAATACTGTTGTTTCAAATGGTTGGAGAATTGATTCTCTTGCTCCTAATGCTGAAACTACTTTGAATTTGGTTGTTTGGGTTAAGGATGCAGGTAAAATTTCAAATACTGTTGCCGTTAACAGTGATGAGAATAAGACAACAGTTACAAATAAGTCAGATGATGTAACTTCAGGAACTGTAATTTTAAATGCAACTAAATCCGCTAATGTCAGTGAAGTTAAAGTCGGTGATGAAGTTAAATTCATCATTAACGTGACTAACATAGGAACCATGAACGCTACGGATGTTGTAATTAATGATACTCTTGATTCAGTATTCGAGTTCATCAATGCTACTGAAGGCGGTGTCTTCAGCAATGGTGTCGTCACTTGGAATATTGGTGATTTGGCCGTTAACACCCCAGTCAGTGTTGAAGTTATTGTAAAAGTTAAAAACCACGGTAAATTCAACAATACTGCTGTAGTCACTTCAAAAGAAAACAAAACAGAAACAAATGGAACTACAAACATAACTGTAATTCCTTACGTTGATTTGGATGTTGTTAAAGAGGCAAATGTTACAATAGTTAAAGTAGGTGAATATATCAAATTCACAATTACTGTTACAAACACAGGTCTTTCCAATGCAACCAATGTTAAAGTATCCGATAAACTCAACGATGCATTTGAATTTAACAATACTGATTATGGTATTTATAACCAACAAACACATACTGTAGAATGGACTATTAATAACATTACTGCCGGTAAATCCGCTGAAGTTTATGTTATTGTAAAAGCTCAACACGAAGGTACATTTAACAATACTGCTGTTGTTTATTCCGATGAGAATAAAACCAAATCAAACGGAACTGAAGTTATTGTTGTTGGTGAATTTGCAGTTTTAGAAATTAATAAGTCTGCAAATGTAAGTGAAGTTAAAGTCGGTGACGAAATCATGTTTACAATCACTGTAAACAACATCGGTACATCTGACGCTACTGATGTCGTTATAACAGATGTTTTAGATGCAGCTTTCGGCCATTTAAGTGGAGGTACTTACAATAATCAAACACGTACAGTTACATGGACTATTGATAAACTTGCTTCACGTAGTTCAACTCAGGTTAATGTTACCGTTAAGGCTTTATCCAACGGTACTTTTGTAAACAATGTAACTGCTAACTGTCATGAGAATAAAACAGATGTAAACGCTTCTTCAGACAATATTACTGTTAATCCGTTTGTTGACATAACTGTCAGTAAAGAGGCTAATGTTACAGAAGCTGTTGTAGGTGATAGAATACAATATACAATCATTGTTGTTAACAATGGTCTATCCAATGCTACTGATGTTAAAGTTTGGGATATTTTACCTGCCGGTGTTGAATATGTCTCCGGTGCAGATTATTATGACAATGCTACACGTAATGCTTCATGGACTTTTGATAATATTGCTCCAGACAAAATTACTTTTGTTACTCTTCGTGTGAATGTAACCGGTGCAGGTAACTTATCAAATATAGTATTTGCTAACAGTAAAGAGAATAAGACTCCTGTTAACGCTACCAGTGACAATGTGACAGTTGATCCTAATGTTGAATTAAACATTACTAAAGTTGCTAACGTTACTTCCGCTGTTGTTGGGGATAACATCATGTTTACCATTAATGTTACTAACAATGGTTTATCCAATGCAACCAACGTTGTTGTTAGTGATGTTTTAGACGCTGCTTTCGATCATGTTTCCGGTGGAGTTTATAATGAGACTACACGTACTGTAACCTGGACTATCCCTGGTATTGATGCTGGTAAGTCTGCTGAGGTTTATGTTGTTGTTAAAGTTTTAACTAACGGTACTTTTGCTAATGCCGTCACTGCTTATGCTCAAGAGAATAAAACTCCTTCCAACGCTACCAGTGATGACATACCGGTCATTCCTAATGTTGAATTAAACATTACTAAAGTTGCTGATGTTACTTCTGCTGTTGTTGGGGATAACATTACATTTACCATTAAGGTTACCAATAATGGTTTATCCAATGCAACTAACGTTGTGGTTTATGATGTTTTAGATGAAGCATTTGAACATATGGACGGTGGAGATTATGATGTGATTACACGTAATGTAACCTGGACTATCTCCAGTATTGAGGCCGGTGAGTCTGCTGAGGTTTATGTTGTTGTTAAAGTTTTAACTAACGGTACTTTCGCTAATGTTGTCAGCACTTACTCTCAAGAGAATAAAACTCCTGTTAACGCTACAAGTGACAATGTAACTGTTATTCCTAATGTTGAATTGGATATTACTAAAGTTGCTAACGTTACTGAGATTATTGTCGGTGATTCAATAGAGTATACAATTACAGTTAAGAACAACGGTTTATCTGATGCTGTTTGGGTTTACGTTTGGGATATCTTGCCTGAAGGCATGGAATATGTCTCTGGTGCTGATGGATATGACATATCTACACGTAATGTTACCTGGGGTATTAGCAGTATTGCTGCAGGTGAATCTAAGTCAGTTTATCTTGTTGTAAACGTAACTGATGAAGGTAATGTATCAAATACAGTATTTGCTAACAGTGAAGATAATAAAACTGTTGTCAATAAGACAAGTGACAATGTAACTGTTACCTATGATGTTGAATTGACAATTGATAAGTATGCAAATGTTACTGAGGCTGTTGTCGGTGATTCAATAGAATACACTATTGTTATTGTTAACAATGGTAAATCTGATGCTACTGACGTTAAAGTTTGGGATATTTTGCCTGCTGGTGTTGAATATGTCTCCGGTGCAGATAATTATGACAAGGCTACACGTAATGCTTCATGGACTATTGATAAGATTGCTTCAGACCAAATCACTTTTGTTACTATTCGTGTGAATGTAACTGGTGCAGGTAACTTAGCAAATACAGTATTTACTAACAGTAAAGAGAATAAGACTCCTGTTAATAAGACAAGTGACAATGTAACTGTTAATCCTAATGTTGAATTGGACATGACTAAAGTTGCTGATGTTACTTCAGTTATCGTAGGAGATAACATTACATTTACCATTAAAGTTACCAACAATGGTTTATCTGATGCAACTAATGTTGTTGTTAGTGATGTTTTAGCTGAAGCATTCGGATATGTTTCAGGTGGAAGTTATGATGAGGCTACACGTACTGTAACCTGGACTATTGAGAGCATTGCTTCAAAAACATCCAAAGAGGTTTATGTTACTGTTAGCGCTTTAACTGCAGGTAACTTTACTAACACGGTCCTCGCACACTGTGATGAAAATATTACTGATGTCAACGGTACTAGTGATAATGTAACTGTTGATCCTAATGTTAAATTAGATGTAACTAAAGTTGCTGATGTGACTTCTGTCATCGTCGGTGATAACATTACATTTACTATCAGAGTTACTAATAACGGTTTATCTGATGCTACTAATGTTGTTGTATCCGATAAATTGGATGCTGCATTTGAATATATTAACGGTGGAGATTATGACGCAGCAACACGCACTGTAACTTGGATTATTGGTAATATTGGAGCAGGTAAAACTGAGGATGTTTATGTTGTTGTCGGTGTTCTAACTAATGGTACATTTACCAATACTGTTAGTGCTTATGCTGATGAGAATAAAACTCCGGTTAATGGCACTAGTGATAATCTGACCGTTAATCCTGATGTTCAATTAGACATTGCTAAAGTTTCAAATGTGACTGCAGTATATGTTGGAGAAAACATCAGATTCACTATTACAATAACAAACAATGGTTTAAGTAATGCTACGAATGTCAAAATAGGAGATGTATTGCCGGATGGCGTTAAATTTGTTTTTGCTAACGGTACTTATGTAAATGATGGTCAAAATGTATTATGGACAATTGAAAATATAGCTGGAAAATCACAAGTAAGTGTTTATGTTGACGTAACCGCAGTAACTGCAGGTCCTATTGTTAACTTTGCTAATGTCACATGCGATGAAAATTCAACATCAAAAACTAACACTTCAAAAATTGATATTAATCCTGTCGTTGATTTAACTGTTGTTAAAACTGCTAATGTTTCCAATATATATGTTGGAGGCAAAGTCTGTTACAATATTGTTGTTTCAAATAATGGTCCTAGCGATGCAAACAACGTTATTATCGTTGATGAATTACCTACCGGTTTGAAATTTGTCT
Organism: Methanobrevibacter sp.; assembly: GCA_017434555.1. GTDB lineage: Archaea > Methanobacteriota > Methanobacteria > Methanobacteriales > Methanobacteriaceae > Methanocatella. The sequence goes on along the minus strand of JAFRFB010000029.1, from coordinate 5,280 downwards.
CTAGTAATGTTGAATGTGTTGTGGCTGGTAATGAAGTTACCTGGACTGTTTCAAAATTAGCTGCAGATGAAAATATCACTATTGAAGTTGTCTGTATCGCTCTTGGCAGCGGTGATTTGACAAACACTGTTATTGTTACTTGTGATGAAAACAAAACAAATACTACTGGTGGTGTTCCAATACACGTCAAAGACCTCGTTGACGTTGCTATCGAGTTAAGTGTTGATAATTCAACTCCAGACATCAATGGAGAAATTGTCCTTACATTAAAAGTCAGGAATAATGGTCCGTCAAATGCAACCAGTATTGTTGGTAAATTAAACAAAGACTTCTTGAACGGATTGGAAATAATCTCAATAGACTCCGAAGATATCATATTCCCTTCAGGCGATCTTTTAGGATACTGCCTGTCAGATATTTTAAGAGTTAATGAGGATGGAAGCTTTACAATCGATTCATTGAATGCAGGTGAAGAGGTTTCAGCAACAATTAAAGCTCGTGTAATCCGTGATGGAGTCATAACAGTCGATGGAAATGTGTCTTCTGCTGAAGATGACTCAAATCTTGAAAACAACTATGATAACGTGACTTTAACGGTTCATTCATTAGTTGACTTAAAAGTTAATGTAACTTCAAATGATACAACTCCATTTGTTGGAGATGAAATTGAATATACAATAACTGTTGTCAATAACGGTCCGTCAAACGGAACCGGAATCGTGGTAAATGACAAATTGCCTGATGGTGTAACTTACGTATCTGACAACGGTGGAGGCAGATACGATCCTAACACAGGTGTTTGGACAATCGATTCTCTTAAAACTAATGAAAGTAAAACTTTAACCATTAAAGTTAAGGTTAACAGAGCTGGTGAGATTACAAACGTTGTTAATGTTACAGCAGACCAAGACAACACAGATCCTGATGGTGGTAAAACTAAAATAACAATTAACGCTGCAGATAAGGATGTTGATCTTTCAATAAGCAAATCTGTCAGCGCTACAAAAGCATATGTCGGTGATTTAATTACCTACACAATAACTGTTGTCAACAGAGGTACATCTGATGCAACCGGAGTTCTTGTATTGGAGAACTTGACCGATGGATTAAGATATGTATCTGATGACAGTCAAGGTAAATACGACTTTAATTATGGTATTTGGTATGTAGGAAACCTCAATGCAGGTGAATCCGCAGTTTTAAATATCGTTGTTCAAGTAACTAAAGTCGGCAATATTACCAATTATGTAATTGTTATTTGTGACCAAGAAATCATTGATATTAACTCAACTGTTGCTAATGTAACTGTTGAAGTTGTTGAACACGCAGAAAATGAAACCGATGTTCCTGTTCCTGCTGAAGCAGCATTAAAAGAAACAGGTAACCCAATAATGATGTTATTGATGGTTTTATTGTCTGCTGGTATTTGTTTAATTCGAAGAAAAGACTAAACAGGTAGGGGTTTTTAAACTCCTACTTTTTTAATTTTTAAAAACTTTTTTTCTATTATTTTAATTGAATTTAGACTAATTATTTTTAATACTTATCACTAATTTTTATTGAAATATTGTCTCCAAAATCAATTTGCTAACATCCTTGATAGAAAAATAATTCTTTTATTCATGCAATGTATCTCATTTTTAAAAAATTTATATACTTTTTTGAATAAAATATATCATGAATTATTTTTGGTGAAAATCTTATGGCGGAAAAAAATCAATGGAATTCGCAGCTTTCATTTCTTCTGGCAATGATAGGAGCTGCGGTCGGACTTGGAAATATATGGCGTTTTAGTTATGTCTTATATTCCAATGGTGGGGGAGCATTTTTTATTCCTTATCTTGTTGCAATTGCCATTATGGGAATTCCATTTTTAATTTTGGAATACGGTATAGGATTTTCATTCAAGGATTCCTTTACAAATATCTTCAAAAGGATTAATCCGAAGTTAGAAATTTTATCATGGATTCTGGTGCTTCTGGTGTTCTTTGTTGTTATTTATTATGTTGTAATTATAAGCTGGGACTTCATTTATCTCTTATCAAGTTTCAATTTTGCCTGGGGAAGTGACCCGGCACTTTACTTTGTAAAATCTGTTGGCGGAAGCTCCAATCTGTCTAATTTCACATCAATTTTGCTTCCGACACTTGTTGGTGTTTTGCTGGTGTGGTTTTCCATATGGTATATATCCCATAAGGATTTAAATAGCGGTATCGGTATGTTTTCAAAGATTTTAATTCCTCTTTTGTTTGTTATAATGGCTTTTATCATTATATATTCACTTTCTCTTCCAGGTGCAGGTATTGGTATCGCTGCCTTGCTGAATCCCGATTGGTTCAGCTTAACGAATGTCAATATATGGCTTGCTGCATTTTCACAAATTGTATTCTCCTTAAGTCTGGGTCAGGCCATTTCAATAAGCTACGCAAGTTATTTGCCGGAGAAGTCCAAATTATCAGACAATGTGTTAATAGTTGTAGCATCCAACTGTTTATTTGAAGTTTTCACGGCTTTTGGAGTATTTTCAGTTTTGGGATATATGTCCTTTACTTCAGGAACTCCGATAATTCAATTGGTAAGCGAAGGAACGGGGCTTGTTTTCATTGTATTTCCAATGATTTTTAATATAATGGGACCAATAGGCCACATATTAGCCCCTCTTCTATTTATAGCCATATTGTTTGCAGGAATAACATCTGCTATAGGCATATTTGAACCAATGGTCAATTCAACATTGCACAAATTCAACTGGTCTCGTAAAAAAACTGTTAGTGTATTGTCTATTATCGGTTGTATGTTATCTTTAGTATTTACAACGGGATGCGGAAGTTATCTTGTAGAAATTGTAGATTCATTCATAAATGCCTTTGGAATAATTATTTTAATAGCCATTCAATGTATTGTTTTTGCATGGTTTTATGATATTGATTCTCTTATTCCGGTATTGAATGAAAATAATAAATTTAAGGTAGGTAAACTTTGGAAATTAATCGTTAAATATGTATTGCCAATTTTTTTAATTGCAATATGGGCCATGGGTGTTTATAACTCAGTTTTTAAAGCAGATTCATTTACGTGTATGGTTTATGAAATAATAACTGTTGTCGTTTTGATATTCAGTATAATACTTACCAAAATCAATTCAAAATCTTAAGGGAATTAAAATGTCATTTATAGCTAAAATATATGAAAAAATATTGATGTCAACAAAGCCGGAGTATATGGATTCACATGAAAAAATCAATCAATTTTTAGCCGGTAAAGAAGACCAGACACCTAAAAGTATTTTCAAAAGCTTTAACTTTAATGGGATGGAAGTCTTTCACTTTGGAAATAGAAAATCATCTGATAGAACAATAATATTCATGCATGGCGGCGCATATGTAAATGAAATCAACTATCAGCACTTTTTATACTGCTGGCTTCTCTCACGTAAACTCAATGCTTACGTTTTGGCACCTGCATATCCTTTAGCCCCAAAACATTCCTGCAATGAAACTTTTGAATTAATCACAGATTTATATGAGGAGTATTCAGATGACAATCTCATAATGATGGGAGACTCAGCCGGAGGAGGATTTGCACTTTCCTTTTGCCAATATCTAAAAACGATTGATTTAAATCAGCCGGATAACATTGTCGTATTTTCCCCATGGGTCGATATTTCAATGAGTAATGATTATGACAGCAGTAACGATCCGATTTTAGGTGAAGTTGGCCTTCGAGAAATCGGTAAATCATGGGCGGGAGATTTGGATACCAGGGACTATAGGGTAAGTCCACTTTATGGAGATAAGGAAGGCCTTGCCAAAACATTAATCTTTGCCGGAGACAATGAAATTTTCTATAAGGATATTGAAGAGTATGTTAAAAATGCTCCTGATGTGAGGTTAATTGTTGGAAAAGGGATGTTTCATATTTATCCGTTGTTTCCAATGCCTGAAACATTTACTAGTTTTAAAGAAATAAAAAAGGAGATAATGTAAAATTATCTCATATAGAGTATATATTTTCCGAATTTAGGGATTCTATAGATTATTGCTGCTGTAGCAAAGCTGAATACTATTAATAGAATCCATAAAATTATAGCTTTTACAGGTTCTGCAACAGGTAGCATGACCACTAATGGAAGCAAAGGTAATCTGAAGAGGTTGTGTATTAAAAATACTGCAAATGAATATTTTGACAGTACTTTAACGCCACTGTAAAATCTTACGCTTTCTTTTCTTGAACATAACTCAAAGAGTGCAAATGATCCAAGTAAAATGAATGGGAATTCATACCACAGGAAGAAATTATATGATTTTGTGAATGTGTAGTACTGGAAGACAACGCAAATCAAAAAGGAAACTATAGCTAAAATCCATAATTTTGCACTTGATATGTCCTTGAACATTCCTTTCTTAACCAGATATCCTAAAAGTATGTATATTCCGTAAACGCCACCACTGAAACCAAGACAATATTGTATTGATACATTTTGAATTCCCTGAATATCCAGTAATGTTGATACAAACGGCATTAGGAACGCTAAAAGGGAAAATACAACCAATGCCTGGAATATTGTTTTTTTATCGAAGTGTTTCAGGGCACTTGCAACAAACGGCATTGAAAGATACATTCCAATAATCATCGGCATATACCACATGTGGCTGAAAAAGAGGTTTCCGGCCTCTACAGGATTTATTGAACTGCTGTTTAAGAATACGAATTGAAGTGATACAGCATAAATAACTGCCCAGAGTACTGTAACGATAATTAAACCTTTACAGTTTCTACTCCAGAACTTTTGAGTTTTCAAATCATCATAAGTCCTGTCCAATAGCAGATAACCAGTTATCATTAAAAAGAACGGAACTCCTATACGGCCAATAAAAAGAGAAGCGAAATTGAATATTCTTGATGCTAATGTGTAATTAACAATGGCATCGGATGAAATGATGTATATTCCATCTGTTGCATGAATATACAATACTGTTAAAATAGCTATTGCCCTTACAAGATCAATCCATTCTATTCTAGTTTTTGCCATTAGTTTTTCTCCAAAAATTTTATATTATAATTTTTGTAAATAATTCAATAAATAGTTTCATATCCCTTTTTTTCAAAGGAATTATTATTTTTTCACTTCAAATAAGTGGTGACTGTCAAAATGTTAGCTCTTTGACAGAATTTTTTTAAATTTTTTATTTTTCTTGGTTTTTTTCATAAAATTAGTGAGATTCTTTAAAAAGGTTTAAATAGAAGTTAGGGTTTGTTTTTCAGGAGCCCCATATTTTG
>JAFRFB010000111.1 GCA_017434555.1 Methanobrevibacter sp. | reverse complement strand
TATCACGTATAATCAATCTTAAGGGAAAAATATCTCTTTTGATTGATCCCTTTCATTTATATTTTCTTATTATTTGTTATAATAAGAATCGCACTGTGGATTTGTTCCTATATTAATACAGCTTTTTTAGACTGGTCTAGGTGACTCAAACCACAGATTTTTAATTTTATTGTTAATTAGTTAGTTAACACTTTGATGTTTTATTAAATTACGTGATTACATAATTAGAAACTCTGTGCCAAACATACAGTGCAAACAAACTATTTTGGAGGTGGTTATATTTGATATATTATATTGGTATTGATATATCAAAATACAAACACGATTTCTGTATTATTTCTAATACAGGTGAAGTAATTGTAGAAAATTCTTCTTTTGAAAACAATCAAAAAGGATTCCAATCTTTCTTAGACCAATTGAAATCCTATGATAAAACTCAAGTCCGAATTGCTTTTGAAGCAACTGGACACTATTCTTTGAATTTGGAATTGTTTTTAAACAATCAAGATTATTCTTTTATGAAATTGAATCCTCTTGTTATACATCAATTCTTAAAAGCTCGAAGCTTGCGTAGAACTAAGACTGATAAAGCTGATAGTTTAACTATCGCTTCTTATCTCATGTCTGTTCCTTTTAATCCAAATTCGAAAGTATTATATCATATTTATTCGTTAAAGTCACTTTGTAGAACTAGAGAACAATTAATTAAAGAAAGAAGTAAGTTTACTGTTCTTTTAACTAATGAACTTGATAAGTCTTTTCCTGAATTAAAACCTTTCTTTAATAATACAATTTCATCTACTTTACTTTATATTTTAGACAAATATAAAAATGTAGATCATATTGCTTTAATGAAAGATTTTGATTCAATTAGAAAAGTTTCTCAAGGTAAATTTACTTATGTTAAATTTACTAAACTTAAAGAACTTGCCAAGAATTCTATCGGATTTCACGATTCAAATTTTGACTTACTTATTTCTACTTATGTTTCTATCTACAAAGATTTAACTTCAAAAATTGATCCTATAGATAAACAAATTTCTACAATTATCAAAGAACTTAATCCTAGAATACTTACTATTCCAGGCATTGGAGAAATATCTGCTGCTTCTATTCTCTCTGAATTTGGAGATATTAATAATTTTTCTTCTCCTAATAAGATGCTTGCTTTCGCTGGCCTTGAACCTAGTATTATAGAGTCTGGTACATTACAAAGTAATGGTAAGATGGTTAAACATGGTTCTGGACATCTTAGATATAATCTCATGAATACAGCTACTAATATTTTAAGATTTTCTCCTACTTTTTATGATTATTACCTTAAAAAACGTTCTGAAGGTAAATGTCATAGAGTTGCTTTATCTCATGTTTGTAAAAAACTTATTAGAGTTATTTATACATTAGAGAAAAACAACATTGATTTTGATCCGTCTTTATTGAAATAATTATTTTATAATTTTTCAAAAATTTCACATTGTGAAATCTTTTTGGCATGGGATAATTTCCAATTTATAACAAACTATCAAAAAGCACTTGACTTTCTATAGTTAGTCACCTA
>JAFRFB010000028.1 GCA_017434555.1 Methanobrevibacter sp. | reverse complement strand
GTCCACTCAATAACATCACCATAATTAGGAGTAGAATTACTTACAAACTTCTCAACAACCAAATCAGCAGCCGGATTAACATCAGTAGTATTATTACCCACATTATTAGTCTCATTAGGATCATAAGTACTACTATTAACAGTAGCCACATTCAAAATAGTAGCATTACTAATGTTTACTAAAGTCTTAATTACTAAAGTAACAGTCTCATTAAACGCTAAATCACCAATATCCCAACGACCAGTAGTTGGATTATACTTACCTTCAGAATCATCAGACTGATAAACCAAACCAACAGGCAACTTATCAATCACATAAGCACCTTTTGAATCAGCTGGTCCATTATTAACGACAACAATAGTCCATTCAATAACATCTCCGAAATTAGGAGTGGAATTACTTACAAACTTCTTAATAGCTAAATCAGCGCCAATAACAGTTGTAGTATTATTTGCATAAGTATTATTAGTATTATTACTCTTAGCTACAATAATATTAGTGAAATTACCCGCAGTTGTAGTATTGAATACAACATAGAAATAACCATGTTTATTTGATGGTAAAGTTGAATTATAAGTCCAGCTTAAATCATTGTTTTTAATCCATTTGGAAGTGTAATCGAACCATGAATCATATGTTAAACCATTGAATTCTAATTCACGGACAGTTACATTATTTAAATCGACACCACCAGAGTTTCTTACAATAATTTCAAATATTACTTGTTCTCCAACAACGACTGTATTGTTTACAGTAATCTTTTCAACTGTTAATTCATGTTTTAATACGTCTACTGTGTCATTTGCAGTTTTATTTGGAAGTTTTTCTGATTGTGCAACGACTACATTTTCGAAAGTACCTTCTTTAGTAGTATTAAATACCACATAGAATCCGATAATTCCATTAGGATATATATCATATTTTGAAGTCCAGCTTAAATCATTGTTTTTAGCCCATAAACCAGTTTCATCATACCATCCATCATAGATTAAGCCATCATATTCTGATTCAGTGACAGTGATATTATTAATATTTATTTTACCAGTGTTATGAACAACGATTTCGAAAATTACTTGTTCACCGACAAGAACTGTTTGATTAATAGTAACTTTTTCAATTGTGTATTCAGGTTTAAATACCTCTACAGTATCATTAGCCGTTTCATTAGGTACTTCATCAGATTTTACAACAACAACATTAGTGAAATTACCTACTTTTGTAGTATTGAATACAACAAAGAAACCAAGATATTCACCAACAGATAAAGTAGGTTTTAAAGACCAGCTTAAATCATTATTTTTAATCCATAAGCCAGTGTCATCATGCCATGTGTCATAAATTAAACCATCAAATGAAGTTTCATTAACTACCAAATTATTTAAAGGAACCTGACCAGTATTTCGAACAAGAATTTCAAAGGTTACTTGATCTCCGATTTCTGCAATATTATTAATTGCTACTTTACTTATTGATAATTCAGGTTTTAAAACTTTCACAGTATCATTATCTGTTTCATTAGGTACTTCATCAGATTTTACAACAACAACATTAGTGAAATTACCTACTTTTGTAGTATTGAAAACAACAAAGAAACCAAGATATTCACCAGACACCAATTTAGGTTTTAAAGACCAGCTTAAATCGTTGTTTTTAGTCCATAAACCTGTATCATCATACCATCCATCATAGGTCAAACCATCATAGGAAGTTTCTTTAACTAATACATTGTTTAAATCTACTTTTCCAGTATTTCTAACAAGGATTTCAAATACTACTTGACTACCTACAAATACAGTAGAATTAACTGCCACCTTATTAATTTCTAATTTAGGCTCAACTACTTCAACTGTATCATTTGCAGTTTTATTTTCGGTTTCATTTGAGCTTACATTTACAATATTTCTTAAAACACCTAGTTTGGTTGTATTGAATTCAACATAAAACTTAAGTGTTTCACCTTTATAGAGTGTACTATTTAATGTAAAGCTTAAATCATTATTATCAATCCATAATTCCGAATTATCAATCATGCGGATAAATTCCAAACCGTCATCGAATTTTTCATGAACTGTAACATTATGTAATCTTTTATCTCCAGTATTGCGGACAACAATTTCAAATATAACAGTGTTGCCTATTATGACTAAATTGTCCAATGCAATTTTTTCAATACTAATATTCGGATTAGTTGCATTCCATTCTGGGTCATATGGTGGATTTTCAAGAACTTCAGTAGTATTGTTTGCAGTTTTGTTTTCAACATTTTTTGCACCTGCAGTTACTGTGTTTGTCCAATTACCCACTTCAGTTGCATTGAATACAACTATTAATGTTACAATATCTCCTGGCTTTAAAACCTTTGGATATGTCCAGGAGTATTTTTCATTTATTACATAAAACCAGTCATCAGTATCTATAAATGTTTTATAAGTTAAATTTTGATAATCTGTCTCTTCTAAGAATAATCCTGTTATTGGTACTTTTCCAGTGTTTTGAATAACAATCTCAAATTTAGTTAAATTATTTACATGAACAACAGGATCTAAAGCTATTTTTTCTACACTGAATTCAGGTTTAACAACTTCAGTAGTATTATTGGCTGATTTATTTTCAGTATTATTAGCACCGGCAACAACTACATTTGTGAAATTACCTGCCTTAGTAGTATTGAATACAACAAAGAAACCATGAGCTTTACCAGGATTCAATACATCAGTATAAGTCCATTTATGCTTATTATCTTCAACACTTTCAACCCAATGATCACCTAAACCATAAGCATGGTCAAATACCAAACCGTCATACTCAGATTCAACAACGAACAAGTTTTTCAAAGCAATTTCACCAGTATTGGTTACGGCAATTTCAAATGTAACCTGTTCACCGACAGCAACCAAAGGATTCAAACTAAACTTTTCAACAACAAACTTAGGCTCAACAACCTCAGTAGTATTATTACCTGTCTTATTATCAGTTTTATTAGCACCGACTACAACTACATTTGTGAAATTACCTGCCTTAGTAGTATTGAATACAACAAAGAAACCATGAGCTTTACCAGGAGTCAACACATCTTTATAAGTCCATTTATGCTTATTATCTTCAACACTTTCAACCCAATGATCACCTAAACCATAAGCATGGTCAAATACCAAACCGTCATACTCAGATTCAACAACAAAAACTCCATTTAAATCTATGCGTCCGGTATTGGTTACGGCAATTTCAAATGTAACCTGATCACCAACTGCAACCAAAGGATTCAAACTAAGCTTTTCAACAACAAACTTAGGCTCAACAACCTCAGTAGTATTATTACCTGTCTTATTATCAGTTTTATTAGCACCTGCAACGACAATGTTTGTGAAATTACCTTCTTTGGTAGTATTAAAGACTACAAAGAAACTAGTTACCGCACCTGGAGTTAAAACTTTTGAATATCTCCATATGTTCGCATTATTATCTTTAACCCAATTACCTAAACGATAAGCATAATCAAATACCAAACCGTCATACTCAAATTCTTCAACAAACATGTCTGTTATATCTACTAAACCTGTATTAGTTACAACTATTTCAAAGATTACTTGGTCACCGACACTAACAAATGGAGTTAAACTAAGCTTTTCAACAGCGAATTTAGGTGTCACTACAGTTGTATTATTTTTGGCTGTTTTATTTTCAGTTTCATTACTGCCTGCAACAACAACATTAGTGAAATTACCCTCTTTAGTTGTGTTAAAGACCAAAGTTAATGAAGCCAATTCATCTACACCCAATTTGTTTATTAATGTCCATCTATGTTTACCATTTACAATGGAATGTTTCCAGTGAGTTTGGGTTAAGTTATGGCTAAATATCAATCCATCATAACTTGATTCTTCAATGAATACATCAGTTAAATCTGTTAATCCTGTGTTTCTTACAACAATTTGGAAAGTAACCTGATCGCCGAGAGTGACGAGAGGTGTAATGGTAATCTTTTCAACTTCAAAATTAGATTCAAGAACTTTAGTCTTATTTGAAGCATTGTTATTAGTAGTATTGGATTCAGGAGTACTTGAATTAACAAAAACATTGTTTACAATAGTTGTATTATCAGTGTTAATTTTAGTTATGATTTTTAAAGTAGCTGTATCGCCTTTAGCTAAATCACCAATATCCCAACGACCACTAGTAGAATTATATTTACCCTGAGAATCATCAGACTTATAAAGCAAACCAGAAGGCAACTTATCAATAGCGTAAGCATTAACGGCGATATCCGGACCATTATTGGTAACTACAATAGTCCAAACAATTTCGTCTCCAATAACGGAAGTTTCTTTGGATACTAGCTTAATTACAGCTAAGTCTGCAAGTGTGTTTGGTTTAGTAGTGTTGTTAGCTATATTATTTGTTTCATTTGGGTCGTAAGTGCTACTATTAACTGTTGCAATGTTCAAAATAGTGGTGTTTGTAATATTTACAACAGTTCTAATTTTTAAATAAACTGTTTCATTATAGGCTAAATCCCCGATATCCCAACGTCCGGTTGTTGCATTATAATTTCCATCAGAATCAACAAATATTAAACCGTTAGGTAATTTATCAATTACATAAGCATTTGTTGCATCGTTGTAACCATTATTTGTTACTTTAAGTGTCCAAACAATTTCATCTCCAAAATCAGGAGTTTTATCAGAAACAAATTTTTCAATAGCTAAATCGGCAACAGGTAAAATTTCAAAGTAAGTTGTGTTTGTAATAAATTTATATAAACCATCTTCAATGTGAGTCACGTTAACAGAATAATTTCCTGGAAGAAGACCTCTTTCAGATACACTTGTATTACCTAAAATACCAGTTTGTGAAGTAAAGTTAATAACAACATGGCCCGTTTCGAGATGTGTCACGATAATCGTGATATTCTGCAAATCTTCACGTGCATCCTGATAAATTAAAGTACCGTTTTCACTTTTTTCAACACCGTCAACAGGATTGATAACTACATTTCCAGTGTTTTGTGTTTTGTTTAGAGAAGACTCATATGTTACATTTAAAAAGAATATATTATCAGGTGATCCATCATTATAAATAGCATTGATAATGTTATCTCCACCTTTATGTGTAACATTAATCGTGACAACACCATCAGGATCATAATAAATACGTTCTTTATCGGACACTGTAGTTAAAAGATAACTCCAAGCCTGATTTTCAATGAATGTGTCGTCTTCAATAGTTAAGTTTTGACCTCTATTATAAATAGCAGAACCATTACGTGCAATATTATTCTCAAAATAAGACTGAGAAATATTAGAATTATTTCCTTTAATGTAAATAGCTCCACCTAAACCCTGTTCCATGTTATCTGTTGAAGCAATTGCAGTATTTGAAGTAAAATTAGAATTCAATACTCTAAGATTATCCCCTTCGGAATGCAGAGCTCCACCATGATAGATTGCATCATTATTATTAAATACGGAATTATTAACTAAAGTGTTATAACCAACTACATAAACACCAGCTCCACCTCTAGAAGCAGAGTTATTATCAAATGTTGAGCCATCAATTAAAGTATTATTTCCTATAATAAATACAGTACCTCTTGAACACTCATGCTCATGAAAATCAGAATCGATTACAGATGAATTTTCTCCGTGAATGTAAATTGCTGAACCGTTTCCGTTAGTTGCATAATTATCCCAAAAAGTACAGTTTACAAAGGCATTGTTATTACCAGTAATGTGGACAGCTCCACCTTCTTCAGTACCGGTATTATTTCTAAAGTAACAGTCTACAATAGTATTATAATGTCCTTCAGGAATTCCATCCAAACCGTGTGAAATACCTGCAAGCATATAAGCTGCACCTTGTTTTGCAGTATTATTCTCAAAAGTACAGTTTTTAACAACAAGATAATTTTGACTTGAGCCTAAAGCTCCACCTCTTTGAGTTGCAGAATTGCCAATGAAAGTACAATTTATAATGTTTGAGTGGTAATTTTCGTTGATTGCTTTATTACCGTGGACATAAATTGCTCCACCAACACCTGCGCTACAATTTATAAAATTTGAATTAAATACGTCTACCCTATTACCGTTTTCTCCAGCGATACAAATCGCACCGGAGTGTCTATTAGTTGTACAGTTAACAAAATTACAATGGTCTAAAACAGAATTATATGTTACAGCCATTGCAGCATACTCATAATCATTTTCATCCTCTGGTGCCAAAGAATGACAATTTGTAAAGTTTACATCATATAAATCAGAATTTCTAATAACAAAACCCGCTACAGCAAGGGTGAAATTTTCAAAAGTAACATGCCTTAATGTACAGTTTATAAAGAAATTCGGATACATACATGTATCATTAAAGTTTTTAAAAGTTATATTTTCAAATTTACAATTTTGAATAAAATTACGTTTATTAATATTAATCGAAGTAACATTACCAGCATTAAAAATACCGTTAATAAAAGTTAATTGTTTATCAGTTGATATGCTAGGGTTACCGTTAGGATATGACCCAACTATTTCTCTTCCTCCAAGATCTATGATATCTCCATTATCTGCTTGATCAATTGCATTTCTTACATCACCGAACCACATTCCTGTTACCGGAATAACCCTTGCTTGAAGAACATAATCCTCCTCATTACTTATTCCCAATAAACTTTTACTCTCTGCAGAAGCAATTTGTGATGTGTTTTTACTTTCATTTTCCTTAAAGGAAACATCATTTGTTACTCCAAGTGAAACATCATTTTCTGCTTCATCCGATGAAGCGTGTGATGATACTTCAGAAGTCCCCTCATAAATAACAATTTCATCTGGGGAATATGAATCAGTTGTTGAATCAGCAATATCCTCACTAGCACAAACTATTCCAATGCTAGCAGATAAAATAATCAACAATAATAATATGTATAAAATCGATTTACCTTTCATAAATTCACCTGAATAATTATTTTAAACTATATATCACCTATATATTAGTTGACTTTTTAATATCTCTCTTAATTTAAACCTCATTAATTAATAATATGATGCTTGTTTTAAAAAAGCGGGAAAAAATATTATATAACTACCTCATCACCGTGAATTTTAAATTATATAACCAACTCAATGGATTTATATAAATCTTGATTTTAGTCAGTATAATGTCACATTATTAATTTTTTTTATAAGCTAATTATCCAATATATCGTAACATAGTTTATAAGAACATAGCTTAATATTACTCTATTATTGCTTATTATATATAAACTATACATATATATAATAAAATATTTATAAATTAATCAATTTACTATCTATTTGATATAATTTTATTTTTATGAACAATAATTTTAAAAAAAGTTGACAATATCAATTTATAACACTGTTATTATAGGTACTTTACAAATAAACTAATAATTTCATAGATAACGAACAGAAAATTAGAAAAAAAATATTTTCTATTGTAGCCAAAAAATATCCAATAACTTGAATTGTAGGCTAATATAATTATTTGAATAAAAATAAATATCAAAAAATATAATTAATATTATATGGGTACTTTAGAGAAGATGAAAATTTTAACTGATTCAGCACAGTATGATTTATGTGATTATGTCAATCATAACAAAAGTTCACAAGTCAATCTGCCTGGAATTTATCATGCTACTGGAAATAATGGCTGTCAAATTCCACTATTTAAAACTTTATTAACCAATAAATGTAAAAATGACTGTAAATACTGTATTAACCAATCAAAAAGAAACTTTACAAGACTTGAACTTGCACCCGAAGAACTTGCAAATGCATTTCTAAACTATTACAATAGAGGTTTGGTAAACGGTTTGTTTTTAAGTTCAGGTGTTGATAAAAATGAAGATCTTACAATGGAAAAAACAATAGAAACTATTAGAATCCTAAGAAAAGATTATGGATATGATGATTATATACATTTAAAAATTGTACCTGGAGCTTCCAAAGATTCAATTAAAAGAGCGATGGCACTTGCAAATAGAGTCAGTATTAATATAGAAGCTGCTACACCATCAGGTCTTGCTGAACTGTCATCTACAAAAGATTATAATAAAGATATCCTAAAAAGATTGAAATGGATTGATAATTTACATGGCAAAAGTACTACATATCCAAACTCTACCCACACCACCCAATTAATTGTCGGTGCAAATGATGAAAGTGACAGGGAAATTCTACATAGAATGGAAAAAATATACAATAAAACTAAATTAAAGAGAACATACTTCTCAGCATTTTCACCAATTCAAGAGACAGATTTCGAAAATAAAGAAGCTTGCAGTACAGATAGAACCGCAAAATTATATAATGCAGACAGTTTACTTAATGATTATCATTTTAAACTTAATGAATTAGTATTTGATGAAAACAACCAACTTTCATTAACACAAGATCCGAAGATTCTGGCTGCAGAAAATATGGATATATTTCCTGTAGAAATTAACTCCGCACCATTTGTGGAACTGATTCGTGTACCAGGAATCGGTGTAAAATCTGCCAGAAAAATAATTTCTATTAGAAAAAAAATGCCCTTTAAAAATAAAAATGAATTAAAAAAATTAGGTGTGGTTATTGACAGGGCTGAAAAATATATTAAAATAGACGGAGCTTACCAAAGCTTGTTAGAAAATTTTTAATTATTTTAAATCCTCAAATAAATCCCAGATATCAGGATATTTTTTAGAAACTGCTTCATCAATTAATATAGAAGCCTCACGACTAATACTAAATTCTGGCTCAGTTTTTCTTAAATATCTAAATACTGCAGCAGATCTTGAAGACCACAATGTTATTCTTGGATTTTTATCAACAATATCTAAAACTTCAGCTACATTTTCTTGTTTTTTGACATCTTGTGAATCTGATAACCCTTCTTCAGTATCTTTATCGCCAGATACGTCTTTGGATGGGCTAGTATCCTCATCGTCTTTTTCTTGGATTTTCTTATCTGACGTTTCGTTTGATTCGTCATTATCTTCTTCATCATTATCATCTACTTCATCTACTTCAGGCTCATTATTATCATCTTTTTCAGTTTCTTCAACGACAATATCCTCATTAGTTTCTTTTTCAGCAATATCTTCATCTGATTTTTCGTTTAAGATATCCTCTAATGATTGAGCCCCATTACTGTCAAAATTTTCGTCATAAATTTCTGGTATTAAAGAATTTAATCCTTTGCCAAGCCCACGTGTCATTCTAATCACTTCCGTCCCTTTCTAAAATTTCTTTTGCTAATTTTAAATAGGCTTTAGTTCCAGTGCTATCTGGATCATATATCAAACATGGTTTTCCGAAACTTGGTGCTTCAGCCAATCTGATATTTCTTGGTACGATAGTCTTAAATAAAAGATTGCTTTTACCAAAGTAACTTTTAAGTTCCTTGTAAACATCTCTGCTTAATCTAGTCCTTTTATCATATAAAGTAAGTAAAATACCTTTGATTGGTGTTGGACTTTTAAGTCTCTGTTCAACAAGTTTAATGGTGTTAATTAAATCCGCAACACCTTCAAGTGCATAATATTCAGCCTGAATTGGTATTAATACACTATCAGATGCAACTAATGCATTTACGGTAATTACACCTAATGAAGGAGGTAAATCAATGAATATGTAATCAAACAGTGGAATAACGTCTTTAAGTGTTTCCTTTAAGATAATATGATAATTTTCTTTCTGGCTTAGCTCAACGCCTACCCCACTTAATGAAATATTACTTGGAATAATGAATAAATTTTTTATAAATGTTGGAATTGTAGCTTTTTTGACATTTATATCCCCTATGATTGCATCATAAATGGTATTTTCTAACTCGTTTTTATCAATACCAAAACTTGTTGTTGCATTAGCCTGAGGATCCATGTCCACTACCAGAACAGATTTACCCATTACTGCAAGTGAAGTTGCGGTATTAACAACAGTAGTAGTCTTTCCACAACCTCCTTTTTGATTCATTACTGCTATTACTTCGCTCATTAAAAAATTCTCCTATCAAAATCATATTTAAGTTAGAAGATATGCAATATATCCTCCAACTTAAATGAGATAAATTATAAGTTAACATGAACTTTTAAGTTAAAAGGTATAACAAAAAAGTTATACCCCCCAACTTAAATGAGATAAATTATAAGTTAACATGAATAACTTCAAAATTTTAGCCTAAAACTTCTAAGAACGAAGGAATAACTTAGAATTGATAAGTTAAACCTTCAAACTTAAAAGTGATAAATTTTAAGTTAATATGAATAAGTTATATGAAATAACTTTTAACATTTAAGTTATTATTAATAAGTTAAAAGATTTAACTTTTAACTATTAAGTTATATTTTATAACTTCAACCTTATAAAGTATTTGTTTTCAGAGATAAGTTATTAGTTATAAGTGATAAGTAATAAGAAATAAGTATTAGTTATAAGTTATAAGTTATTACTATAAAAAAAATAAAGTGTGAAAAATCACACTATTTTGCATTTTGCATTGTACCTTCAAAATAAGATGCATATCCTTTTAAATCAAGCATACCATGACCTGAGAAGTTCATGACAATAGTTTTTTCTTCACCGGTCTGTTTACATTTCAATGCTTCGTCAATAGCTACTTTAATAGCATGAGTAGTTTCAGGTGCAGGAACAATACCCTCATTACGTGCAAAGGTAATTCCAGCTTCAAATACATCTTTTTGATGAACTGATCTAGGGGAAATATATCCTTCTTTAGTTAATAATGAAACAATTGGAGACATTCCATGATATCTTAATCCGCCAGCATGAACTGTAGGAGCAACAAAATCATGTCCTAGAGTAAACATCTTAAGCATAGGAGTAAAGCCGTTAACATCACCGAAGTCATAATCATAAGTACCTTCAGTCAATGTTGGACATGCGCTTGGTTCAACTGCAATAAATTCAGTGTCTGAATTTCCATCTAACTTATCCTTAAGTAATGGGAAAAATGATCCGGCCAAATTACTTCCACCGCCAGCACAGGCAATCATGACATCAGCTTCTTCTTCAGCTTTTTCAAGCTGGAGTTTAATTTCCTGACCTATTAGAGTTTGATGTAACATAACATGATTTAAAACACTACCTAATGAATATTTAACCTCTTCATTAAGTAAAGCTTCTTCCATAGCTTCAGAAATAGCTACACCTAAAGAACCTGGATGGTCTGGATTTTCTTTTAAGATATCTCTACCTATTTGAGTATTTTCACTTGGTGAAGCGTAAACATTACTGTTATAGATATGCATGATATTTTTTCTGTCAGGTTTTTGATTGAAAGAAACTTTAACCATATAAACAGTACAATCTAAATCAAGCATATTACAAGCAAGTGATAATGCAGTACCCCATTGGCCAGCACCAGTCTCAGTAGTTAACCTTTCAACGCCTTCTTTTTTAGCAAAATAAGCTTGTGGAATAGCTGAATTTAATTTATGGGATCCTGTAGGAGAAGTATCTTCTCTTTTATAATAAATTTTAGCAGGAGTATTTAAAAATTTTTCAAGCCTAGTAGCTCTAAATAAAGGTGAAGGCCTACCCATTTGCATATATAATTCTCTAACTTCTTTAGGGATAGAAATATACCTATCAGAAGCAAATTCCTGTTCTAAAGCGGATTTGGTAAATGCTTTTTGTAAATCTGCAATCTGATTTTTACCCTCACTATTTTTTGGTTCCGGAAGTGCTTTAGGCAAATCTGCCAAAATATTATACCATTTTTTAGGCACTTCATCGGAATCTAAAGTAATCTTGTAATTCATGTTAACATATTATATTAAATGTACTATTTAAAGCTTTGTTGTACAAAAATGTACAATTAATATTTTAATAAAATAAAATCAATAAAAAATAATATGAGAATTTTAGCTATTGATGTAGGAACCGGAACGCAAGACATAATGGTATATGATGATGAAAAAGAATTGGAAAATTCAATTAAAATTGTACTGCCTTCTCCTCATTTATATATCTCCCAACAAGTAAGAGAAATAGAAAATGACCTTTATTTTACTGGAGAAATAATGGGCGGAGGAAAAATTAAAAACACACTTTTGGAACATATGGAAAAAGGATATAAAGTTGTAATGGAAGAAGTTCCGGCAAAAACAATCAGAGATAAATTATCACAAGTTGAAGCTATTGGAATAGAGATAGCTTCACCGGATAAAGAATACAAAGACTTTACGAAAATAGCTTTGGGAGATATAAATATTACTAAATTATCCGAATTCCTTTTAGGTTATGATTTAGAGTTTGATTTTGATGAAATAGCAATAGCTGTTCAGGACCACGGATACAATGAAAATATGGGTGATAGAGACTTCAGATTTGAAAAATTCCGTGAAATGTTGTCCGAACCAATAAAACCAGAAGAATTTGCATTTAAGGGAAACGTTCCTGATTATTACACAAGAATGAAAGCTGTTGAAAGATCTGTTGAAAATGAAGGAATTGAAATAAAGCCATTATTAATGGACACAAAATTTGCATCAATAACCGGAATGTGCTATGACGATGATGCAGAAAAATTAAACAGCTTTATAGCAATAGATATAGGAAACGGCCATACAACTGCAGCATCAATAGAAAATGGAAAAATACAGGGAATTTTTGAACATCACACATCTTCCCTAACACCAGAAAGTTTGGAAAATTATTTAAAACGTCTGGCAGAAGGAATAATAACCAATGAAGAGGTTTATAATGACCATGGTCATGGTGCCCATGTAATAAATCCAATAAGTAAAATTGAAAAAGTGATAGTTACAGGCCCTAAACGTGAATTGATTGAAAAAACAAATCTTGACTGGCATCATGCATGTCCTGGCGGTGATGTTATGATGACAGGGACTGTAGGATTAATTAAAGCTCTTGAGGAATATAATGTATAAGATGGATTCGCATATTCACAGTGAATATTCACCTGATTCAAAAGCAAAGTTAGAAGATATATTTAAAGTAGCTAAAAGCAGAGACCTTGATATAATCGCAATCAGTGATCACAATACCGTTGAAGGTTCTAAAGAAGCAAGAAAACTAACAAAAAATGACGATTTGCTTGTAATTCCCTCAATTGAAATATCTTCACTTGAAGGTCATATTTTAGGCTTTGGATGTGAAGAATACATTGAAAGAGATTTACCGGCCCCAGAAACAATAGATTTGATTCATGACCAAGGGGCTCTTGCAATAATACCTCATCCATACTGTTTTTATAGACATGGACTATTGTGTAAAGCTGATTATAAAGACTTAAAAATTGACGCTATTGAAACTAAAAATGCACGTTTTATTGTAGGTTACTGTAATAACAAAGCAAAAAAATTATCAAAAAATGAAAATTTGCCCGGACTTGGAGCTAGTGATGCACACTACTATAAATTTGTAGGTGACTGTTATTCAAAAATAGATTGTGAAAAAGACATTGACAGTGTTTTAAAAGCAATAAAAAAAGGTAAAGTGGAAGCCCTTGGAAAAGGTACTTCGAATATCAGATTATCCAAATACTTATTTGATTATAAAGTATTGAAGAAAATTTGATTATTTATTTTTCTAATTTAATTTCAATAATAGAAACATTAGTTTTTTCATTATTGTAGTTTTCAACCTCTTCAGTTGAAATTTGAATATCAGTAACATCGGCTTCCTGAACAAAACTGTTTCTAACGATTTCTGCCGTGTCTACAGCACGACTAATAGCTTTACCCCTAGCTCTTAAAGTAACAGAATCGAATTCATTGAATTGTGTTACTACAGCCAATACATAGTTCATAACCGGTTTATTACCTATAAATATAGTGTTTTCTTCCATGTTTAACTCTCCTTTTATAGAATTATTCGTTAAATTGTGTTATTTAAGACCTTTTAATTAATAATAGCTTATTAATTGAGTCCAATACCGCCAAAATACTAGCCATGACAATATCATCATTGATAGCTCTACCAGTAGATTTATTGCCTTCATCATCTGAAGATATTACGAATACATCTGCTAATGCATCAGTACCACCATTGATTGCTTCCAGATTGTATTCTTCAAGTTCAATATTCATAGTGTCTTTAATAAGATCACGAATAGCATTTATTGCAGCATCAACAGGCCCCACACCTGTATTTGAAGTTTCTTTTTCAACTCCATCAATTTCTAATTTTACTGTTGCTGTAGGAGAAACGACAGCTCCACATAATAAACCTAATCCTTTTAATTTAATAGGTTTTTCTCGAGCGGAACCAAGTTCCGTTAACGCAATAGCTTTTAAATCATCATCCGTTATACATTTACCCTTATCACCTAAAGATTTAATCTGATTAAATACCGTGTCAAATTGATTGTCGTCTAATTCAATGTGATAATCTTTTAATTTAGATTTTAAAGCATTAGCCCCTGTGTGTTTACCTAAAAAAATCTTTCTTGAATGACCAACCAATTCCGGTGAAATAGGTTCATATGTAAATGGATTATTCAAAATACCATGAACATGAATACCTGATTCGTGAGCAAATGCATTTTCTCCAACAATTGGCTTGTTTACTGGCATTTTTACACCAGTTAATCTGCCTACGAATTCAGATAGACTATATAATTGTGAAGTATCGATGTTTAGGTTAATTCCATAAGCGGAATGAAGAGCAATAACAATTTCTTCAAGTGAAGTATTTCCAGTACGTTCACCCATACCATTAACAGTTACATGTGTCTGATTAGCACCACACTCAATAGCTGTTAAAGAGTTAGCTGTAGCCAAACCAAAGTCATTGTGAAAATGAACACTTATAGGAGTTTTAAAATAAGATTTTGCATAAGTCATTAAATCTTTTGTAAATACTGGAGTGAGAACACCTACTGTATCGGGGATATCTATAAAATCCGCTCCAGCATCAATGACTGAATTATAAAAATCTAATAAAAAATCCTTTTCAGTTCTAGTAGCATCTTCTGCTGAAAATTCCACATCCAAACCATGGTCTTTAGCATATTCAACAGCGCTCACCGCTGTAGAAATGATAGTTTCTTTAGACATTTTTAATTTATAGTCTCTATGCAATGGAGAAGTACCAATAAATAAATGAACATATTCCAAATCCGCATCCAAGACAGCATCGATGTCATTTTTAACACTTCGTGCCAAACCTACAATAGTAGAGTCCAAATCCAAGGATTTGATTTTAGAGCAAGCTTGAAGTTCACCATTAGATGATGCAGGAAATCCTGCTTCAATTTTATCTACCCCTAAACTGTCAAGTTTTTGAGCAATTTGAATTTTCTCATCTACAGTTAAAGCGACACCCGGAGTTTGTTCACCATCTCTGAGAGTTGTATCAAAAATATAAATCTCATCTGCAAGATTCATAAATTCACTTTTTATTTTTTTTATATCCATAGTAAAATCTCCATTAGGGTATACTTTATAATTATTTTTTTATATCTATTAATAGTTATCGTTGAAAAAATAAAAAAACTATCTAAATGACTAATTTATAACATAAAATTATTAAAAATGTATATAAAATTCAAAAACTTAATTTTTGAATTTATTTTTTGGGAATTAAAAAAGATAATATAAGATAATATATAAAAAATTAACATATGAATTTGAATGATAAGCATAAAAAATATCTATTTCCAATTATTACAGGTATTTTAATATCATTTTTTGTTGAAATCTATATAATTGGGGTCGAATCTAGATTAGATATGCCAAATTTATTGGCCTTATTTTCCTTAAAAAAATTTATAGTATTATTTATCTTATCATTTTTAGTCTTTAGAATACTGTATGATGAAAATTTAAGAGAAAAATCACTTGATTTTATTTATAAATACAGATATTATCTTTCGATTGCAGTGATTGCACTATGTGTGATATTTCAAATTCACGGCTCTTCAATTAACGAGCTTAATATCTTTGGTGTGAATCATAAAGTATTGCTTGGTATTTCAAGACATATTAGAAGTGACGAGTATATTGTGAATACTTTATTTGGATTTTCCCAATATCACAATAATTTTGCTTATTTTTCCGATATTGTCAGGGCAGCACCAACAGATATGTTTATAATATACGGACAAGCGGTTTTAGATGTAGCTGTTATTTTTAGACCATTTTATATTGGATATTTATTTTTAAATCAGGCAATGGGATTGTCCTTTTTCTGGGTAAGCAGATTGCTTGTTTTGACACTAGTCTCATTTGAAATGGGAATGCTAATAACTAACAGGAATAAAGTATTATCCTTATCCTATACAATATTAATTGTATTGTCTCCGTTGGTTCAATGGTGGTTTGCAATTAATGGTCTGGTCGAACAGTTAATTTTTGGTCAGTTAGGTGTCTTATTAATTCATTTCTATATTAATACAGAAGATTATAGAAAAAGAATCATATATGCCTTTTTAATGATAGTCTGCATTGGCGGATTTTTAATTGTATTTTATCCTTCATGGCAAATACCTTTCGCCTATGTATTTGTGCTGATGGCTATCTGGATATTTTTAAAGAATAAAAATAATTTTTCATATAATAAAAAAGATTTATTGATAATAATTGCTTCAATGGCCATATTAGGAATAATAATGCTTCATATTTTAAACAATTCATTAGATACGATAAAAATAATAATGAATACTGTATATCCAAGTGGGGAAAGATTCAACGGCGGAGGTGAGTGGAGCGTTTTATTCAATTATCTTGCATCCATATTTTTCCCATTGACTGATGTAAACGTTCCATTAAATGTAGTTGAAAACTCCGTATTTATTGATTTTTTCCCGGTTCCTGTCATATTATCATTAATTGTTTTAATTTATCAAAAAACTAAAGACAAACTCTTATGTGGTCTTTTATCTTTATACTTTGTATTTCTAATCTTTTATTTCATTCCGTTACCTGACCCTATAATATCACTTACTTTAAGAGATCACATGAAAACAACCAGGCTCTTTAGTGTTGTTGGTTTTATTGGTGTTTTAATCTTAATAAGGTCACTGGCTAGTTTAAAAGAAGTAAAAGCCAAAAAACTGATTATAATTGCATCTGCAATATTATCTGTAGTTGTAGTTTATTTATCAACATTTTTCTATCACAATTACTATCATATGTGGATGATAATAGTTTTAGTCATTATTTATGCGATTACATTCAGCTCAATTTTTATGGCCCATTCCAAAAAAGGAAAAACAGTCTTTTTAATCTGCGTTATTTTAATCTCATTTACCGCAGGATTTTTAGTTAATCCGATTGATCAGGGCACAGATGTTGTTTTAGAAAACGATTTCATCAATGAAGTGGAAAGCATTGTTCACGATAATCCTAATGCAAAATGGTTAGCAGGAGATATTCCAATTAACTATTTGATTGTAGCCGGAGCAAATACAATTAATTCTGTTAACGTTTATCCGGATTTAGATAAATGGCATATTTTAGATCCAAATGGTGAAAACGAAGAAGTCTATAATAGATACGCACATGTTATCGTTGATTTCCAAAACAGTACAAATACAACATTTGATCTTCTCTCACCAGATGCATTCTTAGTCAATTTTAATGTTAATGATTTGGAAAAATTAAATGTAAGCTATATTTCAACTAAAAAGGATTTGGAGCTTTTAAATAATGAAAATGTTACTTTTGAAAAAGTATATCAAAAAGAGAATTATAAAATCTACCATGTGAGATACAATTAATCCACATCAACATCATCAATTATGGGCAGGTAGAGTGGTTCATTAATAATATTAAATTAATGCTATAATTTAAGCCATTATCTTATATTTTTATCAATTATTTTAATCGAATATTTAAGTAAATTAGTGTGTCATTTGAAAATATAAAAATAGTATAAATTTCAAAATTAATAATATGAAAATCGGTTTTACAACATTGGCTATGTTTATGGATGACAATTTGGAAATTATTAAAACTGCAGGTGAAAATAACTTTGAAATGATTGAAATCCTTGGAGAATCACCTTTCTTTAAAAAAGAAAATACTATGGCTTTTAAAGACTGTGGACTCGAAGTATCAATTCATGCACCAACAGTAGACATTAATATAGCTAGTTTAAATGAAGGAATTAGAGCTGAAAGTGTTAAACAGATGAAAGAATGTATTGACTATGCAGAAAGCATTAATGCAAATGCAGTAACAGTTCATTTGGGAAAAATTGGCAGAAATGACCCTCCACTTAGAAAAGCGGCAATGGATTTAGCCTGTGAAAGTGTAGGAGAATTGGTTGATCATGCAGAAAATGTGATTATTTCAATTGAAAACATGCCTGTTCGAAGAGCTTTTCTTGGAAATAAAATTGAAGAGCTGGAATTCATTCAAAGCCAAACGGGATGTAACTTAACAATTGATGTTGGTCATGGAAATACAACCGGGAACAATGAAGAGCTTTTAAAATTAAAAAACATAACATATTGCCATTTAAACGATAATGACGGAGTTAAAGACCAGCATATTCCACTTGGTGATGGAACACTTGATTTAAAACTGCTTAAAAAAGTCAAAAAAGGAATTATAGAACTCAATAACTTTGACAATATCTTGAAAAGTAAAAAGGTAATTGAAGAAAATATCTAGAAGTCAATTTGTGAAACTTCACGAATGCTTTCAATGATATAGTCAGTCTTGTCCATTAGTTTGGGTGAGACTTCTTCCTGCTGTTCAATAGTCAATACGCTAACATCAGCCCTGTTAAAAGCCATAACATCGTTTAAACCATCTCCAACCATCATTACTTGATATCCATCATCCTGAAGGGATTTGACTACTTCACATTTACCTCGAGTTGAAACACTTCCGTGAGCATTATCCTTTTTAACACCGAGCATTTCAGCCAACCTGTTGATGGCACCTTTCCTATCTCCTGAAGCCAATACTATTTCATAACCCTGAGATTGTAAATCTCCAATAGTCTCCTGAACACCGTCAAACAATTTGCCTGCTGAAGTTATGGTATATGAGATAATTCCCAGATGCATATCCAATATAACAGCGGAACCATTACATAACTCCATATGTGGGACTTTTTTTCTCAAAATTGGAAATCCGTCAGTAATATCTGATATAACGGCGAATTTTTCATTGAATAAAATATCCTTAACCTCTTCTTTATTGGTTTTAAAGTTAGTGAAACTTATATCAAAGTCAATGTCAAACTCCTTAATGACATCTGAAAGCAATGTATCCGGGTCTAAATCCAGTAGCTTATTTGTATTATACTGAAGGACAACCAATGCAAGAGAATCTGTCTGGTCTATCAAGTCAAGAGAATTGATATCTGTAAATAATTTTCCTGAAGTCACATCCTTGATAACCCTATAACGCTCTATTAACGTTCCGGAGTTGTCAAAAACAATAGCCTTTTTCATATTAATTAATATTGAAAAAATAATTATTAAATCTATTCATAGTTATAAGTTATAAGTGATAAGAATTTTAAAACTTATAAGTTATAAGTAATAAATTCAGCCTATAAAAAAACAAGTTATATAAATATTGAAAAATATATTTATATCTATTATATTTATCTAAGGTGTTTTAATGAACGTTATTGAAAAATTAAATTCCATCAAAAATGGAGAATTAACAGCTAAGGAAAATGTTGAAAACTTCCTTAAAGTAATTAAAGAAAAAAATGACTCCATTAATGCTTTTATTGAATTAAACGAAGAAAATGCTTTAAAACAAGCAGAAGAAATTGATAAAAAAATAGCTAATGGAGAAGAAGTCGGAAGCCTTGCAGGATTGGTATTCGCTATCAAGGCAAACATTAATGTAGAAGACTTGATTATTTCTGCAGCTTCAAAAACATTAGAAAATTACTTAGGAAGTTACAATGCAACTGTAGTAGATAATGTATTAGCAGAAGATGGAATAATTATTGGTATAGCAAATATGGATGAATTTGCAGCAGGTAGTTCAACTGAAACTTCTTATTATGGACCAACTCAAAACCCTAATGCTTTAGGAAGAATCCCTGGTGGTTCATCAGGTGGTAGTGCAGCAGCCGTTGCAGCTGAAATGTGTGATATTGCATTAGGTTCAGATACCGGAGGATCCATCAGAAATCCTGCATCCCACTGTGGTGTTATCGGATTTAAACCAACTTACGGTGCTGTTTCAAGACAAGGTTTACTTGATTTGTCAATGAGTTTAGACCAGATCGGTCCATTTGCTCAAGACGTCAGCGGAATTGCACTTGCATTAAATACAATTGTTGACTATGATGAAACCGAATGTACCACAATTGACTGGGAAAAACCTGATTTCACTGAAAGTTTAGAGGACAAATCCCTTGAAGGTATGAAAATAGCTATCTGTAAGGATTTCATTGAAGTGACAGATGATGAAATCAACAAAACAGTTAATAAAGCCATTAATAAATTAGTTGATGCAGGCGCTGAGCTCGTTGAAGTGTCATTTGACCATATTGACTTATGTTTACCTACATATTACTTGATTAACTATGTTGAATTCTTCTCAGCAACCAGAAAATACGACGGAAGAGATTACGGTTACAGGATAGAAGAAGTTTGTGGAGACGAAGTTTTAAGAAGAATCAAAATCGGTTCTCACATTGCACAAGCAGAATTCAGCGGAAAATACTACAAAAAAGCTTTAAGAGCAAGATCACTTATTCGTGATGAAATCAATTCAATGCTTGAAAACGTTGACTTGATTGTAGGTCCTACCGTTCCTAAACTTCCTCACGAAATTGGAGAGGAATTAGACCCTATGGAAATGTATGCATATGATGTATTGACTGTAATTGCTAACCTTGCAGGTATCCCTGCAGCAAGTATCCCAGCAGGAACCGTTAATGACATTCCAGTAGGTCTTCAAATACAAGCTAAACCATTAGACGATAAAAAAATCGTTAAAGCTATGAGTGTATTTGAAAATATTCAAAATTAAGGGGTTTAAACCCTAACCATTTATTTTTTTATTAACCCTAAAATTCAAAAAACTAAATATTTTACACTTGAAATGTACCTTTAAAAAACTTTAAAAATTTGAGGTTATTTTATGACAAAAATTGGACTTGCTTATGTTAAAGGTTCTGTTCCAGGATTTGAAGAATTTGGAAAATTACCAACGGATATAGTCAAAGAAAATGGTCTAGTTAATGGAAATAAAGCTAGTGATGAACTTGATGCATTAATTATACCTGGCGGAACATTGATAGAATCAAATGACATTAACATGGATTTAAATAAAGAAATCCTAAAAATGGCAAAAATGGGAAAACCTGTAATTGGAATCTGTGCTGGATTTCAGCTGTTGTCAAATCAAATAGATATTGGGCGCAAATCCGAAGTTCCTATCGTGAAAGATGGATTGGGTCTGATAGATGTTGAATTCTCACCATTGATAACAAGTGACCGTGTAATAGCAAAAGTCTTTGACAACTCCTTTTTAACCAAAAAGCAAAATGAGGATGTAAAAGGATTTCACACACATACCTACGGTAAAGTCGTAGGTGATGCAAAGCCATTATTCTATTCCAAAGTCCAAAGAATGAATTATGGAGATACAAATAAAGAAGGAGACTACAATATCTTTTCCGGAGCATGCAATGACGACGGAAACATTATCGGGACAATGATACATAATATATTGGACGAAAATCCTATTTTAGTTGAAAATCTCCTAAAAGAAATTGATGCTTGCGATATTGAAGACATATACAAAAGAAATAAAAAAGTCAAAGAATATATCCAATCAGAAGTCGGAATCAGTACAAACATGAAAATACCTCAAAAAAAGATTAACTCAAAACCTAAATTCTTAATGATAGGAAGTAACGGTTCTGATTCAGGTAAAACATTTATTTTAACCGGCCTTGCAGGTGCACTGAGAAAAAGAGGATATAAAGTTGCACTCCTTAAAGTTGGTCCCGATGTTCGTGATATTATACCTGGATTATACCTGACTAAAGATTACATGAATGAATTCAGCTCCATTAAAATTGGACACTTGGGTTGGTGCGACATAGAATCTACAATAGCTAAATTAAACTCATCAGATTATGATATTGTATTGATTGAAGGAGTAATGAGTGTATTTACAGGTCTTTTAAATGAAAAAGTACCGTTTTCCGCTGCTGAAATTGCAATGTCATCCAATATTCCGATGTTATTGATATCAGGAGTTAACAAGGGCGGAATTGAATCCGCAGCAGTGGATCTTGTAGCACATGCAAATATGCTAGAAAAATTTGGTGTAGACGTTAAAGGAATACTATTGAATAAAGTGTATAATGAAGACATATTCGATAATGTGGTTCCATATATTAGAAACAATACAAAAGTAGATGATATATTAAGTGTTGGAAAATTAAAACTAGAAACCAGAGGATTTACGCCAGAGATTGAAATAAGATATGATTTATTTACAAAAGCCGCTCTTGATTTAGTGGAGGAATCCATAGATATAGAAAAAATAGCTAATATGGCTCAGGAAGTTAAATTTAATAGAATCATTCCATTCGATGAAATAAAAGATAAGGTGATATAAATGGCACTTAACTTAAGCCCAGAACAAGGAGTTAAACTAACAAAAAAAGACAGGTATCAAGTATTGAGAAAAATGCGTCAAGGATGGAAAGCAAACTGTTTAATTCCAGATTATGTTTTTGACGAGAACGGAGACATTCAAATTGCTTCTCCCAAAAACCGCCGTGTAGTCAAAATAGTTAAAATCCTTGATGACGGAATTCATTTTGAAAAGGCATTAAAAAGCAAGACCCTAAGGGTTCCATGGGACAAAATATCACTTGTTGAACCTACAAAAGAAGTACGTGACGGGTTAAAAATTGGAATGTATGATGGTAAATACGTTGTTTTCAGTATTTATAACTCATATAAAATACAACAAAATACTCAATTTATAATCGAACATATAAAAAGTAAAAAAATGGATAATACTAACATGTACAGTTAGTATTCTTCTAAATATTTATTTATGATGTCTTCGCCTCTAAGCAAGACCAATCCATTTTCTTCAGCATACTTGCGAGCGTCTGCAATAGATGTAGCCTGACCAGTTTCTCCATCCATCATTTCACAAACAACACAAACCGGAGTAACACCAGCCATTTCACATAATGCAAGACCGATTTCAGTGTGTCCTCTTCTATTTTTTACAAGACCGTCTGCTCCTCTTAAAAGACAGACATGACCAGGTGATCTGAAAGTTGCACCAAATTCATCAAATCTTTCATCTTTCATCATTAAAGCCATTTCACTAATGGTCATTGCTCTATCATGGTCTGTAACACCAGTGAATGATTTTCTATGGTTAGTCCATATAGAAAATGAAGATCTTTCATCATAAGGAATATCAGTAGGTGCCAATTCGGCTAGTTCAGGGAATTTTTCAGTTGCTGCTTTCATAATATCTACCATGAATGGCAAATGAATAGCATCACAAAAATCTGCATGTAAACAATTACAGATTAAACCACCAGCATCATTTCTCATGGTTGCAATTGATTTTGGGGTTACAAATTCAGAAGCGATAATCATATCAACTTCTCCTTCCCTATCATCATCGTCAAAAACTAGAACGAATTCACCATTTTTAATTGCTTCTAAAGCTTTATCTAAATTTGTTTCTTGATTCATAGTAATGTCTCCTTGTGTACTAGAACCAGGGCTAAAAAATAATCTACTTATTCTCTTCCATCCGGACTATTACCGTCGGTTTTGGATTCTCACCAAATCAACACATACTCGTGCTCGTGGACTTATTTTTTTAAAATCACCACCGGTGGGGAATTGCACCCCGCCCTGAGAACGTACTAAAAAATTTATTAATTATTATATAAAATACTTTTGATTTAAAATTCAATACTTACAATATCGCCGTCTTTTAAATTCAGTTCATCTCTTAATTTCCTCTCGGCGATGAATTCCAAATAATTTTCTGTATGTTCGGTTTTTGCCGGAAATACGATCGCCCCATCAATTTCATCATTTAAAGTAGCTTTTATATATTTTACAGCACCGAAACCTTCATCAGGCTTAATTATATTTTCACAAGTGTCTTTAACTTCATTAATTTTATCCAAATATTTTTGTCCAACAACGACATTCAAGGTTCCGGGATAGGGTTTGAAACCACAATTTTTAATGAAATTATTAACATAAAAATCCTGTGATAAAAAAAAGGCAGCTTTTCCTAAACCTGTTGTTACTTCGCCATCAACTTTCATTAAATAACCTCTAATATGAATATATCATTTAACATATTTATATTAATTATTAAAGATAAAGGTATTATCAATAAAGAATTTGAAAGGTATTAAAATGGAAGTTAAAGAAATTCAAACAGATGTTTTGATTGTTGGATCAGGCGGTGCCGGTTCAAGAGCAGCTATTGAAGTTGATGATGCCTGTCTTAAAGCCACTATAGTATCAAAAGGATTGTCTTTTAGATCAGGTTGTACTGGAATGGCTGAAGGTGGTTATAATGCTGTTTTTAAGGCTGTTGATGAAGAAGACTCAATTGATGCACATATAAAGGATACATTAAAAGGTGGAAGTTATTTAAACGATAAAAGATTAGTTGATATATTGGTTAACGAATCACCTAAAAGATTGATAGACCTGGAAAATTATGGTGCATTGTTTGACAGACAGGAAAACGGTAAAATAGCTCAAAGGCCTTTCGGAGGTCAAACATATAGAAGAACATGCTTTCAGGGAGACCGTACCGGAGCCGAACTATTGAATGCTTTAAAGGAAGAAATTATCAGAAGAGACATTGAATGTATTGAAGAGGTAATGATAACTTCTTTAATTCAGGACGGTCTTCAAGTAATTGGAGCAACAGGATTTGACCTGAAAGATTCCAGTTTAATCTACTTTAAAGCTAAAGCTGTAATATTTGCCAGTGGCGGAGCCGGCCAGCTATATCCTGTAACTTCCAATACCTTTCAAAAAAATGGAGACGGATTTGCAATAGCTTATAGAGCAGGAGCAAATCTCATAGATATGGAACAAGTCCAATTCCACCCAACAGGAATGGTAACACCTGAATCCAAAAAAGGAGTCCTTGTAACCGAAGCTGTAAGGGCAGAAGGTGGAATTCTATTAAATAAAGATGGTGAACGTTTCATGGCCAGATATTCACCTGAAAAAATGGAGCTTTCCACCCGTGATGTAGTTGCAAGGTCAATATATCAGGAAATCATTGAAGGAAGAGGAAGTGAACATGGAGGAGTCTATCTTGACATTTCACACCTTGATGATGATTTGATTGATGAAAAACTTGAAACAATGGTTTTACAGTTTGAAAACGTTGGTGTTGACATTAAGCATGAAGCTATTGAAGTTGCTCCAACAGCACACCATTTCATGGGTGGTATCAAGATAAAAACAGACGGATCCTCATCAATTCCTAATTTGTTTGCCTGTGGAGAAGTTTGTGGTGGAGTTCATGGTGCCAACCGTCTAGGCGGTAACGCTCTTGCTGATACACAGGTGTTTGGAAAAATTGCAGGTGAAAGCGCAGCTGAAGCGGCTAAAAATACTGAACTTAAAGTCAATGAAGAAATGTTTTTAGCTGAAAAAGAAAGAATTGAAGCTTTAATAAAACCGGGTACAATCAAAGCCAACGAATTTAAAGAAAACATTAAAAAACTGATGTGGGAAAAGGTAGCTATTGTACGTGAGGAAAAAACCTTAAATGAAGCTTTAAAAGAATTACAGGAAATGCAAAAGGATTTGGATAATATTGACATTTCCGATAAGGACCAATATAATACTGAGCTATTAACGGCTCTTGAAGTAATCAATATGGTTGAAATCTGTATATTGGTTGTAAAATCAGCAATATTGCGCCGTGAAAGTAGAGGAGCCCACTTCAGAAGTGATTTTCCTGAAAGCAATGACTCTTGGAAAAGAAGCATTATATTAAATAAAAATAAAATAAAATTTGAAGCTAGATAAAATAAATTTAAAGAGCTTTTTTAAGCTCTTCAATTGCTTTTCTAGCTTTTTTATAAATTTCCTGCTCATCCAATGTAGTCAATTTCTTATTTTCCATTAATATTTGACCATTACAGATAGTGGTATCCACATTGGATCCGTTTGCAGAATAAATAACATTAGAACTTAATTTTGAACTGTCCGGAACCATGTTTGCATTATTAGTATCGATTAATATCAAGTCTGCTTTTTTACCGACTTCAACTGTTCCGATTTCATCATCCAAACCTAATGCCCTTGCACCGTTAATGGTTCCCATAGCTATTGCTTCATCAGAAGTTAAAGCCTTAGGATCAAGAGTTGAAACCTTCTGAAGTAAACTTGCGGTTCTTAACTCTTCGATGATATCCAAATTATTGTTTGATGATGCACCATCAGTTCCAATAGCTACACAAATATCATTTTCAAGTAATCTAGAAACTGGAGCTATACCAGATGCCAATTTCATGTTACTGCATGGATTATGTGATATTTTAACATCATTTTTCTTAATTATTTCAATCTCTTCATCACTTAACCATACGCTGTGAGCACAAACAACATCAGGACCTAAAAATCCGATGGAATCCAAGTATTCGAAAGGTCTTAAACCTTTTTCGGCACTGACATCATCAATTTCCTTTTGGGTTTCACTTACATGAATGTGAATTTTCATGTTGTTTTCATCAGCAAGTTTTCTGACTTCCTTTAACAATTCTTCAGAAGCGGTATAAGGAGAGTGTGGCCCGAAAAATACTTTTATTCTTCCATCTGCAGTATCATGACAATTTTTGAATAATTTCATGTTTTCTTCGATTTCGGCTTTTCTTTTTTCCTCATCACCAAAATCAATCATTCCATAAGATAATACCGCTCTTATTCCGGATTCCTCTACAGCTCTTGCAACATCTTCCATGAAAAAGTACATATCAGAAAATGTTGTGGTTCCTGATTTAATTAATTCGACTGCTCCTAAAAGAGCACCTATATAACAATAATTGCCATTAAGATTTGCTTCCATAGGCCATATATTATCATTCAACCATTCATCAAGACTCAAATCATCTGCTAAACCTCTAAACAATGTCATTGATAAATGTGTATGGGTATTGATAAAACCTGGAAGTAAAATTTTATCTGTTGCATCGATAACCTTATCTACGTTATCTTCTGCAATTTCTTCATTAATATCATGAATTAAATCATTTTTAATTAATACATCATTTTTTCCAGATATATGATTTTCAGGATTTAAAATAAATGCGTTTTTAATCAATATCGTATTATCTGCCATAATAACACCTAAAAATAAAAAAAGTATGACTTATAAAATTTATAAGTCTAATTCGTTTACTGCAAATTTAATATCTTCAGCTTTGATAGTTTTACGTTTTGCTAATCTTGCAGCTTCATTAGCTTTAATAGCAATATTACGTGCGATTTCTTCTAATGCTTCAGCTAATTCGACTTTTGCATCTTCACTTACTCTTTCAGCACCAGTATCTTTCATGATTCTAGCAATAGGAGCTTTTGGAATTTCTGCCATATTTTCACCTCACTATAATTCAGTCAATAACTTATGACCGTAATTATAAATTACCATAAGTTAATTATGAATTATATAACCTTTTATATTTAAATATTTTGGAAAATTAAGGAATGCCTAAAAATTATTAAAAAAAGTATTTTAAACATGTTATAGAAAATAATACTTAAAAGAAAATTTGGTGTTTAGATGAAATTGAAAATAGCCGTTCCATCTAAGGGAAGAATAAGTAATCCATCAATAGATATTTTAGAAAAAGCTGGATTAGGTTTAAAAGATAACAATAATCGTCAATTGATTTCAAAAACTTATAATAAAAATATTGATATAATGTTTGCAAGAGCATCAGACATTCCGGAATTTGTATCTGATGGAATTGTAGATATGGGAATAAGTGGTATTGACTTAATAAAGGAAAGTGAAAGTGATGTTGTTGAATTGCTTGACCTGAAATTCGGTCAGACAAAACTTGTTTTGGCATCACCTGAAGACTCACAAATCAATTCAGTTGAAGATTTAACATCAGACATGACAGTTGCAACTGAGTTCCCAACATTGACAAAAAAATATTTGCAAAATCATGATTTAAATTCAAAAATCGTTAAATTAAGTGGTTCTACTGAAATAGCTCCATTTATTGGTGTAGCAGATCTGATTACTGATTTGACAAGTACAGGCACTACACTAAAAATGAATCATTTAAAAATTATTGACACAATATTGGAAAGTACAATAGTATTGATAACAAATGATGAGGCATTGAAAAACAAAAAACAATTAGTGGAAGCTGTAAGTAGAAGTATTAAAGGAGTAATTGATGCCTTTGGTAAAAAACTTATAATGATGAATGTGAAAAGCAAGGATTTGGATGAAGTAAGAAAATTAATGCCTTCTATGGAAGGACCTACAGTTTCTGAAGTATTATCAAAAGAAAAAACCGTTGCAATACAGGCAGTGATTGATGAAGATCAGGTTTTTGAGCTTGTAAACGATTTGAGAAATGCAGGTGCAAAAGATATTCTTGTTGTGCCAATTGAAAGAATAATATGAAAATCGCGATAATATATTCTACATTAACTGATGATACAAAAACATCAGCTAAATTATTGAAAGATTTAATTAACGCAGAAGTTGTGCTGATTTCAATCAAAAATGCAAAAGATGTCTGTCTTTTGAAATATAATTTCATTATATTGGGAGCATCAACATATAATAAAGTTCAAAATTCATTCAAAATTTACATCTCAAGAAATATAAAAACACTGCTCGAAAAACCTCATGCGTTATATGTAAATAACGATGAAAATTTAGACATTAAAGCAAATTTGAATAAAGTATTTACAACGGAACTGATAGAATCTTCATCCATATACTCAAACTTTGGTTATGAAATTAATACAGATAGAGGAAATTTCTTCGAAAGACGAAAGTCTAAAAAAATTATTCAAAATGTTGATAAATTACCAACATTAAACAAAAATAAAATAGAAGAATTTGCAAAAATAATTAATGAGTTAATTGAAAAAAGGGTTGATTAAAATTTTTGAATTAAAAAACATAATTTCAATAAAAGATTTCGAAAAATCAGATATTGAATATATTCTTAATGAAGCTGAAAAATTAGAAGATATTGCTAAATCAAAAGAAATTTCAGAAGAATTAAAAGGAAAAATTCTAGGTCTAATGTTTTTTGAACCATCAACAAGAACTAAAATGTCATTTGAAACTGCCATGAAACGTCTAAGCGGTGGATGTATTGGATTTGAAAACACCGGTTCTTCAAGTGTATCAAAAGGAGAAAGCATTGCTGATACTGCAAAGATGTTTGAAGGATATTGTGATGCATTAGTAATAAGACATGAATTGGAAGGAGTATCAAAATTTATATCTGATATAGTTGATGTTCCAGTTATTAATGCAGGTGACGGAGCAGGACAACACCCTACACAAACATTACTCGACTTATATACTATAAAAAAAGAAATTGGTTCAATTGACAATTTAAAAATAGCTTTAATCGGTGATTTGAAATACGGTCGTACAGTTCACTCCCTTGCTAACGCATTAACATTGTTTGACAATGTGGAACTTTACTTTGTTTCACCAGATAAGTTAAAAATGCCTCAAGAAATTCTTCTCGATTTGGATAAGGTCGGCATGACCTATACTGAAGTATCAAACATTTCAGAAATAATTGATAAAGTAAATGTATTATACGTAACTAGAATACAAAAAGAACGTTTTGTTGACATTGATGATTATCTGGAAATAAAAGGAGCTTACATTATCAATAAAAAAATGTTGGAAGGCAAGGATTTAATAGTTATGCATCCTTTACCTAGAATTGATGAAATAGATGGTGATGTGGATGATACTAAATACAATAAGTATTTCACCCAAGCAGCTAATGCCGTTCCTGTAAGAATGGCAATTTTAAAAACATTGATTAAAAACAACCCTAAATATTAGACATGTACAAACTTGATTCAAGTAAGTCTTCATCACATTGAAGCTTAATGATGTTTGTTCTGCCTTTTCCACGTCCACGTGAAATGGTATTGGTTGAAATAATTCCCAACATTTCTAATTCATTAATGAAATCAAATATTCTTCTGTAAGTAACAGCATCCTTTTTAGATACCTCTGTATATGCTTCGTATAATTTACCAGAGGTGATTTCTTCTTTTTCATTAGTTAAATTCAAAATAGCTTCTAAAACCCTTTGCTGCTGAGTTGGAAGAGTTTTAACAACATCAACAAATTTATCATGTTCAATTCTGTCTTTAGCCATTCTGACATGTTCACTTTTAATGGTTTGTGATCCTTCTTCTTCAGCAATGAAACCTGAAGTCTTTAATAAATCAAGAGCAAACCTTGCATCCCCTTCCTCTTTTGCAGCCATTGCTGAACATAATGGAATTACATCACTTTCGACAACACCTTCATTGAAAGCCATTTTTGCCCTTTCGTTTAAAATGTCAGTTAACTGGCTGGCCCCATAAGGCGGAAAGACAATTTCCTTATCGTTTAAACTGCTTGTTACCCTTGATTTGATTAACCCTTTGAAATCCAAAAAGTTACTGATTGATAAAATTGAGACATTATCTGTTCTTGTTAATGTATATAATATTCCATCTCCATCTTTATTGAGCAATATGTCGATTTCGTCCAAAATAACAATCAAAATAAGTTTCTTTCCAAATGCATTGGTTCTGAATATATCCCTAAATGTGTTTACAACTTCAGCTTTTGTCCATCCTCTGTGTGGAACATCACGGCCAAGCTTTTGACATAGCTGTGCTAAAACCTGATATTCTGTTGTATAATCAGTACATCTTATATATTCGATTTTAATAAATACTTCCTGGTCTGCAGAATATTCCAAAAGTTGTGAACGTGCAAACTTAGCCGCTGCAGTTTTACCAGTACCTGTTTTACCATAAATTGTAATATTTGAAGGAGTAACATCATTTAAAGCATCAACCCAATATCTGGCTATTTGTGTTACCTGTTCTTCTCTGTGTAATAATTTTTCAGGTAAAAACCTATGATCCAAAGGGGTTTTATCCTTAAATATTACGTTTTCTTTCTGAATGTTTTCAAAAATATTAGCCATTTCCTCACCCATAATTATTATAAAAAATAGAAAAATAACATAAGTACAATTTCCAGTGTTAATATATAATAAAGGTATTTAATAAACTTTTTCATTGAAAAATTCTTAAATTGTTATAAAAATAGGTATAATGTAAAAAATTAAATACATCATTTTAATTTTACAAATAAATAAAGGACTCAGAACTTTTATTTCATTTAAAAAAAATAATAATTTCTCTTTATTTTTGATATAAATCATAATTATTAATTTAAAGATTTTAGAAAAATAGAGTACCATTTCAAATAAAAGAGTAATATTTCAAATGTAAAATTAAGGCATAACACTAACATAGGATTGGTGAATCAGCCTATGGAAAAAAATCTTAGTATAATTATCATGATTTATCATAGAGAGTGGGGGGTGTGTTTCAAGTGTAAGGAAATTTTGCAAGAAAACAAAATCATGACATATATTTCAAGTGTAAAGAAAAAATTCAAATTTTTAAAACATCTTTAAATCAAAAATAAAGAAAAAGTAAGTCGTTATATCGATTTTAAAGCAAAAAAATTTAAGGTGTTTTTCAAGTGTATTTTTCACTTGAAATATACCTCTTCATTCCAAATATACCTTCGTTTAGGTTTCACTTGCAATGCATCTCTGTCTCTCTCTAGATGAACATTGAATTTTCATTTGAAGGTTCAACAGGAACACTGTTAATAGTACCAAATGTCTTTTCAATTAACCAGACACATTGTATTTTAGCTTTAAATACTCTTTTTAATGCATCATATAATGAATTTTTAGAAACACCGTCATTAAATATCTGATAGGTAATAACATATTGTTGTAATAAGTTAGTGTTTTGATCAATAGCTAATTGACAGTCAACTAAAAATTTATTTATTTCCATATTTGCATCAAGTAAAAATTCACTTCTTTCTTTTGGAGAACTATTGTTCATCAATTCCAGATGTTGTGGTGAAACCTGAGTAGCACAAGCAATGACAATGAAATCTTTTTCTCTTGGTTTTACAACATCCATGATATTATCTTTTGGAAATTCTACAATGTAGTGAAAATCTGCATTATCGTCTAATTTCTTTTCTCTGAATATTCCTTCATCGACTATCCAATCTTTAATAGTTTCTTCTTTAATCATTTTATCACTTTAATAAATTAATAATAAATAAAAATATTTATTTTTTTATTATATTTAATATTTATTTTATATTATGGAAAAGAATATATTAATTAATTCATAAAAAGATTATAAATTATGATTGATTATAATACATTAATGTCATTTAATGGAAATGATATTGTTTCGTTTAATTTATTTTTGTTTATTACATTAGGATTGATACTTTCACTTGTTATTGATATAATATTTGGTGAACTGCCAACAAGAATTCATCCTGTTGTTATAATCGGATCAATTACATCGTTTTTTAAAAATATTTTCATTAAATATAAAAACAGAACATCAGGATTTCTCTTAACGTTATGTACTGCTGTTACAATTACTGTTATATTATTTATTATTTATTCGATTTCTAAAATCAATTTTTTATTATTATTTATTGTTTTTATTATTTTATTATCATCAACATATTCAATCAATATGCTTTTAAAAACAGCTGTTGATGTTAAAAAGGATTTGGATGAAAGCATAGACAAGGCAAGAAAATCTGTTTCATATCTTGTCAGCAGAAACACTGAAGAGTTGAGCGAAAGCTTTATTGTTTCAGCCGTTATTGAAAGCTTGACTGAAAACATCACTGATTCTTATATTGCTCCTATTTTTTATTATACGATTTTTGCAGCA
The DNA here is from genome assembly GCA_017434555.1 of Methanobrevibacter sp. Classification (GTDB taxonomy): domain Archaea; phylum Methanobacteriota; class Methanobacteria; order Methanobacteriales; family Methanobacteriaceae; genus Methanocatella. Next base: position 12,170 of record JAFRFB010000028.1, on the reverse strand, counting down.
ATCATTTTGATAAAACCATTTAATAATCAATTGTTTTATTTACTTTTAATCCCAATGCTTTATAGAATGTCCAACACTCTTGATGCTATGCTTGGTTATAAAACAGATGAATTAATTAACATAGGTTTTTTCCCGGCAAAGCTTGATGATGTTTTGAATTATATTCCGGCACGTATAGCAGGCATTTATGTTGTTATTTCTGCTTATTTGTTGAAGTTAGATGGTAAAAATAGTTTTAAAATCATGAAAAGAGATGCAAGAAATTGTCCAAGTCCAAATTCAGGTTTTACAATGGCGACAACAGCCGGAGCATTGAATATACAACTGATAAAAAAGGATACTTATATTTTAGGTGATGCCAACAAAAGCATTGATAAGAATGACATTACCCGAGCTGTAAATTTATCTAAGTTAACGATTATTTTATTTACCTTGACAATATTAATTATATTAAGTTTAATTTATGTGATAGTATGAATATAGCTATTTTATCTGTTTCAAAAAAAGGTTATGATTTGTCTTTTAAATTAAAAGAATTATTAGATAATGATTCTACAATAATAAAATGTGATATATATCATAAGGATGTAAAAAATACATTTAATTTGCTTTTTTATGAATATGATGCCATCATTGCAATCATGGCTTCAGGCATTTTAATCAGAAGCATAACACATTTGCTTGAATCCAAAACTACAGATCCTGCTATCTTAAACATTGATGACAATGGAAACTTTGTTATAAGTATGCTTTCAGGCCATCTTGGAGGAGCCAATAAGTTAACTATAAAGGTCGCTGATTTAATAGGTGCAACTCCGGTAATTACAACATCAACTGATGTAAATAAAAAGTTAGGTATTGATGTTTTAGCTAAAGATTTGTATTTATCAATTGATAATACAAAAGAAATTCTACATTTTAATAAATCGATTTTAGAAGGAAAAGAAGTCTCTTTTACAGTAAACAGCAATGGAAATTATGATTATTTATTTGAATATTTAAATAAAAATACACTTGAAATGGATGTTTCAATTTATTTTTCAAGCAGAATTAATGATGGTGAAATAGAAGCAGAATGCGATAATCATACAATAATGTTAAGACCGCGCAACATTGTATTTGGTATTGGATGCAGGCGTGGTAAAAGCTGTGAAAAGATTAATGAAGCTATTGATGTTGTTTTAAATGACTTAAAAATTCATAAATCCAGAATCAATATGTTGTCATCTGCTGAAATTAAAAAGGATGAACAGGGAATATTGGATTTAGCAGAAAAATTAGATATTCCGGTTAACTTTGTTGAATTGGATAAATTGAGTTTATTTGAATCTAAATACATTCAAAAATCAGACTTTGTAATGTCAAAATTCGGCATTCCTGGCGTATGTGAGCCCTCAGCATTAATAACGGCAGGATTTGATTCAAAGTTAATATACAAAAAAACAGCTTTTGATGGTGTGACAGTTTCTGTGGCGATTTCTAAATAAAAAAAATAATTAAATAAATTAGATAGCTTCTAATTTAGATAATACTTCCCATATTAAAGTTCTTGCATGAACAGGGATATTTGGATCGTTACTAATTTCATCTAGTTTTCCTAAAACAGTACTTATTCTTACTGATTGATCTTTTTCATCATCTTTTAAGAGTTGACTAGATTCGTTAGCAGCCTCTCTGATATTACGTGGAACACTGTTTTCATTCATAATGTAGTCTAGTATTTCACATACTTCCTCAATGTTTTGATTGCTCATAAAACTCCTCCTCAAAAATTATTTAAAAATAGTTTTAAATATAATAAAAAAATATATGTTTAATCTTATATTTATTGTTTGTGATTAATCGAATATTTTGTTTATAGAAAAATATATATTAAGATAATAAATAAACCTATATATTATGTCAGATGTAAGCAAAACTACAATAAATTTACCTAGTGATTTAAAAAAAGAACTTAAAATTATGGCTATTCGTGAAGATACTTCATTATCAGGATTAATTTTAAAAATGATTAATGAAGGTTACGAAGCTAGAAGAAATGATTCAGATGAATAGATATTATTCAATATCTTTCACTGAATTTAACATATAAGAAACGAATTGAGTTTTAGCGGACTCTTCAATAAAAATAGCAAGTGATTCCACTTCATCCAAATCATTGCCAACACAGATAACACCATGATTTTTTAAAAGTAGTACGTCTTCTTTTTCAATAGCCTCAGATGCATTTAAAGCAAGTTCTTCACTTCCAGGTGCTTCATATTCAATGCTTGCTATATAAGGATTTTTTATTTGACCAAAACCTTCAAGTCTTTTAATCTTTTTGTTGCTGAAAGCAAATCCTGTAGTATATGGTGAATGAGTATGAATGATTGCATTAACGTCGTTTCTTTTTTTATAGATTGCCAAATGCATTCCAACTTCAGAAGAAGGTTTGCCTTTTGTTAAAGTATTGCTATTCATATCAACTAAAACGATATCATCTTCATTCAAGCCGTTAATGGCTTTTAAGGTTGGAGTAATGGCAATATAATCATCGAGTCTGATACTTACATTACCTGATTTTCCTGAAGCCAACTCTTTGTCGTAGAGATTATTACATACTTCTATTAATTTTGAAACGTTATCTTGCATATTATCACTTAATCGATAAATCTGAATAATTTGTATTGTCCTTTATGAATTACAGGAACCTGAGCCGGAGTAGGTTCTATGTTTTTAATTTTCTGATAATCTGTCTGAGTCTGGAATGTACCGGAGTTAATCATGTGGATTCCATTGAATTTTTTATATGAATTAATGTGGATGTGTCCTGTATGGAATATGTCCGGAACATGTTCAATAACTAAATAATCCTCTAATTCTGAAGCTAATGGAGTTCTTTCACCATAAATAGGAGCTAAATGTCTTTTTCTTAAAAGTTCTTCCATCATAAGCTCATTTTTCTCATATGAAAGTCCTTTAATAGCCATAGGTAATTCGTTAAAACTTTCTCCGTGGTATATTAATACATTAATGCCATCAAGAGACACTACAGCAGGATTACTTACAAATTCAACATTGTTTAATTTATACAATGATTTTGCGTATTCTTCAGGAACAGCAGGCTGTGGTTCTGCCAGTCTTGAAGCATCGTGGTTTCCTGGTGTAATGATAATTTTAATGTCGCTTCTGATGTTTCCTAAAAATCTTGCGGCCTCATCATATTGCTGGCGGATATCCTTAATGGATAATTCCTTGTCCTGATTTGGATAAACACCGATACCGTCAACAATATCACCTGCAATAATCAGATATTTAATGTCTTCAGCGATTTTTCTTTGTTCTTCATTACCATATTCACAGTTAATCCAGTCAATGAACTTTTGAAATGCGTCTTCAAGAAATGTCAGACTTCCAATGTGAACATCGGATAAGAATACTATTCCAAAGTCCATTTCTTTTTCCTGAATTCTTGAAACGCCCGGATAGATTAACTGATTTGCTATTACAAAATCGTTATCCTTATTTGCAATGACACCTACTACTTCATCTTTAACGAGCTTTTCGGCTTCTGCAAATAATTCTTCATTTTTATTAGAGAATAAGATTGATATGGATCCTGTGTCATCTTCAAATTCAACGAATCTGTGTCCGTTTTTGGTGGATCTGATTTCCTTAACCATCAATATTAAATTTAAAGTAGTTTGTCCGTCTTCAATATCGGCAACTTTAGTAGTCATTTTCAAGTCAGGTCTTTGCTTTAGGATTTTGCTTAACTTTTCATACCTTGACTGGAAATATGTAATCAAATCCCCGATTTCTCCGCTTGTATAGGATTTGTTGGAACTGTCCTGGAGGACTTCAAAGTCATATTCGACATTAATTTTTTCCTGATTTCTCTTAAATTCGACATTTGCATCTTCTACTTTTTCAGAATCTTCCATTTTTATTATACCTTCACTGGAAGATGTCTTTTCTTTATCCTTTGAAGTATCTAATTTTGATTTAGGCTTTATTGTATCCTCTTTTTTGGGAGATGCTTTTTTGCTTTCAGGAGTATCATCGCCTGATTGGGAAGTTTCATTTCCTGTAATTTCATCAATGGTTTTTCCACTGACTGAAATTAGATCTACAGGCTTGAAATCACTGCTTTTTAACTTAACAATTAAATCAGAAGCAAAATTAATTGGATTATCTGATTTCATTACTTTAGCGTAAGCATCAGGTGATAAATTAATTCCTTTTTTTGCAAATTTAAGTAAGATGTTCTTTGTCATATTAGTTAAAATTTTTATTTTCAATGCTTATAAACTTTGAGAATATTGGACGGTTATATTTCTTGGAGAGGTTATTTTCAAAAAGGAGGTTAAAATATCATCTCGAAATTTTTCTCATGACATGGATTTCAAGTGTAAACTTTTTATAAAGACATAAATTAAAATTTTAGTTATCTTTATTATATATTAAAAATAAATTTAATATATTATATAAAGATGTGATAATATGGGAAAAATACTTAGAATATTACTAGTAATCGTTTTATTTATAATATTTTTTGAGATAGGATTATTTAGTTCATATACAATTGTCACAGCTCAAGTTCCTGATGTTAAGGGCTTAGTAGATATGCAGGTTACTCAGATAACCGGATTTTTCAGTCCTCAACATGTTAATCAAGTGTTAATCAAAGACCCAACTCCTATTAATTTCACAAATCATAAGGATGTGGCACTTAAGATGGAGGAGCTGTCGAATGTTGATGGTGTTAATGTTGATTCAATGAATGCAACAACCTATGATGACACTAAAAACGATAAAATGAATCTTACCATTGAAGCTTTAGGTTATGCAGCACCAAATTCAACTTCAGGACAAATTGTTATCAGCCAAGATCCTTCATACAAAGTAATAGTTTCAGCTGTTGGTTCATATAGAAGCGGTGAACTAGTTGTTGACACAAGTACTATAAAAGTAGATTCTGTATTAAAATTGTTTTAGGGTAATACTATGATTAATGTAATTGGAATTGGTCAGAATAGAGAAAACATGACTTTAGGAGCTATAAAAGCCATCGAAGAGTCTGATGTTATCATTGGTTATAAAAAATACATCAACCAGATTGAAGATTTGATTGAGGGTAAGGAAATCCTGAAAAAAGGTATGGGCGATGAAATAGCTCGAGCTGAAGTTGCAATTCAAAAAAGTAAAGAAGGCCAAACGGTTTCATTAATCAGTTCAGGAGACCCTGGGGTATTTGGAATGGCAAATGTCTTATATCAGATTCTTTCCAAATATGATGACATTGATGTAAAAGTCTATCCTGGTGTTTCTGCTCTTAATTATGCTTCATCAAAATTAGGAGCTCCTTTAAATGATTTTGCAGCTATCAGTTTAAGTAATATTTTAACTCCATTATCTGAAATTGAAAAAAAGTTAAAATACGCTCTTGAAGCTAATTTAATAGTAGCTATTTATAATCCTATTAGTAAAACCCGTAAGGAACCTTTCAGACGATTTAAACAATGTGTTTTAGATGTAAAAGGTGAAGACGCATTAATCGGTATTGTAGATAGTACTTATGAACCGGCTAAAGAAACTATAGTTAAAGTTAAAGATTTAACCGAAGACATCGTTAACATGTCCTGCACATTAATAGTTGGAAATGATATAACTTATGTTCAGGACGATAAATTAATAACTCCGAGAGGTTATGTAATAAGGTCTCCAATTCATGAACTTTCAAGAAATCATTATGAAAAATTCTTGAATGGGGAAGTGGCACATGGTCCTAACCGTGAATGTGAATATTACCCATGCCACTGGGACGGTCAATACTGTGACTTCTGTTATTGTCCTTTTTATCCATGCGGTGATTCATCAACTGGTGGAGAATGGATAAAGGGTAAAAATGTCTGGAATTGTAAGGAATGCACATGGCCTCATCAAAAAGAAGTTGTTGATTGTATCAGAGGACCTATAGAAGAAGTTTTAGAAGATGTTGACGATTTGAAAGCTAAGAAAAAAACATTATTAAAATTAAGAAGAGCATGTTTATTAAATAATAATCCAAGAGACTTATAAGAGGGAATATAATGTCGATTAAAAATCTTTTAATTGAAATGAAAAATATGTCGGAGCTAATGGTAGATTTAGCTTACTCAGCAGTTTTATTCAATAGTATTGATGCTGCTGAAGAGGTATTAACCTTGGAAAATAGAGTTAATGCCATGAATTATCAGATTAAAACAGAATCGTTGGTTGCAGCCAGATCATATGAGGATGCTGAAAAATTAACTGCATTGCTTGAAATTGCAGAAGCAGCTGAAAGTATGGCAAATGCTGCAAAAGATTTGGCTGATTTAGTAATCAAAGGTATCAAACCACATCCAGTATTTAAAATGGTAATGGAAGAATCTGACAAAATGATTGCAAGAATTGGTGTAGTCGAAAATTCAGATTTATCAAATAATACTTTAGGTGAGTTATTTTTAGCTAACCGTACAGGAATGCGTGTAATCGCAATTAGAAGAGGAGAATCCTGGATTTATGGTCCAGATAAAAATACTATGATTCTTCCAAATGATATTTTACTTTTAAAAGGAACAGACGAAGGTGCAGAACTTTTAAGAAAATTGGCATCTGGAGCTTGTTCATTTGAAGATATTCCAGAAGAATTAGAAGATGAAGATTAAGAAGTGATATTATGATTAAAGGTAGTGATATGTGTGAAAACAAAAAAGAAGAAGATTCGCAGTTCACTATCTTCATTTCCAGACTTCATTTCAGAACATAGTTCAGTAATAAAAGAAAGTTTTATTGCACTTTTAATTTGTGCATTAGGAGATTTATTCGCGGGAATTATCTTAGGCAATATGACTTTTTTCCTTGAGACATTTCCGGGATTGCTTGTTATAATTCCTGGTGCAATCGGTATGAGAGGAAACATTTTTGGATCTTTTGCATCAAGGCTTTCCACGAATTTACACATCGGTATGATATCTCCTAAATTTGAGTTTTCAGAACAGTTAAATGATAATATTATTTCTTCTTTTGTTTTAACACTTTTATTATCAATGTTTTTAGCTATTATAGCAAAATTATTCTGTATATTATTCCATTATGAATCAATTTCAACAGTCGATTTGATATTAATCAGCGTCATTGCAGGAGTTATTTCTAATTTAATAATGCTTCCTATTACTATGTTAATTTCATTTAGAAGCTTTAATCATGGTTGGGATCCGGACAATGTTACAACTCCAATCATTGCTGCTGTCGGTGATTTATTCACATTACCTGCAATTATTGCTTCCGTTTATATTTTAACATATTTGAACAGTTATTTATTAATTAAAGACATTATTTCTATTATAATCGTTATTTTAATCATTATTGCATTAATTTATACTATTAAAAGAGGCGAAGAATCTAAAAAGATTATTTATCAATCCACTCCTGTTTTACTTCTATGTTCTTTTTTAGGAGTTTCAGCCGGAGGAATATTGAACAGTTCTGTTGAAACATTATTGACTAATCCTAGTTTACTCACATTATTACCACTATTTTCTGGTGTAAGCGGTAGCCTAATCAGTATTTTAAGTGCTAGATTATCTTCAGGCCTCCATTATGGTTTAATTGAGCCTTTAAAAAAGCCAACCGGTGAAAGTATCCATAACTTTTTAATATGTTATATTTTGGCTGTTGTAATGTATCCTTTAATCGGATTCATAGCTGAGGATTCAACTGATATTTTAGGATTAACAGGTGTTGGTTTTGTAAACATAATATCGATTTCTACTATTTCAGGATTTATAATGCTATCATTGATGATATTTGTTGTATATTTCATTTCAATCACATCATATAACAGAGATTTAGACCCGGATAATATCGTTATTCCAATTTCTACAAGTGTTACAGACACTATTTCCAGTTTGACACTTATTGTTATTTCACTTTTAATACTTGGAGCGTTATTTTAGCTCCAAGCCTTTATGACAAAATCACATGTTTGTGTTGTAAAGTAATTGTATTTCAGTTTGCTTTTATCAAAATCCTTTGGAACACCTACCAAAACGGCTTTTGTATCTTTTTTGTCAAAGTGAATAAATACTACAGAGCTCGTTTCATTACCTTCAAATAATTCTTTCAATTCATTATTCAAATAAATATTTGTATTGGATATGCTTTTAGAATTGTAACTTTTAAAATGGGTAGTATCAATCGAATATTTGTTTTCAAGCTTTTCACTATCATCTAAAAGCAAATAATAATCCGTTTTTTTAAGATTTCCCTTAAACACTTTAAAATAATTGCAGCTATGATCTTTTTGATTATGATTGTGATTGCATTTCCCGTCATTTAGAAAGTCACAGATTACATATTTTTTGAAAAAGTCACATTTCACTACACGATTTACACTGAAAACATTATTGGTCTGAACATCGTTCGAGCCAATTTTTACACTTGAAATGGATGTCTCATATGGTATCAGCTCCATTGATGAGTGAAACTTATTATTGAATATCCTTTTTGTAACCAAATTTTCGTAATCTCTGCCAAGTTCCAGTAATTTAAAGTACGATACACTGTTTGGTATTACTGTTTCATCTACATTAATGATGGCAAGTCCAACACGTTGTGATTTAAAGTCTTCCCAATTTATTGGTGTTCCAGGATCATTTATTAAAATGTCTACAACTTCTGAAATCGTTTTTTCAATATTGTTGTTTTCTACACTTTTAGAAATTTTTTCTTGTGAGATTTCAGATGCAAAAGAAATAATACCTAAAATCAGTATTATTATCATTCCCACAACAAGTATTTCAATTGTAAAATTTCCATTATTATCCATCATGAACCAACCCATATTTTTTTGCATGCGAATTGTCTAAAATCAGACTGTTGATGTCCAGTTTGTTAAGTTTCTCTCCTGTGTAGTGGTCGTGAAATACGACATGATCAGAGCAGGATACGCTTTCATTTGTAAGTGGTGTATGAGTTTGAATAAAGACTTCCATTCCGTAATGAGGACAAACTCCTTTGCCTTCAATTCTGCATAAATAACAGCTCCCGTCGGCACTTTCATGGAAATAACCCTCTTTTAAACATTCTTTTAACGTGTTTCCGTCTCCATGATGAATATACGGATCATATGGGCATTTTTTAATATACAGCGGCGATGTTGCTAGAATGTAGGACTCGTATGATTTTATGTTATGGGCACGTAAATACTGTGCGAGACCTTCAAAATAATGGATTTTTTTGCCGTCATTATTGATGTTATAGTAAATTTTAGGTAACTTGGCATATGGAAGAGGGTCTTTCAATCCTTCAATCGAGCAGTTACTTTCCAGAATTCCATTAAACTGTTGAAAATCCTTATCTGCTTTAACACGCACCTTAAACAATACTTTCCATGGACTGTCTGTACTTTCCACAGATATCACTTCCGAGCGAATGTCAATTCCATATTTTTGTCTGTACTCTTCATTAACAACTTTCAGTTTTTTATCCAAGATTTTTTTAACGTCTTCTCTACTGTCATGAACTATATGTGAAAAATATACTTTTTCTGTTTCTTCAGCTAGTGAATCCCTTCCAAGCTGGGCTAAATTGTTATTGTAGTCCTTGATAATATATTTAAAGTTATCACTAGAAATAGAGTTTATATTTTCACTTTCCATGTAATTTATACTGTTTATTATAAAAATTACCATCAATATAAGTGAAGCTACTAAAATAAGCGTTGTTCCGGTAATTATGTTTCCTCTATTATCTATTCTAAAATACATAAAATAAAATTGGACAATATTTTTTATATTAATTGTTGAAGTGCGACTGCGTGATTTTTTACATCATTTATATATGAAAATTTCAAAAGTCCTAAATATAGGATAATTTTTTATATTATAGCGTTAATAATTAGTAATAATTAAAAAATATTTGGAGGATACCATGTCAGATACTGTTAGAATGTGGCGTCATATACAACAAAGATACAGTCTTGTTGGTTCAAAATGTAATGAATGTGGTGATGTATTTTTCCCATCCCGTGTTATTTGCCCAAATTGTAGGAGAAAAGGAAAATTAGAACCTTTCCAATTTTCAGGTAAAGGAAAAATATATACTTATTCAGTAATTAGGTCACCTCCGGATGATTTCAAAAAAATTGCTCCTTATGCCGTTGCAGTTATTGAATTGGAAGAAGGTGCAAAATTAACTTCACAACTTGTTGATTGTGATGTTGATGAAATTGAAATTGGCGATCCGGTAGAAATGGTCTTTAGAAGAATTTCAGAAGATGGACCTGATGGTGTTATTTCATACGGATTCAAATTCAAGCCAATCAAATAATCATTTTTTAGGAGAGTTAATACTTTCCTTATAACTTTTCTATTTTTATTAATAACTACTTTTAAATAATACTATTTTTAATAATATTATTATGTCAAAAAATTATGGAATTTTACTTATTAGTCATGGAAGTACTTTACCTTTTGGTGAAGTAACTTTTAATGAAATTAAAAATAAATTTATTAAAAAAACTGGCTTTGCAACAGAAGTGGGTTATATGAAAGTTTCAGAGCCTACTATTGCAGGTGCAGTTGAAAACTTAAAAAATGAAGTTGAAAATTTAGATAAAATTATTGCGTTACCTGTTTTTTTAGCTCCTGGAATTCACACTAACATTGATATTCCAATACTTTTAGGCTTAGAACCTTTAGAGGTAGATCCAAGATGTCCTGATGGTAATTATCCTGAAAATCATTATCTTTCTATTGCTGATGATGTTGATTTTGACGGTGAAATTGAATTGTTGCCAGCTATCGGACCGGACGATGATTTATTAAAGTTCATTGATAAAAGAATTGATGAAGTATTGGCTGAATCCGAATTAGAAAAAGATGCTAAAACCGGTGTTTTGATTGTTTCACATGGAAGCAGACTGAAATATAATAAGGAATTTACTTCAGCACTATTTTCTAAATTTGAAAAAACCACTGATTATTCATGTAATTTTGGATTCATGGAATTGGAAGATCCAAGCATACCTGAAGCTATTGATGTTTTACTTAATCAAGATGAAATTGAAAGATTAATTGTTATTCCTGTATTTATCGCTCCGGGTGTTCACACGACCAATGACATTCCTACAATCTTAGGTTTAAAAGAAGATGACGGTCATCATCACCACCATCATGACCACGACCACGATCATGATCATGAGCATCATCATCACGATTTAACGTCCATTGACTTTGATGGGGAAATATTATACCCTGAACCAATCAAAGCGGATGATATATTAATTGATATTTTAGTTAAAAAAGTTAATAGCGCATTATGAATATTAACTTTTTAATTTTAATTTTTCATCTATTAAATAACCTTTAAATATTTTTAATTATAAATTAATAGTAATAAAAAATGAGTTGTTATTATGATTGATGAAAAAACTGGTGTTTTACTTTTAAGCCACGGTAGTAGATTAGATGATGGTGAAGAAGTAATTAAAGCTTATACTGAAATGTTTAAAGAAGAATTCCCAAATGCTGCTGTTGAATATGGATTTATGGAAATTAGAAAGCCAGGAATTCCTGAAACTATTAATAAATTAACTAAAGATAACGATTTAGAAAAAATTATTGTTGTTCCTGTATTTGTTGCTCATGGACTTCACACAAAAAGGGATATTCCAACATTGCTTGGAATTGAAACAGATTTTAAAGAAGAAGATGCTCATGGACATCATCATCACCATCATGGCCACGACCACGGGCACGACCATGATCACAATCACGGACATCATCATCACCACCATCATGACGATGAAGAGGAAGACTTTGAATTTGATGGTGAAATAATCTTGACAGACCCTCTAGGTATCGATACAAGATTATATACTATTATTAAAGATAGAATTTCTGAGAATTTATAACTATTCTTATTTTTTTCTTTAAATTTTTTAATTTAATTTTTTTCAAATAAATTATTCTTTATCTTAAAAAGACTGAATTAATTTTTTATTTTTTTTTCAAATTAATGAGTGTTGGCAGAAATTATTTAGTTTTTGAATCTGTTCATCTTTTCATATATTTTTCTATTTTTTATTAAATTTTGTTCAATTTTAATTCGACAAAAAATTTTTTCATAGAATTATTGCTATTTTTTACAGAAACCTTCTT
>JAFRFB010000027.1 GCA_017434555.1 Methanobrevibacter sp. | reverse complement strand
TGTTAATACCGAAAGGTCCTAAAGCTGGGCCTAATGGAGGTCCAGGAGTAGCGCTTCCACCTTCGATAAGAACTTCGACTGTATCTTTAGCCATCAGTCAGCCTCCTTTTGAATTATTCTTATTTGATCAGCTTTAACAGTAACCGGAATTGGTACTGCTGCTTCTATTAACTCAAGAACAACTTCTTCACGTGATTCATCAATACGAACCACTTTAGCTCTTTCACCTTTAAATGGACCAGAAATAAGTTCAACAATACTTCCTTTTTGAATTGAGGAAATAATAGGTTCTGGTTTCAAGAATCTTTTAGCTTCTTCAAAGGTAATACCGCCTTTTCCTTCAACAACACCTCTTAAGTGTTGTACTTTCAAGTTAGGATTTCTTAAATCTATTTTTGTTTCAGATTCAACTAAGATATACCCTTTTAAAGATTCAGGTACAAGAATTGATAAAATACCTACACCAGGCATTTTAGCTTTACGTGCTAAAAGTCTAGCAACATTTCTTTCCTGACCTACAGAGGTCTTAAGAGCATATATGGAACTATTAGTATCTTCCATGAAAAATTCACCTATTTCAATATTCTTATTGTTAATAAAATCATATATTAAGTTAAAAGTTATTATAAAAACAATGTAACAAGATAAAAATAATCTTGCAAAATAGATTTCTATAATATAAATATATCTATAAATTATAGTATATATAGTTTTCAAAAAAAACGAGATTTTGAAAATAAAAATTAAAATTTCATTATAATTAATTTGGGATCAAAAATAAAAAAATTAAAGAATAGATTTATAAGCCAATTAACTGACCAATAATAACTATAACAAAACCGACAACACCGATAACTAAAATACCTAATGCGGTAATTTTAGCAAATTCAAAGTATTCAGCCCTATCAGGTTTTCTTGATACCTTCAATACTCTTTTACTATCTTTAACAAATTTATCCAAACGTTCTTGTACATTCATTTAAATACCCAAAATAAAAAATTTAGTAAATTACAATAAAATAATAATATATTAATTTATAATTTATTGGTTAATAAAGTTTTCTATAAAACCCAAAAAAATATAAAAATTTTAGGATGGATTTAGAAAATTCCATCAATAAAATCATCTAATTGATCATTGGTACTTTGAGCTTCGTCAGCAGATTCTTCATTATCATCTTCAAAATCAATGCTGGACTCTCCATCACCATTTTCAATACCTGAAACAACAATAGTTGTTCTGACAGTACTTTGTAGAGATGAATCAAGTTGAGCACCCCAAATAATATTAGCTTCAGGGTCCAATTTATCAGCAACAACCTGCACGATTTTTTCAGATTCATGTAATGTTAAATCTTCGCCACTGGATATGTTAATTAATGCGCCAGTAGCATTGGAAATATCAATGTCAAGTAACGGACTGCTTAATGCTTCATGTACGGATTCTAATGCTCTGTCTCCAGAGTCGGATTCACCCATACCAATCATTGCCATACCTGAACCTTCCATGATACTCTTAATATCAGCGAAGTCTAAACTTACAATACCTGGTTTAGTAATTAACTCAGTGATACCTTTAACAGCTCTTCCTAAAATTTCATCAGAAACTAAGAATGCTTTAGTTAACGGTAAGTTTGGAGCAACTTCCAATAATTTATCATTAGGGATAATAATTACTGTATCAGCTGCTTCTTTAAGTTTTTCTAAACCGTCATCAGCATTATTTCTTCTTCTAATACCTTCAGCTGAAAATGGCATAGTAACAACAGCTACAGTTAAAGCACCTAACTTTTTAGCGATTTTAGCGACGATTGGTGCTGAACCAGTACCGGTTCCTCCACCAAGACCGCAGGTAACAAATACCATGTCTGCGCCTTCAAGTGATTCTCTGATTTCATCTTCGGTTTCTTCAGCACATTCTTCACCAATACTTGGATCTCCACCTGCACCTAATCCACCAGAAGTTTTTCTTCCTAAAAGGATTTTTTTATCAGATTTACTGTAGTATAAATCTTGTGCATCAGTATTTACAGTGATTGTTTCAGCACCTTCAATACCGATTTCGGATAATCTTGAAATAGTGTTGTTTCCTGCACCACCTGCACCAACAACGAAAATATTAGTTTTTTGAATAAATCCAATGAGATCTTCATCAATATCGGATGTAATAGTTTTTTTGGAATCTACTTTTTCCATTCTTTCTTCAGATTCTTTGATTGCATCATCTATAAATTTCACGAATTAACCCCACATACTCTACTTAAAAATAATTGTTAAATATTTCTGTTTAAACTAATATTTAAATGCAACTATAAATTAAAAAATAATATGAAAAATTTCCATAAAAATAGAAATTAATCTCTTGGCATCGCTATAATTTCATGTATTTTCATATTGAATAAATCTTTGGCATTTGCCGGAGTTAATATAACTGCAGTGTCAACACCGGAGCCTCTGCCACCAATAGCTATGATTTCTTCGCCTACATTAATCAATCCTGCATCTGCAGCCATTATTGATATTTCACAGGCCACTTTTACACCATGAGAAATCATACGAAGTGTATCTGAAACAATATCCAATGGAGCGAAACCTCCATATTTATTGGTTACGCCACGGTTGGCACCGCTGAAAGCATGACATCCGACCAATGTGGTTATTCCCTTTTCCTCAAGATCATCAATCATTTCATCACTGATATCCAATTCGTTTTCTTCTTTAAATCCTGCATGATGAGTTACATTAATAATTTCAGCATCACCATCTATTGCATCATACAATTTTAATGCAGATTTTCCTGTTGCAGAAGCAATAACTATAGTATCAATATCATCTGAGGCATTTAATCTTTCTTTTACAGCAGCGACTAATTCATCGGTGTAGTCTTCACCTTCTTTTTCAAAGTATGTAATTTTCATATAATCTCACCTTTAAATATAATATGATATAATATATTATTTTAATATGACTGATGAAAATATAAAGCATGTGATTAACGGAGATTATATGGTAATCCCGATAGAAACAGGATACATAAAACCAAATGAGGATTTAAACTCAATAATAAATCCTGCCCGTGAACTTATGCAGGACGGAGATTATTTGGTTATTGCAGAAACGCCAGTTTCAGTTTCACAGGGACGGCTGGTTGATGAAGCCGAATACACACCGTCACTTATGGCAAAATTTCTAACGACTGTATGGAGCAAATATCTGTGGGGCTATATTTTAGGACCTCTCTTAAAAATCAAAAAAAGAACCATTAAAAATTTAAGGAGACTTCCAAAAGAAACTGAAGCCCATAAGGAAGTTGTTCTGCAATTGTACGGTCTAAAACATGCACTCAAACCCGCATCAGAAGCAGGAATTGATTTGAGTAATGCTCCAGGAACCTGCGTTTCCCTTCTTCCGGACAATCCCGAAAAGGTAGCGTGTGACATCAAAGCAGAGATAGGAAAAGAAGTCTGTGTGATGATTATAGATACAGATGCCACATATATGAAAAATGGAAAATACTTTACAGGCCTTCCAATAGCAATTGATGGAATTGAGGCCAACAAAGGCTTTTTTGGATATGTAAAAGGCCAGTTGAGTGAAAATATGGGTTCAACACCACTGGGCTGCAGCGAAAAGATGGATGTTGAAAAAGCCTTAAAAATGGCAAACATCGCTGAAGATTATCAAAAATCATTATCCACTGAAATGAAAACCATCCATAGTGTAAAAAAGGTTCTTGGAACTTCAGAAACCGGAGTGACTATTGAAGCTCTTGACAGCATTACACATACCCCTGCTGTTATCATAAGAAAAATCAACTAACTTTTTATAATAGAAAAAACATAATTTATATATTATTGTTTTAGGGGTTATTAAATGAAAAATAATAAAATTACTAACAATTTTTTAAAGAAAGTTGTAGGGCCAGATAATTCAGACAATGCCAAAAAAATTTTAAGAAAATTAGAATCCGGTGTTGCAAGTGAAGAGGAATTATGTAAAAAAGTTAACCAAAAAGATATAACCAAAGAAACCATCAATAAACTATTAAACAAACTTCGAAAAGTTTCAATTACTGAGTGCGAAGTAAAAGAAGACCCTGAAACGAAAACAGAAATTTTGTGGAAATTCAATGAAGAAACAATGAATGAACAAATCGAAGAATTTAGCCCACAAAATGAAATAATCAATAATCCGATTACAAATGACTTTTTAGAAGAAAGAGTAGACAGTAACGATTTAGAATATATCAAATACATTATTATAGCATTAATAGACGGCATTGAAACCGATGAAGCAATACATGATCAGACAGACATTAAATTAAATACTGTCAGAAAATTGCTTTACAAGTTACACGATGCTTCAATTGCCAATTACAAAAGAAATAAAGACCCTGAAACTCAATGGTTCACATATACCTGGAGATTTGAAAAAGAAGAATACATTGAAAAAATTACTGAGTTTTACACAGAAAGGTTAAATAAAAGAGAATCAATATTGGAAGATCTTGAGAATAACTTGTATTTCATATGCTGTATGGAACCGGAACACTTTAAAGGAGATTATACCGAATCCTCCGAATATGAATTCTACTGTCCGGTATGTGATTATGAGTTAGAGCCTTATGATGCTGAAACTGAAAAAACATCACTTAAAAAAGAAATAAATAAAGATAAAAGGAATTTCAAGAAATTTGAAGCTTCAATTAAAGAATAAATTGATATGATGGAAATTGAAATTCTTAAAAAGGAAAAAACACCACAAAACGTTATAGACCACTCTATAGCAGTATGTGAAAAAGCATCTAAAATAGCTCAAAATTTCCCCGAAGCAGATTTAGAGCTTATTCGAAAAGGTGCGTTGCTGCATGATATAGGCAGATCCAAAACCCACGGCATCAGACATGCTGTTGTAGGTGTTGAAATAGCAAGAGAATATGGCTATGGCGAAGATGTTTTAAATATCATTGAAAGACATATCGGTGCAGGCATTACAAAAGAAGAAGCCGGATACCTTGGCCTTTTTGAAAAATCCTATGTTCCTCAAACTCTAGAAGAAAAAATCGTTGCGCATGCAGACAATCTGATTAGCGGAACAGAGGAAGTTGATGTTGATTTTGTAATAAATAAATGGAAATCTAGGATGGAATATCCTGATGACAATATAAAACGTTTGATTAAACTTGATGAAGAATTAATGCAAGGATGATTAATGATGAAAGTAATATGTTCAAGTGAAGAATCTTTATATCGGCCGGAAGCCGTAAGATGGAGACAAAGAATGGAATTGATGAAACCTGTTGGTGACAGCGTTATTCTGCTTCCATGCAGTATGAAAAAACCATATTCCAATTCCAAATCCCATCAGACATTCAGAAAAGTTACCCGTTCATTTCAGGAACTTATTGTAACTTCTCCTTTTGGAATTTGTCCAAGGGAACTGGAAAATACTTTTCCTATTCAGTCTTATGATGTTAGTACTACCGGTTCATGGTCTCGAGACGAAATCAAAGAAACGGGACAGTTGATTAAAAAATATTGTGAAGGTAAAAACGTCATTGCCCACCTTCATGGAGGTTATCTTGAATCATGTGAAGCATTTTTAGATGATTTTACACTGACCTGCGTTGATGGAAAGCCTACTTCACCGGATTCCATTTACAAATTAAGGATGGAACTCAAAAATCACAATAAAATCAACAGAAGAGACAAGGTTTTAAATGAACTCAGATCAATTGCCGTTTACCAGTTCGGTCCAAAAGCCCGTGATTTTATTCCGGACAATGTAAAAGCTAAAGGAAGATATCACAAGAAAATAACTGTTGACGGCACCCAGATTGCGATGTTGAATATGGATTATGGCCTTTACCGTCTGAATCTGGCAGGCGGAGAAATCCTGAAAGATTTAGGCATTAACATTGTAAACATTGATTTTAATCTGGAAACAAATACGGTTTTTGCTCCTGGAATCAACAGGGCAAGCCATAATATCGTTCCAAACGATGAAGTTGTTGTTGTAAAAGACGATGAGGTTGTAGGTGTCGGAAAGGCTGTTTTAACCGGTCGTGAAATGGAGTTATGTTCAAACGGCATTGGCGTTAAAATAAAGCATCGCGTGAAATAAATTTCAAAATATATAAATATATAAATATATCAACATAAAATATATTAGTTGTTATATAAATTACTAATAAATTAAAGAGGTGACTATTAAATGTCAGAAGAATTAGTTAATTCAATTAGAGATGCAGTCTCTGTTATCAACGACCCACATATGGGAATCAGTATTGTTGAAATGGGACTTGTAAAAGATATTAGTGTAGACGGTGATCAAGCAAGAATTGTTATTCAACCAACCAATCCGGGTTGTATGAGTGTTACTCGTATTGCTGCAGATGCTAAAGTTCAAGCTGAAAAAGTTGAAGGCATTTCTAAAGCAGAAATTGTTGTTGAAGGCCATGTAATGGCAGACTCAATTAACGAAATGATTAACAGATAGATTTATTTTTCTTTCAAGTTAGTTATAATTAATTAACTTGAAAATATCTGATTTTTTCAAAAAAAGTCCAAAAAACCAAAAGATTTATATATATACCATTACCAAAAATATATTTGTTGTTACATAGGCTAGTGGCACAGCATGGTTAGCGCGCTCGGCTGATAACCGGGAGGTCGTGGGTTCGAATCCCATCTAGCCTACTTTTCCAGACTATTTTTTTCGATAACTGTTTTTTTTTGATAATTTTTTCTAAAATTTTTAAAACCAGCATTTTTTTTCAAATCATTTAAATAAGAAGTTCTACATAATATAACTTAAATGTACAAAAAAGTGTAATAAGGGATAAAAATGTGGGAAATAATCGAAGATAAATTTAAAAAATACCCTGCAAGAATGCGCGTTGCAGAAAAAATGATAGAATTAGGCCTTTCCGTTCATGAAGACGGGAAAATTTACTGCGGAAATTTAAAAATAAGTGACAAATCATTAGCTACCGCAGCAGATGTCGATAGACGGGCAATAAAATCTACGATTGAAATTATACAGGAAGATTCCCAACTATTTGATTTATTCAAAAACATTATCCCTGCAGGAACACTGCTTAAAAATGTAGCAAAAATAATAGATTTGGGCGTAATAGAAATAGCTGTCGGATCAGATAACGAAGGAGTTCTTGCTGCAACAACAGATTTGATTTCAAAAAATGGAATTAACATAAGACAAGCTTATGCAGAAGACAGCGAAATGCAGGAATATCCTATCCTTACAGTAATAACAGACAGTCCTATAAATGGTGATTTGTTAAATGAGTTTTTAAAAATAAAAGGTGTCAATAGAGTTTCAATCTATTGATTTGAATTTGCTTCTATTCTTGCCTTTTCCATTTCCTTATCTTCTTCTTCAAGAATATCCAATAATTCTTCCCAAGCTTCTAAAGACTCTTTAGCAGCTTCTTCAGATAATTTTTCAATAGCATAACCCGCATGTATTAAAACATACTCGCCGATTTCAACATCCGGAAGTAAATCCATTTTAGCAGCCTGTCTTGCTCCACCAAAATCAGCATATAACACATTTTCTTCCCTATCAATTTTTACAATTTGTGCTGGTGCTGCAATACACATATTTTTCATCTCCAATAATTAAATTAATTAATACTTAAAATATATTATTAATTATTATATAAAATTATCTAAAAAGGTGATGAAGTGAAAAATATCGTAATAGGATCAGGACCCGCAGGAAGATTAGCTTCTTATGAGCTGGGAAAACTCGGTGAAGAAGTTACTTTAATTGAAAAAAAGCACATAGCCGGTACTTGCCTAAATGAAGGATGTATGGTTGTTTGTGCGCTGACCGATATTTCAAAATTTATTGATTCCAACAGACGCTTTAACGAGTACGGCTTTATTAAAAGTCAGATTGATGTCAGTTATGATAAAATCGTTGCTAAAATTAAAGAAACACAGGAAATGCTTAGAAAACTAAATCAGATGGAAAATGAAAGTGTTGGAAACAATGTCATTTATGGGAAAGCCAAAATTAATGAAGATGTCGTTGAAGTTAACGGCGAAAGCATGGAATACGACAATTTACTGATAGCAACAGGTGCAAGACCACAAATTCCTGATGTAAAGGGAAGCGAATATGGATTGACCAACAAGGATATTTTAAAACTGGATGATGTTCCAGATAAGTTAAATATAATAGGTGGAGGCATTATTGCCTGTGAAATAGCTAACATATACTCCACTTTAGGAAGTGAAGTCAATGTCATTGTAAGAAGTGAATTTCTAAAAGAAATAGACATTGATGTTAAAAATTACATTTTAAAACATCTCATCAGTGATGTTAACGTAATGGAACACACAGACATTAGTGAATGTGGAAAAAATAAAGTTGTATTGTCAAACGGCGATGAACTTGAAGGAGTTCCATTTTTTGCAACAGGAAGAGTTCCAAACTCAGAAATTGCACAGGGCTTTGTTGATTTGAATCCAGACAATACCATTAAAGTTAATGAATTTATGCAAACTTCAAGAGACAATGTATATGCTGCAGGTGATGTTACCGGAGGTTGGCAGCTGACACCAGTAGCAAGAATGGAGGGTATTTGTGCTGCAAGAAATATGGCAAACTACTTAAATAAAGTAAGCTATGAGTCAGTTCCTCAAAGCATAAGTCTAAATACTGAAGTCAGTTTTGTTGAAAATGAAAAAATCGGGGACGTTGAAACTGAAACTATTTCCCTTCCTGCAATTGCAGGGCCTGGTGCATTCTGGAAAATACTTAGCGGAGATACAGGTTATGCAAAAATAGAATTTGACAAACAAAACAATAAAATCAAAAAAATCAACTCAATATCACCGTCATCAGTAAGCGATGTTGCATATTTATCTTATCTGATGAGAATCGACTCACCGCTAGATGAATATTCAAATTTCCTGGAAATACATCCGTCTACCGATACGAATTATAAAATTATTAAAAATTTGTGGTTATAACTTTATTTACCACAAATATCTATTATTTTTTGTGCCAAACTAGGTTTTGCATCCAATAGTTCTTCAGCATACCTGTCTGCACTGTTTTTTATTGATTCATAGTTTTCAAAAGCAGATAAAATAGTATCATTGGCATCTTCCATTTCTGATTCCAAAATAGCTCCCTCAAAGATACCTGCAATATTGTGATATCTTCCCCATTTGATTCTTGTTATGGTTACAATAGGAACTTTACAGGCCAGAACCTCTTCAATCATGACTCCGTCATCAGTAAGAACTGCCAAATCAATATAATCATAAAGATGATTTAACCAGTCGAGAAAACCCAAATAAATAATCTTATCCTCATTAATTATATCCATATATTCATCATGCATAGGATATCCGATTAAAAGAACATTATATTCATCAGTGAAGTCAGCGAAATTGTTTGCCGCTTCAATCATGCCTTTAAAAAGAGATGAACCTGAAGAAAATAAAATAGTCTTTTTGTTCTCATCAAACAATGGATTTTCCCGGAGCTTTTCCAAAGCGATTGCTCCATCACCGGAATCAACATCATCATTCAAAGGATAGAATGTTTTGGATAAGTTATCAGGTAAAGTATCTTCTCTGAATAAATAGTATTCAGGTAAAATTATTGAATGGTTTAATTTTGGACAAACCTTCATGTCCAAAGGCGTACAGCATAATGTGGCACATGGTTTTCCAGCTAATTTTGCACCAACACTAGCTACAATAGATCCTCCGCCAATAATACCGACAACAAAATCTACTTCCAATTTTTTAATTAGTTTTCTTGCTTTGAAAGTTGCAGTAAACATTTTAAAAGCAGCTTTAATGGAAGACAATTTGGTTGCAGCATGGCCTCCTGCCTGAGGTATTGAAATTTTATGCCAGGTTAATCCTTTCTTTTTAAACAATACACCTGGAGCAGATTCATCAAGTGCAATTTCACATTGAACTCCTTTTTTTTCAAGAGCGGTGATTACATTATATGCAACAACAGCATCTCCACCCAAGCCTCTTCCAGTGACAACAACCAATGCTTTCACTAAGGATTCCTCCCAAGAGATTGAGGAGCTTTTGGAATAATGGCATCTGAATGAATGGCATGTGGATTGAATAAAAGTCTTCTGAACCCTAAAGAAATTAAAATTTCATTGTTAACTTCATATTGTTTGTCTTTAAGAACCCATTTACGGACTAAGTCTCCTAATCCTCCTCCGGTTAAAACATCCATAACATAATCCCCGAATGTCGGATCAAGAAGTCTTAAACGTTGCCTGAAGAAGACTTTAAGGGTACTTCTCCTAACGAATGCTGTAAAGCATACTGTAATTATTGTGAGTAAAACTAACCACCAGAATCCGCCAACCATATAGAATGCAATACCCAATGCAACAGCAAATGTATGATTACCGACTTCACCCAACATTATTTTTCCGGCAAAGTCAAGTGGACAATAAGCCAGACAGACTACAAAGATAAGTAATGGAGTGTATACTGCCGGAAGCTCACTGATTGGAGCAGATCCTGCAATCAGCATTAAAATTACAGTAATTATTGACATTACCATTGTAACCATTGCACAGGATCCTGGCTGCATATCTGAAATGTTTAACGGCTGGATTAAAAATGCGATAATAATTGATGAAAATCCAAATCCATGAATAAAACCTGCTAGCATAACCAAAATCATTCCTATACCACGTGAAAATTGGCCAATTTCAATATTCATAAAACTGAATTTTCTTCTTCCAAAAATATCATCAATAAAAGCGAAAATACCGATGATTAAAACTAAATCATTATATCCCGGCAATAAATAAAAAGATAAAATTATAAATGGAACAATTCCAACTCCACGAGGGATTCCTCCCCTCACGTTAGGATATAAGTTACCTAAAAATCCTCTTTTACCAAGAAATCTAAATAAAGCATCTATAAAAGCTGTTCCTAATGCACAAACAATAAAAACAAAAGCAAATGCAATAACCATCGACATGTACATAATATACTAACTCACTAAATATTGTATCACTTATAAGTTATAATAATAATCCTATATATAATCTATGATAGGCTATATCTTAAAATGGCAGCAATACCGCCCAAACTTTCCAATTGCTTGCCCCCATCATGTTCACAGCTAATGACCATCACTTCACCTTTCATATTTTCAACCATGTCCATCTGTTGACCCAAATTATCGGTTGCAACCATCTTATCCAATACCAGCAGTTTTTCAACAGCACCAAGGTTAATGGCTTCACTAGTTTCTCTTAAACCATATGCCACTTTAGATGAATTTTGAGCAATCTGTTCTAAAAGGTCATTGACGGCAACCATTTCACTGGCTACCCTATTTTCAACAGTCAGTTTTTCAACAGTACCTTTCTTTAAAACCTCATGGATTCCTACTCTTCCACCGGTTCCAGTACTTTCTATGATGGATTTTTTAGCCAAATCTTTATGTTTGTCCTTTAGATAATCATAGAAGTCATTTTTATAGAATCCCGGACCTGCAATTATGATGTTTTGAATTGAATCGAACTTATTGATTGAGTCTATTATGCTTTCATAGAATTTAATGATATTTTTATTTCTGTTTTTATCCAATATGCGTTTTCCAGAAATATTTCCCTTAACGGGACCATAATATTCAATTCCGAATTGTCTCATCAAACCCAATGTTGCAGTATCATCTTCAATGACGACAATTATGGCAGATAATTTTTTAGAAGCATCAATAGCTTGTTTCAATCTTTTTAATGCCCATTTTGGCCATTTCAGTTTTTTAATAGTTAATGGAGTGTTTAATTTTACTTCCAATGTATGATGTGAACCCAAAGGAATTAAATCCTCAGGACCTCTTGTAATAACTCCAGTTAATCTTAATTTTCCCGTGAATAAATGGAAATTAATGCCTTCTACATCAATGCCAAGGTAAAATGTTTTTTTAACACCTCGGTCGCTTCTTAATTTATCTCCTGTGTTATCCTGAATACGACGAGTAGTCTTTGATGAAACATTGTCTGTAACTTCCACAATATGTGACAAGTGCCATAAATCATCCAATGTTTCGGGAACAACTTCTATAATTCCGTCTTTTGTATTTTGTTTAATTATTTTCATTGCACTAATTATTTTTATATGTAATGTTTATTAAAGTTATTAATATGAAGATTGGAATAATAGGTGGAACTGACGGTTTAGGAAAAACTCTGGTATATTATTTTAGAGACGAATTTGATGTAACAATAACTGCAAGAGACCATAAAAAAGGTCAAAAAGTTGCAGATGAATTGAATGTTAATTATATAGAATCCAATAAAGAATTAGCCAGTTCCAGTGATATGCTGATAATTTCAGTACCGATCAATAACACTCCATCAGTTATCCGTGAAGTTGCACCATTCATGAGAAAGGACTCCGTAATGATTGACGTTACATCCGTTAAGGAAGAACCTTTAAAGACAATGGAAGAGACTCTTCCAGATAACGTAGAATACATTCCAACCCACCCTGTCTTTGGTCCGAGAACAACGGAACTGGATAATCAGGTGATTGTTTTAACAGCCCCTAAAAAAGGCAAATGGTACAAAAAAGTATATGATTATCTGGCAAGCAAAAACATGAGGATAATTGAAACTACAGCCGAACATCATGATTATATGATGAGTATAGTCCAGGTTCTTACCCATTTTTCATTTATTTCAACGGCTTCAGCTATGGAAAAATTAAAAGTCGATATAAATGAAACCGAAGATTATGAAAGTCCAATTTACAATCTGATGATTGATATGATTGCACGTATTGTATCACAAAATCCATACTTAACCTATTATATCCAAACAATGAATAACAATGGTCCGAAAATCAGGAAAGCATTCAGTGAAGCCGCAGATGAACTTAGAGAGGCCATAGATAATAAGGATGATGAAAAATTCGTCGAAATAGCAATAAATGCTACAAAAAATATGGGCGATATTCAGAATGCATTGGGTATGAGTGATAAGGCAATAAGTGCATTAAGTCATGAATATAGCCTTCTAAACGAATCCATCGGTAAAGAAATTGCACTAAAACATATTTACTCAGGAAAAGTCCATATTGGAGTTTTAGAAAAAGTAGACTCAAAAACTGCAGTTTTGGATAATGGAACAAAACTTAGAATAGCCAACGTTGAAATCTTAAGTGATGAGGAATTGCATCAGTGGAAATTGGATAATAGCAAATGGAAAAAGCAGTCCATCAGCTGCGTCTTTAGTGAAAACGTAACTCCAAACATTATTGTTGAGACCTTGGAAAAAGTAGAAGATGTGATTAATGTGGTCTTAACTGACATTTACGACGGTCCGCAGATTGATGAAGGCTTTAAAAGCCTAACATTTGAAGTTACTGCACTTTCAAAAGAATCCATTAATAACGTTAAAAATATTTTAACCGGATTTGGTGGAGTTATAAGATAGTTACTTTATTACAAATTGTGATTTCTTTAATCTCCATTTATATGCCCCCACCATAAGCACTTTATAAAGCATTTCTAAATTTTAATCTTCATAACGATTTAATGAAAAGATTTGCAAAAAACACCTACTTTTGAAAACAGCAAAAATTTTTCAAAAAACTCTATTTGAGAGTTATAATTCAAGTGAAAAAAATGTTCGTTTTTAATCAAACAAATATTAAAGTAATAAAAAGTAATTAAATTTTAAAATCAAATATAACAGAATTAAAATAAATAATTTAGATTAATAAAAAATAAAATAATTTTAAATATAAAAATAATAATACATAAATAATTATATGAAAATTAAAGCTTTAAAAATCTTTATAAAAAAAATTTTTTAACCGAAATGTTTATATAGTAAAACTTACACACTATATTTGTCAAAGTTAAAATGACAAAGCTACAGAAAAAGTAGCTAAATTTCTTATCATACTAATCAAACTTATGGAGATGATATCTATGACTCAAAATGAAAAAACTTTAAAAGTTTCAGAAGCCCTATCTCAAAGGGAAATTGGTCAAGGTATTGCAAGAATTGATCCTAATGTAATGAGTGAATTAGGATTAAAAGAAAGAGATATTATTGAAATCAACGGTTCTAAAAAAACCGCAGCAATCGTACTTCCTTCACAAACCGACATCGGCCTTGGAGTTATAAGAATTGACGGATTAGTCCGTAAAAACTCCGGTGCTACAATCGGAGGTGAAGTAACAATCAAAAAAGCAAAAGCCGTTGAAGCTAAAAAAGTAGTTTTAGCACCAACTGAAGATAATATCCGTGTACAGGGAGATGTACGCAGTTTATTCCAGAGTAAAGTAATGATGAAAGGGGACATTATTGGATCTCAAATCAGAGCTCCAAGACCAAATACCGGATTTAACAGCCTATTTGATGAATTACTGGACTTTACCCCAGCAATGAGAGAAATCAGATTCGCAGTATTATCAACCCAACCTGGAGGAATCACCGTTGTTGGACAGAACACAGAAGTTGAACTTCACGAATCCCCAGTTGACGTAAGCAAACTCGAAGGAGTAACCAACCTCGTTGATGTAAGCTATGAAGATATCGGAGGTCTTAAAGAAGAAGTCAAAAAAGTAAGAGAAATGATTGAAATTCCTCTTAAAAGACCAGAATTATTTGAAAAATTAGGAATAGCACCTCCAAAAGGAGTGTTAATGCACGGTCCACCAGGAACCGGTAAAACATTACTGGCCAAAGCAGTAGCCAGTGAAAGTGATGCTCATTTCATCCTAATCAACGGACCTGAAATCATGAGCAAATACGTCGGAGGATCTGAAGAAAATCTAAGGGAATACTTCGAAGAAGCAGAAGCAAACTCCCCATCAATTATATTCATTGATGAATTAGATGCAATAGCTCCAAAAAGAGAAGAAACTAATGGAGAAACTGAAAGAAGAACTGTTGCACAATTATTAACATTAATGGACGGCCTTAAATCAAGAGGACAGGTCGTAGTTATCGGTGCAACAAACAGACCTGACTCCTTAGATCCTGCTCTAAGAAGACCTGGAAGGTTTGACCGTGAAATAGAAATCGGCGTTCCTGATGCTGATGAAAGACGTGAAGTCCTGGAAATTCACACAAGAAACATGCCGATTGAAGAAGACGTTGACTTAAATAAACTAGCAAATACAACCCACGGGTTTGTAGGAGCAGATTTAGAATCATTATGTAAAGAAGCGGCTATGAGAGTAGTCAGAAGGATACTTCCTGAAATCAAAACTGATGATGATGAAATTCCTGAAGACGTCCTTAAAAAAATCATTGTAACAAAAGACGACTTCAAATCCGCATTAAAAGAAATTCAACCTTCAGCACTCAGAGAAGTCTTAGTGCAAGTTCCAGATGTAAAATGGGACGATGTCGGAGGACTTGATGATGCAAAACAGGAATTAAAAGAAGCTGTAGAATGGCCTTTAAAATATCCTGAAAACTTCCAGAAATTAGGAATAAAACCTCCAAAAGGAGTATTATTATACGGAATTCCTGGAACAGGAAAAACCTTACTTGCAAAAGCAGTAGCTCATGAAAGTGAAGCAAACTTCATTTCAATTAAAGGTCCGGAACTTTTATCCAAATGGGTTGGAGAATCTGAAAAAGGAGTTAGGGAAGTATTTAGAAAAGCTAAACAAACCGCTCCGACAGTAATCTTTTTCGATGAAATCGATTCCATTGCAAGTACAAGAAGTGGAAACGATGGAGATAGTGGTGTGACAAAAAGAGTCGTAAATCAATTATTAACAGAAATGGACGGTCTTGAAGAACTGGAAGATGTAGCAATCATTGCGGCAACCAACAGACCAGACATCATTGATCCTGGTTTAATGAGGCCTGGAAGATTCGACAGACACATAAAAGTCGATACTCCATCCGAAGAAGCAAGACTTGCAATCTTTGAAGTTCACACAAAAGACATGCCATTAGCAAGTGATGTTAATCTCAAAAAATTAGCAAAAGCAACTGACGGATATGTCGGTGCTGATATCGAAGCCGTATGTCGTGAAGCAGCAATGCTCACACTAAGAAATGATATGGAATCTTCAGAAATACCAAATAAATATTTCAAAGAAGCCATAGAAAAAGTAAAACCTGCAAACAACGCAGATGAACAATTAGTCCAATATATGTAAGGAAGCACCCCACTTCCTTACACCCTCCTCTTATTTTCTAGGTAGAATATCCTCATCAGATTTCATGAAATTACTATAGTATTGCGCTTTATATTCTATGAATGGAAATGTCAGACCGCTGACACCATATTTAGGATTATAACCGAATACGTTAACATACTCAACCAGATCATTACGTTCTCTTTTTAATGCTTTAGTAACTTCATATAATGCCTTTGTATCATCAATTGCTCTGTGAAAATGAACTTCTTCTATATCATAATGATGAACAGCATCGATTAACTTATGAGGATACTTCTTTCTGTCTTTAAGAACAGTATACGTATCAATCCAATTTAAACTTGAAACAATATCATCCGCTTCAGCTGGAAAATTTCTTTTTAAAAGATAATAAATGAATGACAAATCAAACTGCGCATTATGTGCAATCATCAATGTATCTGGAGTTAATCTCTCCTTTAAATCTTGAGCAACGCTTTCCTCTTCAATACCCTCATTTTTAATCATGTCATTGGTAATGCTTGTAATTCGAGTAATTCCAGGAGGAATCGGTTGATGAATATTAATAAATTCATCATACTCCTCTATAATTTCCCCATTTTCAACAGTAACCATTGCAAGTTCTATAATCTTACAGTTCCTAAAATCTAAACCCGTAGTTTCAGTATCAAAAAATATTATTTTAATTTGAATTCCCCACAAATCATCAATTAATAATATTTTATAACAATGGTTTAAATAATATTTTCCGATAAGACTGAAAAGTGTCTCTAAACTAAAACTTAATAAGCTCTAAAAACAGTATTAATATTAGGTGATATTATGGATAACAAAGAAAAAGTTATTGAAGCATTTAAAAATTCCGAAGAACCTTTAAATGCCAAAAAAGTCAGTGAACTTTCAGGTGTCGAAAAAAAAGAAGTAGATAAAATTATGAAAGAATTGAAAAAAGATGAAACCATTGTTTCTCCAAAAAGATGCTATTGGACACTGAATGAATGAATGAAATTTCAGGATTTCACACTTGAAATTTCACTTTTCATTTATTTTGAAAAATATATTAAAAATAGAATTACTTTTGTTAAAAAGTCCGTTTCTTTGAAATACACATTTTTCATTCTAATAAATTGTCTCCCATATATTATTTTAGCCAGAAAAAAAGATATTGAATAAAACACAGGAAAAACCATCACAAATATTATTTAATTTATCAGTAATTTTAAAAATACTAAAAATAGTATAAAAAAAATACTAAAAATAGTATAAAAAAAATACTAAAAATAGTATAATATAAATATCAAAAATAGTATAATAAAAAATAAGAAAATAGT
>JAFRFB010000110.1 GCA_017434555.1 Methanobrevibacter sp. | reverse complement strand
GACAGGCTAGATTAAACATTAATTTAATGGCCGGAGAATACATCATCACTTCATCATATGAAGGATGTAACATTGCAAACACCATTAAAGTAACCGCATAAGTAAATGATTAAATATCATTTACTTCTTTTTCTATTTTTTGTTAACCTAAAAAAACACTAAATTAGGAATAACTAAATTTTAAGCTAATTTTTAGTTAAAACTAAATAATTAATAGAATAATTTAAATATAACAACCATTAATATAATTATAAGTAAAAATAAATGGGATTACATGGAAAAAATCAATTACCTATCACGAGAAAACAACACACAAAAAGTCTATTTAACCGAAAGCACCATAAACATAGAAGACCTTTTAAACACTAACTACCAATACATAATGGATTCTATTAAAGAAGAAAATTTTATCCTGAAAAGCGAAGAATGCAACCTATTTAAGGAATTGGTTTATGAAAATAAAGTAGTAGGATTCTGTTCATATGACTTTTCAAGAGAATTCATGACTGCTGCCCTCAATAACATTTATGTCCTGCCTGAATTTAGAGGAAAGGGATTATTCATCCGGGAACTTGAAAAAACAATGGCGGAACATAATAAACCAAGCATTATTGAACCTACACATTTTTTAATAGAACTTTTAATAAAATACGGATATGCGAAAAAGATTAATGAAAATATCGTTGCAAGTGCAATTGAGCTTATTGTTCCAGGAGAACATGTAATTACAAACAAAAAAGTCTTAAAAGAAGAGGAACTCTCAACTCACTTTTATGACTTGAATATCTCATCAAGCATTCACCTTCTTGATATGGATAAGTGTATCGTGGCTTATAGTTTGCCATTAAATGACGATATAATCCGATACGACTGTATTGAAAAAAGATCTGAAATAACTGATGAATACTTTAATGAAATCCAAGAATTGTTCCTCAAAAAAGAAGATGAAATTCTTAAAACTTTGGTGGAACTTGAAGAAAATCTGCCGTTAAAGGAATACAGCCTGGAAGAGGTTATTGGAAGTGAAGATGAATTATCCCATTATATTGAAACACTTATTGATGATGCCCACGTTACCTATGCCAAAGCGTTAAAGATAAGAGAACAGCTAAAAGAGGAATATGAAGCAGGCATGGTACTGAATGAATCATTATTAATAAGACTGGCCTATCTATTTCATGTTCCCGAAGAGCCTACATTAATCACGCATGATGAAACCTGTCCATATTGTGAAATGCCAATAGACAGCCACGACAGATATTGCCATTACTGCGGAATCAACCTGGATTACAATCCTGATGAAGTTGAAAATAATTTAATCAACTCAATTAATCAGTTCAGCGATGAAAATAACGCTGAAGATATCAGATACATTGCTTATAAGTTTTTAAAAATGATATATGAAAAAATTGACTTTGAATATGCAGTATTTATGACGGAAAATAATTTCAATATAACTTTTAAATCACTTGAGAAATATCTAAAAGAAAATAGCTATATTGAAAATGAAAAAATTACTTCTAAAGGAATTGATTTTCTGAATAATCATCCACTATATTACTATGAAAAATATCACATGGATATTGTTGACTACACCAAATTTGAAAGTTATTATTGGCAGAATTCAGATTTGACCGGAGAAGAAATCTGTTTAAGATTTCTAGACGAATATGATGATGAATACATAGATGAAATAAAAGAAGAAATTAAAAAAAATAGTTAAAATTGGTTTCTTCTAGACAATGCCAGATATACAATGAATATTCCAATCAACAATAGTACTATTTGCGGGAAAATCGCAAAGTAAATCATTGGAATTATCTTCAGTTCAGCCAACATCCACAAAATAGCATAAATAATGATTAAAATACCTATTAAAAGTGCAAACTTGTTGATGTATGAACGGATAGTGTATTCATCTAAGCCGGGAATAATCATCAATTCACCCTATAATTCTTTTGTACCGTCAGAGGTTCCGACAATTACGCGGTCAACCATCTGTGAAAATATTCCGTTTTCAACAACACCAGGAATTGTATTTAAATCTATTTCCAAATGCTGAGGACTGTCAATTTTTGCGAATTTAGCATCAATTACAAAATTACCGTTGTCAGTGATTACGGGACCATCCTTTCTTTGAGCCATCCTGATTTCACATTGTGCACCCATATCCTCCAATTCCTGGATTACAACACGTGATGCATCAGGAATTACTTCAACAGGCACGGGAAATGTTCCCAATTCTTCAACCACTTTAGATTCATCAACGATGACAATGAATTCTTTGGCAGCATAATCAACGATTTTTTCTTTGGTATGTGCTGCTCCACCACCTTTAATGAGATTAAAATCACCGTCAACTTCATCTGCACCATCAACAGACAAATCGATGTCATTTTCTTCCAAGGTAGTTATAGGAATATTCCATTTTTTAGCAAGCAACAATGATTGAAATGAAGTTGGAATTCCTTTAACGCTAATTTTCTCTTCAGCCATTCTCATACCAACTTTTTCAATGAAATAATGGGTTGTAGAACCAGTTCCCAATCCTAAAACCATGCCATCTTCAACATACTCTGCAGCCTTATATCCTGCATTCTTTTTACTAGAATCGTTTTTACTAGCACTTTTCATAATCAACACCATAATTAAATAACAAAACCTAAAGTAAGATTAGTGAGTCTGAGACCTTTTTTACATTCTCCCTTATGTTTTCCTTGATTTTTTAAAACAATACACTTGTCATTTTCAATTAAACCTTCAGGGAAACATAAATCATGGAATTCACAATATTCATCACATTCAGGAGCATTATATGTGAATGTGGAACCTTCAAAAATATTTTTGGAAGTTGTTAAAACATCTATTTCGGCCAGTTCAACTTCTACAGGAATTACAATATTTTGTGAATGAATATCACATTTCTGCTCGTTATCCTTAATATCAGTAATCACATATTTTCTGTTTAATTCCAAGTTATCTATACATGATGATTTAAATCTGCAATCCTCACATTCTTTGGCCGGACCCAAATAGACAAATTCAAATCCTTTTTTAGCAATATCCTTACCTATTAATGTAATCATTTAAATCACCTCAGTATTGTGTGCCAATTCATAAGCAGCTTCTTTTGAAATTCCATTGTCTCCTAAAATAGTGTATCTTTCAGGCCTGATTTCATGAGCCATCACTAATGCTTCAATCACATCTTCTTCATCGATTTCCAATTGTTTAGCATTAGTTGGTGCTCCAACGGCTTTTAGACAATCACGAATAAATTTCCAATCATCACCATAGAGTGCCATCATCAATATGGAACCTATACCACATTGTTCACCATGCAGTTTAGGCTTATCAAGAATCTTATCAAGAGAATGGGAAAACATGTGTTCAGATCCGCTTGCAGGTCTGCTTGAACCCGCAATACTGATTGCAGTACCGCTGCTGAACAATGATTTCATGACAATTCTTGCACTTTCCTCAAGACCTGGCTTGATGTTTTCAACATTGTTTGTAATTAGTTTTGCAGACATTATAGAAAGGGATGCTGCAGATTCACTATATTCAACATGCTTTAAACGATGAGCCAATTGCCAATCCTTGACAGCAGTGAAATTAGCTATCAAATCAGCACAGCCTGCAGATAATAGGCGGAATGGAGAATCAGCAATGATGTTACTATCACCAATAAGGGCAATAGGTGCATTGGCCTTGACAGATGTGGATCTGTTAGGATTTTTAATTGAAGCTAAAGGAGATACAATACCGTCGTGTGAAGCCGTAGTAGGCATTGAAACAAAATAAACGTCCTTATTAAATGAAGCGTATTTTGCCACGTCAATTACTTTTCCTCCACCTACACCTACAACAAGGGTATTGGAGTCAATATGTTCTTCTACTTCCTCAACACTTTCAAATGAAGCATCATCAATAATTTTCAAATCAACTTCATAATCATTTTCCTCAAGGTTTTCAATTACATGTTTGGCTCCTGCATCAAAAGTATGATGGCCCGTAATGATTAAAGTCTTTTTTGAAAGGTGTAAGCTTTCAAAAATCTCTGCCGTTTCATAAATTACATCAGGACCAATGTAAACTTCACGAGGCATTTGTATTTTCCTATGATTCATAAGTATCTCCCATAAAAATAAATATACATTTATATATATGATACCAATTATATTAAATAACTTTTCTTTTTAATTTGAATAGAAAAATTCCCTCAGGAATTTAATTATATGGATATGAACAATTCCATCTCGGGAATGATTTTCCTTATCCATGCTTAAAACATATTTAGGATAATTATCTTTTATTAACATCAACGGCTTAAATTCACGTTCTTTAGTTTCTTCTGTTTCTAAGTGATATGATACCTGAATATAGAATTTTTCATTGTCTTTTCGACAGACAAAGTCAATTTCATAATCATTTATGCATCCTACAGTTACCTTACAGCCATTTCGGATAAGTTCCAGATAGACAATATTTTCAAGAAGTTTACCAATATTATGTTGTTTTTCTTCAAGCTGAGATTTATAAAATCCCTGATCGATTAAATAATATTTCTCAGAACCAACGATTTCTTTTTTTCCAGTTAAATCCTCTCTTGAAACTTTAGAAAAAAGGTATGCATTTTCAAGATATTCAAGATAATTGTAAATTGTTGATTTTGAAATTTTCAAATCATGTTTTAAATAAGTGTATACAGCATTGGCTGATGTTAAATTTCCAATATTTTCAACCAAAAATTTTGTAATCCTATTAAAAAGACCTACATTTCGAATTTCGAATCGCTCCACAATATCATGCAAGAGTATTGAATTATACAAATCATTTAAGGTTATTTCCTTATGATTTTTTGAGTCTATTGTAACAGGAAGACCTCCAAAACTAAGGTACTCATTAAAATAATTCTCAATTTCTGTGTTGAATTCATTTTCCAATAATGGTTTTTCACCCAATTCATTTTTATAATCAAGGAATTCATTAAAAGAAAATGGATACATTTCAATTGATATATAACGCCCCGTTAAAAATGTAGCCAATTCTTTTGACAACAGTTTAGAGTTTGAACCTGTAATGAAAATATTTGTATTGGATAGTTTAAAATAACCGTTAATGCTTATTTCCCACTTGGAAACATTTTGAATTTCATCAAAGAAGAGATATACATTGTTTTCATGCTTTTCAAGAAAATCCAAGACAATTTCATCCAATTCTTCCCTAGTTTCAATATGATTATATTGGGGAAGTTCCAAATCTATTAAAAGAATATCCTCTTCATTAACACCATTATTTTTCAAATAATCAATAATCAGACTGAAAAAATAAGATTTGCCGCATCTTCTAATGCCAGTTTTGATTTTAATTAAATTTAAATCCATCAATGAAGTAATTTTATCCATATATAACCTTCTTTCAACCATACAAAATTCACCACACAAGTCTTCTGTAAAAAACTATTTATTTAAAATAACTAAAATAGTTTTTTATAAAAGACTTTTTATTAAAAAAATATAAAATAGTTTTCTATAAAAAACTATTTATCTAATATAAAAAATTCAAACAATCAAATAATTAATAAGAAAAAATCAACTGCATAATTTAATACTAATCACAAACATAAATTAAAACATATTAAAATTTATAGGTGATATGGTGGAAAATTTTAGTGAATGGTTTCATGACATTTTAGAAGAAGCAAATATAACAGATTCAAGATATCCTATTAAAGGAATGGCAATATGGCTGCCATATGGATTTAAAATAAGAAAATACATGCTTGAAAAAATCAAGGAATTGCTCGATAAAGACCATGACGAAGTTTTATTCCCACTCCTTGTTCCTGAAGGAGAACTAGCTAAAGAAGGAGAACATGTAAAAGGATTTGAAGAAGAAGTTTACTGGGTTACAAAAGGCGGAAAAAATGATTTGAACGAAAAATTAGCCTTAAGACCTACAAGTGAGACTGCAATCTATCCGATGTATGCTTTATGGATCAGATCACACATTGATTTACCTATTAAATATTATCAGGTAGTTAACACATTCAGATATGAAACAAAACACACAAGACCTTTAATTCGTGTTCGTGAAATTACTACCTTTAAAGAAGCACATACTGCTCATGCAACCAAAGAGGAATCTGATGAGCAAATTGAAGACTTCATTGAAATTTATAAAGAGTTTTTTGACAGCTTCGGACTTCCATATATGATTTCAAAAAGACCTATATGGGACACTTTCCCTGGTGCAGACTACACAATGGCTTTTGATATAATTATGCCTGACGGAAAAACATTGCAGGTAGGTACAATCCACAATTTAGGCCAGACTTTTGCAAAAACATTCGACATTACCTTTGAAGATAAGGATGGTGAACATAAATATGTCTATCAGACCTGTGCCGGTGTATCTGACCGTGTTGTTGCTTCAATTATCGGAATTCATGGCGATGAAAAGGGTTTACGTCTTCCACCAATGGTTTCACCTAACCAAGTTACCATAATTCCAATCCTATTCAAGAAAGGAAAAGAGGAAGTAATGGCAAAATGTGAGGAAATTAAAAATGACCTTGAATCAGCAGGTCTGCGCGTTAATATTGATGAGAGAGACATAAGACCCGGTAAAAAGTTCTATGACTGGGAACTGAAAGGAACTCCATTGAAATTAGAAATCGGACCTAGAGATTTGGAAAACAACATTACAATAGCTATGAGAAGAGACGATGGTGAAAAAGTCGAAATTGCACTTGATGACAATTTAGTAGACAATGTTAAAGATTTACTTGAAAAATACGATGAAAATCTCTCAAAAACTGCATGGGATTTCCAGGCCGAACATGTTAAATTTACAGAAAATATGGATGAAATTAAAGGACTGATTGAAGCAGGAAATGTTGTTTCATTCAACTGGTGTGGAGATGATGAATGCGGTAAAAAAATTGAAGAAGAAACCGGTTATGACATTTTAGGAATCATTGATGATGCAGAAGATGGTGCAAAATGTATCTTAAGCGGTGATGACGCCAAATATCTTACATTAATTGCCAAAACTTATTAAGGGATTAAAATGGATGACATTTACGCAATAATACCTGTCAGCAAATTTAAAAATGCAAAAACTCGCCTATCCCCTTTTTTAACAGAAGAAGAAAGGGAGAATCTTTTAAAGGCAATGCTTCATGATGTTACAGACACATTGAAAAAATATGTCGATAAGATATACATCATAAGCAGAGATGAGGATGTTTTGGAATATGCTGAAAAGTTAAATTTAGGCACTATACTGGAAGATGAAAACTCAAATTTAAATAAGGCCTTAAAGCAGGCAATGAAGTACTGTAAAGGAAAGGCCAAAAAAATAATTATCGTTCCTTCAGATGTGCCGTTAATAGGTAAAACCAATGTTCAGATGTTAATTGACGCATCAAAAAGTCTTGACTTTATTATTGTTCCTTCAAAAGGCGGCGGAACCAACATGATAATCATGAAACCTATGGCAATACATACAAGATTTGAGGGTTTCAGCTATAAGGAGCATGTGCAGGCTGCCGAGAGGAAAAAACTGAACCCACAGGTTCATGATTCATTCTTCATGGCTCTGGACGTTAACACTGCCGAAGATTTAGGGGAAATAATGATTCATGGTGAAAAAACCCATACAAGAAAATACCTGAAGGAACTGAAAGTTAAGGTTGAGCCTTTCCGTGGAAGCGAACGTTTAAAAGTTACAAGAGGTTAAATTATGGTTGTAATGTCAATTGCAGGTGTAGACCCCTCAGCAGGAGCAGGAGTTTTTGCTGATTTAAAAACATTTCAGGCACATGGCGTTTACGGATGCGGCGTAGTTACTGCATTAACCGCACAAAATCCATATAAAGTATTTTCAGTTAATCCTATTGATGCCAGTTATGTAGAAGAGCAGATTGATGCCGTTTTAGAGGCATATGATGTTACATACATTAAAACAGGCATGTTATACTCACCGGAAATAATTAAGCTTATCGGTGAAAAGATAACGGAATATGACTTAAAAGCAGTGGTTGATCCGGTTATGGTTGCAACCTCAGGCGGAGACCTGACCAAAAGTGATTTGGCAGATGCATTGAACAGATATCTGCTTCCAAAATCCATTTTAACTACACCGAATATTGAAGAGGCTGAAAAGCTGACTGATTTTAAAATTAAATCAAAAAAAGATGCAATAAAAGCAACAGAAAAGATTCCATGCAACTCCCTGATTACCGGTGGGCATTTGGACGGAATCAATACAATGAATATTGACGGTGAAATCACAATTGAAAAGCAGGAACTTTTAAAAAGCGATAATCTCCATGGAACCGGATGTAACCTTTCATCAGCAATTGTTGCAAATCTTGAAAAAGGTTTTGATATAAAAACATCCTGCCTTAACTCATTTGATTATGTTTATGAAAGCATTAAAAATGGAGATTACGGTACTTTAATAGCTAAATTGTAGTAAAAAAAGTTAAAAAAATAGCTTAAAGCTATTCTTCCATATCAAGTTTATCAACGATAGATTCCTGAATTTTTAAAAATTCCAGTGAATCTCTTTTTCTTGGCCTTTCCAAATCAACTTCAATAATTTCAGCGATTTTTCCAGGATTTTTATCAAGCAGAACTATTTTATCTGCAAGGTAAACCGCTTCATCAACATCGTGAGTTACAAAAACTATTGTATTTTCAAATCTTTTCCAGACGCCGATCAGCTGTTCCTGAAGCTTGTGTCTATTTTGCATATCCAATGCAGAAAACGGCTCATCCATAAGCAAAATAGGTGAATGATTAAGCAAGGATCTAATAATTGCAACCCTCTGTTTCATACCACCTGAAAGTTCATGCGGATAGCTATCTTTAAACTCAAGTAAACCCACACTTTTAAGATATCTTTCTGCAGCCTGAATATTTTCCTCTTTTGAACCGCCTGAAATTTCCAAACCAAAAGTCACATTTTGAATAACAGTTAACCATGGAAATAGAGAATATTGCTGGAAAATAACAGCTCTGTCACCAGATGGCTTTTTAACAAGCTCTCCGTTGGCTATTATTTCACCTGAAGTAGGTTGGTCAAGACCTGCAATTAAACGAAGAAGAGTTGTCTTTCCACATCCTGACGGACCAAGCAGACATACCAATTGTCCATCATCAATAGTCATGTTAATATCTTCTAAAACAGATAAATTCTTTCCTCTTCCATCAAAGGATTTATTAATATTTTTAATTTCAATTGTCATTCAAAACACCTACCAGAAAATCCTTTTTTGTGCAAGTCCGAAAATATAATCCAGAACTAAGCCTATTAATCCAATAACTAACATTCCCACAACAGTTGTACCTGTATCAAACAAGTTTGTAGCAGTTAAAATCATATATCCTAAACCGCTGCTTGAACCAATCATTTCTGCTGAAATGGTACACATCAAAGCAATTCCAACACCTACCTTGAGTCCTGAAACGATATAGGGAACGGTAGACGGTAAAATTACCTTTTTAAGGACATGCCAATCATTTGCACCTAATGTTTGGGCGGATTCAATCAATACCTTATCTGTTCTTTTTACACCATCAAGAGTATAGACTAAAATAGGGAAAACACAACCCATGAATATAATAAATACTGCAGGAATGGTTCCGATTCCAAACCATAAAATTGAAAATGGAATCCATGCAACAGGAGGAATCGGCCTTAAGATACTGATTACAAATGATGCCAAATCTTCTAAAGTCTGATACCATCCAAGAAGAATACCTAAAGGAATTGCAACAACGGATGCTAAAATTAAACCGGAAAATACTTTAAATAATGTATCGATAGTATTTTTAACTAATTTTCCGGATTCAATAATATTGATTGCTGAATTCAATACATCAATAGGGCTTGGCAATACATATGGCTCTACCAAGTGAAGGCCTCCGGTAATAAGGTACCAAAAAATAATAATTGCAATCGGTAAAATAAACGGTAAAATCTTTCTTCTATTCATCACATCACTTTACAAAAAATCTATACAATTAAATTTGAATGTTATTATATTAAAATGTTAACAAAAAAAAT
This sequence comes from Methanobrevibacter sp., assembly GCA_017434555.1. GTDB lineage: Archaea > Methanobacteriota > Methanobacteria > Methanobacteriales > Methanobacteriaceae > Methanocatella. Next base: position 2,782 of record JAFRFB010000110.1, on the reverse strand, counting down.
AAGAAAATGTAGAAAAAAATTCTACATTTAAGCATCTGCTACTTCGATAGCTTCAACTTCAATATCATTGTTTTGAGTATCGCCAAGAACAGATTTGGTACTTAAAGCACCAAATAACATTGTAGATAAATTATGCACCATTGAAGAAGTTGATGGTGAAATTGCACCGAATACTCCTAAAAGAAGCAGGGTTCCGTTTACTGCAATGATTCTGTGGTAATTTGTGTTGATTTTATCAAACATTCCTGTACTTAATTTTCTTAAAGTTACCAAATCATGCAAATCATCTGACAATAGGGAAATGTCTGCTACTTCACGGGCTATATCAGAAGAGTTCTTCATAGATACTGATACATCAGCAGCCGCAAGAGCAGGTGAATCGTTAATACCGTCACCAACCATTATAACAGTCTTACCTTCAGCCTTCAGTTCTTCAACAATTCTTGATTTATCTTCAGGAAGAACCTGTGATTTGTATTCAGTGATTCCTAAAGCTTCAGCACTGGATTTTGCACCGTTTTCACTGTCTCCGGTAAGCATTATAACATTTTCAATACCTAAATCCTTAAGCTCTTCAATGACATATTTTGCCTCTTCACGAAAAGGATCATCAATACAGATTAGACCTTCAAGTTTACCGTCAATAGCCATGTAAACTACAGAATGGTCCGCAACTTCTTTTTTGATTTTCTTTTCCTGTCTTTTATTAATTTTAATTCCTTCATCATCAAATAAGAAGTGTCTGCTACCTATTACAACACGCTTATCATCATAAGTAGTTGCAATACCGTGAGCTACAATGTATTCGACTTCACTGTGGTCTTCCTCATGCTTGATTCCCTCTTCTTCAGCATGCTTTACAATAGCTGTTGCGATACTGTGGGCAAAGTGCTCTTCAATACAGGCCGCCATTCTCAAGATTTCTTCCCGAGTGTATCTTTTTGTCATTGGGAAAACATGAACGACCTTAGGAGATGCATTCGTTAAAGTTCCGGTCTTGTCAAAGACTATCGTATCTGCAGTTGCATACTTTTCAAGGAATTTGCCTCCTTTTACCATCATACGATTATCTGAAGCTTCGCGCATTGCAGATATGATCGATAAAGGAGTAGTCAGTTTGATTGCACATGAAAAGTCAACCATCAATACAGACAAAGCCTTTGTAGCATTTCCTGTGAATAGATATGTTAATGCAGTTGCAAGTAAACTGTAAGGAACAATAGAATCAGCCAATTTTTCAGCTTTGCTGTGTGCATCGGCCTTCAATTCTTCGGAGTTTTCGATTAAATCAATAATCTTGTTTAATCTTGTCTCTTTATTGATTGAAAATACTTCAACAATAATATTTCCTTCTTCGATTACAGTTCCTGCATGTACGGTTTTACCAGGCCTTTTATGTACGGCTAATGGTTCTCCAGTCATTGAAGCCTCATTTACCATAGCCTCGCCATCTACTACCTTACCGTCTACAGGAATTACATCTCCCATGTGGATTTTGATTTTATCTCCTTTTTTGACTTCCAAAGCAGGACGTTGTTCTTCACTTCCATCTTCCGTTACTACCCACAAAGTATCAATGTTTAAAGCCAAACTGTCTTTTAAAGTACTTTTAGCTTTTTGTACAGTGTATTCCTCCAATTCATCTGAAATGGATAATAAGAACATCATCGAACTTGCAGGCGCAAAGTCTCTCATATATAAGGCTCCGGCAACTGCGGCTCCATCAAGAAGCGCAACATCAATACGGAAACTGGTTAAACTATCCAAACCTGCCCAAATATATTTTGAAGCACGTATAAGAGTTAAAATATTTTTAATTCTGATTGGTAAAAATATTCTTCCAAAGAACCTGTTTGCAATCATTTTAAATAATTTAAAAATGAATTCTTCAGTAATTTCTTTTGAAGCCTGAAGCTGACTAGGTTCTGCTTCAACCAAGTCATCCATCGTGATTGAATCCAAAATATTGAAGATTTTACTTTTATTTGTCACATCATCATAGTAAATTAAAATACTTCCATTCCTATGGGATGTGTAAACTTCATAGATAAAATCATTTTCCAAAAGTAATGAAGCTAGACCATAGCCTTCCTCTTTAGTGAAAGCCCACTGGCCTGAACGAACCCTTAAACGGGTTCCCTTATCATACATTACTCGATATTTCATTTTTCTACACTACCAGAAAAAAACTATTCATCATCTTCAACGTAGATTTCTTTTTTTACTTCAGCGTTAGCATCAACAACAATGTCTTCTGCATCTTCTTTAATGTCTTGGAAACATTCTTCTGCATCTTTTTTAGCAGACATTACAGCAGCCATACTTTTGGTACAAGTTTCTTTAAAAGCATCGGATTCCAATATTTTTTTACCGATAATAGCGGTTGCGATTCCGCCAGCAAAAATTAACGCATGTTTATGTTTCATTACTCTATCTACATATTCATTTTTTTCCATATTATTATCTCCCATGAAATTTTTTTAAAAAATCTATTGGAATTTAAAAAAACCAATAACATATATATTTATATTGACACCAATATATAAATTATTAGGTATACCTAAAAAATTATTTTTAAGCACACGTAAATTCTTTCTTTCATTTAAATAATACATTGGTCAGTATAATATTAAATAATAAGTTAGGGGTCTAGTAAAATTTGCCTTCTGAGAACTTCTGAAAATCTGTTTTTGAGTTAATTCTTAAGTATGTGATTATGCCTGCTAATAGTACAACAATAGATGTGTATTTTGACATTGAATTGAGTGTATATCTGTTTAAT
>JAFRFB010000026.1 GCA_017434555.1 Methanobrevibacter sp. | reverse complement strand
TGGCTGGGACGACAGCTATTCAAAAGATAACTTCAATAGTCCCCCACCAGGTGACGGTGCTTGGATAATGAAAAACAGTTGGGGCGATACATGGGGCGATAATGGATACGCATACATCTCATATTATGACACCTCACTATTTGGACCTGATCTGGATGGAACATATTCAATCCCATATACTTTAGCATTCATAATTGAAAATACTGAAAATTACAAATACAATTACCAAACCGACATTATGGGACTTAATCGATTCAATGAAAACTATACATATTACTCAAATGAATATACAGCCGTTAAAAATAACCTTTTAGGTGCTGTAGGTACTTACTTTAACGATACTGGAGTTGATTATGAATTTAAAGTATATGTCAATGATGAATTGAAACTCACCCAAAATGGTACAAGCGAATTTGCAGGATTTAAAACCATAAAGTTAAATGAATACATTCCGATTAAAGAAAATGACGTGTTTAAAGTAGTCTTTAAAAACAATGTGCTCCCACAACAAAACAATTCAAGGCAGCATTACATGGAAAATGTATCATTTGTAAGTGCAGACGGCATAAATTGGATTGATTATGCACCATTGAACAGGACAGTATGTTTAAAAGTTTATGCATTTGATTTAGATATCTATACCGAAGATTTGGTTAAAATATATAAAAACGATTCCATGTTTATTGCGGATGTCGGTGCAATTGGCGTTAAAGTAACATTTGAAATTAACGGAGTAAATTATACAAGAACCAGCGATGAAAACGGAACTGCAAAAATGGCAATCAACCTAAACCCGGGCAATTACACAATCAAAACAACATTCAACGGCACAACAGTCGAAAATAACATTGAGGTATTGCCAACATTGATTGCAGAAAACCTGGTTAAATACTTCAGAAACGCTTCACAGTTCTACATCATATTAATAGACGGTGAAGGCAATCCCGTAAGCGGAGTTAACATTACCATGAACATTAATGGTGTTTTCTATGATAGATTAACCAATGAAAACGGTATAGCCAAGCTAAACATCAATCTAGAACCCGGCGAATATATACTTACCGCTATCGATCCACTGACCGGACTCATGATGTCATATAATATTACAGTTCTGCCTGTTTTAATGGCAAGCGATATGGGGATGACCTATTTAGATGGAAGCACTTTTAATGTAAAACTAGTCGATGGTGAAGGCAACCCATTGTCCGGAGCATCAATTGAAATGAACATTAATGGAGTGTTCTACTACAGAACCACAAACGCTTCAGGAATAGCTAAATTAAATATTAGACTTATGCCTGGAGAGTATATAATTACTTCTGCATACCAAGGCGCGGTAATTTCAAATAAAATAACAATTGTCGCAAAAGAGGACTAACAATCCTCTATTTCTTATTTTTTAAAAAAAAAAGAATAAAAAATGATTATCCATAAGAATAATCACATACTTAATTTTCCACAGATTCTTCGATTTCGCCATACCAGTTAGTTTTTGTACCTACAACATAAATTACTGCAAAGAGTATTAAGTCGAAAACAATAGCAAATATGAAGTCATATGTGCCAATTGTGGAAGACGTAGCACTAAGTCCAAACATGACGAATAAAGCAATGCTTAAATTATTTGCTGTATGGAATGCGGAACTTACCTCTATACCATTGGTTTTCCAGGTTAAAATACCAAAAAGAAGACCTGAAATTCCTACTTCAACTACCCCTAAGCTGTTATATCCGTGAACCACTGCAAAAATTATGGCCTGAAGAATAATTGCCAAAACAGGTATTTTAAACCATGAGCCCAAAGCCTGCATAATTAATCCACGGAATACAAATTCTTCAGTAATACATTGAATAGGAACCAAAATTAAAGTTATGATTAAAAAGAGTATTGAAAAATGAGCAACTCCTTTTGTCCCATGAACAAGAACATCTATGCCCTGAGCTATTACAATAAATACAAATGGAATTACTAAAGCTTTAAGATATAATTTAAAATTCCATCCACCACGTGAAGAAGCATAGGAGGAAAATGGTCTGTCTTTAACGATTTTAGAAGCGAGGTATAATGACGGAAGCAATATAATGACTCCCAAATCAGTGAAAATTTGACCCCATACAGTATTCATCACTTCATATCCGCCATTCATAATAGACATTATGAAATTTGTTCCGAATGCAAAATAAAAAACAAGTGCCAACACTGATGAGAGTATTAAAAATATTATAAAACCAACTATGAAAACAAGAATCGGTTTATACCACTTATAGTTTTCAAAAGTTTTTGGAAATGTTATATAATCAGATATTGTATTTTTTTCTGTCATGTTATATAGATTTCAATTTAATAAAATATACATTTTCCTATATCTGATATCAAATTTTTTAAAAATGAAGAATTATTTTCTGAATAGTGCAGATATTCCTGCAGCCAAAAGCAGCAATGCGCCAACAATTCCATGTGATGTTCCGACCAACACAAGCATTGCAGCGACTATGAAACCTACACCAGCATATTCCAAATCCCTTTTTATGAAAAAAGAAGAAGCAAAGCCTAAAAAAGCACCTGCAATAGCTAGAAGTGCAATGAATGAATTTCCTTCAAGACCTCCACTTCTGATAAACAATATGAATGATCCGGAAATTATGCTTAAAAATGAACCTATAATTCCAAGTATCTGTTCAAAATATCTTGATGTGGTTTTTATTCTTTTCATGATATAATATTGATTCGCATTTTATAAATAATTATAAGTCAACAATAGCCTTCATCTCTACAACATCACCGACATTGACTTCCATTTGATGAAACGTTATTGCCTTGATTTCACAATTCCTGTCATGTTTATCCCAGTTAATATCTTCGCCTTTTATAATGGCCTTAAGATGATAATCCTCACCGCTGCAATCGATTTGAACGCCAAACTCGGAGAATAACATGAATTCAATCTCATGATAGAACAATAATTCCTCCAAATAGTCGTATAGAAGAGATACCTTGTCTTCAGAGGTTATTTCAAATTCTATTGATTTTTTAGGTTCAATGTTACCTGTATTTGATATTATGTTAAACATTGCAAGACCGGCATTTTCAAAAGCTTCATTTAAAGTTTTGCCGAATGCATAAAAGCCAATATCTGCTGTAACGTCAAAATATTCAAATTTTTTCATGATTTTACCTTCGCCCGAATACTCTTCAAATGCTCTCTCGCTCTTTGCTTATATATGGTTATCAAACAACTTAAATATAGTGATGTGATTATTATGTTCAAAAATACCAATACCGCAAAAAGAGCAGATTTAAGAAAAAAGACTTCATTGATGGATGAAATTTTATATTCAAACATAAATATTCAAGTTTGCATGGTAACGCTCGCTGTATTTTTAGTGTTACTTTTATCTGTGCTCTCCGTTGCGACAGCACAAAACCCATACATGTTATAGATGGGCATAAGTATAATTAGATTATAATACCAAACCCTTAAAACTATGAGTACAAGGGCGTTATCTTGCAATAATCTAATTTTGATACAAAACTAACTTCCGTTAAAATATGCAGGTTAAATGCTGAAATCATCAGGGTTGAATCTAAGGATTATTTCACGTGAATTACCCCTTGACCCTGATCCTGTATATTTTGTATCTATTAACCTTAAAAATTCCAGCTTATCAAGAGTTCTGGCATAAGATGAATAGCTGATTTTTTCTTTTTTACGAAATGTATCACCTAATTCACCTGCAGTAATGTTTTCTTTGCTTTCGGTGATTAATCTGAGTAAGCTTCTTTCAGTATCAGTTAGTGAAGATAATATCTGTGAGACATTTACTGAAACCAGTGAATCAATGGCCTTATCAAAATGTTCCTGTGTTATTTCACGGGACGCATCGGCTTCTGCAATGTTTCCGCAGCTTCTCAAAAGGTTGATTCCGGTTCTCAAGTCCCCGTTGTCAAAAGTGTAAGTTGCAATTTGTTCCAGGATATCGTCACCTAAAACGCCCGGAAAATAACCTGCATTGACCCTATCCCTTAAGATATCTTCAATTTCAGAATAGGAATAAGGTGGGAATGTGATTTCTTGTGGAATGAAGACAGTATTTACATTCTTATCAAAAGCATATTTGAATTCTAAATCAGATAATATTGCAAAAATCGCTGTTTTTACACCTTCGTATTCTTCATATGCCCTTAATATGTCATAAAATAGTTTATTGGCATTATTACTTTGGAATAAATAGTTAACGTCATCCAACGCCAATATTAATGACTGACCATTTCTTTGAAGTTCAAGCATGATTTTTTCATAGATTCTGGCAAAAGGAATACCGGTTTCCGGAGGTAGAAATCCGAAAATCTTTTTATGGATTTGTGAGATTATACCGAACCTTGTAGTGTGCAGCTGACAGTTAATATAAACGCAGACTACCTTTTCGGTGTTTTTTTCAACAAGTTCATATACCTTTTTGATTGCTGTTGTCTTTCCGGTTGCAGGTGAACCGAGCACCACTGCATTTGATGGCTGTCCTCCACGCATGGCCGGCCTTATTGCCATTGCCATTGCTTCCATTTGAGTATCCCTATAATTATAGTTTGGAGGCAAGTAATCAGGATCAAATGCATTGATGTTTTGAAAAAGACTTTCATCATGCATTAATATATCTTCAATTCCCATAGTATTCAATTTGTATTTAATTATTAAAAAAATTATTCATTATTAATGAGAGGGAATTTGTCAGGACTTTTGTTGATATTTAGAGTTTATTTTTCAACACCCATTTCCTGTCTTTTTTAACATTTTAATCCAATATTTTTCTTTTAAATATCATTATGTATGGTGGGATATTAAACATTTAAAGATTTAATTAAGAAATATGCGAAGTATAACCTATTAACAAAAGCATATTCCCCGCTTTTTTCTCTCCCAATAGATTCTATTATCCCTAATTCTTTAGATCTTTGTAAAAATCTATTAAAAACTCTTTTTTCATCATCATTTAGAATGTCCAAAACTTCAGATTTTTTGAATTCCATTGCCCCATGCTTTGCTAGTTTAATTAGGATATCTTCATAATGTTCACTTCTAATTTTCCTTAATTTTCCTCGAATTTGTTTATTTCCAAGTTCTATTGCAGCATCAGATATCCCTTCTATTGAAGTTTTTTCATCTATCGTCTTATTATCAGAAATATTCCACAATACGGATTCACCAATTTGTTGCATAATCAACGGCATTCCCCAACTATAATATATCATTGCATCCAATGCCTTATCATTTTTAAATCTATAACCCATATTTTCAAAGGAAGATTTAAAAAATTCCTCTATCTCATCATTTTCAAGTTTATCGATTTCAATCAATTTAAAAATTCTCGAAAAAGATTCATTTATTAAACAAAGATTATCAAATTCTTTTGGATAACTGATTAATACAAATATTACTGGAATATTATATTCATTAAATTGTATTGATTCGAATAGGCTTTTATACCAGTTTGTAAATTCCAAATTATCAGATAAACCATTTATATCATCAATTATGAAAAATATCCCTTTATTTTCAAAATTGTTACATATTTCTATTAATAATTTAGAAAAATTCCCTTTTATGTCTTGTATTAATTTTTCTTGTTTTTCTAGAGAAAATCCTAATCCGGCTACTTTAACTTCATGTATTCTTTTTAAATAACCTTCAACAAAGTTTTTACCCCAATATCCTTTATCAAACTCTTCAGATAATTTTTCAATTAATTTTAGTATCAATTCATCAAGGGTTACTCCATCACCATTATTGAAATGTATCGGAATCATTTGAAAGTTATCTTCCGCTATGCGGGAAACATATTTTATAAATGATGTTTTGCCCATTCCACGCTTACCTGTTATAAAAAAATGTTCCGGCATGCCTTTTTTAATTACCCCGGGAATATACCGAATTATTTTTATGCAATCGTTTCTTCTTCCCTTAAAATTTGATGGGGAAACTGGTCTTCCCGGTTCAAATGGTGTGTCTGGAAAATCATCGATGGTTAAATTCATAAGTAAAACTCCGTTAAGTATATATTATTTAAAATTTTCTAGCATCTCATTAATAAATATTTGCTTGAAAAAAGAGTAGTATTAAATATAGTGGAAATATATTGAAAAATTAATTTATTAAATAATATGTTATAAAAAAGTTGAGAAGTTAATTGAAACTTCCCGTTTAAGGTCAGAGATAACATCAAAACTATGATGAATCAACAGTCACCAAGTTGATTATCTCAACATTTTCATTTTCAATTACCCAGTCGGTTAATTTCTCCGCATACTGGAGTTTTTTACGTTTAACCTCATCGGCAGGTCCTGTAATGTCTGGCAAGTTTGGTCTTGAGTATTTGGTTACGATTTCACCAAAGTCCATTCCTGCAAGGATAACTTCAGATGCACCCAGTGCCACACTTAAAAACAATGCCCTGTCACCGTCAGTAAACCCCCCGAGGTTATATACATTGCTTAAAGGCTGGGCCTGGGTGGTTCCAAGGACATTTGTGAAATATGGAGTGATTCCAACAATTTTATCCAGATTATCACCGTGAGCATGTACAACAACATTGGCTCCTTTTAAGTTGGCAAGTAAAATGTCGTCAAGGTTTCCGTCTAGATCCGTTACAACAATGTCCGGAACAATTCTTTCCTCGATTAATGCAGTTGTAGCTCCGTCTGCTGCAACCAGGACATAATCCCTTAAATCATAATTTTCCTTCAAGTCCTTGATGTGGTCTTTGAGTGATGGGCCTGCACCGAATACAATAAACTTGTCTGAAAAACCTACTATTTTACTTAAATCTTCGAGCGTTAAACAGCCCTCTTCAGACAACATCTCATCTAATACTTGAGCACATTTTTCATCATCTTCACGGGAGAATCCAAAATCATCTAGGATTTCTTTATAATATATACTCCATTCACCAAATTCCATGTTTTTACCTCATTTGTTAACAATATTTATATTTTTGCCAGTCACTTGATTATATAATTTTGCAATTTGCCTTAATGTGAAGCCCACCATGACTGCTGAAATCACAGTTCCGATATTGACACTTTCAAAGGGATTTGTGTAAAAGAAAAAGCACATCAGAAATGCAATTATTACCATGGTTGTGTCAAAAGCAATCTTAATTGATGAAAATCTCCATCCTGTAACAATAGCTATTGATTCAACGCATCCTTCACCGGGCAAAGGCGCAATATCTGCCGGCATGTAGATGAAAATTCCCAAAGCGATTAAAAAGATGCTTAAAAAAATCAATAGGATATTAATGAAGAGATTATCTGGAATGTTGAGTGAATAGACTATATATAATGTCACATTGGTGAAATATCCGAATAGAACACAGTTAATGAACTGAAGCAATCTTTTAGTTTTGAATTTTGACCTTAGAATAATCATCTGAATGAATACCAGAGCGGCATTGAAAATGAACGTTGTAATTCCAATGTCAATGCCTGTACACAATGCAAGGGAATATGCTATTGAACTGATGGGAGTCGTTCCGAAAGTTGATTTGATTGAAAATGCGACTCCAAAAGCCATGATAAATAACCCTAAAACAAAAAAGCAAATTCTTCTAATCATCAATATTTTTATATAAATTAAAATATTTAAGATTAATCAAGGAAATATTTGAAGAAAGTATATAAATAAAAATATTACATAAATTTAATTGGAGGCGATAACATGAATGTTGAAAAAATTTATAATGATAAGGAATTAACTATCAAAGTAGACAATCAGATTGATACAGTTACTGCTCCGGATTTTGAAAATGAAATCAACGATGAAATGGGAAAATTCGATTCACTGATTCTTGACTTTGAAAAACTGGAATACATTTCAAGTGCAGGATTGAGAGTCCTAATCATGACACAAAAGAAATTACAACCTCAATCAATACCATTCAAAATCATTAATTCCCCAGATATGATAAAAGACATTATTAAAGTATCTGGATTAGATAATATCCTAGATATTCAGTAAAAAAAGAATTTTAAAGCTAAATAATTAATATTTAGCTTTTATCCATCACATATTCAATATTGTTAAAACCTAAAACCTCAGCATATTTGAAAAGATTTTCAGGGAATTTCTTTTTGATGATTTCAAGGTTTTCTTTTTCTCCATCGTACTTGACGTCAACGTGGACATTGTCATCGTAATCTATAACCAGCATCTCTACATAGGTACCGTGTTCATTCGTGTCAAAGATTGCATCAAACATCTTATTGACATTATCACAGAACTCATCTGAAGCGTTTAAACTTTTAAGATGCTGTAATGATTCTTCTCTTGCAGCCACATCATTGTCTGTAAGTACATAGTTTCTGGTTTTAGGAATCAAATCCTTTTCAATGAAGAACAATCCGCTGTATTTTTTATCTCTTTTCTGAATTGCCATGACAGTTACGAAAATGATAGCAAATGTGATTATTGATGCAACTGTAAATGCTATCCAAATTCCATTAGACCCTATAAGCTGATACAAGAGGTATATGCAAGACAACGGCATCACAAGAGTGAAGATGATTGAAAATATTGTTGAAATCGTTGATCTTTCAATAGCTTCATAATAAAATATCAGCATGTTAGGAAGTATTGAAGCGACAAAGAATATTGAGTACAATCTAAGTGCATTTATTATAAATCCTGCAATATCAGAATTATTAAAGCCGTAAAGGGCTAAAAATCCTTGAGGCCATATCCACAGGAAAGCAACAAACAGCGTTGCAAAAATTACAGTTATTATAAGCGAAGTCCTAATCAAATGATTTAAATTAACATAATCGTGCTTTGTATAATAAATTGGGACAATAGACGTAAGCGTTTCTGCAATTCCAATATCAATAATACTTGCAATTACCAATGCGTCCATACATACCATATATGTAGTTAATCCAGTGTCTCCTAAAGTTGATACAAGGAAAATATTCAATACATAAACGAAAACCAAATCGAAAAATCCGATACTTGCACCAGGGAACCCTACTTTGGTCATTTCCCAGGTAGTTTTAACCCAGGTTTTTATTTTAAGTGCAGATTTGATAAATCTGAATGTTCTTCTTGAATCACGGAAATATTTTATACATACAATAATACCTACGCTATACCCAATGAATGTTGCAAGGGATGCATAAGCCATGCCTAAACCCATCAAATCCAAAAATACAAAGTCCAAAAATACATTGACTAAGTTAGCTACAATAATTACCACTGATGCAAAGTTCGGCTGACCATCCACACGAATATATTGGGCCAATACCCCTGCAATAGTAGATACGATGAAACATCCATACAATCCATGTGAATAATCCATTACAAGAGGTTTTATAGTTGGGGAAGCACCTAAAAGACTACTTAAAGGGTCCATGAAAAATAAACAAACAAAAGCAAGTATACATGAAACAACCAAAGAAGATGCAATTGATGCCGTGAAGTAACGGTTACTTCCTTCAATATCAAATTCTGATTTTTTATTCAATGCTAAAATTTGACCACCAAGTCCGAAAAGCCATTCCACAACAGTTATCAATAAAATCATAGGCTCTAAAACTTCCAATGCTGCAACCGCATTCTTGCCTATGTAAGCGCCGACGAAAAATGAATCGACAACAGCGCTTACGTTTAAAGCCATGACAATAAGCAGTGTCGGCAATAAAAGTTCCTTAAATTTACTGTCTGCAATTTTAAAATTCATATATTCACCCTTTAATCAAAATAATTTACCTCATTTAAATGTTCAATAAAGCGTTTAAGATAATTTTCATCTATAACCGGCCATTCAAATCCAAGTGAATCAAGGATATCCAATGTCTGATCCATTTTTACAATGTTGCCGTCATCACCGTCGTCTTCAAAGTCCAAATCATCCAATGTCAAATCGGCAGTGATTATACCCTGAATGTTTTCATCCATGTTCTGCTCATAGATTTCCTTGAATTCCTCTGAGGAAACATTTCTAATGTCAAATCCGAATGTATTCAATGCATCAATGATGTTTTGAGTAGGAATCAGTTTCTCATTTTCACAGTGGAAAATAGTTGATTCTTTCGGTGCCGTTGACAGGAGAAGAGTTGCTTTTGCAACGTAATCGATAGGACTTATTTCAACAATTTCGCCGGCCAAACTTGGATTTATCGCCTTCAAGTTCTTAATGGCCTTGATGTTGTTGAGGAATGCATTGGTATCGAAGTTTTTTTGGAAGACTCCGTCTGAGTAACGTGCCATAAGGTTACCTACCCTGACAATCTTTACATCCAAACCGTTTACAGCCTTTTCAAGCACCATTCTTTCTGCGAGGAACTTACTGTTCAGGTATTTGTTGGATAAATCCTGTCCCCAATACAGTGTTCTTTCATCACATACGACATCAGAAACATCAGTATCCTCAAGATACTCGTCAATGACACTGGTTGTTGATATCTGAACGTATTTGATGTTATTTGCCTCTGCAAATTCAAGTCCGTTAACAACACCGTCAACATTAACCCTGAAGATGTAATCATCGTGAGTGTAATGTTTTACGATAGCTGCACTGTTTATTAATGTATCAATAGGATAGTCTTCAAATTTCTTGAAGTCATCACCGTTTGTAATGTCACCTTCTGAAAGGATAATGCGTGATCCTATAAGGTCAGTGAAGTCCTCATCGAAGTAATAATTCATCAAATCAGCTAGACGTTCTTCACATGAGTCAAAGCTTCCTTTTCTAAGCATACAGTAAAGCGTTCCGGTTTCATTCTTGATGTATTCATACAGTATGTGAATTCCTAAAAATCCGGTAACACCAGTAAGCAAGACATTGCCAAGAGCCGTATTTTCACCCATTGCAAAGTTTTCAAAGGTGTTTTCTTCAAGAAGACTGTCAATTTTAGTGTAATCATAGTTTTCAATGATGTCAACGTCCAGGTCATCTGAAATACCTTCACCAGAAAGGAAATTGGCCAATTTTCTTGGAGTCTGATTTTTGAATATATCATCATATTTTACGTCATAATCCCGTTTTAAAAGCTCAATGATAAGTTTTGATGCGATAAGTGAAGTACCACCTATTTCAAAGAAGTTATCCTCTGCACCGACAATTTCAACATCCAATATTGATGAGTATATAGCACATATTGCCTGTTCCAGTTTGGTTTCAGGAGCAACGTAATTGAACTCGAGTTTAGGTTCAGGAAGTGCTTTCAAATCAGTTTTTCCGTTTGGAGTCTGCGGCATCTCATCTATCTGCATGAAGACCGTAGGAACCATATACTGTGTAAGTCTTTCTGATAAGTATTCCTTAAGCTCATCCTTGTTGATTTCCTCTTCTGCAGTGAAGTATGCGCATAAATGCTCGTTGTTACGTATTTCCTTAATTACAACAACGTTCTGTTTTATGTTAGGGAAATTGGAAATGTTGGATTCGATTTCACCGATTTCAATTCTTAAACCTCTTAGCTTAATCTGGTTATCGATTCTTCCCTTGATGTCAATGTCACCGTCAGGAAGCTCTATTGCATAATCCCCACTCTTGTAGTACGGAATATCGTCGATTGTAAGGTAAACTTCCCTGGTTTTGTCTTCCATGTTGTAGTAACCTTTACCTACACCAACACCACCGATGTACAGTTCACCCATTACGCCCTGTGGGAGGAGTTTTCCGTCAATATCCCTTACTTCAGTTATATAATTTCTTAAAGCCTTACCGATAGTAATGTTTTCAGGATCAGTTATTTCCTTATAGTTTGACGCAATTGTTGCTTCGGTCGGTCCGTAACTGTTGTATACATGAGCATCACAGTATTTTTTAACACCGTCAAATGCTTTTGCTGAGAACTGCTCTCCACCCATGACAATACATTTTGCACATCCGATTACATCACAGAACTCTTCAAATTCAAGATATGAGAGTAATCTTGATGGAGTGAATTCCATTACCTCAGGCTCTTCACGTTTAATAAGTCTTATTAACTCAACAATGCTTTTTATTTCATCATCATTAGCAAATATTATCTTAATACCGTTTGTAATACCGGTTAAAATATCCTCTAAGGATGTATCGAATGCAATTGTTGCAATACTTAATAAATTACTGTATTCTGCCTTTGGATTTCCTTCAACCTGGTTACATGCATTTTCATGGGAAATCATTACACCTTTAGGATTTCCAGTAGAACCTGAAGTGTAAATCATATATGAAAGGTCATCCTTGGAAATTTCAACACCAGGATTTGTGACATCCGTCTCTTCAAGCAATTCATTGATGGAAATGGAATTAATAGTGCTGCCATCTACATTTATTATGTAATCTGCCTGACTGTTATCATAGATGTATTCAATTCTTTCTTTAGGGAACTTTAAATCGAGTGGTATGAATGCACAACCTGCTTTTAATACACCGATTATTGAAGCAATCAGGTCACTGTTACGAGGAAGCATTATCAAAATATTGCTTTTCGGATTAACACCCTTTTTGATAAGTGCGTTTGCAATACGGTTTGCCTTTTCGTTAAGCTCTTTATATGTTAATTTCTCTTCTGCAACAAGAGCGATTTCATCAGCCTTTTTCTCGACCTGTGCTTCGAAACGTTTGTGGAGGAACGGATTAACGACCTCTTCAAATTCAACCAATTCGAATTTGGATGCAAGTTCAATGTCGCTGATTCTCAATTTGTCCATGTCATTAATGAAGAACTGGAAGAGAATATGTTTGACGGCATTGAGGAATTTAGTGACATAATCTTCGGAATAGATTTGGTCATTATACTCAATGTAAAGGCTTATTGACTCGCCGTCATCGAATACATCCATATTTATCTTATAGTCTGTTGCAACGGTACCGTCAAGGTCAATCATTTCATAAGTCTTGCCTTCAAGTTCAACATTGTCAGCTTCGAATGCCCCGTGATATGCGTAGAAGAATTCAGGTTTCAACTGATATTCCTCGGAAAGTGTAGTGTAGGAGTAATTGCTGTGGACTAATGAATCTTTCCAGCTTTTATCCACAACTTTAATGAAATCTTCAATCATCATTTCTCTGTTTTCACCACTTACCATGAGAGGAAGGGTTTTAACAAGCATACCCTGAGTGTCAAAGTAATTTGAGTTTGACCTTCCGTTGAAAATGGTTGTTATCAATGCCTTGTCAGAGAAGGTGAACTTGTTGAGTGCTAAAAATGTTGCAGACATGAATAATACGTTTGGACTTATTGAATGGTCCTTACAGAAAAGCCTTACAAATGTTGAGTCCATCGTATCTTCAATGAGTTTGATTTTAGCCTCATCAGGATTTCCATTGAGGTTTGGAGTCAGTACTGTGGATTCGAAACCTTGTGCAAACTTATTTTGATAGTAAGCTTTGGAGACTTCATTGTCGCTTAGTTCCTGCTCGATAAGGCTGTAGACAAATCCGTCAACGATTTCTGAATTCAATTCTTTTCCTTCGTAGGCGTTGATTATGTCTTCAAAGAGAAGGTCCTGTGAAACACCGTCTGTAATGATATGGTGGAAATCAAGGAAAAGAACTGTTTCCATTGAAGTTTTATATATTTTGAATCTGAACAGCTGATTGTCATCCAATGGAATGTATTTAATGTCCCTGTCCATTATTTCCCTATCTGTGATTGAATCGATTTCAACAATTTCAATCTCATCGATTTCAGCATCATCACATCTTTTCTGTCTCAATTCTCCTTCAGGAGTAGTGATAATTCTTGTTTTAAGATAAGGGTGTGCTTCAATGGTTTCAATAATAGCTGCCCTAAGTTTTTCAGGATCAATATTGCTGTCAAACCTTATTGCTGAAGGCATAGTGTATTTTATTTCATCACTTTGAGCACATTCATAGTAAATACCTAACTGATTGGTAGTCAATGGGAAGTATTCCATGCTTTCAGCAGTCTTTGTAACTTCATCCAAATCGACCTGAGTGTCAATGTTGTTGTCAATCTTATCTGCAAGGCTTTGTACAGTTGGACTGTTGAACAAATCAGTTATTTCAATATTGACATCCGTTTCATTGTAAATCAGTGAATTCAATTTCATTAAAGTCAAAGAGGTGAAACCTAATGCGTATAAATCGTCAGTTACTCCGAAGTCTTCAACATCAGTCAATGAAGAGACTATTTTGAATATTAACTTTTCAGTTTCGGTTTCTGCTTCAACATGATTTAAATTCAATGAAGGCTCTGGAAGAGCTTTTAAATCAGTTTTTCCATTTGGAGTTTGAGGCATTTCATCAATCTGTATGAATACTGTAGGAACCATGTATTTAGTTAATTTACTGTTCAGATATCTCTTCAATAGCTTGATGTCTATTTCTGAATCAGCAGTGAAGTAGGCGCATAAGTGTTCGGTACCGTTGATTTCCTTAATAACAACAATGTTACGTGTAATTGCAGGGAATCTGGAAATGTTTGATTCGATTTCACCAATTTCTATTCTTAAACCTCTAAGTTTAATCTGGTTATCGATTCTTCCCTTAATGTCTATTTCACCGTCAGGAAGCTCTATTGCATAATCCCCACTTCTGTAATAAGGAATGTCATTAATGGTTAGATAGACCTCTTGGGTCTTTTCCTCCATGTTGTAGTATCCTTTACCGACACCGACACCACCGATGTACAGTTCACCCATTACACCTTGAGGGAGAAGTTTTCCGTCAATATCCCTTACTTCTGTTACATAGTTTTTAAGTGCCTTACCGACAGTGATGTTTTCCGGATCGGTGATTGCCTTATAGTTTGATGCGATTGTTGCTTCGGTCGGTCCGTAACTGTTATAAACAACAGCGTCAGCATAACGTTTCACGCCATTGAACGCTTTGGCTGAGAACTGTTCCCCACCCATAACGATACATTTGGCACATTTTATTACATCACAGAAGTCATCAACTTCCAGATAGGACAGTAACCTTGAAGGAGTGAATTCCATTACCTGTGGCTGATACTCTCTAATCAATTCAATCAGGTCTACAATGTTTTTAATCTCTGAATCATTTGCAAAGATTATCTTAATACCATTGGTAAGACCTGTTAAGATATCTTCCAGTGATGTGTCGAATGCAATTGTTGCAATACTTAATAGATTGTCATATTCGCATTTAGGATTTCCTTCAACCTGGTTACATGCGTTTTCATGGGAAATCATTACACCTTTAGGGTTTCCGGTAGAACCTGAAGTGTAAATCATGTAGGACAGGTTGTCTTTGGTAATTGCAACGTCAGGATTTATGTCATTTTCCTCTTCAAGCAATTCCTTAACGTTAAGGGAATTTCCTGTAGTTTCACTGGCAATAATGTAATCTGCCTGACTGTTTTCATAGATGTAATCGATTCTTTCTTTAGGATATTCCATATCAACAGGAATCAATGCACATCCGGCTTTTAAAATACCTAAAATTGTAGCAATCAAATCGCTTGTCCTCGGAAGCATTATCAGGACATTGCTTTTTGGTCTTACTCCTCTTTTGATAAGTCCGTTGGCTATGCGGTTTGCCTTTCTGTTAAGTTCATCGAAAGTCAGTGAATCTGAGCTTGTAACAAGAGCAATGCCCTCAGGATTTTCCTCAACATGCTTTTCAAATCTCTTGTGGATGAATGGATTTTCAACAGGAGTGAATGTAGGTAATCCTTTTGTGGTTTCCAGCTCAACGTCACAGATTCTGAATTCATCAATGTCGTTTTCAATGATTTGATTCAATGTTACCTTGAATGAATTCATGAACAATTCGACATAATCCTTTGAATAGAGCTCATTATTATACAGCATGTCCAAATCGACACTGGAATCTTTTTTGAATACTGATAAATCTATTTTATATTCAGTAGCCACACTTGCATTCAGTTCATAGGATTCATATTCCTTATCGTTTATGACAACGCTTTCTGAATCGTCACCTTCCTGGAATGAATAGAAGACTTCAGGTTTAAGTTGATATTCTTCTGAAATCTTTGTATATGGATAAATGCTGTTGTTTATTGTGTCAATCCACATTTGGTCCACATCTTTGATGAAATTCCTGATGCTTTCCTGTCTGTTTTCGCTTTTCAATACTAAAGGAAGTGTTTTTACCAAGAATCCCTGAGTGTTGTAGTAATTAGGATCAGTTCTTCCATTGAATATTGTTGTAATTAACGTTTCATCACTGAATGTGTATTTATTCAATGCCAGGATGAATGCGGACATGAATAGTGAATTAGGACTGACTGAATTGACCTTACAGAATTCATTAATGTCTGATGAGTCAAATGAGTCGCTGATTAATTCGACTTTTCCGTCATCAGGGTTTCCGTTAAGGTTTGGAGTTAGAACTGTGGATTCGATTTCCTGTGAAAGTTTGTCATCGAAGAATTTCTTGGCTGCTTCGTATTTCTCACTGTTTTCAAGACTGCTTTCAATAAGGCTGAATACATATCCGTTAACTGTTTCTTCTTCAATAGCTTCATTTTGATATGCTTTTGCAATATCTTCAAATAAAAGACCCTGTGATTCACCATCTGTAATTATGTGGTGGAAATCTGAAAACATAACCGTCTCTTCAGGAGTCTTATAGATTTTGAATCTGAACAGCTGTTCATCACCGAATGAAAATGCCTTTACGTCATTTGCTGCGATTTCATCGTCACTTATGGCTGGAATGTCAACAATTTCTATTTCATCGATTTCAGCATCATCATCTCTGAACTGTTTTAGTGAACCGTCGTCAGTGGTTATGATTCTTGTTTTGATGTATGGGTGTGCTTCAACAGTCTTTATAATAGCTTCTTTTAACTTTTGAGCATCAACATCATTTCCAAATCTTGCGACAGACGGCATTGTATATTTGACTTCACCAGGACTTTGCATACATTCATAATAGATACCTAACTGATTTTCGGTCAATGGGAAGTATTCTATAGTTTCAGACATTTCAATAAGTTCGTTAAGCTCTGATTTTTGATCGCTGTTATTTAAAATCTCTTCTGCAAGCTTTTTGATTGTTGGGCTGTTGAAGAGTACTGAAATATCCAAATTAACGTCCATTTCCTTATAAATCAATGTGTTTAACTTCATTAACGTCAGGGAAGTGTAACCTATGGCATATAAATCATCGGTTGTTCCGAATCCGTCGTTTTCAATAAGTCCTGAAACGATATCGAAGAGCTTTTGTTCGGTTTCATTTTCAGGTTTTACGTTTTCAAGTTTAAGTTTAGGTTCAGGCAAACGTTTTATATCTGTCTTACCGTTAGGCAATTGTGGAATTTCATCCAATTGCATGAATACGGTCGGAACCATGTAGTAGGTTAATCTTTCTTTGAGGAATTCTTTTAGTGAATCCTTATCGATTTCCTCTTCAGCCGTGAAATAAGCACATAAATGGTCGTTGTTGTTGATTTCCTTAATTACAACAACTGCCTGTTTAACATTAGGATATTTGTTGATGCTTGATTCAATCTCACCGATTTCGATTCTCAATCCTCTAAGTTTGATTTGGTTATCGATTCTTCCTTTAATGTCAATGTCTCCGTCAGGAAGCTCTATTGCATAATCCCCACTCTTGTAGTATGGAATATCATTAATGGAGAGATATACCTCTTCGGTTTTTTCAGGCATGTTGTAGTAACCTTTACCTACACCGACACCACCGATGTACAATTCACCCATTACGCCTTGAGGCAGGAGTTTTCCGTCAATATCCCTTACTTCAGTCACGTAGTTTTTAAGAGCCTTACCGATTGTAATGTTATTTGGATCGGTAATTTCCTTATAGTTTGAAGCGATTGTTGCTTCGGTCGGTCCGTAACTGTTGTATACGTGAGCATCAGTGTATTTTTTAACGCCGTCAAATGCTTTTGCTGAGAACTGTTCCCCACCCATGACAATACATTTTGCACAGCCGATTACATCACAGAACTCATCAATTTCAAGATAGGAAAGTAATCTTGAAGGAGTGAATTCCATAACTTCCGGTTTGTGCTCCTTAATGAGTGCAATTAAATCCACAATGTTTTTGATTTCTGAATCGTTAGCAAAGATTATCTTAATTCCATTTGTAATACCGGTTAAGATATCTTCCAAGGATGTATCGAATGCAATTGTTGCAATACTTAATAGATTGTCGTATTCGCATTTAGGGTTTCCTTCAGCCTGGTTACATGCATTTTTATGACCAATCATTACACCTTTAGGATTTCCTGTGGAACCTGAAGTGTAAATCATGTAAGCCAAATCATCAGGAGTGATGTCAACATCAGGGTTAGTTGTATTCTCTTCTTCAAGCAGTTCATATATATTTAAAGCATTGTCTGCTTTTCCGTCAACAGTTATGATATGATCTGCCTGACTGTTTCTGTAAATGTAGTCAATACGTTCTTTAGGATATTCCAAGTCAATCGGGATGAATGTGCATCCTGCCTTTAAAATACCTATGATTGTGGCTATTAAATTACTGTCTCTTGGAAGCATTGCCAGGATATTGCTTTTGGCCTGCACTCCTTTTTTGATAAGTGCATTTGCTATACGGTTGGCCTTCTTGTTAAGCTCCTCATTGGTAAGTGTTGCATCGGTTGCAACAAGAGCAATGTTTTGAGGGTTTTCACTAACCTGCGCTTCGAAACGCTTGTGGATGAACGGAGTTTCTACAGGTGTGAATGTAGGCAATTCTTTTGTAGTTTCAAGCTCAACATCACAAATCATCAAGTCCTTGATGTCATTTTCCATGAACTGATTTAGAACAAGTTTAAATGAGTCAAGGAACTGTTTAATGTATTCTTCACTGTAGAGTTCATCATTATATTCTATGTTAAGCTCAATATTGTCTTCGAAAACGAATATGTCGAAGTTAATCTTATATTCAGTTGCTATAATATCATCATTAACCAATTCTTTTTCTTCATAGACCTTGCCGTCGATTACAATGTCTTCAGATTCTAAAAATTCCTGATAGGTGAAGAAGAATTCAGGTTTCAACTGATATTCCTGTGCAATTTTAGTATATGGATAGATACTGTTGTTCATTGTATCTTTCCAGGTTTCATCAACGTAATTAATGAATTCCTTAATGGAGACTTGCCTGTTTTCATTATTGAACACTAATGGGATTGTTTTTACTAAAAATCCTTGAGTATTGAAATAATACGGGTTTGATCTTCCGTTAAAGATTGTAGTTATTAATGTCTTATCGGAGAATGTGTATTTATTAAGACTTAATGCAAGACCTGAGAGGAACACTGCATTTTGACTTAATGAATTTTCATTACAGAATTCCTTGATGTTTTTAGGGTCAATTATCTCAGTGACTGATTTCAGTTTACCTTCATCCAGATTACCGTTCAAGTTAGGTGTCAGCACAGTTGACTCAATTTCCTGTGAGAGTTTGTCATCAAAGAATCTCTTGGCTTCCCGATATTTGTCGGAATCCACAAGATAGCTTTCTAAAAGGCTGTATGTATATCCGTCAACGATCTCTTCTGAAATTTCCCTGTTTTCATAAATGCTTGCGATATCATCAAATAAGCTGATTTGAGATACACCGTCTGTAATTGTGTGGTGGATATCGAAGAAAAGCACAATATCTTCCTGAGTTTTATAGATTTTGAATCTGAATAGCTGCTCATCACCAAATGAAAATGGCCTTACGTCATTTTCTATGATTTCATCATCACTGATGGTAGAAACTTCAACAATTTCGATTTCATCAATTGGAGCATCGTCATTTCTTTTCTGTTTTATTTCACCTTCACTGTCCATGATGATTCTTGTTTTAAGATATGGGTGAGTTTCAATAGCTTTAATAACAGATTCTTTTAATTTATCCGCATCAACACTACTGTCAAACCTTATGGTTGTAGGTAATGTGTATCTGATTTCACCAGGGCTTTGTATACATTCATAGTATACACCCAATTGGTTTTCGGTTAAAGGTAAATAATCCATGCCTTTAGCCATTTCAATTACTTCGGATAAATCGGAGCCATCATCGGAAGTTCCGGCAACCTCATTTGCAAGCTTTTTGATTGTAGGATTATTGAATAATACTGAAATGTCTAAGTTAACCTGCATTTCCTCATAAATGAGTGAGTTGAATTTCATCAGTATGAGTGAAGTGAACCCTATTGTGTACAAATCATCTGTTGTTCCGAATTTGTCAGTGTTAATTAAATCAGATGCAATATCAAAGAGTTTTTGCTCGGTTTCATTTTCAGGTTTTACATAATCCAAATCCAATTCAGGTTCAGGAAGAGCCTTTAAATCTGTTTTTCCGTTTGGAGTGTGTGGCATCTCGTCAAGCTGCGTATAAGCTGTTGGAACCATGTATTTGGTTAATTTGTCTTTAAGGAATTCTTTGAGGCTTGCTGTTTCGATTTTTTCATCAGCAACATAATAAGCACATAAATGGTCGTTATTGTTGATTTCCTTAATTACAACGACAGCCTGTTTAATTGAAGGATATTTTGTAATGTTGGATTCAATCTCACCGATTTCTATTCTTAATCCTCTAAGCTTAATCTGGTTATCGATTCTTCCTTTAATGTCTATTTCGCCATTGCTTCTTGCAATAGCATAGTCTCCGCTTCTGTAATATGGAATGTCGTTAATGGATAAGAAGACTTCTTCGGTTTTTTCAGGCATGTTGTAGTAACCTTTACCTACACTGACACCACCGATGTAGAGTTCACCCATTACGCCTAAAGGCAAGAGTTTTCCATCAATATCCCTTACATCAGTAACGTAATTGTATAAAGGAGGACCTACAGTTATGTCATTTACGTCAGTAACTTCCTTGTTGTTTGAAGTGATTGTTGTTTCTGTTGGACCGTAACTGTTGTAGACAACTGCATCGGAGTATTTTCTGAATGTTTCAAATACTTTGGTGGAGAACTGTTCTCCACCCATAAATACACATTTCAAACAGTCAATTGCACGACAGAAATCATCCACTTCCAGATATGATGCAAGTCTTGAAGGAGTTACCTCAGAAACTTCAGGCTTTTCATCATTGATTAATTTGATTAATTCAGGAATGTTTTTGATTTGGGTATCGCTTGCCAATATCAGTTTCAATCCGTTTGAAAGTGAAGTCAATATATCATCTATGGATACGTCGAATGAAATTGTTGCAAGACATAAAAGGCTTTCATATGTTGATTTAGGGTTTTGAACCTGGTTACATATGTTTTCATGTGAAATCATTACACCTTTAGGGTTTCCGGTAGATCCTGAAGTATAAATCATGTATGCAGTATCATCTTTGGACATTTCAACATCCGGATTGGCAGTATCTTCTTCTTTAAGCAAATCACTAATGTTTAATGAATTGTCGTCATCAGTATCGGAAATAATATAGTCTGCCTGACTGTTTTCATAGATATAATCGATACGTTCTTTTGGATATTCCAAATCAATAGGAATGAATGCACAACCTGCCTTTAAAATACCCATAATTGATGCAATCAAATCAGTTGTCCTTGGAAGCATTACCAACACGTTATTTCCAGGAGTGACTCCTTTTTTGATAAGTGCATTTGCAATACGGTTTGCCTTTTCGTTGAATTCAGCATAGGTCAATGTATCGTCACATGCAACAATAGCTGTACCCTCGGCATTTTCAAGAGCCTGTTTTTCAAAGCGTTTGTGGATGAACGGATTTTCAACAGGCGTGAAAACAGGGATTTCATAATCTCTGTTCAATTCGATTTCATTAATCAATAATTTTTCAATGTCATTTTCCATGAATTGAGCTAATGTGTTTAAAATAGAATTGAGGAAAGTTTTGATGTAGTCTTCACTGTACAGCTGATCATTATATGAAATGAATAGCTGCAAGTTGTCTTCACTTTCATTAACATCTAAAGTAATTTTATAGTTGGTTTCAAGTGATTCAAGATATGAAACTTCATAGGTCTTGCCTGAAATCTGGATTTTTTCTGAATCCAAATTGTTATATGTATACATGAATTCAGGTTTCAACTGGAACTCTTCAGCAAGTTTAGTGTATGGATAATTACTGTGTTTAATTGAATCCTTCCAGATTTCATCCATTTGAGTTAACAATTGCCTTACAGTAATATTTCTGTCCTCGTTAATTGAAAGTATAGGGATAGTTTTGACTAAAAATGCCTGAGTATTGAAGTAATTAGGATTAGATCTGCCGTTGAAGATTGTTGTTATTAATGTCTTATCTGAGAATGTGTATTTGTTTAACGTTAAAATAGTACCTGCCATAAATAGCACGTTAGGAGAAATTCTCATCTCTGAGCAGAATTCTTTAATTAAATCAACGTTAATGTCTTTGTATAATGATTTTAATTTACCTTCTTCCACATTTCCATTGAGGTTTGGAGTCAATATGGTTGAATCAACTTCCTGGGTTAATTGGTCATGGAAATATTTCTCGGAAGCGATAAATTCTTCACTGGATTCATCCAATTTTTCAATCATGACATTTACATAACCGTCAATTGCCTCTTTTTCGATTTCATTGCCTTCATATGCAAGAGCAATGTTATTGAATAAATTATCTAGAGATTCACCGTCAGTGATAATGTGGTGCATGTCAAAGAATAGGACTGTTTCAGTTGAAGTATTATATATTTTAGCTCTGAATAACTGGTTTTCCTGAAGTTCAAACCTTACTACATTTTCCTTTTCGATTTCTTCTGTAGTTATTTGGTCTACTTCAACGATTGGAATTTCATCTATTTCAATTGAATCGTTACGTTTAAGCATCAGCTGACCGTCATGTGTAACAATTCTGGTTTTAAGATAAGGATATGCATTGATTGTTTTAATAATAGCTTCTTTTAATTTTAAAGCATCAATATCCTTGTCAAATCTTATCATTGCCGGAAGGTTGTACTGTGCTTCATCCGGATTTTGAGCGCATCCATAATAAACACCCAGCTGATTGGAAGTTAACGGATAATACTCAATATCTTTTGAAGATTCAATTAGAACGTTTAAATCAATTGCGGACTCTTCATTGTTTCCAATGCTGGTTGCAATGTTTCTGATTGTAGGATTATTCAGGAGTTCAACAATGTCGAGGTTAACTCCAAAGTCCTCATAGATTATTGCATTGAATTTCATTAAAAGAAGTGAAGTAAATCCTATTGCATATAAATCGTCAGTTACACCGAATTCATCAGTATTTGATAACTCAGAAGCGATATCGAATAACTTTTGTTCAAGTTCTGTTTCTGCAGCCTCATTTTCCAAATCCAATTTAGGCTGAGGCAATGCTTTCAAATCGGTTTTTCCGTTTGGAGTTTTTGGCATTTCATCAAGCTGCATGAATGCAGTCGGAACCATATATTTGGTTAATCTGTCTTTTAAGAATTCTTTTAAGTCATTTTTATCGATTTTATCATCTGCAGTATAATATGCACATAAATGATCGTTATTGTTGATTTCTTTGATAACAACAGCCGCCTGTTTTATTGACGGATATTTGCTGATGTTTGATTCGATTTCACCGATTTCTATCCTTAAACCTCTTAACTTAATCTGGTTATCGATTCTTCCTTTAATCTCAATTTCACCGTCTTCTCTTGAGATTGCATAGTCCCCACTTCTGTAAAATGGAATGTCGTTAATGGATAGGAATACTTCTTCGGTTTTTTCAGGCATGTTGTAGTAACCTTTACCTACACCGACACCACCGATGTACAGTTCACCCATTACACCGAAAGGCAAGAGTTTTCCGTCAATATCCCTTACGTCAGTTATATAATTTGGTAAAGGATAACCTACAGTTATATCGTTAATGTCTGTAATGACCTTGTTATTGGAAGTGATTGTAGTTTCTGTAGGGCCATAACTGTTATAGACAACAGCATCAGAGTATTTTCTGAATGTTTCATATACTTTTGTGGAGAATGCTTCTCCTCCTAAAAACATACATTTCACGCAGGAAATGGCATCACAGAAGGCATTGACATCGAGATATGAAGCCAGTCTTGATGGAGTTAAATCCATTACTTCAGGTTGGTTTTCATTAATTAACTGGATTAATTTAGGAATGTCCTTAATCTGGCTGTCATCGGCAAATATTAACTTGATTCCATTACCAAGAGAGGTTAAAATATCCTCCATAGCTACGTCAAAGGAAATTGTTGTAATACATAATATGCTGCTGTAAGCGGTTTTAGGGTTGTTGATTTCATTACATATGTTTTTATGTGAAATCATTACTCCTTTAGGGTTTCCGGTAGAACCTGAAGTATAAATCATGTAAACCAAGTCTTCAGGAGACATTTCAACGTCAGGATTTTCAACGTCATCTTCTTTGAGCAGTTCCTTAATATCTATGGTATTTCCTTCACTTTTATCTGAAATAATGTAGTCAGCCTGACTGTTTTCAAAAATATAGTTAATCCTTTCTTTCGGATATTCCAAATCAATAGGAACAAAAGCGCATCCTGCCTTGAAAATACCTACCATTGATGCGATTAAATCACTTGATCTTGGAAGCATTACCAGAATATTGCTTTTTGGACTGACTCCTTTTTTAATAAGGGCGTTTGCAATACGGTTTGCTTTTTGGTTGAGTTCTGTATAAGTAAATGTAGCGTCACTTGCAATAAGAGCTATATCATCAGGTTTTTCATTAACTACCTTTTCAAAGCGTTTATGTAAAAACGGAAGTTCAACTTCATCGAACTGGAGATTTACATATTCTTCTATAAGTGATATGTCTGATAGAGTTAATTTAGTGATATCTTCATTAACAAAATGATTTATGATTGTTTGTATGCTTTCCAAAAATAGAGTGACGTATGATTGTGAATATAATTGATTGTTATAGTACATGGACAAAATGAATCCTTCATCACTTTCTAAAATGTCCATATATGTTGAATATTTGAATTTTAAGGAATCAACATCCAAATCCTTGTTGAATGAATAGTAAAATTCAGGCTTTAATCCATAATCCTTGATTATTCCTTCGACAGGACAGTTGATGTATCTTAAATTATCGTCATAAATTTCTTTAATTTTGGTGAAATAGTCTTTAATTGAAATATCCCTATTTTCAAAAACGCATGCGAAAGGGATATTGTTTTCGTGAAATATTAAGTTTTTATCTGAGAAATTAAACTTGTTCAATGCAATATTGACACATGCTAAAAAGAGAATATCTTTTGATATTTGGTTTTCACTGCAAAAATCATCTAATTCATCAAATTTTAATTCAAATTCATTTTTGGCTAATTTTGGAGTTTCACTGCCTCCAAGGTTTGGGCTAAGTAATGTTGCCTCATCAAAATCCATAATTTGGTTTAAAAAGTGTTTTTCAAAATTCTTATTATTATCAATCATAATATCACTATCATATAAATTATACAATCATTTAAAATTATGATTATTAAAATAAATAAATCTTGTTATGAAAGTACATAAATTAGCGTTAAATGATAATAAAATGAAATTTTTTTGAATAGTATTATGAAAAAATAGAAAAAAATAGCTGAGAAATAATCTCAACTAAGAAGTAATAGTTATTGTATTTGCAACATTACAACCATTGTAACTGGAAGTAATAATATATTCACCGACCATTAAGCGGATGTTCAAGTTAGCCACACCGTTACTGTCAGTTAACCTGTCATAGAATACTCCATTGATATTGAAAGTTATATTCTGTCCTGCACAAGGTTTACCCTGGCCGTCAAGCAAAGTAGCTTTAAACTGAGATCCATCCATATATTTCATTGAAAGGTCACTTGCGTTTAAAACAGGTGAAACAGTAATGTTATTTGAAACATTGCAATTATTGTAACTTGTTGTGATAATGTATTGGCCAGGTTCAAGGTTAATGTTCAATTTAGCAATGCCTGATTCGTTGGTTGTACGTGTGTATAATATGCCGTGAACGTTGAATGTTACTTTTTCACCAGCACCCACAGCCTTACCGTCAGTACCAAATACCTGAACGGTGAATTGTGTTTCGTTTCTATAATATTTGGTGAGATCTGCACTTTCTATAGTTGACAATATGGTTACAGTTGAGTCTGCACTAACATCATCAAGCTGAGTAGTAACATAATATGTCCTGGGTTTAATCTGAGAGCCAAACTAGCAGTACCATTTTCATTGGTAGTTCTGGTATAGGTAACGCCGTTAATGGTAATATTTACGGATTTATTTGCAATAGGATTCATATTTGAGTCATATATGTTTGCAACAAATCTTTCAGAACCGCCATAGTATTTGCTTACATTATCCGCTACAATGTTAACATCCGGTTTTGGTAAAACACTAATGTTTACATCCTGGCTTACAGGATTATACTTAAAATTACCTGAGTAGGATACAGGAACAGTATAATTACCGGCAGCCAAATCCGGGATGATGATTTTAACATCAGAACGTACAACATTGAAAGTGAAATTCTTACCATCAACAGTGGCAGTAACATTAGCAACAATAGCATCTTTAACTAATTCCACATCAATAGTAACATTTTGACCTTCTATAACCGGAGAAGCACTAATATTCATTGTAAGGTTTTCCTTAGGATATATTGAAAATTTACCACTTGCATTTGATGGAAGATAATGGTCATCACCATAATAAAACGCTTCAACAATATAATTGCCCACCGTTAAATTCGCATATCTAACCAATACATAGAAGTAATCCATAATTGCAATAGTTTCAGCATCTTTCATGTCAAATGTTCTACTTTCATTGTTTAAAATAACTGTAATATTTCCCCCAATATCATAAGAACCCGGAAATCTTATATTAACGGTTTTTCTTTCACTTACATAATCATCCGAAACTACAATAGAAATATTTGTATCTATTTTAGGGAAAGGATAAACAATAATTGTAACATTGGTGGAAGCGGGATTATAATTTTCATCACCGTCATAAGTTACATTTGCAGTAGTATTTTCAACTACACCATAAACAATAACACTGGCAACACCTTCATTGATATAGCCGAAATAAACAACGGAACCGATATCAACATAAACCTTACCAGTAGCATTCTCCAAACCGGTGACAAAAACAATAGCAGTATCATCAACATAAATAGGATCAGCTGTTGCGTTAATCGTTAAATTCTTCTTATCCGGACTAGGAGAAGCGGATACACCTAGTTGTGAATTTGTGCCTTTGGAAAAAACGTCATCACCAGTTGAGCTTTCCGGCACAGCACCATCAAAATTCAGAAATTGAGTTTCATTTGCATTTTCTAAAACATTATTGTCACCAGATACAATATCTAATGTGAGCACATCATCATTTTACAGGCTGACTGATTCATCAGCTGATAATAACTCTGTTGTTTTATCACTATCAGCAGCGCTTGCTGATGAAACAAATACGAGCAAAATCAGAAATACAGATAAAGCAATCAACGAACATTTCTTTGAATTCATCATATCTCCCCATGAAATTAGCATGATTTAACTAAAAATTAAACACATTAATATATATTATAGTATACTATAAAATTATTCTATTTGATTTAGGAAAAGAATACAAAATATTGTCGATTGATTATTTTTCAAATCATTAAAAAAGGTATATATGAACAAAATAACATAAGTAATAATCATGAACTCATTGAAATTGAAAGTGGATTTGGAACAATTATATGTGCTTAATGAATTCATTGAGGAACATTATCCAAACAAAGACATGACGCTTAAACTGATTGTTGAAGAAATTTTCGTAAATATAGTTAATTATTCAAATGCAGAATATATTATTGTCAATGTAGAATCCGAGAATTATTTAACAATAGAATTCATTGACAATGGAATTCAGTTTGACCCTACTTTAAAAGAAGATCCTGAAACTCCAAAAAGCTTAGACGAAGCTCAAGTTGGAGGGCTTGGAATATTACTTGCGAAAAATTATGCTGATGAAATAACATATACTTATGAAAATGGCCAAAACCATTTGAAAATAATTAAAAAAGTGGAATAATGAATAAAAATCTTAAAAAAATATTAGTACCGTTCCTATTAATGATTATAATTAATTTAGGTACTTTTTATTTTGCCATAAGCAAGAATTTTGCTGAAGGATATTCACCCCATTTGGGAATACTATTTATATCAGGCCTGCTTTTCGGACCATATGGTGCTCTGGGAGCGGTTTTAGGAAATACTCTATGTGATTTTATCCGAGGATACAGTGTAGGCTTAACAATTACCTCAGAAGTCATAAGTTTATTCATCGCCACTTTAGCATACAAACTGTGGTATGAGAAGTTCAAATCAAGAAAAATAATCACGACTCCAAAATTAAACGGAACCAGCGAAATGATTGTATTCATTGGAATAATACTGTTATGTGCAGCAATCTATTCGCTGATAAATAAAAAACTCTTCTATATATTTCAACCGGAGACCATACAAATTTCTTTTCTAGTTGGAGTCAGATATTTCATTAATTTTGTCAATACTGCATTCATATTCGGAATCATTGGAATTTTACTTTCAAAATATATTGATTTTATCCATGTTCCTGAAAAATATGAGGAAAAATTAAATGAAAAGACATATAAAATACTTGGCGCATTATTGGTTATCACAACACTTTTTGTAGGAGCAACGGATTTTTATTTGGGATCAAATGTAGGAATAATGATTGTAGAAATATTAATAATTATGGCATTGCTCGTTTTATATCTGACAAAGCCTATTAATAGAGAAATAACAAGAATTCCATATAACAGAATCCCTGAAAAAATAATGAACATCTTTCTTGTAACATCATTGATTATTCTGGTTATAGGTTATATTGTCGCATCAGATGAGGTACTGATTACCGCTCTAGATTTATACCTCCCAATAAATATTGATGAAATCATGATACTTGTTTTCCTGATGATGGATATACTTTTCATCATATATTTCATACCATCCATTTTAGTCCTGAAATACATTGAAAATAATGTAATCGACCCGATTGTTTCATTTTCGAGAATTGAAAAATTCATTAAAAAGGGAGATAGAATCGAATCAGACGGATTGGTTAAAGTTTATTCGAAGTATATTAATGAAGATGACGAAATTGGAATGCTTGCCAGAAGTTACACATCCTTAATCAATTATACAAACGAATATATTGAAAATATTCACAAGATTGAAGGTGAAAAGCATAGGATTGAAGCGGAATTAAGTATTGCCGAGAAAATTCAAAAATCAAATCTTCCAACCGGAAGCATAGAAAAAGAAAACTATTCCATTTTTGGATTCAGCCAGCCTGCAAAAGAAGTTGGTGGAGACTTTTATGACTATTATGAACTGGACGATGATAATGTAGCTATAGTAATCGGTGACGCTTCAGGAAAAGGAATACCTGCAGCAATACTTTCAACCGTTGCCCAGTCAATTATCAAGCAATTGCTTAAAAGCGAAAAAGATCCTTCAAAAGTCCTCTATTTACTCAATAACCAGATATGTGAAAATAACTCGGAGTTAATGTTTGTGACATTATGGCTTGGAATTTACAATAACAAAACGAATAATTTGACTTTTTCCAATGCCGGACATGAAGCACCATTGATTATGGAAGATGGAAAATTTAAACCTTTAAAAGTCAGTCCGGGAATTGTTTTGGGAGTTATGGAAGACTTTGAATTTGTAAAAGAAGAGACAGAAATGTCTAAAGGAATAATCGTTTATACTGATGGAATAACCGATGCCAAAAATCCAAATGATGAGTTTTATGGTGAAGACAAGTTAATTGACTTTTTAAACAGTCATCCTTTTGAAAATAAAATAATTGATAAACTGTTGAAAGATATTGATGAATTTACAGGCTCTAACGATCAATTTGATGATATGACCATAGTGCTTTTGGATAGACATGATTAGAATAGCTTACTGTAATGTGGAAAACCTTGACTTGAAAAAGGGTTATGAACTGGTTTCAGATAAAAGAAAGGAAAAAATTGATTTTTACAGATTTGAAAAGGACAAAAAGCTCAGCTGCGGTGCGTATTTGCTTCTTCAAAATTTACTGTATGAAGAGGGAATTACAAAACCCGAATTTGAAACTGGAAAATACGGCAAGGCATATATCTGCAATTACGAAAACGTTTACTTTAATGTAAGCCATTCAGGGAAAATGGTTTGCTGTGCAATATCCGATAGGGAAATTGGTGCTGATGTTGAATACAATGACCCCACAATCGATTTAAACATAGCAAAGAACTACTTCTACAACAGTGAATATGAAAACATCATGAAATCCTCCAATCCCTCAAATGAATTTTTCAGATACTGGGTTTTAAAGGAAAGCTATATGAAATACACAGGTCTTGGATTCAATCTGGATTTGGACAGCTTTGAAATAATCATTGATGATGATATAAAGCTAAAAAATGATGAAAATATTAAGTTTAACTTATTTGATGTCGGTGAATATAAACTAGCATCCGCAGGACACTTTAAAACAAAAAAACTTGATAAATACACTTCCAATGCACTTACATATGATTTTGATTGAAAAAAGTTTTGTGGAAACTGATCCACAAATAAATAAAAAAAAGTAATAATAAAAGTATTATTACTTAATGGTTAAAGAAACCAGACATTTATAAAGGAAAGAGCAGCGGTATAATCAATATGCCATTAGCTATTTTTGATAGTTGTATTTTTTTCATTTCGAAAAAGTAATGATTACCGTATCTTCCATCGATCATGTCATTGAGCATCTTTTTGGTCATGTCTGTTGAATAAACGTAATCGATGCAATAGTTCACACCATCTTTCTTAACATGTTCTATTTCACGATTATTGACTATTTTTGTAATGATTTTAACTGCATCGCCTTCAGAGTAGTCATGGAAAACTTTTAGAATTAACTCCAATATCCTTCCATCGTAATCTGAACCGTATTTCTTTAAAATTGAATCAGATACCTGTATTTTGTCTGAGTCTATTAATCTTTTATGAATTATGTTATCATCAAAAAAGTTTTTATTGCAGTTGAAATATTTAGCGCATTGCTTGTCATCCAAGTTGCCTGAAATTGCATCGAAGTAGTGATTTATATCACCTGCAGATAAATCAAAATTGTTTTTCTTTAATATATTGTATGCAATGTCTTTGGTTTTGGCTGCATCGTTGTCCTTATAAATTCTTAAAAGCAATTTGCACACTATATCGTGAGTCAATTCATTATTTGTTGATTTTAACATGTTTTTTAAGAAATGATTGTACACGATTAAATAATGTTCTTGTTTAAGGTCGTTTTTATTAACAATTGGACCGTTTTTAATAACTGAGTGATCGCCTATTTTCGGTCCTTTGATATCCAATTGTGGTCCTGAGGTAGTGTTGTTGTCTGAACTGTTGGATGGTACATCCGGAGTTTCGCGGATTACAGTACTATTAATGTCTAAATTTTCATTTGGGAAGGCATGTGGAGCCATTGCCATATGATTTGCATTGTCGCAGACTGTTGTGTTGTCAGCTGCTGATACGCATCCGATTCCAACTACTGCAACCAGTAGTAAAATTGAACTTCCGCCAACTTTTAAGAAGTTGGGGATTCTCGATTTTTTAACATACTTTAACTGAGCGAAATGTTAATACTTTCGAGCCGATACCCGCGCACCGCAGGCCATGACAATCCCTATCAGGGAATTGTCTTTATTATTTCTTCTAGGATTAATCTTAATCCTTCATTTTTTATATTAATACTCGCGTTTAAGTCCCTATCATGATGTTTTCCACATTCTGGACAAATCCATTCTTCTTCACCTAATTTTAAATCTGTGTATTGGTATCCGCAGTTGCTGCATTTTTGGCTTGAAGGGAAAAATCTTCCTACTTGAATTAATTTTCGATTATTTTGTTGGGATTTGTATTTTAATTGTCTCATTATCTCGTATAAGGATATTCTCTGTAATTTTGGAGCCCATCGTTTATTTTTAAACCATCCTTTTATATTTAGTGTTTCTAGTGCTATTATATCATTGTTTTTTACTATGTGGTGTGTGATTTTGTGATATTGGTCGTTTTTCTTGTTGATTTTTTTGTTCATTGCTTTATTGTATTTTTCTTTGGCTATGCGATAACGTCTGCTTCCAGGTTCTTTTTTTCTCATTTTGCGTTGATAGTATTTAATGTTTTTTTCTTCTTGTGTTAGATCTAATTCTTCCATTTTTAGACCGTCACTGCATGTTAATGGTCTTCTGATGCCAATATCAATACCTACAGCATGATATTGTTTTTTCATTGGCTTGTGTTTAGTGTTGATGTTTATTATTCCGTAGTATATTCCGTTTTCTAGTTTTATTGTTATGTTGTTGATTTTTGATTCTTGTATTTTTTGTTTATGTTCTTTGCTTGTTTTGAATTTGATTTTACCAATAGTGGGTACTTGTATTCTGTTTTTTCGCTCATTTAAGTGGATGTTATTGTTGTTTGCTTGTATTCTAAATGAGATATTTGGATTTTTCTTGGATTTGAACTTGGGAAATCCTGCATTCTTTTCTTTTTTATGTTTATTATATGCTTTTATAAGATCCCTGTAAACTTGTTGTCTGCTGCTGGATTCGCTTTTTTTAAGGAATGGATATTTGATTTTTAGCTCATTTAGGATTTTGTTTAAGTTTTTTTGTGTTGGTTTCACGTTTTCGTGTTTGATTTTTCCAAGCAATTTGTTCCAAATAAAACCTCGATTACCAATGTTTTGATTAATTTTCTTTTCCTGTTCTTCTGTGGGATATAATCTAATCTTAACTGCTTCAGTTACATCCTGTTGTCCCCCATAATAATTATTTTCATCAATGATTCTTGACATGTTTAATATATTAGTAAACAACCATTATATAAAGAAAGTGAGAGAGAGCATTTGACGAGTATATATTATATCAAATGAAAAAAAATATTAGTTGGGACTGTCCACTATTTAAATTTAATGTTGATGTGTAAAACTGGTGTTGTTATCAGTTGAAATTACACATTAGCTTCATTTCAAAAAGGAATAAATCCATATAAAATTTAAACCTGTTTAATCAAACAAAGACC
The DNA here is from genome assembly GCA_017434555.1 of Methanobrevibacter sp. Classification (GTDB taxonomy): domain Archaea; phylum Methanobacteriota; class Methanobacteria; order Methanobacteriales; family Methanobacteriaceae; genus Methanocatella. The sequence continues at coordinate 5 of JAFRFB010000026.1, read as the reverse complement.
ATCTT
>JAFRFB010000109.1 GCA_017434555.1 Methanobrevibacter sp. | reverse complement strand
TGATATGATACCTCTAAAGTAGACATGGTAAATAACCAAACTCTACTTTGGAGGTATTTTTTTATGGGAAGAAAATTTAAATATTCAGTTGAAGATAAAATACAAGCGGTTAAGGATTATCTTTCAGGACGGAAGACTACCAAACAAATATGTTCCGAACTAGGAATAAGATACAACAGTAATCATGGAAATATAATCCGTGTTTGGGCTAAAAAATATAAACTATTTGGGGAATCTAGTTTGCATGATAAGCCTCATAATAAATCATATTCTTCTAACTTAAAAACAGAAGCAGTAGAAGCTTATATTAGCGGTGAAGGTAGCAAGGAAGAAATTTGTTTTAAATATGGCATTTTAAGTACAAGTATTTTAACAAGATGGGTTAAGAAGTATAATAGCAATATAGAACTTAAAGATTATGAACCAAAATGGGAGGTCTATATGGCTAAATCAAGAAGAAAAACAAGTAAAGAAGAACGTTTGGAAATCGTTAAATATTGTATAGATAACGAAAGAAATTATAAGTTAACTGCTGAAAAATATGATGTTTCATATAGTCAAGTTTATTCATGGGTAAAAAAGTATGATGATAATGGTGAAACTGCTTTAATTGATAGGCGTGGACATCATAAAACAGATGAAGAAGTTGATGAAATTGAAAGACTAAGCAGAGAAAATAAGCGTCTTAAGCGTCAGCTCGAAGAAAAAGATATGGTGGTAGAGTTATTAAAAAAAGTACAGGAAATCGAAAGGAGGCGATATTAGCTAAAGGGAAATTAGAACCTAAATATCTAACAATCAAGTTTTTTAAGGACACAAGAAATTGGGATATATGTTGGATGTGTAAGAAATTAAATGTTTCCAGATCAGGTTATTATAAATGGCTTAATAGAAAAGAATCAACAATAGAAATCGAAAACAAGCAGCTAGCTGCTTGGATTACAGAGTACGACACTAAATATAAACATATATTAGGATATCGAAGAATGAGAAACTGGATTAATCGAGACAAAGGTACTTCCTTTAGCAAACGCCGAGTACAAAGAATAATGAATTTGTTAGGTATTAAATCTTCAATTAGAAAGAAAAGAAAGCCTTACAGACGTTCTACCCAAAGAGCAACCGCTGAGAATGTATTACATCGTGAATTTTTAGCAACAAAGCCAAACGAAAAATGGGCTACTGATGTTACTGAATTTAAAATTCCTATGTCTAATAAAAAACTTTATTTAAGTGCAATTATTGATTTATATGATAGATCAATAGTTGCATATAAGCTTAGTAATCGTAATGATAACGAGCTTGTATTTGATACTTTAGATTTAGCAATAAGCTCTAATCCAGGAGCCGCTCCATTATTTCATAGTGATAGAGGATATCAATATACTAGTAGGGCTTTTCAACAAAAACTTCTAGATAATGGTATAGAACAATCAATGTCTAGAGTAAGATGTTGTATAGATAATGGTCCGACCGAAGGCCTTTGGGGAATAATCAAATCAGAAATGTATTATAATACTAATTTTAAAAGTGAAGATGAATT
>JAFRFB010000025.1 GCA_017434555.1 Methanobrevibacter sp. | reverse complement strand
ATACTCATAATATAATAATTATTTATCAAAATATATAATTATTTTGGAAAAATAGCTAAAAATTTAAAAAAATAGAAAAAAATAACCAACTAGTTGGTAGTTGGATTATTTATAGTTGATTGAGGAACTTTTTCAACAACTTTGGAACCAATGCTTTTCATCTTTTCAATCAATTGGTCCTTTTTGCTTCCGCTGATTAAGATATTTTCTAAAACATCACTTAATGTTTCTGTTGGAATAATCTCAATCATGTCTTCGTATTTTTTCTCAATCATAACATCTTTTAAGTTTGATTTTGGAATTAAAACTTTTTTCATTCCAGATTCTGCTGCCGCTTCGATTTTAGCTGTAGCACCACCAATAGGCATTACATCTCCACGAACATTTAGTGAACCAGTTAAAGCTACAGTCTGATCAATTGGAATTTCTTCAACAGCAGATATTACAGCAGTAGCAATACTTACACTTGCTGAATCACCTTCAACTCCATCATAGGTTTGAATGAACTGAACGTGGATATCATAATCAGCCAAATTCTTGTTAGTGTATTTTTTAATCAATGCACTTACGTTTTGAACGGATTCGGATGCAATTTCACCTAGTTTACCTGTTGCTATGATTTGACCGCCGTTTTTGGATTGTGAAGGTGCTGCTTCAGCTGCAATTGGAGATACGATTCCACTTCTGTCACCAATTACTGCAAGTCCATTTACCAAACCGACTCTTCCACCTTCAGGATTAACCATACTGTATTCTTTTCTTTGAATAATAGACCTGTCAGCCATTTGCTGCTCTAGAGTTCTTGCAAATCTTTTTGCTTCAAGCACATGCTCTGATTTAACTAAATCTTCACCTTTTTCAATAGCTACATCACCAGCAGATCTGACAAGACCACCAAGGTCTCTTAATCTTAATGTTAATGCATTTTGTTTACCTGATCTACGTTTTGCTTCCATGATAATTTCATCTAATGCATCCGGAGCAAAATGAGGTATTCTTCCATCATTTTTAACTTCCTGAGCTACGAACTGGACTAATTTTTCTCTGTTTTCAGTTGTATCGTCCATATAATCTTTCATGAACACTTCGTAACCGTAACCTCTGATACGTGATCTCATTGCAATATGCATTCCTTCAAGAACCTGAATGTTACCTGATGCTACAAGCACAAAGTCACATGGTACAGCCTGGGATCTTACCATTGCACCACTTGAGTTTTCACTTTGACCTGTAATTGCATATTGCTTTTCCTGCATTGCAGATAAAAGTTCTTGTTGGGTTTTCATTGACATTGTACCTATTTCGTCAATGTATAATACTCCACGATTTGCTTTGTGAATCATACCTGCTTCCACACGTTCGTGTGCCGGAGTTCCTAATCCTCCTGATTGGTATGGATCGTGACGTACATCTCCAAGTAATGCTCCTGCATGCGCACCTGTTGCATCCATGAATGGAGCAAATCTGTTTTCTTCATTGTTAACCAATAATTTTGGAGACATGGTATTATTTTTTGGTTTGATTTGAATTGAAATAAGTAAAATTAATGCTGCTGCGATAATTGATTCAAGGATTCTTCCATAGAAAAATCCGATTACTAAAATTCCCCCTATAGCTAATGTGGTAATAAGAGTTTTACGTTCTTCATGACCACGAGCAGAGCCTTTGGTTGCTTTTACTATTTTTTTACCTTCACCTGCAGGCACTGTCCTTATAAGTGGATGATTATTATCTTCAACATTTGGATAAATTAAAACATCCTGTAGAGATTCGTGTGGCAATATTTGAGCCATTCCTTTTGCAAGCATTGATTTTCCAACACCAGGATCTCCAATTAACAAAACATTTCTTCTTTGTTTAGCTGCTTTTTTAATTGTTTCAATGGACTCTTCATGTCCGATAACCTGATCAATTAATAATGGAGGAACATCTATGTCTTTTGAACTTTTGATATTATCATAATCCAACATTGGTTTTGTTTCTTCACCTTCAGTATCCTGTGCAATTTCCGGTTCCAAAACAACATCATTGGATGAATCATCAATAGGCTCTTGTTCTTCAAATTTCATTAAAAAAACCTCACTATTTAAATTAAAATTCAACATATATAAAAATCATTTTCCTACTACTAATTATATTGACTTTATTATATATAAAAAGTTTTCTAATTTAGTAAACTAAAGTAACTAAAAGAATTATCATTTCGAATCGATGAAGATGAAAATTATTTTTTAAAGCACCATTGATATCTACAAATTAGCATGCAAAAATACATTTTCAATACATGCATCTACTTTTGAGTTTTTTTAGAAAATGCTTCCATGAATTTTATATCAACCCTATTTGTGTTTTTGCTTAAGAATAAATCATTATCAAATTCAAAATCAGCAAAACACAATTTAAAAATAGGAAATCTCCACATTTTATCAATACACCATTATTTTTTTAACATACATATTTTTTCATTTAATTTAATATAGTATGAAATACAATCTAATTACATATTAATGCTTTAAAGGTATGACAATGGATAACAAAAAAATAGCAATTATAATTGGAATAATCCTTTTAATCATTATAGCGAGGGTTATTCTAGTAATGTTAACCTCAGTAAATTATGATAGAATTGATATAACGCCAAATGGAACAAGTATAGAAGTTCCATCCAATCAAACCAAATATAACGGAAATGTTGAAGGTGCCAAAATATGGAATTGGAACAACGGAATATTAGTTACATACAATAGTCACGATGACAAAAATATTATCAAAGTTACTGAATTAGCATTTAATGCACTGAATAACATGATAAAAAATGGAGAAAAGCAAGATATTGACGGTTTAACATGTTACGTGGTAAATGCTGACGAATTATTAGAAGTTCACATATTTGATTTCATTAAAGTGAATTATAACGGCAAATTTTATTGCATTCCGTTATCTAATGAAACTACTCACGACAATATTATAATCTGCTGCAAAGACAAGGACATTGCAGCCCATATGGCCAAATCAGTAATCTACAAAAATGTTTATCCAAACAATAATAAATTAGAAAACATAACGGCAGATTTACAGTCAAAAGCAAATGATTATGTAAACAATAATAACCTAAGTAAAATTAAATCCACTGTTGAAGAAAAAACCGGAGTTAATTTGGATGATGTTAAAAGTCATATAGAACAATACACTAGAAAGATACATACTTAATATCTCATGAAAATTTAATTTAAGAAATAAGGGGACCTGTGATAAATATGGAAATTATTAATGAAAAACAAACTCCAAAAAGAAGTTTAAAAAGAAGTTTAATCGTATTTATTGGAAATGTCTTAGGAATATACTTAATAAGTCTTGTAGAATCAGGAGTCACATTCACTAATTTTAATAACATAATATTTTTTGTGTTATTCATCAGTTTAATTAATGCACTACTATGGCCTATTTTAACAAGAATAGCAATGCCGTTTTTGGTTTTAACCTTCGGTGTAGGGGCATTAATATTAAACGGACTCCTTCTTGAGCTTTTTGCACCACTGTTTGATATAAAAATACAGGGTGCTGCAACGATTCTTGTCCCATTAGCTATGGCGGCCGTTACAACTCTACTGTCCTCATTAATAACGATTGAAGATGACAGTTCTTATTACAGGTCTGTTTTAAGAGATGCTGAAAAGAAAAGAAAAAATGAAACTAAAGATTATCCGGGCGTAATAATTGTTGAAATCGACGGACTTGCATATGAAGTATTATGTGAAGCAGTCGAAAGAGGAGACATGCCTACCCTCAAAAAAATGATTGAAAGTGACAATTATAATCTTAGAATGTGGGAAACAGACCTGTCTTCCCAGACCGGCGCAAGTCAAGCAGGAATCCTTCATGGAAATAACGAAGGCATTGTTGCATTTAGATGGATAGAAAAGAGCAATGATAATCAGATGATGCAATGTTCCGGAATCAGCAAAGTGCCGGAATTAGAACAAAGAATTTCAAATGGAGACGGATTGCTTGTTGACAATGGAGCAAGCAGATCAAATTTATTCTCAGGTGATACTGACGATGTAATATTTACATTCAGTAAGATTATGGACTTTAAAAAATTATACAATAAGGCATGGTACTCAGTATTTTCCAATCCTAGTAATTTTGCACGTATTATTGCTTTGTTTCTTGCAGAAATTATACGTGAAATCTGGTCACAAATCATGCATTCAGTAAAAAACATCAGACCAAGAATCAGCCGTGGAATAGTATACATTCCAACAAGAGCTGCTACAAATGTATTCATGAGAGAAATTAACACTTCAACATTAATTGGAGACATGATGGTTGGAGATATTGATGTTGCATACTCAACATACCTTGGTTATGATGAAATAGCTCACCACTCAGGAGTTAGGGATAACGATGCATGGTTTGCATTAAGAGAAATGGACAAACAAATAAAACATTTAACTGACGCAAATAAATACTGTCCTAGAGACTATCAGTTTGTCATTCAATCAGATCACGGTCAAACAAACGGCGCTACATTTACCCAAAGATATGGTCAAACATTTGAAGATTTTGTCAAATCATTACTTCCTGAAGATATGCACATGTTTGCAAAAATGACTTCAGATGAAGACCACTTTGCAGGATCTTCCCCATTTTCAAGAGACGAGAAAAAAATAAAAAAAGAAGAAAAAGAACAGCAAGAATTAAGTGATTCCGAGGTCATCGTATTGGCTTCAGGTAACCTTGCAATGATTTATCTGACACAATGGAGTCAAAGATTAACATACGAGGAACTCAATAACTATTTCCCTGAATTGATACCTGGCATTATAAATAATGAATATGTCGGTTTTATTTTAGTTAAATCCCAAGAACACGGCGATTTAGCTATAGGCAAAAATGGAACTTATTACTTGGACAGCGATAAAATTGAAGGTGAAAATCCTCTTGAAGGATTTGGAAAAAATATCGCTAGACACTTAAAAAGAACCAGTTCATTTGAACATACTCCGGATATCCTAGTTAACAGTTTTTATGATAAAGAAGCTGATGAGGTATGTGCTTTTGAAGAATTGGTCGGAAGCCATGGTGGAGCAGGCGGAGATCAGTCTAAACCGTTCATATTATACCCTTCAAGCTGGAAAGTTAGTGATGATGAGATAATTGGTGCTGAAAATATCTATAAACTCTTAAAAGATAATTTGGCTCAATTAAAAAAATAATATTTTAATAAATGGCAATAATTAATTCATAGTTAATATTAAATACAATATAAAAGATAAATTTAAATGTAAAAGCAAATTGCATTTACAATTTTATTTTTCATTTGAAAAAGTGAACTAACAAAATTTGGAGGAAAAACATATGGAAGTTAATAAAATAGCCGGAATATTATCAATAATCTTAGGATTAATTTTTATGATTTTTCCTATTTTTAGTACTGCATTAGTATCTGTCTTTATTGGATTAAGTTTAATATTCTTAGGTATTGCATCAATATTAATTAACTTTTCAGCAGTTAATATCATTATTGGGATAATATCTATTATATGTGGTTTAATATTCGTATTAAACATTTCTGCATTATCATTCCTTTTAGGATTCCAATTCTATATAATCGGTATTCTATTGATTTTAATCGGTGTCACCGGTTTCTTTGCAGGAGACAATATATCCAAAAAATCTTCAGCATTGATAATAATTTTCGGTATTATAGCATTTATCCTTGGAGGATTCTCAATTAACAATCCAATTTATGCTATACTCCTTATAGGCGTCAGCCTAATCGTTGAAGGTATAATATTATACATTTCAGAATAAGCAAGCAGTCTTTTGACTGCTTTATTTTTTTTAATTAAACAATTAGAATAAAATAACTCTTTTTTGTGTTATTCCACACTACTGATTTTACTAGACATGTCTTAAAGTGAAATTCATTTTAGCAAATTATCATCTGCTGGAAATATTTTCAAAAAATAACTTATAATAGAACTATTATAAATAATATTTAAAATTAATTAAAGTGATTTTTATGGCTAAATGTATTATGGTTCAGGGAACATCATCAAATGCTGGAAAAAGTATGCTTGTAGCAGCATTATGCAGAATTTATAAAAACAGGGGATATAAAGTAGCTCCTTTCAAATCCCAGAATATGTCCTTAAATTCTTATACGACATTTGAAAATGGAGAAATTGGAATAGCACAGATGCTTCAGGCAGAAGCAGCGATGATTGAACCGAGCATTCACATGAATCCAGTTTTACTCAAGCCAAAGGGTGACTTTACATCAAATGTTATCATTCAGGGAAAATCTATTGGGGATATGAATTTTTACGATTATCAGCATAAATATCACGACACAGCATTTGACGCCATAAAAGACAGTTTTAATAGATTAAATGATGAATATGACATAATCGTCATTGAAGGTGCAGGTTCTCCGGCAGAAATCAACATGAGAGAACAGGACATTGCAAACATGGAAATAGCTCACCTTGCAGACGCCAACGTTATTTTAATAGCCGACATTGAAATGGGAGGAGTATTTGCAGCCATTGCAGGAACATATGTACTATTGGATGATTATGACCGTTCACGATTGAAGGCAACAGTCATCAATAAATTCAGAGGAAACCTTGATATCCTAAAACCGGGTCTTGATAGGATTGAAGAGATTACCGGCGAGCCTGTTTTAGGAGTTTTGCCATACGATGAGACATTAAGACTTCCCGAAGAGGACTCAGCATCCCTTACGACACATGTTTTCGATGAAGGAAAAGACATTACAATAGGAGTTATCCGACTTCCAAAAATAGCTAACTTCACGGATATTGATCCATTTGAAGCTGAAAACGACGTCGGAATAAAAATGATTGGAATCAACGATGATATTGGTGATGTTGATGCAATAATCATTCCGGGAACACGTAACTCAACACAGGATGCCTATGAACTCCATCAAAGCGGTCTTGCAGAAAAAATTATTGAAAAAGCTTCTCAAATACCGATAATTGGAATCTGCGGAGGATTTCAGATACTCGGTGAAGAAATCATCGATGAGGAAAAAAAGGAATCCAAACAGGGGACAATCAAAGGTCTTGGATTACTTCCAATAACTTCTGAGTTCAAACGTGAAGAAAAAATCGTTACACAGTCCGAAGCCATTATTCCGGATGATTTGGAAGGTATAGCCGGTGAAATGTTTAAAAATATTGCTGGTGAAAAGGTAACTGGATATGAAATTCATGAAGGAACAAGTAACCTAATAAACTGTAAAGCCCTTTTGGAAATTGAAAAAGGACAGGGAAACGATGAAAATGGAGATGTTGACGGAGCATGTCATGAAAACATATTAGCAACATACTTCCATGGAATATTCAATAACTATAACTTCAGAAGGGAATTTTTAAACTATTTGAGAGCTAAAAAAGGCCTTGAAATTCAGACCGGCGAAGATCCATATGAAGCTCAAAAGAGTTACTCATTAAATAAATTAGCTGAAATAGTTGAAGAAAATCTCGATATGAACATTATTGATGAATTGATATTTTCAAATTAACTATTTATAATAGTTTAATACAAATAATAGTATATACTAATTAATGGAGATTTAAAATATGATTGTAAATGTAAAAGCAACAAATAAACATAATGGTGAAGTAATTTCATACAAATTGGAAGGGGACTCTGCAGCAGGATTCTTCTATGAAGGAACCCATATGCAAGAAGTAGCTGATAACAAAATCAGAGAAGTTAATAATACTTTAATTTTACAAGATTCACCTTTATACACCATCAAAGCTGGTGAAAGTGCTGAACTTGAAAGAATGTCTTTTGATATAGAAATTAACGCTGAATAGATTTATTCAGCTCTTTTTTTACTCTTTTTTATTTTTACAAATATTTTTTTGGATAATTACCAAATCAAATTTTCTAGCCACCAATTCATCATATAACCGTCTTCATATAGGGTTAAAACATTCCATTGATTGTTTATAACACATTACCTAAAATTGAACCTCAGATTATTAAATTGACTTATTTAACTGATTATTATTAATACTGGCAGGAATATCTTCATCAAGCCAGTGATTTTTACATGCAACATGATTCAATAGAACACACTGCGGAGGTATTGAAAGATTTGTTGATTTCCAACCACCAGAAATTAAATTCAACACACATGTAATACCAATAATCCCCAATTCATCTATATCCTCTTTTTTTGCACCTTTAAATGCTGTAGATTCATGAGAAACAATATATACTTCGCAACCACCATATTGTCTGGTTATTTTAAAAACATTGCATCTAGGATTGCAGAATGTGCAGACATTACCCAGTCTATCTTCTTTTGCTTTGCATTTACTATTGTTTGAACACATGCATCCAGGAAGAATTATTGCTTTTCTTGGTCTTTTTTCAAAATCTGCTTTGAATAACCTATTCATTATCTCGGCTCCAAGCATGTTTAAATGATACTCAAGTTCATGACCATGGAAAAATATCACATCTTCCTCCATTAAATGATTAGCATGGTTGTTTTCAAGATAATTTTCCAAGTTATATGTATACTCACCAAGATAATTACTGCTATTTCTACAAAACCATTTCGTCAAGCCAATGCAATCATCCAATTCATGAGTGAAATTTCTAAAGTGTGGAATCTGGTCTACATAATCACCAGTGGCTTCTAAAAAATTAATGAGCAATCCAAAATTTTTTTCAGTTAATTTCTCATTATTTTTCTTAAATGGCTTGAAAAGAAATTTTGTTAAAAGTTTTCCCCTTAATTCATCAATGAAAAGTTTATCTTCCGGAAATGCTCTTCTGTATTCTGATAAGTTAGCAAGCGCCTGATGGATATTGCTGTTTAAATCAAGGGCAGTGCTACCGTAGAGATACCAGTAAACACCTATGCATAATGCCTCCAACGTTTCCTCATCATCCTTAAAATTGAATTTTTTAGAAAAGTCCAAAAAATCATCGGCGAAAGATTTTACATTATCATAATACTCCTCATTTAACAAATAAGGAAAAATAATATCTTGCATTTATTTCACCTTTACACTGTCTAAAAGGAAATTGGCGTGTTCTTCTGCCTCTTCAAAGAAATGTTCCAATACTTCCTGAGGAATGTCATCATACTTTGCACATATTTCCAGCAGCAGATAAATCGGGAAACTGTAATATTGCTTAGCCAATAATTTAGGATTGGAATCTTTTCGAATTATCCCTTTTTCCTTTAAAAGAGTGAAAAATCCATTCCAGAATACCAGAGGTTTTACGAGTATTTCATTTTGAAAAAACAATTTAATGCTTTCATTGTGATGCATCTGAATGAGAATCATTTTCCAAATTTTTAAGTTTGTCTCCTGAAATACCATCTGTTTTATTGCTTCGGAACCCACGTGATAGAATAATTCAGGATCTTCTAAAAAGGGATTGTTCTCATCCAGTTTTATTATATCATTGTTTATGATTGGATTATATTCAAATTGTTGTGTAAAATAATCAAAAATATCCATTAATATAGATTCTTTTGATGGATAATGACTGTAAATTGAACTTTTTGTAATTCCAACTTCTTCTGCAATTTCTCTAAGTGAAACTGAGTCATAACCTTTTTTTGAAAACAAATCAAGAGATACATTAAAAATTTTTTCTTTAGTATTCATGATTACCTACCTATCGTTCGTTAGTTAAATTTTATTAATTAAAGTATATAAAATTAACTAAAAAAATAATAAAAAAAGATTAGAATAAAAATTCGTTTAAATTACTCATGTAATCTTGAAATTCCTTTTTTACTGACTATTTTATCAATTCCGGAATTTTTTATCATTCTAAAGCATATTGGACATGGTTCAGCATCTTCAATATCTACCCATTCACCATCAACATACATTTCACCTGCCAGAAAGATAGTTGATCCAAGCATTTCGTTTCTGCTAGCACTAATCATTGCATTCTGTTCGGCATGTACTGAAAAACAGTCATTGTAGTTACCTGAATTGGATGGAAGGTTCATTCTTTGACAGTCCCCTCTATCACAGCAGTTCTCCTCTCCTCTTGGATTTCCATTGTAACCTGTACTGACTATTTCATCATTGTTGACAATCACAGCACCATAGCGCCTTTTTAAACAAGTGCTTCTTTTTGAAACTGCAAGAGCTATTGCTAAATAATACTCATTTTTACTCATACGATTTGTATTTACAGATTTTTCATTTTCCATGCCCATATCTCCTTAAAAAATTAAGAATTAAATATATATTGTGAAAACTTTATACTTTTATAATTCCTTGTTATATTATTGGAGTTAATGTTAATTAAATTTTCATTTATTAATTCTTTTTTTCAAATATACATTGCCGAAATAAGATGAAGCTATTGCAAAAATTATCAATAGAAGTGTCTGATTGTCTATGAACTCTACAAACCAGCCCCCAGCCAGATTACCCATAACAAAGGAAATAACATAAAATTGTAAAAATCCAGTTAATACAGCAACGATAAAACCCATTATAAGTGCATCCTGTTTATTTTCCAAATATGCAGAAAATAACCCAACAGAAATCATGACGGCAAATGGAAAAGCCAGAACAGTTAATCCAGTTGTTCCATAATATTCATACTGAAATACTGTAAACTGAGCCAAATTATAGAATATCAAACCTAAAACTAATGAACAGATTAACGCTAAAACTGTAAATTTAATAATAGGCATCAAATTGAAAGTATTTTTATTTGCATTAATATTTTCACTCTCCTAAAAATCTATGTAAAAAATATTATTCACAAATTATTTTAGAATTTTTAAATATTTAATAGTTTTTATATTCAAATTTAAATATTTTCAAAAATAATATATTATCATGACTTTCATGAACAGTGACGCAAACATTAAACAGTTTCAACTGCTTAAATTTATTAATGAAAACTGCAGTGATGAGCATATCATATCAAAAATCACAATTGTACTTCGCAGAGACAAAATAGAAGCTCCTTATTATATGATTAGTAAAATTAAACTCTCATCATGTATTGACAGGCCGGATAATGGACTTATTCATGCAATGGATATGTTAAACCACAGCAGAAAATACAATTTAACTGAAGATACTTATAACGAAATTAAATCGTTGATTAGTGATAAAGGCCATGCCCAAATCACTGAAACGGAAAAACAGCTGAATATGACTTTAATGTCTAAAAATGATGATGAAATGAAAAATCTCTTTAAAAACTATGGAGAACTTTTTGATAAGATCGATAATCTAATTGATTAGAAAATAACTTATTATATTTACTTATCAAACTTTAATGTGGCAAATGCAAATATACAGCCAATTACTGTAAGAATTACCAATACAACAAGCAGTAAATTAACATCATATAACTGAAGAATATTTCCTCCAATCAGATTAGCAAATATTATCCCGATAGTTAATGTAGAACCCATGAACGCCTGTCCCTCGTTTTTATCTTCTTCAGAGATTATTTCATCAGTCAGATGAACAGAGGCAGGTATGATTATTGCAAAGGTAAACATATGTAAAATCAAGGAGATGTAAATTCCAAGAGGATTTTGTGCAGTTAAAATCACCAAAGAACGAACCACATACAATACGCTGGCTAAAATAATCAGATTTCTAAGAGATACTTTTTTCAATATATGGGCAAATAAAAACATTGCAGGCAATTCCAGTAATGCTCCCAATGAATTGGCAAAGGATACATCAGCAATGTTTCCTCCGACATTTGTAAAAATATTAATCATGTAACACATGAAAACCTGATGGAATATCATGAAAAATGAAACTGAAATGAAAGCTAAAGTAAAAACGGGATATTTAAACAAGACATTATTTTTAAAGCTTTTAGATTTATCTTTTACAGATTCATCAATGCTGTAACCGTAATACGGAAGAAAGACTACAATTAGAATCATTGAAACTGAAGCCACTAATGAAAATACATTGATTATCATTATATTGCTTCCAACAAGAATAAGACCGACAAGAGCTGCAAAAATCATGTAGGATAATGATCCAAATCCCCTTGAGACCCCATAATTGGTTTTTACCCCATGATGTTCATAATAAAATACGGCATTATTTAAAAAAGGATACATACAGCCCAATACAATAACCATCAAGCAAAATAAAGAAACTTCGGAGCGAAAAACAACCCTAAAGAGGCTAAAAACATTATAATTGACAGTATGATTAAGATACTTTTCCAGGAATAATGCTTAATGTCTGCAAATCTGCCAATTAACGGCTGTACAATTGAAGATATAAGTGCTGAGATTCCGATTGCCATACCAATTTCTATATATTCAAAACCAAAATTTTGAAGAAAATAAACGCCGTAACCAAGTATTGTCAATGTCAAAAGAGCATAAAATACATATAATGCATAACATGAAAGATTAATTCTGTTAATATTATTAGCAAAATTCATTAAAATCCCTTTTTAATTATCTTATGTATTGTCTCCTGATGAATCCAAATCCCTGAAATTATAATGAGTAAAACTGGAGTCCTCCAAATCATCAAATTGCTGGATTGCTATAACCAAATCATCATCCAAATCATTGTTGATTTTAACTACTAACGTGCTTAAAACATCCCTGTTTAATTTATAAGGCTCATCGAGAATAATAGTATAATTTCCTTTCACATGCTTTTGAGCTTCATCATGAACAAAGTCCAAATCCATCACTTCACCATAATCCAAATAAACAACATTTTCAGGATATAGCTTATTATATTTGGCACATATGGAAGCAGTATTATCAGTACTGCCGTTATTTACTAAAATCAACTGAATATTACTTTCAAATGAGAAATACTGATTTAAATAGAGTTAATTCCCATGTCAAGATATGAATCAGCATTATGGCACACTACTATTATAGAAAAGAATTTGAACTTGTCTTTTCTTAGAAACTCATCATAATCCTTTGATTCAATAATCTTCAATACTCTATTTTTAACATTTAAACTATTTTTCAATAATTTTTTGTAATCAGTGATATCAATTATTGTCATACTTGAATAGCGGAAAGATTTTTTTAGCTAGCAAAAGCATATCAATTTTTTCATTCATTGTACATATTTATCTTTTCTTAAATATGAATTTTATTCATATGAATTTCATGATAATATCAAAAAAAGTAAAAATAAATGATGGATTCAATTATCCATCCCTATCAATCTTTTTAAATACTAAAGGATATATAGCAAGCATTATGAATGTAGATAGAAAATGTACAATACATTTAACCAAGTCTGTGTTTCCTGCAAGTTTCGGGAATAAGACAAAAAGCAATGCAAACAATATGATTGCTCCCCCAAATCTGACTAATCCATCCCGTTTGCTTTTAGGATTTTCAAAATTAACATATTTTTCCTCAAAAAGAAAACCTAATGAAATTCCCATAACCAAAGCCACATATTTTATATAGCTTATTTCAGGACAGAATAAGATTCCCACCAAAGACAGTGCGACAATGCCCAAATAGAGATATGCCCTATTTTCAAACCTATCAAAAATACGGGACAATATTAAGATTATCGCCAAAGCAAAGATGAAACCTGCTATTGTATCAGTCGGAAAGTGAACACCTAATCCAACCCTTGAAAGGGCAATAATAAAAACTCCAATCAATCCAATAGCGATATATAGAGTATTTCTAATGTATATCGGAATAGCTAAAAACAAGTTGGTTGCCATCATCGTATGCCCACTTGGGAAAGAATATCCCTGGATTTTAAAGTTTAAAGGATCCTGACCAGCTACATTGGGATGAAGACACTTAATCTTATCCACGACTGCATATGGTCTTAAACGTGCAACATTCACCTTAATGAATTCACAGCACACCCCAGCTACACCCAATGAAAGCAATGTGAATTTACCCCATTCCTTGTTATATGCCAAATAGACTGAAATGAATAACAGTGCAAGAACATTTTTAGAAACAACATCAGCTATAATTCCAAAGCATCCTAATACAGAACCTGGAAGTGAATTCTGCATGAATAATATCAAATAAACCTCCCAGGAAAAATAGAACATTTCAAACATAGTATTAACTATGTTTTATAACAATATAAAGATTACTAAAAAAATAAGGGAATATCATTAAGATTGATATTTTCTAAATGCATAGGCAAGAATTGAGCCTGCAAAATTCTGCAGGACCGAATAAAGCGCTCCAGGAACTGTTGCCTGAGATAAACTTGGAAAATGAGTTTTTGCAAGGCTGGTTGACAAACCGGAATTTTGAAATGCCAATTCGATAGCTACCGTAATTGTCTGTTTTCTGCTCATTCCTGCAAGGCGACCAATTCCAAATCCAATTAACATTGCAAGAATATATTGTAAAATAATAACAATGAGTATTATAGCAGATGAAGTTAAAATAGCTTGTTTATTGGCTCCAATTACTCCTGCAACGATTAAACATATTACAATAGAAGATAATGTAGGCAAATAATCTTTTAATTTATCACAGAAATTAGGGAATTTGTAATTCAATATTAAACCTAAAATAATTGGGACAATCACTATTTCAATAATTGAAAGGAACAATGAGACTGGATTGAAATGAATTTGATTACCAATTAACAATACCGTGATTACCGGAGTTAATATGGGTGAAATCACAGTAGAAACTGCAGTTAAAGAAACGGACAATGCCACATCCCCTTTTGCAAGAAAAGTAATGACATCAGATGCAGTTCCTCCAGGTACGGTTCCAACAAGAATAAGTCCAACCGTCAAAGCAGTATCAAGAGAAAATGCACTTGCAAGAACAAATGCTATGACAGGCATTATGATATATTGAGCTGAAATTCCAACAGCAATTTCCTTAGGATTTTTGAACACATTAACGAAATCATCAACTTTCAATGTGGTCCCCATTGTAAAAAGAACAATACTTAAAAGTAAATTAATAATATTGATACCATTATATTGACTTAAAACCCATTTAAATGAATTTGGATAAATTAAAGAAATGGCTACTGCCAACAATATTATTATAAAAAAATATTTTTCGATAATCTCAAAAATCCTTTTCATAATTTAATTTTTGATTTTAAACATTAAAAAGATATTGTTATATTTTAGAGAATACCCAACTTCATAAATCCGGATGAATTTCATTAGGTGAATACAATTTATTTATCACCTAAAAAAAGAATTGAGTATCGTTTTGAACTATTTTTTAATTGTATATTTCAAAAACGATACCTGCTCCCACATAGGACACTTCAAACAAAATAAAGCAAACAAATATCCAAATATTAAATACACCACAAAGAGCAAGCAGCAATACTACAATCTTCATTACAAAGCGGTATTCAAAAAAGAAATTTAAAAACCTGTTTTCAGTCATATTCGGAATTAGTTCATGGCCTATTTCATCACCAATAATACCTAAAATACAAATGAGTAGAATAAGCAAACTCAAATTAGGAATTCCTACAATTAACAGCACCGCTAAAAAAACAATCAATGCGACAATATGGTGGATTCCATCTACTTTAAACACTATGATATTGCCTATTAGGAGAGAAATGAAAATATATGCTGCATCGACATTGTAAAGTGTAGCTGCAACAGATGCCAGGCCACATATAAGGCCTAAAAATGTTGAAATATTCCTTTCATGGTTAACATCATATAAGTCATCCGAATATTTCATGAAAAAACCGGATAGGATAAACAGTAATGCTAGAATAATATAATTCATCTAATCACACAATTTTAAAGTTTTTATTGATAATAATAATATTTAAGTAATTATATTTAAATTTACTTCCAGTTCATCGCTCTTCAATATCCTCATTTAAATAAACAACTGATGCGATACAAGAAGCAATGTTTTTAACTTTTGTAGTGGAATGCTCAACAATCAGATCATTTATTTCAACTTTTCTTTTTTCCATCATGTATCTAAGCATTTCTTCACTTTCTTTAATTAAATCATTTGGATTTTTATTGATTCCTGATGTTTCAACAACACAACCCAATTTCTCTCCAATGGCAACCGCTACAACTGCAGTAATTTCATCACCAGGATTATCTGAAGTAATACTTGATAATACGCAGTTTACCATCGCTCCGGGTTTAAGTTTCGGCAAGTCACATATCTCAGCATTTCCCGAAAGCATGCTGGATACTTTAATTAGATTCACGTCTCCTATTCCTGCATTGCTCAAAGCATTGTCAAAAGCATTTAATTTTGTTGGACCTTCATCTTTTCCAGATACAATTGCAATTCTCATCTTATCATCTATTTTTATCTCTTTATCATGAATTATCTATTTTTTCTTTATTTTAAAATTTAAACAAATAGAATTAATATGCTAAATTCAAAAAAAGCTTAATATAATAATATGAACTTAAAAGAATATAAACCCTATGTTTTGTTGAAGTTTTTTAAATCTAATAACATTTCCCTATTTGGCTTTAAAAATGTTGAAGATAATTTTTTCAGACTAATACACGAATTTTTCAAGAAATTATATAAAACAATAATAAGAAAAATTAATATAATCTAATTAAAGAAAGACAAAAGATATGAAACTATACTTAAAATTTGGAGGATAAATAAATATGAATGAAACAATTAAGGAAAAATCATGGATTCCACTAATAGTTGTGGCTCTTGCTTCTTTTATTATAGCTTTAGACTCTACATTCATGAATGTAACTATTTTCCAGCTTGTTTCTGATTTGAATACAAATGTGAGTACCATCCAATTGATTATGTCGTTTTATACACTCATCACTGCTGCATTCATATTGCTCTCTGCCAAGCTTCAGGACATAGTTGGTAAAAAGAAACTCTTTTTAATCGGTGCGGTACTTTATGGTATCGGTACATTGATTGCAGCAATAAGTTCCAGTACTACAATATTATTTATCGGATGGGCAGTGATAGAAGGTCTTGCCGGAGCATTAATGCTACCCGCCACCGTTTCCATAGTGAGCGGAACATATTCCGGCGAAAGACGTACAATTGGACTGGCTGTCGTTAGTGTTATGGGTGCGCTTGCATCTGCTATCGGTCCGCTCTTCGGTGGGGTCATGACAACATTTTTCAGCTGGAGATCTGGATTTGCATGTGAATTAATAATCGTTATTATTATTTTAGTCCTGCAAAACAAGATACTCATTTCGAACCTACCGAATCCAAAAGTGAATTAGACATTACGGGCGCCATAATTTCATTTATTGGTCTTGTTTTGTTAGTTCTTGGTATTTTATTCTTGACTGATGATTTTAATACCAGCATAATTGTAATAATTTTAGGCATGGCTGTCTTGGCAGCATTTGCATGCTTTGAAATCAGAAGAAAAAGAAACGGCAAAATCCCATTACTTGATATTAAATTATTTAAAGACAGGAACTTGCGTGCGGGCACTACAATACTGATATTATGTTATCTTATAATGGGAGGGGGGCTGTTTGCAGTTTCCGTCTATCTTCAAAGTGTATTGGATTTAAATGCATTCGATACTGGTTTGACTACTCTTCCGTTGACTGCGGGATTGCTTATTTTTTCAATGATAGCTCCGAGTTTATCAGAAAAAATGACTCATAAAAAAATCATGGCAATAGGAAGTATAATGTCAATCATTGGATGTCTGATTTTAAGCTACCAGTTTAGACTGGATACATCACCTCTGGAGTTAGTGCCAGGAATGTTTGTATTAGGAGCGGGATTTGGTTTTATAATGGCTTTAAATGTGGATATTGCATTAACCAATGTTCCTGCAGAAAGTCAAAATAATGCATCAGGCGTTACTTCAACAGGTGAATCCTTAGGTGAATCATTGGGTACAGCAATTATCGGAATAATATTAATTCTTGGAGTTTTTGGAGGCATTTCTCATGCAGTAGATATCTATGCCCCACAATATTCAGGAAATGAAACATTCACACTAGATGTCTTTAATCACTTTGAGAAAATGAGTATAGATGATGTAAAAGCCGACAGTAGTGTTGTAAACATTCTAGACACCATTATCCAGGACGTCATGGCATTCGTAATGATAGTAATGGCCATACTGATGGCACTTATTTTTGTTCTGATACTGCGGCTGAAGGATATGAAACAATGAGAGTTTATCTCTCATTTACTTTTTTAATAGCTGAATTACTTTTTTTAAAAGACAATATAAACAGTAATATTCAATTTGAATATAATTTTTGAATCAATTATCAATTTTTAGTCTTTTATTTAATATTTTCCAAATTTGTTTTAAGCACTTTGTAGATGTTTTCGGCACCTACAATTTCCTCATCCGGAACATCCCACTCTGAAGGATATAAGATAAACGGTTCTGATTGGCTTCCTCCAACTCCCCCATGGCTTCCAACCAACTCTTCAAAGGCGCAAACCTCATCATTTTCAGCATCATAAAAGCTGTTGACTAAAATATCTGGAGTGTATTTAAATGAACTGTTTCTTTTCAAGTGCTGAACAATATAGTCTCCGAAACCTTCAAGAGGATTTTTTCCTTCTATTTCATCATTGTCCAGGTAGTATATTCCGTATTTACCTATTGCCATATCTCCCTTTTGAGATGAGCGAACCAGAATAAATCCTATATATTCATTGCTGACTATTTCACGAATCAAATCTGGAAACATTTTATTGATTTCTTCATATGTCAGTCTATGTTTCCATTGAGTTAAATAAATCATTGCCAGATTTCCTGATGCAAGAACAATGACTTCAGATTCTTTAAGTTTTTTCTCTTCATCATCCTTGTTTTTATTTTTAAGAAAATCAAGTTTATCTGAAAACGGAACGTATACTTCTGCAAAATGATCTTCGTTTGAAGACATATTTGCATAGATATCCATGTCAATAGGAAGCAGAGATTTGACAAAATCTTCAAATGATTCACCGTATCTTTGTTTGAATGTTGCACCATTGGTTTGACCATGGTCAGACTGTATAACGAACTGATATTCCCTTGGGAAGTATTTGTTTGCATTAATTAGACGTTTTATCTGTCTGTCCATTCCTTTAAGAGCAAACCATGCATCATCATCCCTAACTCCTGAATAATGGGCGATTTCATCATAACCAAGATATGTGGAATATGCAACATCAATGTCTCCAACAAACATATCCCCAATCAGTGTTTCTGTGTTGATTTCCCTCATGAATACATTGGTCCCTGCTCTTGTTGGAATATATGCAATTCCCCGTGAAATTCTTGGTCGGATGTTTAATAACCTGTGTTTCAGCTGAGAATATATTTCATGAATCATGTCTTCAATGACCAGTACAACTATACGTGCGAAATCACTGGGGTTTGAAAAAATAGAAAACCATGCACCGTTATAAAGTTTTCTCAAATCAGTTATTTTACTGAATGTAAAAATAACGTTGTCAGTGTCTCCTGAAAACAGGTTGGATCTGCTGGCACCATTATCAGCAAGCAATCCATTTCCATCAGATATTCTTTCTTCAAGTATTTTGACTTTTGTAACACCTGAACACTGCATCATCTGATTGTCATTTTCCTTTTCAATCCATCTGAAGGCAGTGATATCTTCATTGTTTCCATGGAGAATTCCTGCCTGGCTGGCTCCGGTCTGTGAGGAGAGATCAGTTTCCCATTTCCTAAGGATGTGGGTTTTGTCATCCATCATTGACTTGACTGTTGGCATGACTCCCCTTTCGACAGCTTCACACAAAACGTCATGGGCAAGTCCGTCAATTTCCACGATTATCATCCAGGATAATCCTTTATATCTCCTTTTCTTTTCCTTTGAGCTTCTCTCATCACCGCCTGGTAATATGCACCATCATCCTCAAGTCCCAATATGGTAGATAGAACGATAGTAATCAATGCTATGGTCAATGGTGCGAGAATTACACCCAATCCACTAATGTTTAAACCAAAATAGGGGCCGAAAAAAGCAAAAAGCCCCCCATTTAAAATCAGAGCACCAACTCCGAAAGTCCAAACCAGTAGAGGCATATATATCTTTGTTATAATTGGCCATAATACTGCATTGAAAAGGCTGATGAAAAATATGAATAGTACCACCCTATAAAGATTGGTAACAGTAAAATCCAATCCAAAGCTGATTAGGTACAATCCCAGTAAATTTGCAATGAACAGTACCAGATATCTTTTCAAAGACAGACCCGGCGTTTGTTTAAGTTCATTAATATCTCTCATATTACATCTAACAATCCACAACTCATATCAAATTCATCTACTATAGAGATAATTCGCAATACCTATAACTGCTAAAATTAATGTTATCAAATATCCTAAAACTGCAATTAGAGGCATATCAAATAACATTGGGCCTCTGTTAATTGTCATCACTATTGAGGAACTCATTAAAAGTGCTGCAATTATTACAACTAATGAAAATTTGCTCACAATACGGTCAATACGATCGATTTCAAATTTAAGCTTCATTTCCCCATTATTTATTTTATGAATAGAATTTGTTAGAATTGGAGGTAATGATTTAAGCATATTCTTATAATAGAGCAAACTACCTTTTTTACTTTCCACATAGTTTTTAATGTTCAATCGATCTCCCATTGCTTGTTTAGCTATCGGTTCAATGGAAGCCATAATGTCAATATCCGGATCAAGTGCAGTGGCATCAGCTTCAATCATTGATACACCTCTGGCCATTGAAACGAATTCATTTGGAAGAATAACATTATAATCCTGCATAAGATCCAGTAATTTGTTTAATGTTTCATTTAATCCACCAGACCCCTGTGAAAAGTATCTGAAGAATAAATCACGAAGGTCACGTTTTAGACGGGTGGTATCCATAGTGTATTCTAAAACACCCATGTAAATAAACTGATTAATCAAACCGTCAACATCCCGGTCTGCAATCATCAACAATAAATCACAAAGGTCTTTTCTAAAACCATCATCAAGAATTCCAATTGATCCCAAATCAATATAACATAAAACATTATCATCTAAAATCATTACGTTGCCCGCATGTGGATCTGCATGGAAAAATCCATCAATCAGGACTTGTTTCATAAATGACTCAATGAGGCGTTTAGCTATAATAGGCTTATCAAATTCTTCACTGTCACTTTCAGATACATCACTTAATTTTGTTCCATCAATAAACTCCATAGTAAGAACTTTTGATGTGCTGTAATCTGAATAGGCAATTGGAATATGTATTGATTCATCTTCAGAAAAATTTGCTGCCAACTGTTTCATGTTGACCAGTTCATTGATAAAATCAATTTCAATATGTATATTATAGTCGAATTCATCTATCATTCCAGGCAAATTGTATTTTCTTAATTCATCATTATGTTTATGAATTTGGGATACAAGGTGCTTCATGATAGCTACATCATATTCAAGCGAATCGGCAATACCCTCCTTTTGAACTTTAACGGCAACACGCTCACCAGATATTAATTTCGCTTCATGAACTTGACCAATTGATGCTGTAGCAAGACTTTCTTTTGAAAATTCAGCAAACAAATCCTCAATATTTCCATCAAGTTCCCTTTCAACTATTCTTTTTACTTCATCATAGCTGATTGGCGGATTGTCATCCTGCAACTTTTCAAATTCAGTTGCAATACGCTCTCCAACCATGTCCGGTCTTGTGCTTAAAAGCTGCCCCAATTTAATGAAGCTGGTCCCCAGTTCCTGAAACATCAATCTTAAATTTACTGGAAGATCAGGATCCAAAAGAAGATGGTATTCCTCCTCTTTTGAAGGAAGAATCTTCTCTTTAATGGCTTTATTCAACAACTTACCAAAACCATATTTCCGCAATGCCTCACTTATTTCACGTATACGGGCTTTCATTTCTTTATCCATTTTTATCACTTGAAAATTTTAATATACACCATGTTTTAAAAAAGATTTTTCTTTCTTGAAAAATGAATATTATCATTCACTTACCAAATTTTTTAAAATGACTTACAAAGCACATTATGCAAATTTAGTATATAAAACATTCAATATTAACTTTTAAAAAACATAACATATAAAGATGTTGATTAAATCCTAATTTTATTTAATAATTAGCCTAAAAAATAATCAAATATGTAAAAAAGTAATAAATCCATTAAAAATATACAAAATTTTATCGAAATATTATATTGAATAATTTTTAAAATAATTTAGGGGTCTGAATTTTTTAGTTCTCAGATAATTGTTGTATGGCTGTTTTTGAGTAAAATCCTTGTGATATGATTAAGGCTCCTAAAAATACATTTAAATATACTGTTTTTGCCACTGATTTTGGTGTATATTTGTGT
>JAFRFB010000108.1 GCA_017434555.1 Methanobrevibacter sp. | reverse complement strand
TTAACGATATTATTGAACCCATTTTAAAAATTAATAAAAAAGAATCTGTATTTTTATAAACCCCAAATAATAACCATTACAAAATAAGAAAATAATGAAATTTAGAAAGAATTTTTATCAAAAAAATTCAGGCCCCTAAATAGACTTTACTATTTCTTATTTATTTAATTTAATTCAAAAATTTCAATTTGCTATCTAAAATCTCCTATTATCTTTTAGTATCCTAAACTTGCCTTTTGTGCTTCCCATTCTTCTTGACTGTTAGCACTTTTACCATAAACTTGCTGTGTTTTGTAATCTGCTTCACTTATGGGTTGCCCATCTTCTCCTATATATTGTGGTTTGCTATTGCTTTGACTTTGAACAGCTGAATCACTTGAAATATGTTCTACCACATTATCGGTTGTATTCGTTGTGTTAGTAGTATTTGTTGCGTTTGTTATATTGTTTTGTGCATTATTTTGATTTAAAGCATAAAAACACCCTATACTAATTATCAATCCTGCAACTATTATCGCAAGAACTATAATTAATAATTGTTTATTATCCATGTTCTGCCTCCATTTTCATTATATATTTTTATTATTTTTATCTGAAACAACTGCAAAATCCTTTTCAAATTGGCCCCCGAAATTACCGGAATAGCTTAATTTAACAGTTAAAAATTAAAATATAAATGATTGGAAATTATTCTTCATAATTATGTATAGAAGATATTAAATTTTCCATATCATTTAAAACTTCATCAATATTATCATCTTTCGTTTTTGATATATTAATGGCCAGTTCACTTGATAAATCACTTAACTTATCTATTAAGGATTGTAAAATATTGATTTTGGAATTTAATTCTTCATCAATACGCTGGGATTCATTTGAAAAGTTAATGATATTTATTGCTGATGTGTATTGTTCATTGAAAATTTTACTGCAGTTATCTACAACAGCAATGAAACGGTCATATGTAATTTGAGGAGGTTCAAATTTGGCTTTTATCAGTTCTTTTGTAGCCAGTTCGCTTTCATCAAATTCTTTTTTCAGTTCATTGATTTTCAATAGGCTTGGATTATTATCATTATTGTGCTTATCTGTTTTTATTGGTTCTGCTTTAGTATTAATATCAGAAAATTGACTATGAGTATTGAATGAAGTGTTTTGCGGGGCATTCTTTCTTTTTTCAAGAATCCTACTTATTAGAAAACCTACGATATATGTTGGTATTGCAAAAATTAATCCGATAATTATTGCAGCCATTACTCCGCTTCCTACTCCTGTATATGCATATTTTGGATCAAATAGAAAATCATAGAGCGGCCATACGAAAAATGTAATAAAAACTAAAATTGTAATTACTTTAGTTTTTGAAATGCGCATTTTATTATTGTCTTTTTTATAAATTAATTTATCCAAATTCATTTTTATCCCTACAATTTTATTTATTTTTCAAGTAATATTAATGTTTTTAAATTGTGATTATCATGGGATGATTTTCTAATTTTTAAAATATTAATTTTTATATCTTATCTTCGCTCATCCATTTTTGTTTCAAATTCATTGCCGCAGTTATAGCATCTATATCCATATAAGAACAAATCCAAGGCGCTGCTATAGAAATTCCCGTATTCAACATTAAAACTTCCGCATTCAGGACATGTCTTTAAACTTATTTTTTCATGTAATTTATTTATAATATCCTTATTTTTAATTCTTCTTGCAGCTTCAAACCTCAGTTTCCTATCTTCAATACTTAAAGCAATATCTGCAAGTATATTTTCATTGTGAATGGTTCTGATGGCTTTTTTAGAGATATCGGGATATTCATTATTCATAACTATATTTTTAAGCATATCATCATTCAATTCAGCTTTCACTGCCATTTCACGAATAGATAAATCTTCGTCATTTTCAATTATTTCCATTAATATGTCCGCATCGTCAATATATTTTACAGCAGCTTTTCGAACGTTTTCATTACGGTCAAAAGCGTAGTCTTTAGAAATTTCACTATCCTTAAGTTTGTATAAAATATCTCTTTTTAATGCTGGATTTTTTGTATTTTTTAAAATATCTAGAAGATTGTCTCTATTTTCAATATTTTCGACTGCTTTACGTTTAAGTTTAGTATCTGAGGATTTTGATATGAACTGTGATAATTTTTCTTCACTTAAGTTGGAAATTATTCTCATTTTCTTGTAAATGTCAAAGTCCTCATCCAGGAGCCTTTCCATCAGTTCATCCTCATCGCCATATTCTCTGATTGCTTTTTCATATAATTTATATCCCTGACTTTTAATAATGTCCTTTTTGCTTTGAGGGATTTTTCTATCGGACAAGAGTTCTTTTATAATATCTTCATCGTCAATGCATTCAATCATTTTCCCATATATCTTAATCTCATCGCTTTCAATTATCACTTTTCGAATCATATCTTTATCTGTGATATTTTTGACTGCATAAAATCTGGCAGAGGAATCATTGTTATATTCTGAAATGTCATACTCCCTATTCGTTGCTATTTCAACCAGTAATGACTGATCGTTGATATTGTCAACGGCGGCTTTCAAAACGCTGTGGTAGCGTTCATCTTTTACAAAATGCATTAAAAATGAATCATCGTTTATCTTATTTATTGCAGCTATTCGAACTTGGGGGTCCTGGTTTTTTGCCGTTAATGTTTTTAAAATTTTTTCATCATCAGTAAGTGAAATGATTAACAGGTTTTGAGCAATAATTTTTTTGTTTTGCTCTTCAATTCTTTTGTTAACAGCAAGCTCAAGTTCAGTATTGGAAGTAATATTCAATTGCATTCTCACCATGAAGATTTTTCCCTTGTTGAGATTTAAAACCACTTCATGAAATTCTTCATCATCTAAAGCGTTGATGATTTCTTCTGCACTTTTAGTCCTGAATCTGTCAAATAATCCCATTATAATCACTTTTTTACATAATCCTCAGCAGATATTACAGTAATATCTCTTGTCATATTGGCTCCCGGAAAATTACCCGTATAGCTTAATTCAACAGTGTAGTGGCCTTGAGATAAATTGCCCAATTCATGCCATTCATCTTCCTTAACGGTCATTTTCTTAACACTTTTACCTGCATCATCCTTTACCGTAACATTTACTTCTTCACCTTCCATTATTATGGCGCCGAAGATGTTTTCGTGAGTGACATTTGCCTTTATCTTGAAATCCGTTCCCTCGCCCTGGACGTTTTCTCCTCCAAGTTCGCTTTCGATTTCTGATTTTTGGGTTGCCTGCTGCACAAAGAGAAATGAGCAGCAAAGAATTATTAAAATTAAAGCAACAATTAGCATGATTGTCTTGGTTGAAACTTTCCCCTTCATAATAATACTTATCAAATGAAAGTATATAAATATAACAAATCAGTGATTTGGATTGTTTGAAATCAAAAGTTATTTTAAGACATAAGAACAGTTTACACCTTAACGAATGAAAATTAAGCTAAAAAATGCCCAATAATGTGTACATTTTATAATAGATGAATTGAATAAATATACATAATGATAAGTAGAGTTTTTAGAGAAATATTGGATGAATATGAAACTCAAAAAACTAAGGATTTTAAGGGCAATCCTTTTGCTTTGAAGTTTCAAAACGAAGTTCCGGCTGTTGTAATTAATAATATTGAAGATTCCTTTACCGTTAAGGCATCCTGTGGGCATAAGGCATGGTGTAATCAGCCATGGATTAATATTATCCACAGGCGCTATGACAATCATCATGAGTCACTTGTTATAGAGTATCTTTTTGACTGTAAAAACTTGGAAGTTACTCTTTCGCTTGTTCCACGCCTTGAAGACTACTCCCAATATATATCAGTGAAGGAAAAGTTAAGAGGGATTTTAAAAAAGTTTGACGTTTACTCCTTTGAAGTTCCCGATGAGGATTCATTTTCAATACTTGAAAAAAAGTACTCATATGAGGATTTGGCTAACTTCGCCCTTGTAAGCGATTTGGAGTATATGATCAATATCCATGAAAAGCTTTATCCATTTTTCCACGCATTTATAACAGAAGAAGAGATAACTGATTACTCATATGACGCTATACCTGACATGGCCTATTATAAAGCACTAACACCATGTGTCAGCCATATCAAAACTGATTATAAAAAGGAAAATATCTATTCAAGCTCAATAAATGCGCCGAAAACATTTTTCACCGATAAAATTATCCGCAAAATCCAAAATTCACAAATAAGTGATGATGACTATTTAGAAATTCTTACTAAAATCAGGGACGATTACAGAAATAACTTAGAAAATATCATCAAATCCAATGACTTGAATTTAAATGACCTTTCAATTAAAGAAAAGGTACTACTTCTTTCAAAATCATTCGTACATACTGAATACAAGTCAGTGGGAAGAGAATTAGGCTCCTATTCATTTGATGAAATCAGAGTCGATGACAGGCTTTCAGACCCATTAATAATAACTTCCATAATTCATGAGCTTTCACATTTCCTTTTGGAGAAAATACTAAAGGAGATGCTAATGAAAATCCTCAGGACAAACGATACTCCACTGATATCATCATTTGTAAAAATAATGCTTGAGGACAATGACTTGAACTATCTTATGGATGAGTTCTGCGCACATACTGTTGAAGGCAGATTTGCCCTTTACGGATATCAGGACTATTCATCATTTAAATACAAGCTTGATTCAATAGCTCATCTTTACTCTAAAGCCGACATTGATTATACTCTTATTGTTGCAAACAGTTTTGCCTATGACATTAAAGAGATTTTAGAGGATTTTTTAAACGAGGATTTACGAGCTGAAATCAAAGAGGAATATAAAAATACACGAGACAATCCGAATTATGGCGAGCTTGACTTTGAAATCGAGTCAAGGCTTGATTTAACTCACCTTAGAGATGAAATCAAATTCATACTGGTGAGCGGTTTTAAAGAAGCGGTTACCCAGAGTGAAAAGCTTGAAAGGTATATGGCCAGATATGAAAATCTCTTTTTATAGGATTTCAACAAAAAGATTTTTACTTTAAAAAATCCATAGTATTGTACATGGCACGAAAATGCAGTAAATGCAGTGAAGTCAGTGAAGATGATGCACTGTTTTGTCCCGAATGCGGAAGTTATACTTTGGAAATTAAAAAAGAAAATAAATATCCTATTAAATGGATTGCTGTGGCTTTAGTCTGTATTGTAGCCCTATCAGTTGCAGGATTTTATTTTTTAGAGCATAACTCCAAGATTGACACTTCCCTTACTCTTGCGTCCAATTCAAATCTGGATTCATCTAACGAGTACAGCATCGTGCTTAAGGATTCGGCTAAAAATCCTTTGGCGGGAAAGTTCATCACTGTTGAGTTTCAAAATAATACCTATACTCTTCAAACAGACAGCAATGGAACTGCAAGCATTAATCTGACAGTCGATGAGGGTTCTCATGAGGTCAAGGCGTATTATAAGGGGGACAGCTCATATAATGAGGCCCACTCATCAGATATTCTAGTTAAATAATTAGGGAGATTTTTTTATGGTTGATGAAAATTATATAGAAATTACACCGGAGATGATTGAAAAGGTAGATAAAACCTTAAATTCTGGTTTTTGCGATTACAGACTTAAGGATTCCACATTCAACAGGAAAACTTTTGAAAACAAAGAAATTATCACATTAATACAGATTATTGGTGAGGAAGAAATCGAACTTACATTTCTTACTGATTTTAGAAACGGTAAATACTACATTTCCTCCGCCTTTGACATTATTTCAAATGATTTGCTTGAAGGACGTGAGTCAAGAGATGCATTCTTATCCGTTAATATGTATTTTAGAAACGTCGTTGCAAATCCCGATAAGGATTTTACAGAGGATAAGGAATCACTCATTAACTTTTTGGTTTTAAGCGATGAGAAATACTCAAGAGACACTTTGGAAGAACTATTAGATGAGGATAAGATTCGCTCAGACTATAAAGCTGATCACGATGAGATATATTCACAGGACACTTTAACAGATATTCAAAAGTCTTTGGCCCTTAAGGAGCTTTTCCACATGTCCATATGTCAGGCGGTTGATGATTTGGACCTTTTCTTTACAAGGCCTTTGGATTTGTCTCCTGCTGAGGAGCATGAGAAAAACCGTCAGGAAGCCAAGGCTTTGGAAAACGAGATGCAGTTATACTAATCTCGTATACTTTTTTTATTTTTGCCTACATTTTTTCATCATAAGTATACTTTTTTTAATTTTGAATACAAACATTTATATACTATGACCACCTACTATTAATTGTGTACACAAATTTGAAAATTGTAAACTTTAAGGAGAGTTACAAATGACTGATAGAAATAGTAAAGAATTCAGATTTGGAAACGAAAAATTCGGAGGATCCTACAGACCTGGAGATTTTGAATTAAAATTCCCGGATGAACTTTCCCGTGATGAATTTGAAGAAATGTTTAGAGAACGCATCGAATCA
Organism: Methanobrevibacter sp.; assembly: GCA_017434555.1. Lineage (GTDB taxonomy): Archaea > Methanobacteriota > Methanobacteria > Methanobacteriales > Methanobacteriaceae > Methanocatella. The sequence continues at coordinate 5,907 of JAFRFB010000108.1, read as the reverse complement.
CTCCACAAACTCGGACGTGAATTCATGCCATTTGACGATGAAGAAACAAAAAGCAAAAGAGAAAAGCTAAAACCTTTAAGCATCCGTGTAAAAGCACACACTAAGGAATTCTTTAAAAACAATTCTATTTTAAGTGCACGTGAGGTATTAGAGTTATATGAAAATTTCAACAACGGATCTGAAGCATTCATAAATTCCCTTCTCGAAGATGAAAAGAACTTGGAACAGGAACTTTCAGAAATCCAGGAAAAACTGCACAATGCCAAACTATTCAAAGACAAGCTCAACAACTTAAACGTTAAAGTAAACAAAAAATCAGACGAAGAAATCATTTCATCTTTAAGTGAGGAATTTGAGGGTTCACAAATAAAAGAGATAATTAAAACTGAGGATTTAATTTCCGATATCGAGCTTTACAATACCCAAAAGGTTATCTTAAATGACTGTGAGACAATTCAGATTGTTGCCGTAAACGATGTCATTCCGGTAGTTTATTACTTCTCATATACAATGAGTGAGGAAGATACCGTAAAGATACTTGCTGAAATCAAGAAGTATTGTAAGGATAAAGAAATTGAATTTGTTGAAGATGATGGTGAATAATATTTTCACCATTTTCCAAACATAAATAAACACTTAAAAACAAAACTGTTACCATGAAAAGAATACTTTTAATTATAATCATCATTATGCTTTTTATCCCGGCATCCGCTGCAGGTAACGTAACGATTAAGGGAGTTGATTTTGAAATTCCCGATCAGTATGACGGCGGTATCCTAAAGGACTCATCTTATGTATATAAATCAGGCTTGACATTCCGAATATTAAGTCTTGATGATGCAAAAAACCTGAGAATAAATTTCGGTGATGATTTTACAGAATCCATTACCCATGAGGAAACTACTATTGAAGGCCATGACGCTGTTGTAATTCACAGAAGCTTTGACGGCAGAAACTACACTACAGTTTATACTCCGGTCGGTGATAAGATCTTTCTAATCTGCTTTAATGACACTTATGTTAATGATGACATTTCCAAAATGATATCAAAGCTTCCCTCACAGAGCATGACTCATGATGATTTTTCAGCATCTTTAAACACTGCATTAAGCGATTTTAAAGACCAGGTCTCTCAGGAAAAATCAGACATTGAAGCTCAAGAGATGTATAAAGAGGACAATCCTATAAACAGATTTTTCTTTTTCCGCTTTAATGCTTTTTTTGCCTATTATCATTTATTATTTTAAATTATATACTGATAATTTTTTATAAATTTTATATTTTTTATCAGTATAAGATTTAAAAAACGAAAATATTTATATAAATAAATACATTTTAACACTCGATAATTGAGATTATTCAAAAAAATGGGATAATACACTTAAATATAATGGATTTTCTAAAAGATACAACAATATAATTTATAATCTATTTTTTTCATATAAATCTGTTTAACATTCCGCATTCTAAGTCTTATGATGCAAAAAACCTGAAAATCAATTTCGGGGATGATTTTACAGAATCCATTACCCATGAGGAAACGTCTGTTGTAGTCAGAGAAGCTTTGACGGCAGAAACTACACTCCAGTAGATGATAAGATCTTTCCATATGTTTAATGACACATACGTTAATGATGACATTTCCAAAATGATATCAAAGCTTCCCTCACAGAGCATGACTCATGATGATTTTTTTTCTTCATTAAACACTGTATTAAGCGATTTTAAAGACCAGCTTTCTCAAAAAAAGGCCGACATTGAAGCAGAAGAGATTAACAGAGAGAATAATCCCATAAACAGATTTTTCTTTTTCCGCTTTTAATACTCTTCAGATGCTCTCTAGGACTTCCGCTTTATATGTGAAGTTACATATTATCATTCATGACAGTTGAAGAATTTTTAAAGGAATATAAAGAAAGGCCCGTATTGCCTTTAATGGAAACAGACTGTGTTTTAACCGCTCTTTTATACGAAGGTCGTGTTAAAAATTATTGATTTTTACATGAATCAATTGTTGAATTCAAAGCCATCACCACACCAAAAAATCATCCTTGCCGATTTGATAGCTGAACTCAAGACATTGAAGTTTCCGAAAGTGGAACTTGTAGACATCTTATCTATAGGTATCATAATCAATTATATATTGTCTGACACTCAATTAATTAAAATGTATACACCTCTCATTAAATATGCATATCAAACGATAAGTGACATTTTAGGCGATGCACTTTATTATTATATTGAACCGAAAGTCATTGCCATAGAGGATGAGTTTTACAAAAACATATGCCCCGACAAAAGACGCTTTCAAAACATGCTTCTAGAAGAGATGGGGGACCTGTTCATTGAGCAGTAATTTGAATAAAGTAATATATTTTTTTCATTAAGCGAAATGAAATTTTAAATAACTCAAAAAAGTCTAAAAATTAAAAATCTTTTAGAAAATTATATAAGCAAATGTTCATAAATATATAATTTATATGTTTGTGAGGTTTTATTAGTGACTATAAAAAATATCATGCTTTTAATCAATTCATTAGAAAAATTGTTTAAAGCATTGCAAATTCTTTTGCCGAAAATGAAACGAAAGACAGATTTCGACATTAAAAATTGCAATTCTATTTTTCAAGCTGAAACTCCAACATATATACCAGGGATAACCGTCACACCAAATCTAAACTCTTTTTTTAAACTAAAATATAGGGTGATTTTAAATGGATATTAAAAAAATATTAGTTGTAAGCGTAATTGTACTGGCTGTATTCAGCTGCTTAAGTGTAGCAAGTGCAGGATGGTTTGACTTTTTAAGCGGAGATGTAACTTTAGAATCACAGTATTCTTCAGTAACACTACCAAAAAATTTCACTGTAAATGATAACGGAACAGCAGTAGCAGGCGACATAAAAATACAAATTGTAAACAGTAAAGATACTCCAGAAACATTAAAACCATTTAGGGAAGCATTAGCTACTAAAGGTAATGCGTCAGGATACATGGATTACAAAAATGGAACTATCGGTAACTTCTCATATTATGAATTCACCGCTAATCCAAAAGAACTTAAAAACATTTCAACGGATAAAGTAACTACCGGTGCTGAAACAACCTGGATGGAATTCCCACCACAAGTTGTAACTGTTCTTTTAGATGACGTAAATTCCGTTCAAAAATTCAGAGAAGTTGATTATATAAACAGTAAAGATAATACAATCACAACACTATTAATATCAACCAATAACAGTAATGTAGACTTACATTCTGCTGATATTGATAATATTGTTAATAGTATTGCTGAAATCAAAAAATAATATTATCTTTATTTCTTTTCTTTTTTTCTAATTTCTGCCAATACCCAACTATTTTTAAATATAAAACAAAGATTTATTATACATTATCATGAAATAATAACTTATGAAGTATTTTAAGTTAATAATCACACTTCTGATAGTATTGTTTTTAACACTCGGCGTTTCAAGCGCCAGTGAGGTAAACAATGCTGAATTAACTGATTTAGAGCCTAGTGAGCTTCAAATTTTGATTGATAATGCACCGGAAAACAGTATTGTCAATTTAGATAAGGATTATTATGGCGGAAACATTACAATCTCAAAGACATTGACCATCAACGGAAACAAGCATGTTCTCGACGGGCAGGACAAATTAAAAATACTTACTGTAACAGCGCCAAATGTAGTTTTAAATGATATAATCTTCATTAATGGGAACAGTGAAGATGATGGCGGTGCACTTACAATGACGAACGGTGAAATCATCAACTGTACTTTCAAAAACAATCATGCGTATTCTGGCGGATCCATTGCCGTAAAATCATGTAAAGTTATAGACTCTACATTTGAAAGCAACTATGCAACATATGGAGGGGCAATTATTTGTTCAGATTCCGAATTATCAAATTTAATTTTAAAAGACAATGTTGCAGATATGGACGGTGGAGCAATAGAGGCTACCAACACTACCCTATCTGATTTGACCTGCATTAACAATCATGCAGAATCAGGTGGAGGCGCAATATCTTTATATGATAGTATAATTAATGGATCATATTTTGAAAAGAATACTGCCGGAAACTATGGTGGCGCAATATTCAAATTCTTCAGTGACGTTAACGATTGTGTTTTTAAAGGTAATTCTGCACTATTGGGCGGTGCAATATATCAGGATTCTTTATATGATGATAATTCCGGTCCAATAGAGGAGGTTCGTGATTCCATTTTCATCAGCAATCATGCAACAGAACATGGGGGTGCGATATTTAAAGTGAATACACATGTATCTGGATGTAAATTTGAAAATAATTATGTCGGTGCAGGATGTGATGACATATGCGATAATTATAACCACACTGATGATAAAACTCCTTCAGATGGCAAAGATAATTATAATCGCACTGATGAAAATGCTTCTGATGATGATAAGACGAATACCACAGATATAAATCAAAGCTCCAAAAAGGATTCTTCCACATTTAAAATAATCGAAAGTGAAAATAGGGCCGGAAATCCATTAGGCTTATTGTTATTGGCTTTAATAATTCCAATATCAAGAATTAGAAAACATGATTAAATTTGGGGTGTTACTAACATCTTATTTCTTTTTTGCATTCTCAGATTGGTGTACGATATATTTATATTTGAATAAAATAACCAAATAAAAATTCTGATTAATTATAAACGTATTTTTAAAACAATTCATTTTAAATAGAATATTAACCATAAATATTTCCATGAAAACAAAATATCTTATTATTTTAGGTGTTGTAATGATTATCTGCTTTGCAATATTTGCATATCAGTTTACATCAAGCGTTGATACCTTCATTGTTATTAATGAGACTGAAGTTTCAGAAAACGGAACTATTACCGGATATCTGATGGACGCTTATGCAAGAGGGGTTGCAAACAAGACCATAAGCTACCACCAGGCAGGTGACAACCAGTCCCAAAGGGTTAGCGTCATGACGGATTCAAACGGAATATTCAAGATTGAAAACGTGAAAAACGTTCCCGAAAGCGGTTCAAACAATTACTATGGCGATTTCTCATTTAATGGGGAAGGAGAGTTTCATTCATGTGTCTTTGATCGCAACATCACTTTAAAGGCCTAAAAGTTATATTTTGATGCCTTAAAGTTATAATGCAAGCGATGACTTACGATAAGATTTAAATATAAAGTGAGTACCATATTGTATAAACTTAATGCGTGGTGATAAGCATGAATTTTAAAGGAATTTTGTTCTTGATTTTAGTATCCAGCCTGTTGATGGGAAGCGTATTTGCTGCAGGAGTTACTGACTTCAAAGTCGATGATTCATTTAAAAAGATATATTCAGATGACTATTACGGAGTATTTGCAGCAAATGATACAAATTCAGGAATCAACATCTACAAAAATGTTGATGACGATGCATATGACGGAAAAACTAATGATGATATCTTAGAGGGAACTATTCATCATGACGGAAGGGAATACATTGTTGTTGATGACGACATGAAAATAGCTAAAAACACTGACAACACTGCAAATTTCACTGACATGGATCATAAAACTCATGGTGTCAGCGAAGTAGTAAAACTTAACGGTCAGGATTATGTTGTGGTCTTTTGGGCAAAAGACTCATCCAATATGGACAATGCCAAATTAATGGCTTCATTAACTGAATTCAACAAAAACAATAATGTTAGCCCAGTTGCATTTTAGGGAGTTTTAACTCCTACTTTTTTATTATTTTTTTGTGGACTCGACTACCCCATTTTTGGACTCCTGAGCCATAGCATTTTAATTAATTTCATGATTCATTATTTCAATACTTGACTTTTAATTTTTAATTATTTTAATCGTTAAATTCTTTATTCAAGCACTTGCCCTATTTTTTCAAAAAATGGACTC
>JAFRFB010000056.1 GCA_017434555.1 Methanobrevibacter sp. | reverse complement strand
TCTAATACTTTGACCAATATAAACTTTATTATTTTGAATATTTGTTATTTTATAAATCCACATATAGAAACTCCTTTCTATATTGTGATGAATCTTAGCACGGTCTCAACTCATAGAGTCCTAACCGTTAGCAGCTTTCGCTACACCCGTTAAGCACGGTTCAAAAGGTTTTAGATGAGCTGTAGTTTACACTTACCCATCGTTGATACATATGTTTTTGGGTCGTTTTTATCATATCCAACATTGGTAGACCAGTCTACATTAACATAATTAGGGTATAATCTTTTTGATGTCGATTTTAATGCTAATTGGAATAAATCATAATTAGGGTCTCCAGGTTTTCTATTAACCCCTTTCATACATTGGAAGATTCCACAAGGGAATATAGGAGTTTTTCTAACCTTACCAACACCTTCGATAGAACCTTCTAATAATGCCTTAATAACCATTCTTCCTTCTGGTAAAGTACAAGTTCCATAATTAATAGATGTGAATGGTAGTTGATTACCAGAACGACTTTGTAATGTATTTAAATTATGATACATACCTTGAACGGCTTGCATTAGTTCTTTTTCTGTTTTAGCCATTGCATATTTATAAACTCTAGGAAATTGTTTATAAAAATCATCTTCAATGGATAAGTCGGCTTCGCATCTTAAATCACTTTCTTCAATAAATTCCATTCCTTCATTAAAATGTTTTCTGAATGATATTCTAACATAAGGAACTATAGTCCAATCTAAATGACTAGCACTTACTCCACCAAATTGTTGTAAACTTTGTAATTGAAATAATACGGCTACTAATTGAAAAGCTGTATTAATTGAACGAGCTGGCCTAACATCTGTTTGTCTAGTATTAAATCCATTCTCTAATAATTTATCAAAAGGAATTGTTAAACAATTGTGCATACCAACTGCATAAGCATCTAAATCGTGAATATATATCTCATTATTTAGATGATTTTCTCTTGCCATATCAGATAAAATATAATCAAGAGCAAATTTTTTCATAAGGGAATTTTTAGCCTCTCCCATTCTTCCACCAAATGAATATTCGTCAACATTAGCGTTTTGATTTTGAACATTGGAAGCTGCAAGTTTTTCCGAAATATCTTTCATAAATTGAGAGTTTCTTTCTCTCATTTTAGTTCTTTCATATCTATAAGTAATAAAATTTCTTGCAATATTTTTATAATTGCTTGCCATTAATTTTTCTTCAACAATATCTTGTATTTGTTCTACTGTCAAATCATCTTCTATATTTGCAATAAAATTAGCTATTTCTCTTGCTTTTAAATGGGCTTTTTCAGATATTTCATTTTCTATATCTTGAAACGATAGCTCGACAGCCCTAACTATCTTTTCTTTGTCAAATAATTCCGTTCTTCCGTCTCTTTTAATAACTTTTTTCATATAAATTCCCCTTTCTTAATATTTTTATAATAATTCGTCTTCTATTACCAAGACATTTATTTTATTAGATAGAATAGATGTAGAGTCCAATGCTATTACTCTTTTATCTTCTCTTTCTAATATTGAAAAATCTTCCTTATCATCTTTTTTTAATCCATACATATTACGTAAATGGTCTGTTCCAAAGTGTCCTATAACAACAGTTTTGTCTGTATTATTTATATTTCTACCAAAGAACTTACCATCATCCCAAGTAAGAGCTTCCCAATCATTATATCCATATCTAAAACAATGCGGATTGTGCCAATCTTCTGCTAATGTATCTATTGCACCGTGAGTGAATATATATTTTTTAGTTTCTAAATAATAAGGTTGATTTTTTAACCAATTTAATAATTCTGGATATTCTTCATTAATGTCTTTTTTAACTATATTTAACCAGCGTGCAAAATCGCCAACAGTCATTTCTGTCTCTGGAATATTTTCATCAATTAGACACCAACTTTCAAATGGTGCTGTTCGATGCCAAAAATCAGCAAAGGTTTCCCTTTCGCCATTTCTGAAGTAATTAAAAGGGTCTAAAACAGTTCCTTCTAAATAATCTATAAACATTAAGTCGTGATTGCCCATAATGGTGATTGCCTTACCTTTATCGGTTAATTTTTTTAAATATTCATAAACTGATACAGAATATTCTCCTCTATCAAAATGGTCTCCTAAAACAACTAATAGGTGAGAATCATTATTTTCATCAAATCCAGCATCTTTTAATGCTTCAATTAGAGCAGGAAAATTACCGTGAATATCTGACACGGCGAATATCTTCTTTTTCATAATTATATTTCCTCCTTAATTTGTTCTACAATATTATATTTAACCATTTTATGTATAATATTTTTTAATTTGTTATAAGTGTTTGAATCAAATTTAAAATCTTGATACTGTTCTATAACTTGTTCTTTAATTTGCTTTGTATCTTCATCATACTCAATAGCCATTCTACGAGCCATTTCCAAACTATATTTGCTTTTCTTAACGTTTATTAAGAAATTTTTAAATCTTTCTTGCTCTGATATGTCTAATGCTTCTCCAAAAGGTATATCATTAAGAAAAACTTCAATAATTAATCTATTTAATCTTATAATGTGATGTAATTGTTTACTATCATATCCATATTTTTCGATTTTATCAATTAAACTAGGATAAGGATGTTCCATAGCAGCAACCTTTTCTTTACTCATACCACTTATACACTTCGCTAATTGAGGAAAATTCATTTTAACAATGTCATCGCCCATCTCTAAAATTTGTCTTATATATGTTTCATATTTATTATTAAACATACAATATTGGGTGAATAATATTTCTAAATATGCAGGGTTAGATTTACACCACATATCCATCATAACCCTAATATCTTTAACATCAATTTGTTCTCCTTCAAAATCATATTTCGTGGATACCATCTTATTCCCATTAACTAAATCATCTAATGTTGGTAATACAATAGCTTTTGTATCTACATCACTTTTATATTCGTCATCATTTACATATAAACCATAATTCATTGAACCTTGAGCAAATACGGCTACAACATTATAACCTAATGATTCTAAATAGTGATAATGTTTTTCAACTCTATTATAAATATATTTATCCATATTTTCTCCTTATTTTCTTTTTAATTTTAAATAACAACCGCCACAAACACTTTCATATTGAATATTGTCTTGATTATCTATTTCAATTTGTTTACCATCAAAAACAGGGTTCCCATTAATTAACCTAATATTTTGAGTTGCTTTTTTGCCGCATTTACATATAGTTTTTAATTCTTCAATATCATCAGAAATTTCCAATAACCTAGCTGCTCCAGGGAACCCTCTCATTTGAAAATCGCACCTTAAGCCATAACATAGCACAGGAATATCATATATTTTTGTTATTTCATATAATTCATCTACCTGTAATGGCATTAGAAATTGTGCTTCATCAACAATAATGGCCGATGGTTTAAAAACGTTTGGCAATTGTTCCGACATACTATTTAAAATAGTATCATTGGGCGAAAGAAGTATATCAACTTCTTTTTTTACGCCTAATCTACTAACAATATTTCTATCTCCTTTAGTGTCTATAGATGGTTTTATTAGCAAGATTTTCATCCCTTTTTCTTCATAATTATGGGCTACTTGTAAAATAGCCGTTGATTTTCCACTATTCATTGCCCCATATCTAAAATATAATTTACTCATTTGTTTCTTCCACCACCCAATCAACCAATTTAGATATTGGAATTGTTTCTATATATGTTTTTAAAAAATTATAATAGTAATCTTCATCTTTATTCCAAAGATTACATCCATATGCTTTAAATAAAATATCTTTATATTTATATTCTTGAACTTTTTGAGCATAACCTTTTCTATCTAAGTTTTGATATTTACTTATATCGTGCAAATCTTTTTTAAGATGTGCTATAAATAAACATAAGCCGTGTCTAATTCTATTAAAATCATCTGTATATTCCGGGAAATGCCCTAGTATATCATCATCTTGCTCATCTAAGATTAATTGCAATATTTTTTTATCGCTAAATATTCCCTCTCCTTTGATAAAAAACAAATCCATATAAGTTGATGATTTCATTTTAACTCTATTAAAATATTTGTCGCATAAAACAAATCCTTCATAATGCTCATTATCTTCTGTTAACTTATTTACGGCATTTTGTACTTCTTCTATATTATTACAAAGAAATGATTTTGGTACCTCGATTTTATCACCGAATAACTGTTTCGCAATAATTGATAATTCGTTTCTTGAAATTTCTTTTAATGTCTCATTATTTCTAATGGCTAATAAATATAATTTAGTTTCATTATATGGTACTATAATTCTTGTATATGGGCTTACAAGCTCAAACATATAAGTATTTTTTTTATCTAATATGTTTAATTCTAAATCTCCCCAGGCAATATTAAATAATTCTCTATAATTATTAATATTACTTATATTTATTGGAGCATCTTCGGCATCAATATTCCCAGAAGTAGATACGTGCCATCCAGTCATTTTATCATACCAAACACCTATCAAACTTCCATCTATTTTTTGTGAAGCCTCACAGGGAAATTCTAATTTTGCTGCTTGTTCCTGCCCATAATTGAAAAATTTGGTAAATCTCATTGATGCGATTTCATATTTGTTATTAATATTTCTTAAAATAATTCCTCTACATTCTTGGACAATTTCATTAGACATATCACTATTTAATTGGTCGTATTTTAATAATACAAAATTATTCTTTTCTTTGATAATCAAATTATATGGCTCAGCAGATAAAATATCTCTCCAATTATTATTTTGATTTATTATCTTTAGAACTTTTACCTCCATTTTTCTTTTTCTCCTTACTTTCTTGCTTTTTTAAATATTCTATAATATTTTTCTTGAATTCACCTAAATCAATTTTCATTGTTTATCTCCCCCTCTATTGTCGTTTTGTTATAAGCAACAAGCCACCATTCTTTTGTATCGCTTCTTTTCCAGTTGCCATCAACTAATATTTGTTTATATTTTTCTTCAAACTTAATAGCTTTAATAATGTCATTTTTATTTATAGGATTATTTTTAAATGTATTTTTGTTAACTTTACATATAACCGATTTCCCATTATTTAAACAATATAATGTTAACCTTGGTGTATATTTAGTGTCCACATCAATAACAAAACAAATATTTTTTTTAACATCATAAGTCATACTAATATAACCTAAAGCATCCATTTCAAAAGATACCTGTTCGGATATATCAAAAGACTCATTAGGTATATTTTTTTCTATTAATTTTAGTATGTTACACATATTATCAAATTTATATTGTTTTTCCGTCTCTAATATACCTTCTAACTTTAATGCATAATCCGGTATATTAAAATCTTGTAGTTTGTCCTTTGCTATTAATTTTCTTCCATATAAATTTTTAAAATAATCATAAATAATAGAAAGTTTTTTATTATTACCAAATTCTTGAAAATATTGTAATTTTATTAAAATATCTAATTGTCTAGTATTAACATATGCTTTGTTATTTTCATCTTTCGCATTTGTAATTTCCTCTAATAAATCTATAAAACTATCATATCGTTTATCTTTTAAACTATATAAATATAAAGAACATTCTTTGTTGAGAAATTTAATAGCTCCAGTTCCTTTATATATTTTGTTATTTTCTTTATCCATAAAATATTCATCTATTGAATATCTAAATTTTGGTTTTTCTAAAGTTATTCCATATGATTTTAACTCGCTTGTTAATTTTCCTGTTCTTGTTGCATCATTGCTATAATAATTTAATGCTACCGTATAATATTCTAATGGATAATGTGATTTTAAGTATGCGCCATATAAACTATCATAAGCATAAGATAGCGAGTGAGAAGCATTAAAAGAATATTTAGCAGCATCTTCTACAACTTGCCAAGTTTCTTCAAAACCTTTTTCTTCTCCAACTTGTTTCTGCCATCCTTCTAATAATTGTTCTTTTAAAGCCTTTAATTCCGGTTCTTTGAATTTCTTTTTTGCAATTTTCTTTATAACATCATAAGATTGTGGTTCTGATATACCTAACCAAATTAAGTATTTCATTATAGATTCCTGATAAATAAGCCTATGTTCACTATCTTCTAGTATATTATCAAGAGCTTGAACCCCAGTTGTATAAGATTTTCTTTCAATAAAATCATCTAATAAACTAGCGCATCCAGGTCTAATAATTGCAACAAAAGATGACATTTCAGCTAATGATTTTGGTTTATATTTCATAACTAAATTAGTAGCATAATCAGAATCTGCTTGATTTATAGAACAAGTTAATCCTTTTTTATAAACATCAAAAGTCTTATCATCAAGCAACTTATCTAACTCATTAATACTAGGTATTTGAATATTTGCCAATTTACAAACGTCTCTAATAATTGCCCATACAGTAACGGTTAAATAATCGTTCTTAAGATATTTATATTTATCGCAATTATATCCATCTAGCATACAACATATTTTACCATTTGGCGTTTTTATCATTCCTATTTCACTACGAACATCTTTCGAATATAAAAGCATACTACAAGGACTTTCAGATACTCCCTCAACAACACCAATAAAGCGTTTGCTTTCTTCAATAATAGGAGCCCACTTAGGGTCGTCCCTATATTTATCCAAATCTTTTGCTATTTCATTAACCGTATCATAATCTATATCTAATGCTTTACAATATAGCCTAAACCCGGATGATTCTTGTAATGGTTTCCAACTAATCATCCATCCACAGTTATTCTCTCCCAAAAGGTCTTTGCTGGCTTGGATAAATGGTTCGGCATCTGCTGTATTAAGGTCTATATCAGGCAATGAACGAGCCCCTAAAATTCTTTCAATAGACATAAATCGTGTTGGGAATAGCGTAATAGGTGATTCTAGTCTATCAATGTTGGTTAAATGCAATAATCTTGTTATATAAAATGATGGTGCGGAGCCTCTCCCGGTATTAGTTAAAACTCCTCCATATTTTTCTTTTGCTATTTTTGCTATACTATAATCTATTAAGAAATAATTAGCCATATTTGTCTTTTCAATAATATCGAACTCATATCTAATTGCTTCCAAATATTCTTTTCGTTTTTCTTTTGGTATTCTTTCTTTATCTTCATTCCAAGATGCCGTAATAACCTTTTTTAATTCTTCATTGGGATTTTCTGCGACAGAAGGTAATTTAATTTCGTCATTTATATAATCATCACAATTTATATTTTCAAATATCATAGTGCTTTCTAATGCTTCTTGTATTTGATTTTTATTTAAAATACCTTGTGCTTCATATCTTTTTACGATAGTATCATAATCAGGATAGTCAAGAATAAAATTTGCTTCTTGCTCATATATAATTCCTTTAGCTTTTAGAAATAAATCTCTATACTTTGCATCTTCAGGATAAATATAATGACTATCGTTTGCGTGTATAATTCTAATATGATATTTTTGAGATAATTGTAAAACCTTGCGGTTGACTTCTTTCTGAATATCTTCATTATGGTCTTGGACTTCCAAGAAAAAATTGCTTTTAAAATAATCTTTCATTTTTATAATTAATTCTTCTTCATTCCATAAACCAGCTACGCAGGCGGTAGTTATCATTACATTGTTGGGATTCAAAGAAAACAATAGTTCTTCATCGATACGCGGTCTATAATACATACCAGTTTCAAATGATTCTGTAATAATTCGATTTAAATCTCTAATACCATCGTGATTTAAAGCAATAATAATAATGTGTTTATTGCTTCTATCTTTTTTACCTTCTTCATCTACTGCCAATCTATCTTTAACATAATATAATTCTGCGCCCACAATCATTTTAAGACCATATTGGTGTGCCAGAGTTGTTGCTTGAAAAATATCTCCTTGTAAACCGTGGCAAGTAGTAAAAAAAGCATCGTGACCTAATTCTATTGCTCTTTTACAATAATCTTCCATACTAACAATAACATCCATTGAAATAGGATTACCATACATATTATGACAGTGATAATTATAGTATTTCATTCCCTTCACCCTTTCCTATCTTATAAATAAATACTATCATAAAATAGAAAAAAAGTCAAGTTGTTCTTGGCTTTTATTATCTTCTTTTCTTTTTGTTTTCTCTACGCACTCTTTCTTCTTCAAAAAGAATAGTATTTTCTTGGAATTTACGCAACATTTCTTCAAAATCATTTTTGTTTTCTTTATGTTCTCTTTGTTTCTTTTCTGCGTTTTCTTCTTTTATAGAAGATTGTTCTTTACGCTTAGCCTTGCAGTCCTTACATCTAACTGGCTCTGATAGGCCTTTTTCTTCAAAAAATCTTTGTTCTCCAACACTAAACACAAATTCTTTTCCACAATTTCTGCAAATTATAATTTTATCTTGTTTTTCAGACATAATTTATTTAATTTCTCCTTTTT
>JAFRFB010000024.1 GCA_017434555.1 Methanobrevibacter sp. | reverse complement strand
GTAAGTATTGCGGTCATAGCATGGGGGTTATACCTGGTCTCGTTTCGATCCCAGTAGTGAAGTCCTTTTGTGTTTTGTTTGTGTACTATGGTTTTCTATGGGAATTTCATTTCGCTGCAAGCTTTCTCTATTACAATTACTTACTATTTTTTTTGATTTGTTTCTTATTATTCATGTTTATGTATTTTTCGGTGATTTTATGAAGATTAAAGTTTTGGATACAACTTTACGTGATGGAGAACAAACGCCTGGTGTTTCATTAACATCAATGGAGAAATTAAGAATCGCATCTAAACTTGATGAGATTGGTTTAGATTATATTGAAGCAGGTTCTGCAATCACTTCTGAAGGTGAAAGAGAATCCATTAAGGAAATTACTTCTCAGGGTTTTAATGCAGAAATTTTAAGTTTTTCCAGACCTTTAACTAGGGATATTGATTATTGTTTGGAATGTGATGTTGATGCAGTCAATCTTGTTGTTCCTACTTCAGATTTGCATATTTTCGATAAATTAAAAATCACCAAGGATGAACTTATTGACATGTCTAACTCCGCTGTTGACTATTGTAAAGATCATGGCCTTAAAGTTGAATTGTCTGCTGAAGACGCATCACGTAGTGATGTAGATTTTTTAAGAAAAGTCTTTTTAAATGCAATTGACCATGGTGCAGACAGGATTTGCGTATGTGATACTGTTGGTATATTAACTCCTGATTCTTCTTTTGAACTTTTCAACAATTTGGGAGATATCAACGCACAGATTTCATGTCATTGCCATAATGATTTTGGTCTTGCTGTTGCAAATACATTGGCTGCCATAAAAGGTGGGGCTTTAGAAATCCACACTACTGTAAACGGTATAGGTGAACGTGCAGGAAATACCTCTTTTGAGGAATGTGTCGTCAGTATTGACAGGTTATTTCCCGATTTTTCAACAGATATCAAGATTCAAGAAATCTATGACATATCCAAACTTGTTGCCCGTTTGACTGGTGTTTATATTCAGCCTAATAAAGCAATAGTCGGTGAAAACGCATTTGCTCATGAATCAGGCATTCACTCCGATGGAATCATTAAAAATTCCGCCACTTATGAAGCTATGACTCCAGAACTTGTTGGACGTACCCGCAGATTCATTATAGGTAAACATATGGGTACTCATGGTCTTGATTCCAGACTGAAGGAATTGGGTTTGAAAGTGGATGACGTTCAGCTTCAGCAAATCTGTGATAACATTAAGGAACTTGCAGATAAGGGTAAAACTGTAACTGACGTTGATTTGCAGGCAATAGCAGATAATGTATTGGAAATCAATCATCTGGATAGAATCAAATTGGTTGACATTACTGTAGTTTCCGGAAATAGGGTCATGCCTACCGCTTCTGTAAAATTGAATATAGATGGTGAAGAAATATTAAATGCAGGTGTAGGTATTGGGCCTGTTGATGCAGCAATTAATGCAGTAAATTCATTGGAAATATTTCAGGATATTGATTTTATAGAGTACCACGTAGATGCTATTACAGGAGGTACCGATGCGCTTATTGACGTTATAATTAAACTTCAGAAAGGAGACCGCATCATCTCAGCAAGAGGAACCGAACCGGATATTATTGATGCCAGTGTCAAAGCATATATTTCAGGTGTAAATAGATTACTTCAGGAGTAAGTTATTTATGGATTTGCAGATTTTAGGATTTAAAGGAGATATTTCATCAGTTGGCGAAACTTTAAATCAAATCAATTCAATCAAAAAAGATTCAGAAATCATTCAATTGTTGAATGCCGATGCAGTTGCAGGCAAACGCCACATTGAACATGGTGTCAATCAGGCTTTTTTGGCTTTTGAACGTGGTGAAAACCTTGCCAATGATTTGAGTGTTGAAATTTGTCTCAGGTGTTCGGCCCAGCGCCAGATTTCCAAGGCCTTTGACTTGTTGGGTCTTAAGGAAGGCAAAATGAATTTATGTGCAATATTGATTGATTGTGATGATTATACATCAGAGTTATCTTCATTTTTTGATTTGGATGATAGTGTTTTAGTTGCAGACGTTGAAAAATTAAAGGAAATCTATTCCATTAGTGATGATGAGTTAAACATTATGGATGTTGAGGATATTTTGATTGACAGAATATCCAAACTTACTGTAGATTATTAACTGTCCGGATTATCTCATCCAAATGCTCTTTTTTAAGGCAGTTGTAATTAAGGTTTTTAATTTCAATTGAAATTGCTTTTGTTTTTACCCGGTTATAATTTGGACATTTGTTGATAAATCCGCTTTTGTTTATTGGCAATTCCTTTTTCAGTTCCCAAGTTTTTTCCTTAGGATTATCGTTAGGAATAATTAAATTGACGCCTCTTTTTTTGGCATGTATTGTGTTAGGTATGTATTTTTTTAGATACTCTGTTGCATTTAATGTAACTTGTAAGTTTTCACTAACGCTTTTAAGTTCCTCATATATACCACTTGAAATAATTTCATTGGTTTTGCTTAATTTTAATGGAAGTGATGATTCCTTGAAAATATTTTCATAAGTCGTGGCGATAAATCCTCCGTGCCCTACATTAATTATCTTAGGCTGACCAGTTGATGCAATGACAATGTCTGAATATTTACAGTTACCTAAAACTCCTTTTTCATCGCCGATTCCTGCTGATGCATCCTGTATTGTTGTAATTCCATTATTTTTACAGTATTTAAAAATTGATTTGACGTCCTGTTCGCCGGAATAACCTGCAAAGCTTGTAAATATTAAAGCTGAATCATCAGAAATGTCCATATCATCCAGTTCATTAGGATTTATTAAACCCAAATCAGTTTCAAGCATTATTATATTTTTATTCAGGAATTTTGCAATCTGTTTAAATCCATGCCATCCTCCCTGATCCGGAATTATGACATCTCCCTTAACGGAACTTAAAGCAACAAAAATACTGTTGTTGCCGCTTGAGGTTACTTTTGCATATTCTGCATTTGTCAAATCACAGACTCTTTTTTCACATTTATCCTCAAAATCAGTATCTGTCAGTTTTCCTGATGCGACATCAGACATTATTTTAAGGGTTTCGTCTTTTGGAGTTTTGAATTCAAATTGCATAGTATCATTTTTTAAAGTACATATCTAAAGTTGTCTGTTTTGTATGGAGCATTTCATTAAGCAACGTCCCCTGCTTTACATATTTCTTTATAGGTATTCTTAATTTCGTTCCGCCGTATTTTAATGATTCTTCTAATGTTTCAAATTCTTTATATGGTTTTTGCATAGCTTCTTTGATATTTTCCCTGACATTGAATACTCCTAGCGGAACATAACCTTCATATGCTTCCCTTAATATTATCAGTCCTGACTGCTTTTTGATTTTCATCAAATAGTCCAGAACAGCCATCTTTGCAGTATAATAACATCCGCCAACAATAGAATATTCTTTTTTACCTCCATTGGTTTCATAATCAGAATATATCAATTCTTCATTGTACATAATCTTGATAAAAGCTTCATACCATTCATATTGCCATTCTGTTGGGGTTAATATTATTATATAATAGTTATTGAAGCTTCCAAATTCATAAACTCTATATGTATCAAGCTGTTCGAATTTTCTAACTTCTTTTAGGAATCTGTCCGCCAGAGTTGAATCGCAGGCAGTAATTGACCATCTGGTTGGCACCAGTTTTCTTTTGTTCTTGGTTCCGATAGCACCAACAGAAAATGCTTTTTGCATCGCTGAGAAAGGCACATCTTTATTGTGGAGATTTACAACCGCATCTCCTGCTTTTAAATCAGTATCATAAAATGTCTTTTCAAGCTGCTTATCCCATCTAACAGCATCAATGTCAAATTTTTCAATAACTGCACTTGGGCCATGGGGCATGCTGTCTTCGCTCAGCATTGATCCTGTCGGGGTTTTTCCAAAAGTGGCTTCACTGTCAATTGATGTTGATGCAAGGGATATATCCTGAAGTTTTTCAACAAAGGGATTTTCCAAATCATCGATTTTAATCAGCTGTTTTCCACGAACGAGGTTCATACGATAATTTATAATGTCTTCCTGCTGTTTGTTCTGGCCAATCCATGATTCCGGTGAATCCATGATTGATGTATCGCCGGCTTCACCTACCATCATAGGTCCGGCATAAACTTTAGGATAAGACCATCTTCCGATAAAAACTGATGGTGGTGTACTTCCTTCAAGATTTTTTCCAACTTTAACAGACTTCATTTGTATTTGTTCTGTTAATTTGGCTAAATAAGCATTTTTAGATGTTATCATAATAAATAAAAAAAGTTAAGAGATTAAATCTCTTGTTTAACAAAATTCGATAGTTGCAGGTGGTTTATCACTTATTGATAAAGCAACATGAGTTACTTCTGAGATTTCAGAAGTTATTCTTTTGGAGATTGTTTGGACTACATCCCAAGGCAATTGTGGAACGTAAGCGGTCATTGCATCTACTGAATTAACGATTCTTACAATAACCAGGTATCCAAAGTCTCTTTGGTCTCCTTTTACACCGGTGGCTTTACTGTCGGTTAATACAGCAAAGTATTGCCATACTTCTTCATCAAGACCTGCTTTTTCAACTTCATCACAGACGATTTTATTCGCTTTTCTACAGATTTCAACGTTTTCTCTTGTCAAGTCCCCAATGACTCTAACACCAAGTCCAGGTCCAGGGAAAGGTTGTCTGTAAACTGTAGTTTTCGGTAAGTCTAATTCATCACCTATTTCTCTTACTTCATCTTTGTATAAATCACGGATAGGTTCACATAATTCCAATTCCATTCCGCTTGGAAGAGCTAAGTTATGGTGTGATTTGATTTTTCCATCACTTTCAATCCAATCCGGTGCAATTGTACCTTGAACTAAGAATTTAGCACCTGATTTTATTGCTTCTCTTTCAAATACTTCAATGAATACTCTTCCGATGATTTTTCTTTTTTCTTCAGGGTCTTCAACGCCAGCGAGCTGATCCATGAACTCGTCAGAAGCATCGATAAATTTAAAGTTTAATCTGTCTTTGAAAGTATTTGTAACTTGTTCAACTTCCCCTTCTCTTAAAAGACCATGGTCTACAAAAACAGCAGTTAAGTTATCGCCAATAGCTTCCTGAACCAGTACAGAACATACTGAACTGTCTACTCCACCGGAAAGTGCAATAATGGCTTTTTCATCACCAATTTGGTCTTTAATTTTTTGAACTGCGTCATCAATAAATTCTTTTGGACTTAACATTATAATCACTTATTCTTCTTCGTCTTCTTCTTCGTAATCTTCGATGATTTGTTTAATCATAGCTTCTAATCCGTTATCATTGCCCGCTTCAATAGCTTCGAATATTTCATCATATTTAACGAATTTTTCTAATTTTACGGATTTAGCTCCAATTCCTGAAATTCTAAATCCATATTCTTCATCACCAATTTCTATGTTAACATACTGTTTTTTTAATCCAGCTTTATTATCTTGTGCTTTTTGTGCTAAGTCTTCTGCGTTGTCAATCATTATTACACCTATTTTTTACATATTTTATAAAAATTTTCAAATATCTGTGATCCTTTAGGGGTATGATGTACTTCTGGGTGGAATTGTATTCCATATACATCCTTGTCTTTATGTTTAAAGGATTCGATATCACATAATTTTGAATTAGCTAAAATTTCAAATTCCTCTGGAATGCTTTTAACTTCATCTTTATGTGAAGACCAAACTTCCATTTCTGGTGCTAGACCTTCAAATAAATTTTCATCATTATTAATATTAATTTTAACTTGAGCATAACTTTCAGTATTTGATGTAGCAACATCTCCACCATAGGTTTTAGCAATTAATTGATGGCCTAAACATATTCCTAAAATCGGTATATCGAAATGCTTTATGTATTCTTCACTGTTGCCCGCTCCTTCAATTGAAGGACCGCCTCCTAAAATTAATCCAATTGGGTTTTTAGCTTCAATTTCTTCTATGCTTAAATTATTTGAAACCAGTTCGGATTCAATT
Organism: Methanobrevibacter sp.; assembly: GCA_017434555.1. Lineage (GTDB taxonomy): Archaea > Methanobacteriota > Methanobacteria > Methanobacteriales > Methanobacteriaceae > Methanocatella. The sequence continues at coordinate 37,695 of JAFRFB010000024.1, read as the reverse complement.
TTGAGATATTGTAAACTACGCTGAATTCTATGGTTATATTGGCCTTTATTATTAACTACTATAATTGTCATATTATGCTCCAAAATATTATATTATTATTTTTGGTTTTTTTCATTTATTATACTTTGTATCAAAACTTTATATAGTATTGAAAATAAAATAAAATCACATGGAACTTAGAGATTTAGCATTTATTATTATAGCAATTTTGGTTGCTGTAGTCATATTAAAAATATTCATGTGGTTATTGCCGGTTATAGTTGTTTTAGTCATTGCATTTTTTGTTTATATGTTTTTATCTGAAAGATATGGCTGATTTAAATTTAATGGTGACGGTAATTTTTTAATTAATTATTTTCTTTTTTCTAAGTCTTCAGCGACTAGTTTGGCCACATATTCTCCGGACAGTAACATGCCTCCAAAGATAGGTCCCATACGTTGAGATCCATGAACTGCATTAGCAGCCATGCCCGTAACATATAATCCGGGATATACTTCATTTACATTGTCTAATATTTTGCCTTCAGCCTTATCTGCCCACATTGATTTTTCACCCATTATTTTACCGGTTTTAGTGTTTAAATCTTCTTCCATTTTTTCCTGGACAATTTTTATGATTTCTAATGGATGGCCTGTAGCATCGATAACTGCTTTTGATCTAACAGTCAATGGATCTATATGAAGCCCAGACATCTCAACTGAACTCCAGTTAAGTACTACTCCATTAATTCCATTTTCACGCACCATCAAGTCTTCAATGCTCATTAAATTAAATATTTTGAGGCCTGCTTTCGTTGCTTTGGAAGTAAGTGTTGATGTGCATTCGATTGAGTCCACTGTATAGTAATTTTCCTGATATTCTTTGTAGCTGATGTCAAACTCGTCAAGAATTCTTTTTCCTTCTTCTTGAACAACGATTTTGTTAAACATCATTCCTCCTCCCCACATTCCTCCTCCTATGGAGAGTTTGCGTTCAAATAATGCTACTTTATATCCTGCTTTTGCAAGGTAGTATCCTGCTGTTATTCCTGATGGTCCTCCGCCGCCGATTGCAACGTCGATATCGGTATAATCCAACAAATCATTCATATATTCTTCGATAATTGCTCTTGTAACTATAATGTCATCTAATTTATTCAAATTATCACCTTTTAATTATTGGGTGAATACATTATATAAAATTATCTTAAAATCAGTATTTTTTTTAAAAAACAAGAATTATAAAGGTTCAATTTTTAAAAAAAGAAAAAAAGTGATGAATTTAATCATCATTTTTATTATATCTGGTATATCCGTATACAAGAATTGCTAAAATCGCAATTATAGCAATTACATAAGGAATCGGGGATGTTGTAGTTTTTTTAGCAACATCATTTTTTGTAATTTCGTGTGCGGTTTTTGAATCATCGGCACCGTTTTCAGATGCGGTATCAGCGCTTTCCTGACTGGAAATTGGAGTTTCACTTAAACCGATATTATTGTTTTCAATGTTTGTTGAAGTCGAATTGCTTTGTATGTTAACGTTATCAATTACCTCTTCAACAGCTTCTACAATTTCTTCAATGATATTTGTTGGATTGTTTGTTTCACTTTCTGTGTTTGTATTTTCATTGATAACCTCAGTATTATTAGTTTGTGTTGTGTTATCAACTACATCATTTTCTGTCGTATTTTCAATAATATCCTTAGTCGGTTCAGTTGTATTTTCAATTTCTGGAAGCGGATTGTGATCAGGTTTTTCTTGAGGAACATGTGGGGTAGTTTCTTCTGCTATTTCTTTAGGAATTACTTTAATTAAATTACCAGCATCATCGATGAATTGAGTAGGCATGTCAATTAAGTCATTTGTAATAAATGCTTTAGCCCAGTCATCGCTTGTCGGGTCGATATCCCATGAGTTCCCATTGAAATTGGTTGCTATTGCAGTTGTTTCATCAACATAAACTAAAGATCCACGTTTTGCAGTATTTCCTTCAATAATGTTGTTTTCAAATACAACGGTTGATGGAATATGTGGAGTCTCCTCTGCAATAAATATTACACCACCCATTCTTTCAGCTTTATTGTTTGTGATTTTTGAATTGGTAACTGTAAGCGGTCCGGATGTAATCATGGCTCCACCCTGTGTACCTGCATAATTATTTGAAATGGTACAGTTGTTAACAGTTAATTCACCAGGCCAGTTATAAAGAGCTCCTCCCCATTCTTTTGCAGTGTTGTTGTCAAAGGTACAGTTTTCAGTAGTTGTTGTTGAATATATTCCTACACGAAGTGCTCCTCCATCACGTTCTGCATAATTTTGGGTGAAATAAGAATTGTAAACATATGAGTTTCCCCAGTATGTGGCGAGCGCACCTCCATCGTGTCCGGCTTTATTATTGATGAAATTACAATTTGTAGCATTTAAAAATCCGTAATTTGTAAATACTTGCCATTTAATTCTGTGCTGTTCTCCAGCAATATCAATAGCTCCTCCGTTATGTCCTGCAGTATTGTTGATAAAGTCACAACTGTCAACGTAGATTTGCCCACCTAATTCTGAGTGTATTGCACCACCGTATTCGGGAGCTTTTCCGTTGATGAAGGTAATGTTGAAGAATTTGACTTTTGAAACAGAATTGACTAAAATAATCGTATTAGCATGATTACCATCTATTATTATGTCACTTGTATTTCCCATTCCTTGTAACGTAATATTTTTATCAATTTTTATGCCTGATTCAGTATATATTCCAGGAGTCAGATAGATAGTGTCACTATCCTGCACGCTGTCGACTGCATCCTGTATTGACATTGTATTGTCAATGGTTACATTTTCAGCAGATGCGCATGGAATCGCTAAAAAGCATATGAAAATTAATAAAATTAACCATCTCTTTATATTTTCACCTCCTTTTTATATAGTATTTAAAAATGAATTAATAAAGTTTTTTATTGATATTAATTTATTTTATTATCGATTATTACTATTAATTTTTTTATTATTAATCATAAATAGTTTATTTTATTATTATATTACTTTAAAATTATTTATATAAATAAATATTAAAAATATTTTCGTTTTTATTAAATTTAATCATTTATAACATATTTATTTTAATCGTTATATACTAAAAATCAACATTGAAAAAATTTGATTTTAGCATTCCTTAATTTTGATATTTTTTTTATTAATTGAAAAAATAGGAGTGTTCATTTGATAGAATAATTCATTAAAATCTGTTTAAGCACTTTATTATACTTTTAATGTTTTATTTTAAGATTATTTCGAAGTGAAAAATATTTAATATTCCTATAAGAATTTTTTAAAAAAGAGATAATATGAGGTGTTCAATCGCACATTAAACACCTGTACGTTGGAAAATCTTATTTGGCAGATATAATTTTCCGAGTTATTAAATTAGAAAATTGTGTAAAACTAATTTAATATATTTGAAGAGTTATATGGACAATAATGTATGTCAAAGCAATGTTATTTTTAGGTTATCCTAAACTTTACATCACTTGTATTAATGTTAGATTTCATGGTATATAAAGCTTTTCATTTTTTTAGGTTATCCTAAATTTTAACAATATTTATATATCTCCATTTTACATAATAAAATCAAGTCCTAATTAAAATAATAGGGGGATAAAACTATGTCAGTATATGATTTTGAAGTAAAAGATGGTGAAGGAAACATGGTTTCCTTAAGTGAATATGAAGGAAAAGTGTTGTTGATTGTTAATTCAGCAATTAAATGTGGTTTTACTCCACAATACACAGAATTAAATGAAATATATGCTGAATTCAACGAAGAAGGTTTTGAAATCTTGGATTTCCCATGCAACCAATTCGGTAAACAGGCTCCAGGATCAACTGAAGAAATCGCTGAGGTCTGCCGTAACAAATGGTTAGTTCCTTATAAAATATTTGATAAGATTGATGTAAACGGTGAAAATGCAGATCCATTATACGAATATCTTAAAAACGAACAGCCATTTAAAGATATTACTGGTAAAGGAGCAACAAAACTTAAATTGGTTTTAAAAGCTGTTGACAGACATTATAAGGACAATAATGATATAAAATGGAATTTCACCAAATTTTTAGTTGACCGTGAAGGTAATGTTGTTCAAAGATTTGAACCAACTGAAGATTTAGGTGACGTTAAAGAGGCCATTAAGGCATTATTATAATACTGTTGTGTAATTATGGAAAAATATGATATTGTAATAGTGGGTGCGGGACCTGGCGGTCTAACAGCAGGTATTTATGCTGGACGTCAGGGAACGAAAAACCTAATTCTTGATAAGGGTCTTGCCGGAGGAATCGGCCGTGAAGTTCCTCAAATGGAAAACTATCCTGGTTTTGATAATATTTCAGGTCTGGAACTTGTTGAAAAAATGAAAGAGCAGGCAATAAAGAACTGTAATCTTCATGAAAATGAAAACGTATCGGAAATCATAAAAAATGACGATGAATACCGGTTCACGATTAAAACGGACAAGGATTCCTATCTATCTAAAACTGTGATTCTTGCTACTGGAAGTTCCCACAGGGAACTGAATGCAAAAGGAGAAGATGAATTCAAGGGAAAAGGAGTCAGCTACTGTGCAACCTGTGACGGATTTTTCTTCCAGGGAAGAGACATAATCATGGTGGGCGGAGGAAACAGCGCCCTTCAGGAAGCCTTATACCTGAATAACCTGGGAGCCAATGTTACATTGGTTCACAGAAGAGATGAATTCAGAGCCCAAAAGCACTTGCAGGACCAGATTCATGAGGAAGGCATTAATGTAATCTATAATGCAGTTGTTGAAGAAATTAAAGGTGACATGCTTGTTGAAAGTGTCGTTTTAAAGGACACGCAAACCGGAGAACTGACTGACTTACCTATCAGCGGCATATTCATAAGTGTAGGATATATCCCTCACACAGAACTCGCTGACCAGTTAGGTGTTGATTTGGATGAATCCGGACATATCATAATTGATAAGGAGCAGAAAACGAATGTTGATTATGTATATGCAATCGGTGATGTCTGTGTTGGCCTGAAACAGTGGGTTGTAGCATGCGGCGAAGGAGCGGTTGCAGCAACTTCAGCATATCATGACTTAAAAAAATAAGTTAATAAAACTCTTTTATAGAGTTTTATATTAATTTTTGAATTTCTTCACGAACGATTTTATTAACTATTCCACCATCGGCTTTTCCTTTAAGTTCTTTCATACACATTCCCATTAAAGGACCCATGGCGCCCATTTGACGTTCCTTAACCATTGATTCATTGTTTTGAACAATTCCTGCAATGATTTCGGCAACATCATCTTCACTGAGCATGGTTAAATTGCTTTTTTCTGCAATTTCAGATATTTCAGTGTCTGGTGTTTTTATGGTTTCAATAGCTAATTTACGTACGCTGTCTTTTGCAATTTTACCTTCAGCTAAAAGAGTAAATATTCCTTTAAAGTGGTCTAATGTTAATACTGTAACATCGTGTCCTTCCCTTTTGATTTCACGTAAATCATATGCAAGAAGTGAAGCTACAGGCGTTGCATCCACATTAACATCTTTTAAAATTGCTTCAAAGGTGTCTGCTTCCTGTCTTTTGACAAGCTGTGTAGCCAGATCTTCACTTAATTTGTATTCTTCAATGATTCTTGCTTGCTTGACGTCAGGAAGTTCAGGTAAATTGTTTGCAATAGGTTCAATTCTATCCTGAGTAATCTTGAATAATGGAATGTCAGTTTCAAGATACATCCTGTTTGCAGTAGGAAGCGGTCTCATGTATTCGGTGTTTCCGTCATCAAGTGCTTTTCTTGTTTCTTCAACAACACCGTCCAAAGCCAGTTCAGCTCTTCTTTTAACTTCCTCTAAAGCGGATATTGCAATATCTTCATCATGAGCTACAATAATGAAGGCATCATCGGCACCGATATTTAGGAAATCAGTTACTTTATCAACTTCATCCTGTGTGATTCCGTAAGCAGGCAATTCATCTGAGTGGAATATACCTGAAACACCACGTTTTTTAGCATAGCTTGCAATTTCAGTACCGAATCTTCTGCCAGGCTGTACTTCACGACCAATTAAAGAATCATAACCTTTTAAAACAACTGCTTTAATTGTTTGGGCAGATTTCAATATTTTGGATTCAGTATCTTCAAAGAGTTCATCTAAAGTATGAATTTCGTCTAATACTTCAGCATTTCTCTTTTCAAGCTCTTTTTTAATGTCAATTAATACTAATTGTCTTTGAACTTCACGTTCCACGATTTCTGCCATTAAATCTAAATCCTGAACACCCTTGATTTCAACACGAGCACCTTCGGCAATGGAAATATTTAAATCCTGTCTGATTGTTCCAAGACCTCTTTTAACATTGGTACTTCTTAAAATCTGTCCAAGCATATATGCAACTTCACGTACCTGTGCGGGATCATGCATTGAAGGGTCTGTTGTAATTTCAGCAAGAGGAATACCTAATCTGTCTAACCTGAATTCGGTAAATTCGTCTGTGGTTTCTATTCTTCTTGCAGCATCCTCTTCAAGACCTAAACTTTCAATGACAACTCTTCCATATGGAGTGTCCAGATATCCGTCAGTTGCAACCATACCTGTTCTTTGAAATCCTCCTGTGTTACTTCCATCAATAACCTGTTTTCTCATTGTATGGAATTCATCCACAATATGCATATTCATCAAACATGCAATAGTAATACAGATGTCTAAGGCTTCTTCATTCAAACTGTGCGGTGGTTCATCATCGTTTTCAACAAGACAGGTATGTTTTTCAAAGTTTTCATATTTGAAATTAAGACCTCTTAAGGATTCCTGGAGAGCTGCCCTGTCAATTTCTCCAAGTTCAGATTGTGTTGGTCTTAATTTTCTTTGAATCAGTTCACTGTAATCATCATCAACAAGTTCTGTTTTACATGGACAGAATAATTTATGCTCACTGTTTAATTGTTGGTGAATTTCAAGTCCCATTTTTAATCCTAATTCATTGTAATCCATGTTATCACCTTAATTCAAGAAATCCTTAATAGAAGATTTTTTAGAAAATTCACCTGCAATATTTTCATGCATAATCTCTTTAACTTCTGAGTAATCGCCGCTTTGACCTAATGCCCAGCATAATTTTACGTATGTGGTTTCAGGAGTCATGTCAAGACCTGATATTACTCCAGCATCCAGAATTTCACGTCCTGTGGAATAAACGTTCATGTTAACTCTTCCGTAAAGACATTGTGAAGTCATTATCACTGGAATATTTTCATCACGAGCCCTTTTAAATGAGTCAATCAGATTATTTGGAACGTGTCCAAGACCTGTTCCTTCAATGACAAGGCCTTTATATCCTTTATCAATATGATATTCAATGAACTCTTCAGAAATTCCAGGAAAACTCTTGATGAATCCTACTTTATCTTCGATGTCTGTTTTCAATTCCAGTTCGTTTTCTCCACGTTTTGTGTATGAATAATCAGGATTGATGTTAACTTCTTTGTTTTCAATTTTAGCTATTGGCTGAGCGTTAATGCTTCTGAATGTATCTCTTCTGGATGTGTGCATTTTCCTGACCTTTGTACCTTTGTGCAGATAGGTAAACTGATCATTTAAACTTCCGTGCATACAAACACATACTTCGGCAATGTCGGACTTTGCCGCAATCACAGAATCAATTAGGTTAATGTTAGCATCACTTGAAGGCCTGTCGGAACTTCTTTGTGCTCCTGTTATAATAATAGGAACAGGTGTTTTCAACATAAAACTCAATGCTGCGGAAGTATAATGCATTGTATCGGTACCATGTGCGATTACAACACCATCAGCACCTTCTGTAATATCATTAGCTATTTCTTCTGCAGCTTTAACCCAGTATTCGGGTTTCATGTTTTCACTTAAAATATTATATAATGCCTTTACATTGTAGTTGGCATAATCCAATAATTCAGGGTTTGCTTTTACCAAATCAGATGCTGTAAATGCAGGATGCACAGCTCCGGTTCTGTAATCGATAACTGATGAGACAGTACCTCCTGTTGATACGATTGAAATGTTCTGTTTGGATTCATCAATCGGGATTTCACTTTCTCCAAATCCGATTTTTGGTTTTTCACCTTTTTCTAAAAGTTCTGCAGTGGTATTTTCAATAGCTACACCGATATTATAACCGCTGGATAACTTTAAAACCAAATATCCGTCATCAGCATCTTCAGGTCTGTCAAGTAAAATACCTGTATAGGAGATATCCTCTTTATTTACTTTGATTTTATCTCCTATGCCTAAACCGTAATCTTCTATATATTTTTTAGCATTTTGTTTGTATGTCATTAAATCACGCTACTGGGAATTGTCTTTAATCCATTGTGCTCCCGCATGTAAAACATCGATATTTACATCGATAACTTTAGGTTTGGAAGCAAACATTGCTTTAATAGCATTTTCGTAAGATTCACTTTTCAATACATCAGTTAATTCTGTTAATGCACCTAAAAGTGCAGTATTTGCGGTTCTTGCATTTCCATGTTCTTCTGCAATGTCAACACAAGGCATTGGAATGACTTTCACGTTCCTGTCACTTTCAAATTCACCAATTTTTGCATCGTAAAGAATGATTCCACCTTCTTTTACATCCTGTGAGAATTGCTCTAGGGAAGGTTTATTCAATGCAATGAGGATATCAATATCATCAACTACTGGTGTTCCGATGGTTTCGTTGGAAATTACAACAGAACAGTTTGATTTTCCACCTCTCTGTTCAGGTCCGTAACTTGGATACCAGGACACATGTCTTCCTTCAGCACATGCGGCCTCAGCAATTGTAAGTCCTGCACTTAATACTCCCTGTCCACCGAATCCTGAAACCTTGATGCTTACAGGTTTGATTTCATCATCAACATAACCTGAATCATCATTTCTATTAACATTAAATATTTTATCAAGGGATTCTGTTGAAAAATCACTGGCAGGTCTTACGACAGGTTTTTTATTGTATAAATCACTTCTGAAGTTTTTAACAGGGAATTCTTTTTCCATCTGTTCTTCAATGAATTTTTGAGCACTTTTAACATCTTGCTTTAAGTTAGTAGGACAAGGTGATAATACTTCAACAAATGAATATCCTTTTCCTTCTTTTTGAACTGTCAGTGCCTGTTTGATTGCGAATTTGGCAAGTCTGATTTTTAATGGATTTGCAAGAGATACCCTTTCAATAAATACAGGTGCTTTTAATGTGTTAATTAACTCGCACATATGTGTAGGGTGTCCTGTGTAATCTGGATCTCTTCCGGTTTGACATGTTACTGTTTTTTCACCAATCAAAGTTGTTGGAGCCATCTGTCCTCCGGTCATTCCATAAACAGTATTGTTTACGAAAAATACTGCAATTTTTTCTCCTCTGTTTGCAGCCTGTAATGTTTCGTTCAATCCGATTGAAGCTAAATCTCCGTCGCCCTGATAACTCATTACAATTGCATTGTCTTCAGCTCTTGAAATACCTGTAGCTACTGCAGGTGCTCTTCCGTGAGCGGTCTGGAAGTTTCCGCAGTTAAAATAGAAATAAGCGTATACTGAACATCCGACAGGAGAAATCATAACACATCTTTCCTGGATTCCGAGTTCATCCATACATTCAGCTATTAATTTATGTAAAATTCCATGTCCACAACCTGCACAGTAGTGAGTTGATTTGATATTGGTTCCTTTTCTTGGATATTCTTCTAAAAGGGATTGTGGATTTCTACGTATTTGCAATTCATAATCTTTATTGTTTTTTAAATCTTCAATATTCATTTTTCCACATCCTTAATCAATAATATTTGGACTAGCTTTTTCTTCACTTCTCTCGGAAGTATCTAAAGTCTCATCTTCAAATCCGGCTATTTCATAGATTTTTGCAAGAACATGTTTCAGTTCAATTAAGTTTCCACCCATTCTGTTAACGAGGTGCGTATCTTCTTTTCTTAATGCTGCAAACTGAACGTCAGCTAATAACTGGCCGTTACTCATTTCAACTGAAATGAAACTGACTCCTTTGTCTGAAAGTTCTTTAATTCTTTCAGTTGGGAAAGGAGATAATGTGATAGGTCTTAAAAGACCAACTTTAAGTCCGTTTGCACGGCTTTTGTCAACAGCGGATCTTGCAATTCTTGAACTGATTCCGTATGAAACCAAAACGATTTCTGCATCTTCAACTTTATATTCTTCAAAAATAACTTCTTCAGCATCAATTTTAGCATATTTTTCCTGAAGCTTGTAGTTGAAATCTTCCAAATCATTAAAGTCATTGAAAATGGATGTGATAAGATTGTCCATGGTTTCTTCAGTTCCTTTAACAGCCCAAGGTTTATTATTCTTAGGTTCTATTGCTTCTTTAGGGAATTCTAACGGTTCTGCCATTTGACCTAAAGTACCGTCTGCTAAAACAACTACAGGGTTTCTCCATTTATCTGCAAGTTCAAATGCTTTCATTGTCAAGTCACACATTTCCTGAACACTGTTTGGAGCTAAAACTATATTTTTATAGTTTCCATGACCTCCACCTTTAACAATCTGATTATAGTCTCCCTGTTCAGGTCCGATATTTCCAAGTCCAGGTCCTGCTCTCATGATGTCTACAATTACAGCAGGCAATTCAGCACCTGCAAGAAATGTAAATCCTTCCTGCATTAAACTGATACCTGGGCCTGATGAGGATGTCATAACTCTGTGGCCTGTACCTGATGCACCATAAACCATGTTGATTGAAGCTTCTTCACTTTCTGCCTGAACGAAGTTTCTTCCAACCATCGGGAAGTATTTTGATGCTTCATGTAATATTTCACTTGCAGGAGTAATAGGGTATCCAAAGAAACAGTCACAGCCAGCATACATTGCACCAATAACAACAGCTGTATTTCCTTTAACCATTTGATTACTCATTTATTCTCCTCCTTTATTAGCTACTTTAGCTTTAATCATTTTACTCACTTCATCATCAACAACTTTTTTGTATTGATGTACTTCAAGTGCTAATGGCTCCGGACAGGTAAAGTAACAGTCTTTACATCCTGTACAGCCATTTCCACTATAATAAGCGTATTGATATCCTGCATTATTCATGTCTTGTGATAAAAGAATTGCATTTTGAGGACATCCAGTTATGCATCTTTGACATCCCTTGCATTCTTCTATGTTAATTACAGGAAAAGATATATCTTCATCTGCCATTTTATCTCCTACTGATTTTGATCGTTATCTCTAATTTCCACCCTTCTTATTTTACCACTGATTGTTTCTGGAATTTCATCTACATATTCAATCATTCTTGGGTATTTATAAGGGGCTGTAACACGTTTAACATGATTTTGTATGTCTTTTGTAAGTTCATCAGATGGCTCATAGCCTGGCTGCAATATAATTGTTGCCTTTACGATTTGGCCTCTGACCTCATCAGGGTAACCTGTAATTGCACAGTTTGTAACTGCTTCGTGTGATAACACTGCACTTTCCACTTCATAAGGTCCAATACGATATCCTGATGATTTGATTATGTCATCGTTTCTTCCAACGAAATGAATATATCCTTCTTCATCCATCCATGCGGTATCTCCGCAGTGGTAGTATCCGTCATGGATTTGCTGTTTGTATTTCACTTCATCGTTTACATAGTCTTTAAATAATCCTGGATTTGGTCCATCTTCCAATTTAAAGCAGAGCTCTCCTTTTTCACCTATCTCTACTTTTTCATCATTTTCGTCCAATATCTGCAAATCAAATAATGGGGAAGGTTTTCCAAGACATTCTTCTTTAGCTTCCAGCCATATGAATGTACCGATTGACAATGTAGTTTCGGTTTGACCGAATCCTTCCTTAATAGTCAAGCCGGAAATTTCCCTGAATCTTCTGGAAACTTCTGGTGGGAGCGGTTCACCTGCTGTTGCAACATAGCTTATGTTTGAAAAGTCATATCCTTCGATTTTTTCTTTAATTAGGAATCTATAGATTGTAGGTGGTGCACAGAATGTTGTTACCTTGTTTTCAATAATCTTTTCAAGCAATTTTATTCCGTTGAACCTTACATAATCGTAAATGAATATGGCTGTTCCACTGATCCATTGGCCATATATGTTTCCCCAAACAGCTTTTCCCCATCCTGTATCTGCTGCAGTGTGGTGAAGTCCATCTTCAACTACATTTTGCCAGTATTTTGCTGTTGGAATATGTCCTAATGCATAGGTATGTTTATGTGAAACCATTTTAGGAAGTCCGCTTGTTCCTGATGTGAAATATATTAGGAATATATCTTCTGCATAGGTTTTTTCATCGCCTTCAGGCCTTTCAAATACAGGGCTTTGTTCCTTAATTGCTTCATTGAAATTAATCCATCCGTCTCTGTCGGTTTCAATTACAAGCTTTTTCAAGTCAATACCTAATTCTTTTTCTGCTTCTTCATAATCTGGAAGTAAAGAGTCCTCTTCAACAGATACTACACATTTCACGTTTGCTTCTCTTAATCTGAAATCGATATCGTGAAGTTTCAACATGTGGGTTGCAGGAATAGCTATTGCACCGATTTTGTGCAAAGCCACCATACAGAACCACCATTCATATCTATTTTTTAATGTAAGCATTACACAATCGCCTTTTTTAATGCCTAAACTTTTAAATAGATTTGCAGTTCTATTGGAATACTCTTTCATGTCCTTGAAAGTGAATGTATGCTTTTCTTCATCATCATTAGTCCAAATTAATGCAATTTTATCCGGGTCGATTTCGGCATATTTGTCCACTACATCAAAACCGAAATTGAAATCATCATCATACTTTAATTTAAAATTTTCAAAAAAATCCTCATAAGAGTTAAAATCAACTCTTTCAACAAAATCTCCTATTACCGATGTCATTTTATTACCTTCTACATTAATATGGCTATGAACTTAGCCGGTTTATCATTAAGCGCAACCATAGCGTGTCTATGGCTTGAGTCAAAAAATATTGAATCTCCTTCATTTAAAATAATTTCATTATTGTGAATGTAAAGTTTAACACTTCCTTCGAGGATATAATTAAATTCCTGGCCAGGGTGTGCGTTCAGTGAAGGAATGGCATTTTCTTTTGGGTCTACTGTTACTAAAAATGTTTCCGCTTTTTTATGAATAAATTTGGAACATAAATTTTTGTATTTATACTCTTTTCTTCTGTCAATAGAAACACCTTTTTCTGCACGTGTAACGTCAAAGATGCTCATTCTACTTTCTTCACCAGTTAAAAGTAAACTTAAATCTACTTGGAAAATATTAGCAATTTCGTAAAGGAAACTGGCAGGAATATCAACTTCTCCAGTTTCGTATTGGGTGTATGTCTGCACATCAACATTCAATTCCTGTGCGATATCTTGTACTGAAATATCAGAAAGTTCTCTTAATTCTTTAACTCTGTTTCCAATATCTTTATTATATTCATTCATACTTAACACCTTAAATCTATAACATATAATAATTATATATAACACTTTATATAAATGTTATTAAAAATCGTGATAATTCATTATAAATTGTCTGTTTTTAAAAAAATTGGTCGTGTTTTTAGGTTAAAATTTTTTAAAGAAACGGATTTATATGTCTTTTTAATAAAGTTTAATTAGGGATATGAGGATGTTTTATTGATGTTGACAAAATTAGGCAAAAAAGGTAAAAGCGAAAACTCTTCATCAAGGTATGCAATGGATTTCATGAGGGAATTCAAGGCAGATGACTTTGATGCCATGTCAGAAGTGGTTGAAAATTGGTTAAAGGATTTTCCAGAAGATGCTAACGCATATTATGCACGGGGAGTATTTATTGGTGTTTTGATAAAAACCCGAAATATTGGCTGGGATGATGGGATAAAAGAAATGGATCTTATTGCAGATAAGGTACAGAAATTTGAACCGGAAGACACAGTGCTTGAAAGATTCTATGAACAACTTTTTGCAAAATATTACTCAGATATTGCCGTCAAATAACATTCAAATAAATTATAAAAAATAATATATTTCTTTTTTTAGTGGCCTTGTGAAATCAAGTTTGCTTTGTCTATAATATTTATATATGATAAAAAACTAACTTTATGTAACTAAAATATTTCGGAGATTATAATTATGTCTACATCAGATATTGGTAATAATGTCATTTTCAAAAAACAATTAGGATTAAATTATGAAATAGACCAAAAATATGTTGGTTTAAAAATGAAAGAAAATAATATTTTATCTTTTAACTTCAGAATTCCAGGAAATTTGAAGGATGAGGTTGAAGGTTACTTTAAAAGATTCAAAATAGGTGAACCAATTCTTGTAGATATTGGTGGAACTGGTGACATCAGATGTGAATTCAAAGGACTTTCACCTGTTTTAAAAAATAAAAACGAAATGGATCAATATTTCATTTCAGCTACTTTACAAGAGGATAAACAGTATAATCCTTTAGAAGAAGAAAAATGTGAAACCTGCAGTGGATGCGGTTTCCACTAATCTTATTTTTAACATGTCACTTTTGGATTTTTGAAGTTTTCATTATTACTTTTTTAATTTTTCTATATTATTTGTATTAACTTGAATGTGTTTTATTTCAATCATACTTATCTATTAATATTTAAAATTTAATAAATTAACTATTTCGGGGTTAATATATTTTATAATCTTTTAAAAATTTTTATTTTATTAATTTAACCATATTAATGTTTTTATTTATAATTTTTAAGTCATAACATTTATATATTTTTTCGATTATAAAATTATATATTATAATATAAGAGGGAGTCTTAATATGTTTGAGTTAGTTCATTTTACTGTAAACTCAGCATCACTTGCTAATGTTTACGGTCTTGCTAATATAACAATCGGTTATTATGATATAATTCTGGCCTATATTGTAGCTATTATTGTATCTATCATAATTGCATTAATCTTAAAAGTTCCGCTGATGCCTTCTGACAGGTATTCCTTTGACGTTAGTGCGATTTATCCAACTCCAATTTTTGCAATAGGTATTCTTTCATTGTTTTTTGTTTTAAATTACACGTTTGCATATAATGGACTTTTACTCGCTGTAATTATTGGTGTTTGTTCTGCTTTGTTCGTAAAGTATTTATTTTATTACATATTTCCAGCTCCAAATGATGGGGAGGATATAAATGAATGAGATTATTGGTGTGATACTTGCAGCAATTATCTGCTGGCTGAACTTTGTAATTGTTGATACTTATTTCGGACTTCCAGAACAGCCGGGAGTTAAAGGGGCTCGTATTATAGGTGAATCAATTAAGAAAAGAAATGGAGATATTGCTGGTGGATTTTTCCAGGGAAACATCTTATGTTCTCCGGACGCATCTGCCGGTACATTAATGGCATCCATTGGATATCTGCTTCTGGGTATTCCTGGAGGTATTATTGCAGCATTTTTAGTTTTGATTGGAAATAGATTATGTGCTGATC
The DNA here is from genome assembly GCA_017434555.1 of Methanobrevibacter sp. GTDB lineage: Archaea > Methanobacteriota > Methanobacteria > Methanobacteriales > Methanobacteriaceae > Methanocatella. The sequence goes on along the minus strand of JAFRFB010000024.1, from coordinate 22,252 downwards.
CGGGTTATGCTGGAACTGTCGGATCATTAACTGCTACGCTACTTATTTTAATATTCTCATTTATCGGATTAACTCCTGAAATGTTCATTGTAGGTATGGTTATTGCAATATTGACTATCCAAGGTATCGATCAAGTTAGAGCATCTATCATTCTTGGTAAGATAGCTGAAAAATTTAATAGACATGCTAAAGAGTGATATTTATGTATGTGGAAATTATTGGTGTAATTTTAATATTTGTATCATTGAGGGCACTGATAACTAAAAACAGGGCAGAAAGATTATTGTATCTGAATGTTATAGGTTTTGGAGTATCTGCACTTATTGCCCTTGTAATCAACACGCCATTTGCTCTTATAGTTGCAGCAGCATTCTTTATATGCTCTACAATCAGTGCAAATGCAATTGCATACACATTAAAAAAATTAGATGAGGAGATACTTTTAGACTGAGGGGATTATATGGAGTTTGTAGTATCTATAATTGCAATTGCGTTAATGGTTATTGGTGCTTTAGGTATCATTTTACTTAAAAAACCTATGGATAAAGTTATAATGTTCTCTATCCTTGATGCAGGTTTTTTATTGACTGTAGTGTTATTCAAATACCTTGATGTGGCCTTGTTTGTTGCACTCTCAGGTCCATTGTCAACATTGGTATTCATAATGGCTATTGTTAAAATCAAAGAAATTAGAGCTAAAAAAGTAGAAAGTGGTGAGATACATGATTAGTGTTCAGTTATTTTTCTATTTCGGAATTGTTTTAGCTATTGTAGGTAGTTTGGCTACTGCATGGGGTCCTGGAGTTAAAGACCCTATTGTCAGAACATTCAATACTGAAGTTGCATCTATCGGAGTATGCTTAGTATTACTTTCATATAATCATGTTTTAGCTTTATTGACCTTGGTTGCAACAACGGTTATTATTACTTTAATCTTATTTAGAGCTATTATTCGTTTAGAAGAAATGGGGGCTGACGTATGAAGATTGGAAGAATTTGGAATAAATTGGCTGACCCAAAAAATGTTCCTCGCCTCTTTGCATTCTGCTTGGGAATCATTTTAATTGTGGGTTTTGTTGTCCCTATGGCTTTAAATCCTGATCAGTTATACACAAGACCGGCTCCTCAAGAGCAAATTGATGAAGGTCTTCCAATCGCACCCTACGATAGGGGTGGAGTAATATTAAAAGAGCCGGGAATCATTCATGCCCAATACCCTGAAAATTCCAAGGAATTGGGAATGATTACTGCTTACATGTCTCCTTTGGCTGAATGGGTATCATCAATATCCCCGTATTTCGGTACATCAATCTATTCATCTCCTGGTGGTCTTATTGATGAAGTACTGTATTATACTAGAGGATTCGATACAATTTTAGAGTCTTCAATATTGATGATGGCATTTATCATTGCCTCATGGTTAACTGTTAATTATACAATGAACAGAAGAGACATTGAAAAAGACCTTAAAAAGGCAGCGAATGACTCTGCAAACCTTGCACGCGAGGTCAAAATCAATGATGAAAAGGCAAGAGCCAAACAGTTAAGGAGGGATAACTGATGGTTTTCATACCTCCTCATGTTCCTGCTGAATTCATTTCAATGTATCTGCCGGCTATTTACGCCGGTCTGATTGTAGGTTTTATAGGATCAATGGCAATAGCAATGAGAAGAGAAGAGATTCATATTCTTATTTTAACCGATTTGATTGGCCTTGCAATGATTTTTGTAGTATCTGCAGTAGGTACTGATTTGGCAGAGGCATTAATATTGCCTGGTCTTGTAGTTGAACTGGCAGAAACTTTGGCTATTTCAGAAATATTGCTTTCAAGAGAAATGCATAAGATAGAAGCAGATCCAAGAAGAAACCTTACTAAGTCAACTTCCCTATTCCCGCAGCCGTTTGCTCTGGATATGGAAATAATGACTACTGCACCTAATTTCATAGCTTTGGTGTTAATAGCTTATGGTATATTCCTCACAGGATTTACCGGAGGTGCTGTTGCAGGTGGAGGAATTGTGTTATATGCATTATCCAAAAAGGCAAGAGGACTTCCTGTTTTAGTAATTGATGGAATTGCCGGTGTTTCTGGTATTGCATGGTGTTTATGGATTATAGGATTTGCATTATTCTTTGTTGCTCCTGGTTTGTGGGTACTTAGTTTATTCTTGGCAGCTTGTGGTTTATTATTAAAAGTAGCTTCAAAAGTTGGTTTAATTGGGCTACTTATGAGAGAGGATATTGATAAGGAGTAGTGGTAAAATGGATTTTGGTACGCTTGGAGGAAATTTATTCGGTACAATACCATTGGGCGATATCGTATTATATATCACGCCACTTAGTTTATTCTTATTTGCAGTATTGCTTGTATTTACTCTTTTAATTGCAATAAGTAAAACAGAAACACAGGTTGAAGCAACATTTATGAAACTTTCAAACACTGATGTTAAAGTGGGTAAGAAAGAATTCAAACAAAGAAGATTTTTAGCGGTGATTTGTGGTATTGCTTCTGCTGGAGCAATGCTTACTGGTGATTTGTTTAACTTCACATTATTTATGGCATTGATTGGTATTTTAAATATCGGTATCGTTTCAGCCGTAAAGCAAACTACTGTTTTAAACTCAGCATATCAGTATGGTTTAATTGCCATGATGTGCAGTTTGCCTTTATTCGGTGGAGCATCAATCATTCTTGCATCAACAGGAACATTAAGCCTTGCAGTATTGTCACAGATGTCTGCAACTCCTATGGTTGTCTTTGGTGCGGTTTTAATGTTACTCGGTATATTGGGTGAAAGTGGTGTAGCACCATTTTTCGCAAGTAAAGCGGAAATGTTTAGAACACCTGGTTCTCCGTTTATTGTTATTATTCACTTAAGTTCATTGTTTATTATTGTAAGAGCTGTTGAAATATTATTATTGGTATTATGGTAGTGGGAGTATGGTAAATAAAACTTTATGTATTGTATTATTAATTATATCAACAATAGCTATCCTTGCTTGTTTGGTTGTTAACCTTGAAGCATGGATTGTTTATTCAGTAGCTATTATTGGTATTCCACTTTGGGTTTTATCATTTGGTCTACTCACAATGGCCAAACCTAGAGAGGAAGATAAGGAAGAAAGGGTGAAAGAACCGTTTACTGGATATTAGTGGTATTATGAATTTAATGGCAGATATTTTAATTAATGTAATTATTGCATTCCTCGCAGGAAGCTTGCTTTTAGGTTTGCATAGAAAAATAATGGCACGTGTTCAGAAAAGGCCAGGTCCGCCTATTATACAGCACCTGTTGCACTCCTTAAAATTCTTCTTTAAGGAAACTTCATTTCCAAAAACAGTTTCAATGCCTTTTTACATAGGTATTGTCTTTATATTGGCTGCTGTTTGGATTGTGGGTGTTATTGTAGGTCCGGTTTCTAAAGATTCACTTTTAATCTTATTCGGTGTTTATGCAGTTTATAAAATTGTGGAGCATAACTCAGGATCAAGTTCCGGTTCACCTTATGGAAAAGCAAGTTGTGTAAGGGCTGTTTTATCAGCAGCAACTGAACTACCATTATTTGCAGCAATTGTTCTTGTTTACTTAAAGACAGGTTCAATGAATATAGGAAATATTATTAGTTATCAGTCAGCAAATGGTCCATTGGCATTTTCAATACCTCTTGCAGCTATAATGTTTTTCTTGTTATTGTTATCAAAATCTCCATACTCTCCATTTGGAATAACAAAAGACAAAGCATTAATTTCAGGTTTTGAAACAGAGCACTTTGGATTTTTAAGAGGATTCATAATGTTTTCAGAGTCCATTTCATGGTATGTGATGTTGTGGGTTTTCCTAACATTATTCTTCGGACCATTAACTGCTGTCGGTTATCTTATTGGAATGATTGTAATAACATTCATTACAGGATTCATCAATGCAGTAACTCCGATTTTGAATCCGAATCATTCTGTGATGACTCAGATAACTATTGGAGCGGTATGTTTTGTTGGAACAGTATTAATGATATTAATTTAGGGATGGGGATAAGATGAGTTCACAAAAAGTCATTGTATATTTAACTTCATTGGTTGCAATCGGTATAATTGTAGTGGGATTGCTTGCAACGCTTCTTCATTCCACACTTTTAGCTCCAATTCCAATTTTGGGAATAATTTTAGCTATTCTCGTATTGCTGACTAATAGGGGTAATTTTGCACATAAGATTGAGAATATAGAAAAAATAATGTTTTTCGTAACTTTTATAGTAATTATATGTTCATTTATATTACTTTACAAACCAATTTAAGGAGATTATTATGTTAAGATATTTAATTTATTTGCTTGCATTTGTTGTCGGTTCCATTTTAGGATTATTATACAGCTATAAGCTCCATGGAGAACCTTATATAGTTGATAGCAAGTTGGATATTAAAACCTGTATAATTTCTGTTGTTGGTTGGAATTTAGGTTTAAATTCCAGTAATATGATTTTTGGAGGAATTGGATTTCTCCTGGCCGGTTTTGTTATGGGTGAAAGACCGGGTTATGGAAGAAAAGAAACAGCTATTGGTTTAGCAATAGCTATTATTATTTATTTAGTATTACACTGGATAGTATGATGTGATTTCAATGGATGATGAAGCAAAATTAGAATTAATGAAAGATCGTATAGTTAAAACATATGTCTGTCAAAAGGATATCATAAAGCCTTTATCCAAAGATTTTGACTGTACGACTGAAGAATTGGAGCATGTCTTTTTTGATAAGCTGGACATGTCTCAGTTATTGGCATTTCATGCTACCTTTGAAACTTCACAGTATGAATGTTTACTTAAAAAATTACATGCCGATTTAAGGCTCTGCTGGTTTATCGGAACTTTGGAGTTGATATCCAAGGAAGATGCTGACGAGCTTAAAGAAAGATTGGCACAAAAAATTATGGATGGTCAGGATTATTCTGATGTTTTAAAAGAAGGTCAAAAAGAAGTATTCACATTAATAAAAAATTCTAAATAAAGAGGGAGAAGATGTTAGATTCAATTAAGGATGTTGTGAGAAAAAGTTCAATTCACGTCTGTATCGTAAATTGTGGAGGATGCAATGGATGTGATGTTGAAGTGGTTGCTCTATTGTCTCCAAGATATGATTTGGAGCAATATGGTATTTATGTTCACAATAATCCTCGTGAGGCTGATGTTCTGTTGTTAACCGGTGCTGTTACCGAACAATGGAGAAAAAATTTAAAAAGAGTTTACGACAAGGCTCCTGAACCAAAAGTTGTAGTGGCTGTTGGAAACTGCCCGCAATCTGGAGACGTATTTAATCAGGAAGGAGGTCACGTTTATGCTCCTGCTTCTGATTTCATTCCTGTTGATGCTGCAATTCCAGGTTGTCCTCCAAGGCCTAGTGAAATTCTAGAAGCCATACTTGCAGTTGGTCCTCAAGCTATTGCCGATCGTGGGAGGGAAGAAAAATGATAATGCCTATTGGTCCTATTCATCCTGCTTTAAAAGAGCCTATAAGACTTAAACTCCAAACTGAAGGAGAAAGGGTTGTCAAAGCAGAAATTGAATACGGTTATGTTCACAGGGGTATTGAAAAAATTATTGAAGGTCAAACCTGGCAGAGAGGTATTTACTTATCAGAAAGAGTTTGCGGAATCTGTTCTTATGAGCATACTCAAACATTCGCAGAAACTATTGAAAATATTTGTGGAGTCCAGGCTCCTCCTAGAGCACAGTTTTTAAGAGTAATCACTAATGAATTGGATAGAATTCAAAGTCATTTTCTTGGAAACTCAACATTTTTCAAATCAATGGACCATGAAACTCTGTTCATGCATGTATTGGAATTAAGGGAATATGCAATGGATGCTATTGAATTGTTGACTGGAAATAGGGTAAACATGGGTTGGAATGTTGTTGGAGGAGTTAAAATGGATGCTGATGAACGTCATTTCAAGCCTATTTTGGAAAATCTTGAAAAGATTGAAGAAGGTTTCGAGAGAACTCGTGAAATGTTTGCTGAAGGTCCTGCATTAGCTCTTCGTTGTAAAGGTGTGGGAGTAATGACCAAAAAAGAAGCTATTAAAGGAAGAGCTGTTGGTCCTATAGGAAGAGGTTCTGGAATCAAATACGATTATCGTGAAGACCATTATACTTACAAGGATTATTTTGATTTTAAAACTATTTGGAGAAAAGAAGGAGACAATTACGCAAGAACATTAAATAGATTTGATGAAATTCCAGAATCCATTAGTTTAATCAGACAGGCTATTGACAATATTCCTAAAGGAGATATTCGTGTTCCTGTTGAGCTCAAATCAGGTTATGCACAATGGAGAAATGAGGCTCCTCGTGGTGAAGTAACTTATACCATTGAAACAAACGGTAATTTAATTAAGCACATTTCAATCAGAACTCCAAGTATTCCGAATATGGATTCATGTGCCAAATATATGATTAGGGATGTGGCTTCAGTTTCTGATGCTATTTCCACTTATGCTTCCAGTGATCCGTGTGTTGCTTGTGCTGAAAGAGTTGCAGTTACAAATGAACATGGCAAAACTTATTTAACTGATGTATGTGGGGTAAAGTAAATGTCATCTTTAATGTGGTATATTTATGATTTTGCAAGAAAAGCATGGGCAGATGCATTTACCAATGCCAAATCTTTACCTGAATTGGCAGAAAAACCTGAAAGATTCAGAGATTTTCCTAAAGTAAATAAGGAATATTGTATTGGCTGCGGTGCATGTACGGTTTCCTGTCCTTCACCTAATGCTATAAAAATTGTTCGTGAAAAAGATGATGAAAGTGGTGAAGGTCTGACTTATCCTGAAATTTATCCCGGTGCATGTATACGATGCGGTTTTTGTGCTGAAGTATGTCCGACTGAACCAAAAACTTTGGAATGCGGTCACAATCACTTGATAAAACCTGAATTCAATATTATTCCTTCCAAAAGACAATATATTGTTGATGATTATTTATGTATCAAATGTAAGAAATGTATGAAAAAATGTCCTGTTAATGCAATATCTCTTGTAAACGACAAGCTTCATGTTGACCAGCTCAACTGTATTGCATGTGGTGAATGTGTAGGTGTCTGTCCGGTTAACGGTGCAATGAAAGGAGTATTTGTTGAAAACCTGCAGGACCAAAAGGATTTGATTCTTTTGGCTGTTAATTATTTAGAAGACTACATTAATTCTAAAGAAGAGGATTTGAGAGCCCTTGAAAAAGACAGCCTGCTTCAGTATGATGTTCCTTTGGATGACATTTGGGATGAAGCACTTAAAATAATTCCTGATGAGGAAATCAGTTTTGAAATCATTTCCAACGCTGTTAACAGACTTAAAATCAGGATTATAGATTGGGATAAAAATAACTGTAAAAAATGTCAGTTATGTATTCCTGATTGCCCAACCAAATGTATTTCATTTGATGAAAAAGAAGATACGATTGTTAGAGACAAAGATAGATGTTTAAGATGCAGTATATGTTACCAGACATGTCCTTTCTCAGTAATCAAATACTTTATTGCTAAATTCTCACTTGAAGATGATAGAATTATTCATACTACTGTGAAAGCATCTAATTTAAATGAGGAGATTTTAATGGAGTGAGTGTCATGATTGATAGTTATACTAAAACTCCAAGGCCATTGAGGCATGTTGATGTTGATTATTTAATTAATCAGACAAAATGTCAGGATTGTGCAGATAAGCCATGTCTTGATTCCTGTCCTATTGATGCAATATATATGGATGATGTTGAAGGTCTTGTTAAAATTAAAAATACCTGTTTCGGATGTGTTTTATGCCGTAATGCATGTCCATATGATGCAATTACTTTAGATGTTCAAATGGATCCTCCAATCAAAGAGGAAGTTCCAAATATTAACATCAAATTATGTAAAGCTTGCGGAGCATGTGTACAGGCATGTAAAAACGGATCTATCCATATTTTCAATGATGGGAATAATCCGCCTCACAGTGAAATCGATAAGGATACCTGTGTCCGCTGCGGATACTGCTTTAGGGTATGTCCTACCGATGCAATCAAATATGGTCAATTGCTTCCTAAGACTGTTAAGGGAGGAAAAGCAATTGTCGTTAATCAGGATAAGTGTATCGGCTGTATGACCTGTACAAGGGTTTGTCCGTCAACAGGTGCAATCAACGTTGCAAGAACAAATAAACTGCCTTATATCAATCCTGGATACTGTGCAAGATGTGAAGAATGTATGCATTCCTGTCCTTCAGGTGCAATAAGATATGCGTCACGTAAAAAGGCATATAAAATGTATAGTGAAATTAAATCATTTGATATTGTATCCGGCATTGCCGATAATGATATGAAAAGGTTATCTCTTGATTTAATCAGTTTAAATTCTGTATTGAAAAGAGTTGCTACTTCAATGTCTTTGGAATTTGATGATCAAAACTTTGAAAACTTCATTGAATGTAAAGTAAACGATCAGATGGAAAAGGAATTGGGTGTTGTTTTAGATTCAAGTATCGAGCTAAATGATTTTGATGAACTCTTCGGTTCTTATCTTATGGATAGAAACATCGAAGTATATACTAAAAAATGTCTTGCCTGCGGTGAATGTTATAATGTATGTCCTGTTGATGCAATAGAACTTCATGGTCCTGATCCAATCACAATCAATGACAATTGTGTATACTGTGGAAAATGTGTAGAACAGTGTCGCTTTGACGCTATTGGAGCTTATGATGATTATTACTACAGTAAAGACACTGACTTGTATTATGCGAGGTCTTATCTCTATAAGCAAAGGCAAGGGGAGTTATCCATTTCAACAACCAAATGTCAGGCATGTGAAATCTGTGTGAGAAACTGTCCTAGTGATGCATTAGTTCTGGGAGAGAATCATGTGGAATTCATTGAAGAGAACTGTATTTACTGTAGAACCTGTGAAGCAATTTGTCCTGTTGATTCAATAAGAATAATTAACTTTAGGTGAATTGATGTTTGAAAAATCTTTTATTACAGACTGTGAAGGTCCATTGACACTTAATGATAACGCATTTGAAATGTGCGCTCATTTTATAGAAAATGGTGATGAGCTATTTAAGATTCTCAGTTTGTATGATGACTATCTTGCTGATGTCGTGAAAAAAGAAGGTTATAAGGTAGGTAATACTTTAAAATTTATTCTGCCTTTTTTTGTTCTTGAAAATCTAAAAAATAAGGATTTGATTGATTTTTCCAAAAACAATATCTATGCCATCAGGGATTCAAAATTCCTATTAAAATACTTAAAGGGAGCTATGAATTCTTATATAGTCAGTACCAGTTATGGCCAATATATTGAAGCACTATCCAATTATATGGAATTTCCATTTGAAAATACATATTATACAAAAGTTGATATAGATGGTCTATCCTTAAATGACGAAGAATCCGCTAAAGTTGCAGAATATAAAAATCAAATTCTTGACAATCCCGAAGACTATGAATTATTTGATGAGATTTTCTTTAAAGAGATTCCGAAAATGGGAATTTATGAAAAAATTAAAGAAATTGACGTTGTCGGAGGTTTAGGTAAGAAACTGGCCATTGATGATATAATTGAAAAGGACAAAATTGACATTAATGAGATGCTATACATTGGGGACAGCATTACGGATGTGGAACCTTTACAATTTGCACATGAAAACAACGGCATATCCATTTCATTCAATGGTAACGAATATCCTCTTAAAGTGGCTGAAATAGCGATAGTCTCACCAAGTGCAGTAGCGACAGCCGTAATTGCAAATGTTTATGCTGATAATGATAGAAATAAAGTTTTACAATTCATTAATGATTACAATTCACAAAATGATTTAAAAGAACTCTTTGATGAGTACAAAATAAATGAAGAAATCAAATTAAAATTCTTTGAAGTCTTTGATGATGAGGATTATCCTATTATTAAAATTATTGACGAAGATAACTATGATGAAATATTAAAAGAAAGTGTTTATATGCGAAATAACATTCGTGGGGAAGACATAGGAGGACTTGGATAAAATGAATTACGATAAAGTTGAAGATACCTTTTTTGAAGCTTTTGAAGGTAAATATGTAAGAGCTTTAATCACTGGCCCGACTGAAGAAATTGTTAAAAGAGCGGCATATGACTCTACCTCCACTCCAAGTGCAGTCATCGGCAGGGTAGAAGGTGGTGTTGAAGGATTTTTAGATAAGGATGAAACTCCTGACGGTCGTTTTGGGGCTGTAGTACAATACTGGTTAGGTGGAGACGATAAGGAAAAATTCGCATTTGAATTGTCTTATCGTTTAAGACAGGATGTATTGGTTAAACCGTTTACATGCATATTCGACTACTCTGATGGTGACAGTGATGATTATATTGAAATGATGGAAATTGTAGGTCATTGCGGTGATGGATGGGAATGGATTGTTGAAGAATATGGTCGCCGTATGATTAATGTACCAATTGCAGTGCCTGATTTTCAGATTGAAGAAAAATTTAAAATTAATGATGGAATAATGGGAGGTAACTTCTGGTATCTTTGTGAAACTCCCGAAGCAGTACTCACTGCAGGAGATGCAGTTATTAATGCAATAATGGAAGTTGAAGGTGCAACAACACCATTTGACGTTTGTTCAGCAGCTTCAAAACCGGAAACCAATTATCCTGAAATCGGACCTACAACAAATCATTATTATTGCCCGTCTTTAAAAGAACGTTTAGGTTCCGAATCCAAAGTTAAAGATAATGTTAATTATATCCCTGAAATTGTTATTAATGCCACGGATGTGGAATCAATGTTTAAAGCTTTAAAAGTTGGAATTGATGCAGCCATTGATGTTGATGGAGTCATTGGAATATCTGCAGGTAATTTTGACGGTAAGCTTGGAGATAAAATTTATAATTTATTAGATGTGTTAAAATAAGGTTTTAATATGGAAATATTTGACGACGATTTAAATGCAGAAGTTATAGGATTTGGAGCCCTAAATGTGGATAAGCTATACTCTGTTGAAAATATTGCAGGAGCTGATGAAGAAAGTTTTATTAAAAGCAGTCAGGACACTCCTGGCGGTTCAGCAGCAAATACTATAGTTGGATTATCTAAATTGGGAGTATCCACCTCCATCATTGGAAAGATTGCTGAAGATGATGATGGGGAGTTAATAGAATATAACTTGGCAATGAATGGAGTTTTCTCAAATAATTTAATTTATGCTGATAAAGGAAGTACAGGAAAATGTCTGGGATTTGTCGATGCTTCAGGAGACAGGTGCCTTTATGTTGACCCTGGAGTTAATGACGACATTGTCATTGATGAAATTAATACTTTAAATATCATGAGATGTAAGATAATGCACTATACTTCCTTTGTAGGAGATTCATTCAAGACTCAAATCGATTTAATCAATAATTTAAATAATGATACCGTTTTGAGTTTCGATCCGGGAATGTTGTACGTTCAAAAAGGTTTCGATGAACTAAAACCCATATTGGAGAGATGCGATATCCTGCTCATAAATGAATCCGAATTAAGATTATTATTCAACGATGAAGAAACCTCATATCAACAATTGGCAAAAGAATTTTTAAATAATGGAATTGGCATTGTTGTTGTTAAAAGAGGTTCTGAAGGAGTTTATGCCTGTAATAATAATGAAGAGTGTGATGTTGGTGTATTTGAATGTGATGTTGTTGACACTACCGGTGCAGGAGATAGTTTCAATAGCGGATTTTTATACGCTTATCTGAATGATTTCAGTTTGGAGAAATCATGCGAAATTGGTAATTGGGTAGCTAGTAAAGCTATTGAAGGTTTTGGGATGGATAAATTCCCAACATTAAATGAGTTAAAAGAATTTATTAATGGTTAAAAAGTTACATGGGTTGGTATTAATATGAATGTGTCGTTTATCAAGCAGATGAAAAATTTGGAACGTGAAGTTCTTTTGAAATCTGTTGAACTAGATGATGATGGTGATGATTTTCAGTTTGAGTTAGATAATTTTCATGCTGAAGAGGAAATTATTGCTGTTGCACCAAAATGTGTAAGATGTAATACTTGTGTTGGTACATGTCCGGTAGGTGCTATTGATCCGGCCAATATATTTAGATTGGCTAAAATCACTGACAAATGTGTTAAATGTGAAATCTGTGTTCAAACATGTCCTGTTTCAGCTATAAAATTGATTAAAAATGTAGTTGATTATGATGGTGAAAGTGAAAATGATTTCATAGAATACAGTTTGAACAATGTACGTTGTCCTCACAGAGTAGTAAGAATGAATGAAATTGAAATTGATTACTCTCAAGACAATAACTGGCAAGATTGTGCTGATTTATGTCCAACCAATGCATTTACTTTAGAATTTAAAGAATTTTTTGAGAATTTAGGCTTTGATACAGGAATTGATTTGGATGAAGATACGTTATACCCTTATATTAATAAGAAATTATGTATTGGATGCAGTGCCTGTGTTGAAATTTCAAAAAATGATAATGCCATTGAATTAGACAGGATAATAGGACCAATAGTTCATGTAAGAAGAATTGACGTTAACCATGATTTGTGTGTTAACTGTTATTTGTGTGAGGAAAATTGTCCTGTTGAAGCGATATGGCTAGAGGATGGAGAGGTAGTATTAGATAATGATAAGTGTATTCGTTGTGTCGAATGTACTAACCATTGTCCAGTAGGAGCACTACAACGTGTAGAAATTGAATAGGAGGATTTGTTTTGAAAGCTAAAGAGTTAATGGATAAAGAATTTGTATATTTAAACTGTGAAGACAGTGTTGTTGAAGTTTCAAAAGTCATGGAAGAAATCAGGAGATTTACATGTCCTGTTGTAAATGACAATAAGCAATTAGTTGGATGGGTCACTTCATTTGACATAACTAGAGGTTTAAGGGAAGGAAACGAGAAAATTAATGAAATTATGAGCTCTTATGAAGAGATTACTACTATCCATGAAGATGCGCCTGCAAGACTTGCAGTAATATTAACTGCAAACAATAAATTTGTTACCGTACCTGTTATTAATGATGAAAATCAGGTTATAGGAATGATTCGTGCATGTGATATCGTTGAATTATTGTCTGAACTTTATGATATCAAAGTATCAAAATTGTATAAGGCTATGCAAAATCAGTTAAAAGGCGTAACCTGGGAAGAGTTAATGGCTGCTTCAGCTTTGGTTTCCAAAAAGACTACTGGTAAAAAGATATCTCCTGAAGAATATGAAGCAAGCATTATGAATTCAACTTTTGGAGAAGCTATCTGGGCAACTGGAGGTTTGGAAAAATTCTTTGCAGGTCTAATTTCTGTTGGAGAACTGGTAATTGCTAGAAAAGTTGGAAGAGCCAGAAAATAGTGCGGTTAATTTCAACTTTATACCAATTTTTAGGGTGGTAATGTGATTATAGTTTTGGCGAAGGCAATAGCTAAAGATAAAAATGCAAAAAATGAAATCATTGAATTTTCAAAGGCTTTAATTGAAAATTCCAAATCAGAAGAAGGCAATATTGATTATAATTTATATGAAGATACTTCTGATAACTCTTTAATGTTTGTTGAAAAATGGGAATCCATCGAAATCCTTCAAAAACACATGCAGACAGATCATTTCCTTAAATTCGGTCAAAACATCGGAGATTTACTTTCCGGCGACCTTGGAATTGAGGTCTTCAATTCTGAAAAACTTGAATTTTAGTTGTTTTTCAGAAAACTATTTATTTTTTTAATTAAAAATATTAATTGGTATGCTACTGTAACACAATTGGCAGTGTGCCGCCCTCGTAAGGCGGAGGTTGCGGGTTCAAGTCCCGTCAGTAGCTTCATTTTCAATAAATGGATTATTTTATTATTTAATAGGAGGTTGAAAACATGAAATTGGAAAATGCCATAATTTTGATCTTAATCGTTGTTATTATTGTGGTCGCTGGTTTTGTATTGTTGATGAATGTAGGTGATTTTTCCATAACTCATCAGGATAGTGCTACAAACAGTACAAATAATTCAAATACCAATACATCAATTCAAAAAGATGTGAGCACTGATTCACAGCAATCTCAAAGTAGTAGTTCTTCAGGTTCCTCTTCATCCGGTTCTCAAAGTTCAGGAAGTTCTTCTTCTAGTTCCAGTAGTTCTTCTAGTTCCAGTAGTTCTTCTGGTTCTGGCAGTTCATCTTCAAATTCTTTTAATCCCGGTCAGGCACCAGGAACTCAAAGTAACGGAGATTTCGATTAATCTCTATTTTACTTCTTTTTTTTAATTTATATCAATATTATTTTTTAATGATAAATTTATTACATAGAAATTTAATAAATTATAAATGTATTGCAAGTACTTGCAATAAATTTTGAGGAAAATTAATTTATTGAATGTGATATTTTGAATGAGATTTTATTTCATAAAATGTATTTCATCAATGAAATGTTTGAACAGAAAAGTAAGATGAACCAATCCGAAATGAATAATCTTTCAAGGGGTCAAGGAAGGGTTTTAGCTATTTTAAAAAGGAAAGATAATATTTCCACTAAAAATTTGGCTGTCATTTTGGGAATCAGTATATCTGCATTAAATTCTCTTTTAACAAAATTGGAAAAGAATGGTTTTGTGTTTAAAGAGCAATCAGATGAAGATAAACGTATTTTACTTGTTAAATTAACTGAAAAGGGTCGTAATCATGTTTTAAAACCTTCAATTGATTATAATCTTTTTGATTGTTTGGAGGATAGTCAAAAACAGGTTTTTAATTCATGTTTAAATTCAATTATTAATGAAATGCTTGATGATTTAAAAAGGAATAATCCTGAAAAATTTGATGAAATCTCTAAAAAGAGAAATCAGCTTATTAAAGATTTATTCGATGATGATTCAAGTAATTTTTGGTATTCTGTGATTGAAAGTAAGAATAATGAAAAATAAGATAATTTCCTCAAATGCAATAAATAAAGAGTATTATTATAAGGGATTTCTATGAAGTTAACGAAAGAATACATAACATTAATCATATTTCTTATTGCAACAACATTCTTAAGTACTTCTCAAACTGTTGTTACAACAGGATTAACGGGGATAATGGCAGATTTCCAAATATCTTCTACTACCGCTCAGTGGATTTATTCATCATTTCTGCTGGTTTTGGGTGTGATGATTCCAACATCAGCATTTATTGCTCGTAGATTTAAAATAAGAAAAATTATAGTTTACAGTCTTATTCTATTTTTGATAGGATCAATTATTTCATATGTTGCTCCTTCAATTTACGTATTAATTTTAGGAAGAGTCATTCAGGCTGTAGGCGCAGGTATTTTATTGCCGATTACTCAAATTGTAATTCTTAGAATAATTCCTAAGGAAAAATGGCAAGTATTCATGGGTTTATTTGGTTTTATCATTGGTATTGCTCCTGCTTTAGCACCTACTATCGGAGGATTTATAATAGACAATGCCGGTTGGAGACCAATATTTTTAATATTTTCAATCATAACATTTATCCTGATTATAATCTCTGCAATTGGAGTTAAACTTGAATTTGAAACAAGCGATTACTCTCTGGATATCGCTTCATTAATATTGTGTACTATTGGTTGTGTCGGAATAATGTTTGGATTTTCAAATATTGCAGGTCATGGTTTCAGTTTAATTTATGTTATTTTACCAATTGTTATAGGTGCTGTTGCGTTAATTGTATTTGGCAGACGTCAATTCAATATTAAAGCTCCTCTTTTGGATTTAAGAATTTTCAAAAATAAATATTTCTTCTTTGGAACTATGTTTTCTGCAATTTTATACTTTACAATGTGTGGATTGAATGTTCTCATGCCGTTATTTGTTCAAAGTATTTCATATTACTCTGCAACGGAATCAGGTATCGTACTCCTTCCTGCCACAATCATAATGATTGTATTTAATTTCCTTGGTGCTATGTTGGCCCATAAATTTGGTGTAAGAAAGATATTGATAATCTCCTGTTTATTTACCATTGCAGGCTATCTGGTCATGATGACTTATGATATTAACTCAAGCATTAATTATATGATGTTTACCCAAATATTGAGGGCTATAGGTGCAGGTTTAGGTTTAATGCCTATTGTAACCTGGACTATCAGTGTAGTGTCAGGCAATATTGAAGATGCAACAGCTATTAATACTACCGTAAGACAGCTTATCGGTGCAATAGGTTCTGCCCTTTCTGTTGTAATATTGGCACTATTTGCAGGAGGTACTCTTGCCCATAATAGGGTTTCAGTTTCAGCATTTGGTGAAACTTCACTGACCATGGCATTTTTGGCAGTTATAATGCTGATAATTGTTATTCTATTCATACATGACAATGTTGAACCGGAGGAATTTAACTAAATTTCCTCTTTTACTATTCGTTTGTAATATATTATTGGCATTATTTTACTTAAAAACAATAATCTTTTTATTAAACTTTAAATAAATTATATATTATCTTATTGGAGGATTTTAAATGAATAAAAGTGATTTGGAAAGAGACTATTATATGCTCAAGGGACCACTTGCAAAAAAAGGTTATGATTGGTGGTGGCATTCCTTAACTGCATATAACAAGGAAACTGGCGAAGCAAAGCCATTTTTTATTGAATATTTTGTATGTAATCCCGATTTAGCTGAAGATGAACCTACATTAGGTCAAGATCCTGAAAATCAAAAAGAAGGTAAAAAACCGTCTTATTTTATGATGAAAGTAGGAACATGGGGTAAAGATGCTAAACAAATACATAATTTTTACTCAATGAAACAATTCCAATGTCCTGATGATAAGTTGGATATTCGTGTAGGGGACTGTTCTTTAAGTGAAACTCATATGCGAGGCTCATGTAAAGTGACTGAAGAAGATGCTAAAAACCATCCTGAACTTATGTGTGATGCCGGTGATATGAGGTGGGATTTGGATATTGATAAGCAAATCACTTTTAACGTGGGTTATGGTGCTAGTAAATTATTCAGAAAATTAAACTCATTTGAAATGTTTTGGCATGCTGAAGGAATCAAAACTCAATACAGCGGATCAATATGGTTGGACGGAGTTGAATATGAAGTTATTCCTGAAAAATCATATGGTTATGCAGATAAAAACTGGGGTGGAGACTTTACAAGCCCATGGCTTTGGATTTCTTCATGTAATTTAACCAGTTTAAAAACAGGTAAAAAATTGAATAATTCTGCATTTGAAGCTGGTGGTGGAAGACCAAAAGCATTTGGAATTTCCATTCCTCGTAAATTATTAATCGGATTTTACTATGAAGGAACAATGTATGAATACAACTTTGCAAGGTTCTGGAACATGGTTAAAATCGATTTTGACTTTGAAGAGGGAGAAGATATCCATACATGGCATGTTAATGCATCAAATAAAAACTCACGTATGGAACTGGTATTGTACTGTAAACGTGATGAAATGTTATTAATTAATTATGAAGCCCCTACTGGTAAAAAACTCCATAATCGTTTATGGAACGGTGGAAATGGTTGGGGAGAAATTAAATTATATAAAAAAGACGGCACATTAATTGACCATGTAAAAATTGAAAATGCCGGATGTGAATACGGGGAGTATGATAAAGAATGAATTTTGCAGATATAATAGTTCTGATTGCCGTATATATATACGTAATAGTTATTTTTATTTTATCTGAAAAAGTATTGAAGACAAAACCTGAGGTTTCACGTAAGTTTTTACACATTATGGTTGGTAATATGATTTTTGCCATGCCATTTTTCTCAGAGCCTTGGATAATGATTGTTTTTTTAACGCTTCCGGCAACGATTGGAACATTCCTACTCACAGAGTATTCACCGATTAAAATTCAAAATAACGTAACTGAATCAGGCCATGCTTTAGGTTTATTCTTTTATTCAGCTATTTGGACAGCTTTAATTTTGGTGTTCCCAAAGCACTTGTGGATTGTTGCTCTTGCTATCGTACCTATGGTATATGGTGACGGTTTTGCAGCATTAATCGGTCAGAAATTCGGTAAAGTCAAATATAAAGTATTCGGTGGTGAAAAATCTCTTGAAGGATCACTTACAATGTTTGTAATTACAACCGTTATGAGTGTATTCGTATGGATGGTTTTCATGACTATAGGTTATCCTATGCCTCAATTTAACTTATGGGCGATTTTAGGAATTTCTGCTATTGCAACAATTTGTGAAGCTTTAAGTTATGGAGGAATCGACAATTTAACAGTTCCTGCATTGACTTCTATTTTATATTATTTGGTAACTATTACATTATAGTTACTTTCATTTCACTTTTTATTTTTTGCACTTTGCTTTTGATTATTTGCATTTCACAGACTTTGATAATCATGCCTTTATATGTCAATAATCTAAGTATTATTAACGAAAAATAAAGAGGTTATGTAAATGAATGATTTTGATAGAGTAGCTGAAAAAGTTGATAAGAAAATTAGGTTTTATAGAAATTTAATGTCATATGTTTTGGTTAATGCCTTTTTGGCAATAATTAACTTTTTGTTCACACCTGAATTTTGGTGGGTTTTATTCCCAGTATTCTTTTGGGGAATTGGGGTCGTTATAGACTTCTTTAAAGCATTCCTATTTGCAGATGCTTTTGGTGATGATTATAGAGAAAGAAAAATAGCTGAAGAAATGGAGAAAATGAAATTATGAAGGTAGATTTGTTCTTTTCAAGGGATATATCCGAACCTCATGCTGAGATTCATACCAATGAATTGACAGATAACATCCAGCAGGCAATCACTCTTTTGGAAGATGATTCTAAAATGGACATGCTTGCTGTTAAAAAAGGCAAGGATATTTCTTTTCTGAATTTTGATGAAATATTCATGATTAGAGTTGAAGATAAGCAAGTTAACGTGTATACTCAGGAAGATAAATATTTGATTAAAAAAGCATTGTATCAGGTTGAAGAGTCTTTAAACCCGTCTTTTGTTCGTATTTCAAAAACTACTATTGTCAATATTAAAAAAATAGATCGTGTGGCTCCTTCACTTAAGGGAATGATGTTTATAATGCTGAAAAATGGATTGAAGGACAATATTTCAAGAAAATATTTGCCTGAGTTTAAGAAAGCTTTGGATTTGTAAGGTGATAATATGAAGATTTCAGATATTATAAAACAATTGGCCTTGGGCGCATTTGTGGGATGTTTTATTGTTGCGCTTATTGAAGTTCTCATTGCCCTTCAACATGGGCCTCAACTTGTTAGTTTTTCAGGATATGATGTTATCAACGCATTTTTTGGATCCATTGTTATTGGATGGGGATTTTCTTTAAGCGGTTTTATATATGATACTGATTGGCCGTTGCCTTTCCAGGTAATCTTTCAAATGGCAATAGGATTTACGGCATTATTTGGCGTTGCAATATACCTGACATGGTTGCCTTTGGATTTGGGTATCAGTGTCATTATTGAATGGATTTTAATTTCAGTTATTTTTGCTGCTGTGTTCTGGTTTGGTTTTTATATCTATTATTATTTACAGGCGAGAGATATAAATCAAAAATTAGAATAAAAGAGAAATTAATAGGGTTTATACCCTATCTCTCTTAAATATATACAAATGGGTGAGTAATATGAATTGTCAAATTCATGCGAATTAATAACAATAGTTAATTATTCACATTTAAAACTATTGTTATATTTATTATTTAAATATTTTGTTCGAATTCGCATTCACTGCATCTTTTTGTTTGAAATTGAATGACTCCACCACACTCTGGACATGTCCATTTTTATTTATCCTGAGCCATTATTTTTCCAATACCTGTTGTTTTGATTCTTTTGGCACTTTCTAAAGTATTTAAATCATGTCTTTTAACATACTTTTTGGAATGCTTTTTCATTAACGGGCATGGAAACTCGCTGCATCTTCCACAATAACTGAAGTTTTTTGTATCAAAACAAGCCTTAATCCTGCATTTTAAACTGGCTTTGTTTTTACCGTCATCTCCAATTAAACAACCGACACAAGGGTTTTCAAATCTCTCACAACTAATACAATTCACTCCGCATGGAGCAAGCAATTTTGAATCAATATTTTCTGGCATTTTCATAATTCTCTCTCACGAAAAAAATATATTGATTTAAAGATAAATATTTTTGTATTAATGAATTAAAGGTTTTAATTGGGGGAAATTCATGTTGGGGTTAAATTATTCGCCAAAAAAATTAGTATTTTTAGTTTTTTGTATACTGCTGATATGTAGTATGCAAGCCTGCTTCGCATGTACTGCAGTATATGTGGGCTCGGATGTTAGCGAAGACGGTTCAATAATTGTTGCCAGATCAAATGACTACCCTGCAGTTTGGGGTAATCATATCACAGTGACTCCGGGAGTAGAAAATGAATCCGGTAGAACCATGCCTGTAAGTGTAGATGGAAATGTAAAAACAGAAATTCCCGAAACCACCTATCAATACACTGCGACGCCATATATGAATAGTACAATGGCATCCAATGGCAATGGTGCTCCTGATGCGGCTGTATGTACCAATGAGTATGGTGTAATCATGACCATGTCTGTTACAGCATATT
The DNA here is from genome assembly GCA_017434555.1 of Methanobrevibacter sp. Lineage (GTDB taxonomy): Archaea > Methanobacteriota > Methanobacteria > Methanobacteriales > Methanobacteriaceae > Methanocatella. The sequence continues at coordinate 1,697 of JAFRFB010000024.1, read as the reverse complement.
TAAACGATGAAGCATTGAAAGCAGATCCGTGGGTAGATGGGGGAATTTGTGAAGATGCTGCAGTAGATCTTGTGGTTTGTCAGAGTAAAACAGCTAGGGAAGCTGTAGATGTTCTTTTGGGAATCATGGATAAGTATGGCAGTAGCGAGTCCAATATTGCTATCATTGCTGATCAGAATGAAGCATGGTATGTGGAAATGTATACTGGATATCAGTATGCTGCAGTGAAATTACCTAACGATAAAGTATCTGTTTTTGGTAATGAGTATTCTTTAGAATATTTATCTGATTTTGAGGAATTTATTACCTCTAAAGAATTAATTACTCTTGCAGAGGAAAACGGTTTTGCTGTACGCGGTAAAAATAATGAGATTAATCTGTTTGAAACATATTCAGGAAAGAAGATTACTAGGGATTCTGCCCATATGCGGACATGGATTGGACATCAGATTTTAGCACCTTCACAGTTTGGTGAAGACTACAACAAAAGCGCTATGTATCCGCTCTGTTTTTCACCGGATAAGAATGTTTCACTGCAGGATGTCTGTCAAATTTTACGTAATAGATATGACGGAACAAAATACTCTCCGGATGAGGTAGGTAATATTAGTGTAAGACCTATTGGAACTGATACTGCATTAAGTGCTCATGTAGTGCAGATATTTCCTGATCTTCCATCAGAAATGTCCTGTGTTAGTTGGGTTAGTTGCGGTCCACCAATTTATGGGGTCTTTGTACCGGTATCCAATCTCTGTATAAATGTCAGCGATGCTTATGGGGCTAATCAGCCTGCAGAGGATAAATGGGTGTTTGATATAGATAATTACCCGTATTATGTCTTTAAAGAACTTTGCAATCGCTGTATCAAACCGGACAGCTATAGAATTTATGGTAAGTCTGTGAAAGAGTACTGGTATAATGTAGAAAGTGATATGTTTGCTGAAATGAGCGAAATACTTGCACAAGCAGCAAAAATGACAGATGTTAATGATAGGGCAATTTATATTACTTCATATTGTAATTATGTGCAAAACAGAGCATTTGAAGATGGAAAAAAACTACTTGAAGAAGTGCCTATTCCTGTAACAATAACTGCAGGAAATTTAATTACTAATTGTACTGAATTTGAATACGATGCTGCATTAAAATATAATAATTTGAGTGGAATAGCTAATAAAACTTTACTATTTGATATTGGTGAAGAAACATACTCTGGAATCACTGATTCTTCAGGTGTTGCAACTATTATTGCAATTTTACCGAATGGCGAATATCCTATCACAGTAAGATTTATGGGAGATGGCAATTTAGGTGAAAAAACACAACAAGCAACAATTTTTGTTAACAGTACTAAAGCAGTTGATTTAAAAGCACCTGAAATTGAAATGTATTATAAAAACGGTACCCAATTTGTAGTTGCATTAACTTTAAACGGTACAGCGATTGTAAATGAAACAGTTATTATTAATATTAACGGTGTAAACAATACCCGTAAAACCGATGAAAACGGTACTGTGAGAATGGCTATTAACTTAGATAAAGGAGAATATGATGTTGCTGTTTTCTATGAAGGCAGTTCTTCTTATGATCCTGCAAAAGTTAACTCAAAAGTCACTGTTTTAAGTACAATTAACGGTAACGATGTTACAAAAATATACAAAAACGCAACTCAATACTACGCAACATTCCTCGATGGC
>JAFRFB010000107.1 GCA_017434555.1 Methanobrevibacter sp. | reverse complement strand
TTTATTGAATAAATCTTCATTAATTACATGAGCTGAAATAAGTTCTTGTTTATCATACATTATCCATGCAATTTCCTCTGAAATAATATCATCTATATCTTCACGATGATTGGAAATTATTAGAATATCAATGTCTGATTCATCATGATCATCACCACGAGCAACAGAACCAAATAATATGATTTTAATAATTTTATCACTGTTAATTGCATTTGCAAACTCACGAGCAATCTCAACTCTATTATACATTAATAACCACCACAGATTATTAGATAATAATTAATATAAATTTTATCAATAATAAATATTTACTAACTGCTACTTTATGAAAAACTAGATTAATAATATTAAAATAATCTAGTTTGTGTGTCAATATGGCTAGGTTCACTAACCTCTTTTACAACATCATCATATTTAACCTTACCAATCAGCAAAGGCGAATTAGGATTATGCAACTTTTGATTCTTTTTAACCAGTTTCATGTTGGCGTTGGCATAATTATATTGAGTCGATATATTGTCGGTTTATATTCATTTCATTCTCTAAATAGTTATTTATTTATATGTTCGTGAATAAACTTTTAGTTATGTTTCAGATGTTTTAAACGAAATGGAATTATTTTTGATATTGTTTAAATAATAAAAACATTTTTAGCATAATATTTTTCGGAGTTCTGGGAAAAATGAAATATAATAAAATAATGTTCATGCTGGTGTTGGCCATTTTTATATTCGGTGCGGCCAGCGTCTGTGCTAGTGATGTGAGCGGTACAGTGATTGCCAGTGAAGATACTGGTCAAATGGAATTGTCTGCAGGCAATGAAAATGAGATAGTCGAACGAGCAAGCAATGAAGAAGTAATCGGTGAGGGAAATGTTGGAACATTCCAGGAGCTTCAGGAAAACATTACTCAAGGATATGCTTCTGGATACATTACTCTTGATAAGGATTACGAATACGAAGACGGATTTAGTACTGACGGAATCACCATCACCCAAGGTATAACAATCGATGGACAAGGACATAAAATCGACGCAAAAGGAAAAACAAGAATATTCAACATTGAAACAGATAATGTTATTCTAAAAAATATAACATTCCTGAATGGTAAATCAACAGATGGTGGTGCCATTAACTGGAAAGCTAATTATGGCAGTGTTTTGGACTGTCGTTTTGAGAACAACACTGCAATGGGTAATGGTGGTGCAGTTTACTTTAATGGTACTGGTGAAGTGACAAATTGTAATTTTACTGATAACACTGCATCTGGCAAAGGAGGAGCAGTATATGTTGATAAAACTTTTTCAAATTCTAAAATCACCTCCCTATTCATAAACAATAGTGCAAATAATGGTGGTGCTATATACTTTAATGGTGGTATTAAAAATGTCACAATTAATGGTTATTTTAAAGGTAATGGTGCTGAAAGGGCAGGCGGTGCAATATTTGTCCGAGGTCAATCAAGGAACAGTACTTTCTCCTCTGAATTCTATGACAATCGTGCAAGACAAGCAAGTGGTGGAGGAATATTTTTCGGTAATTTAGTTGAAAATAATCGCTTTGAAAGTATTTTTAAATCTAATTTCGCATTTTATGGTGGTGGAATATTTTTATACAATAAGGCAAACAGCAATGAATTCATCAGTGATTTTATAAACAATACGGCTAAATCATGTGGTGGAGCAATATTTTTCTACAACACTACAGATAAAAATAACTTCTCAGGCAGTTTCATTAATAACAGCGCTTTGGGTGAGGTTAGTGAAATTGTAGGAAATGGTGGAGCAATAACATTTAAGGACATATCTTCAAATTGTATGTTCACATGTGATTTCATAAACAATACTGCCGCTTTGAATGGTGGGGGCATTAATTATCGACAAACTCCTCACAACATCACATTAAATGCTAATTTTATTAACAATACCTCTCCTAGGGGTGGTGGAGTTAATTTCTTTGAAAGCTTTGAAAACGTAATATTTAATGGTGAATTTATATGTAATTGCGCCAATAATGGTGGTGCAATAGCTGCTGGTGAAGGTATTATTAAAGATGTTTCTTTTAGCAATAATCATGCTAAAACTGGTGGTGCTGTTTATTTCGCTGAATCAGGTGAGATTATAAATTGTAGTTTTGCAGGTAACTCTGCAGAATTAGGCGGTTCTCTTTTTATGGATTCGGGTTCTGTGATTAATTGTAATTTCACTAATAACACTGCAACTAAAAATGGTGGAGCAATATTTGTTGTCAATAATACTAATATATTGAATTCAGTATTTGATAATAACAATGCTAATAGCTCTGGGGGAGCAGTATATATTTATAAAGCTTTTTCAAATTCTAAAATCAACTCCACATTCATTAAGAATAGTGCAAATAATGGTGGTGCTATATACTTTAATGGTGAAATTAAAAATACCACAGTCAACGGTTGTTTTAATGCTAATATCGCTGAAAGAGCAGGTGGTGCAATATTCATCAGAGGTCAATCAAGGAACAGTACTTTCTCCTCTGAATTCTATGACAATCGTGCAAGACAAGCAAGTGGTGGAGCAATATTTTTCTATAATTTGGCCGAAAATAATCGCTTTGAAAGTATTTTTAAATCTAATTTCGCATTTTATGGTGGTGGAATATTTTTATACAATAAGGCAAACAGCAATGAATTCATCAGTGATTTTATAAACAATACGGCTAAATCCTGCGGTGGTGCAATGTTTTTCCACAACACTACCGACGGGAATAATTTCACAGGTGATTTCACAGGCAACTCTGCATTGGGCCAGGTTGATGAGAGTGTTGGAAACGGTGGTGCAATAACATTTAAGGACACATCATCCAACAGTATCTTCAACAGTGACTTTATAAACAACACTGCTAATTTGAACGGTGGGGGCGTAAACTACCGCCACACTCCATACAACATAACATTCAACAGCAATTTTATAAACAACACTTCCCCTAGGGGCGGAGGAGTTAATTTCTTTGAAACATTTGAGAATGTAATATTCAATGGTGATTTCATTGGAAACTCTGCAGTCAAAGGCGGTGCAATCGCTGCTGTTGATGGTATTATTGAAGGTGTTTCATTCACCGATAACCTTGCTGAAAAAGGTGGTGCGGTTTACATTAACGGTACCGGTGAAGTGATAAACTGTATTTTCACTAACAATACTGCAATCAGTGATTATGATGGTGGAGGTGCCGTCTACATTGGTTCAGGTGATGTGGCTGGCAGTGTTTTCACATCCAACGGGGCAACAAGTCTTGGCGGTACTGGAGGTGCAATATTTATTAAAAATTCAGGTGATGTGACTGACTGTAGCTTTGAAGATAATTTCGCAGAATTTGGTGGAGCTGTAGCGACTGAAATCAATGGTAATGTGAATAATTGTGATTTCACAGCTAACAAGGCATCAGTTGAGGGCGGTGCTCTCTATATAGGTTCAGGTAATGTTAAAAATTCCAATTTCACAAACAACAAAGCAAGTAATGGTGACGGTGGTGCTGTTTACATTAACGGCAATGTTACTGTGATAAATTGTAATTTTACAGGAAATGAAGCCGATATGGGTTCTGCAATTTACTACTGGGTCGTTGGGGATTCCAAGTATCTCAGGTCCATTTCTCATTCCACCTTCCTGAACAATAAGGCAAATATGGATCCTACAACTCCATTTACTTTTACAATCAATGAAACAAATATTGAAATCGCTTTTGAGGGTAACGATAACCTTTTAAATGCAATATTGTCCAGAAGGAATGCTGATGTCAACATCACAAATGTTACATACTGGGGAGCAAATGGTGTTGAAAACACAGGAGATTCTACTATTGTGCCTGTCATGTCCTATATGGAAGCCGGTCAGAACGTCACAATTATCGGTGTTGTTAATGGTATGCCTGTAAATGCCCGTGGGGTTACAAATGTTGAAGGTAAGGTTGTTTTGGATGCAGGTTCCGGCGATTATTGGTTAAGTGTCGGCCACGATGATGATTCATACTATTCTTCTACAAAAACAGTGTTTACTAACATTGCATTAAATGCGAATGTTACATCTCAGACAACCACTAACAAGACTGTAAACATCACAGCAAAATCCAATATTTACAGTGAAGTCATGCCGGGTAAATTAATATTTATATTGCCAAATAATACTGAAATCAATGCAAATTATGGTACTAATGGTACTTGGTGGGCAGAACATACATTTGATGCTTACGGCGTGTATAAGGTCAATGCATCATATATTGGATTGGATAATGTTGCTGTTAGCAATGGAACTGTTACTATTGTTAGGGCTGATTCAGCAATAATTCTGGATGATATTGTCTTGAATTATGGTGAATCCATTAATGTTACTGTAACGACTGAAGGAGCTACTGGAATAACAGCAAAGATTGATGAAAATGATGTGGATGTAGTTAATAATTTCACTATTTCTGTTTCCGGTTTAGGTGTCGGTAATTATACATTAACCGTAACAACAATAGCTGACGAAGATCATAATTCGGTAAATAAAACGGTTAAAATAACCGTAAACAAGGCTCCTGCAAATATTACTATAACTAATGAAACACTTGATTTGAAAGTTGGTTATAATTCAAGCATTTCAGCTACTTTAACTCCTGCCGATGCAGGTAATGTAACTTTCACTTCAAGCAATTCTTCTGTTGTAACTGTTGATGATAAAGGTAATGTCAAAGCTGTTGGTGTGGGTAGTGCTATTATTACAGTTTCTTTTGCAGGTAATGATAATTACACTGCAGCTGAAAATAAAACTGTTGAAGTAACTGTTGCTGAGTATATGGTGGTGTCTGCTCCGGATTTAACTAAATATTATAATGGACCTGAAAGGTTTGTTGTCATTGTTACTGATTCTAAAGGTAATCCTTGGGTTAATCAATCTGTAAATATCACTATTAATGGTGTTACATATTCCAGGACAACTAATGATGATGGTACTGCAAGTATGGCTATTAGATTAGTTGGCGGACAATATAATGTTACTACTATTGTTGGTAACATTACTGTTTATTCAACTGTTACTGTTTTGCCTACTGTTAATGCGACTGATTTGGTTAAAGTGTTTAGAAATGGAACACAGTTTTATGCAACGTTTAAAGATTCAAATGGTGATTATTTGCCTGAAGGTACAATGGTGAGGTTTAATATTCATGGTGTATTCTATGACCGTCAGGTCTCTGGTGATAAAGGTCTTGTCAAATTGAACATTAATATTCAGCAAGGACAGTATGTCATCACATCAATGAATTTGGTAACTGGTGAAAATGCTTCAAATAATGTGACTGTTATTTCAAGACTTGTTGAGAATAATGATTTGGTCAAGTATTACAGAAATGCTTCACAATATACTGTTAAAGTTATTGGTGATGATGGTAATGCTGTTGGTGCCGGTGAAATTGTTACATTTAATGTTCATGGGGTATTATATAACCGTACAACTAATGAATCTGGTATTGCTAAATTGAATATTAATTTGGGTCCTGGTGATTATATAATCACAGCTGAACATAAGGATTGCAGAGTGTCTAATAATATTGCGGTATTGCCTGTTTTAAATGCTAAAGATTTGTCTAAAAAGTACGGTACTTCTGATCAGTTTATTGCAAATCTTGTTGACGGTCAGGGTAATCCATTTGCCGGTGAAACTGTTCAGTTCAATGTAAATGGTGTTTTATATGATAGGGTTACTGACAGTAATGGTCAGGCTAAACTGAATATCAGATTAATGC
>JAFRFB010000106.1 GCA_017434555.1 Methanobrevibacter sp. | reverse complement strand
TTGAATGATGAGTAAATATTAGCTATACCCCATTTTTCATCTTTTGCCATAATTACACCCTTTATTCCTCTGTATTAGCTTTATTATCCTTATTATTGTTGTACTCTTCAATTTGTTTTGCTACAGGTGAAGAACGATAGAATCCAATTTCTTCTTCTTGACCTTTTAATACTACATAACTTGGGGAGTTGATTTTTTTACCGCCTAAAGCTATGTGACCGTGTACAACAAACATTCTAGCTTCTTTAGGAGTACGAGCTAAACCTTTTCTGTATACAATAGTTTGTAATCTTCTTCTTAAGATATCTTCTACAGTTAAACCTAAGATATCTTCGATTGCAGCGTTTTCAGGCAAAACACCGGTTCTAGCTAAGTGTCCTAATAATTCTAATTTTTCTTCTTGCATTTGATCGCTTGAGAAACCGAGTAAGTATCTTGCTTCCCTACGATATCTTCTAACTAATGTGTCAGCTTTCCAAATTTCTTTTTTGTTTTTTAAGCCGTATTTAGTCATTAATTTATTTTCATCTTTAATTCTTTCTGCATTCCAAGGATGTGGTGGTGTATTATACTTTTTCCTTGATTTTCTAGGTTGACCCATTAAAACATCTCCTTATCTAAATAAATATTATATTAAAAATAGCGTTTATGCTTATGAACGTCTTACACCAACTGAAGCACTTTTTCTGAAAGTAGATTTGGTTCTTTGACCTCTGACAGGTAAACCAACTTCGTGTCTTCTTCCTTTGTAACTTCTGGTCTTTTTCATTCTGTTTAAATCATCTCTTAAAGTCATGTCAAGATCAGATTCGATTAAGTGAATGTCTTCACCAGTTACATAATCTTCCCTACGATTTAACATCCAAGATGGAATATCAAATGCTTTAGGATCTTCTATAATGTCTTCAATTTTTGCAACATCTTCATCAGCAATATAACCGATTTTAGAATTTAAATCTAAGTCTAATACACGGCATATAGTTTTAGATAAAGATAATCCTACACCTTTAATATCAGTTAAAGCGTGCTCGATGGTTTTATTACCATCTACATCCTTTCTAGAAATACGCACTAAGTGCTTAAATTCGTCTTCCATTAAATAACCTCCATTTATAGAGCGAACCTACGAGACGTAAAATAATAGATTCGAATGTTTTGAATTTCTCAAAACACAGTTCTTTCAACAATTATAAACTTAGTTAAGATAACTAAGAGTGCAAAAAAATATCAGTTTAACAATATGTTTAATTAATTAGATTAATTAAAAAAATAAGTTGTTAAAAACTAATAAGCGCCGAGACTGGGATTTGAACCCAGGAGGGCAAAACGCCCACGAGATTTCCAGTCTCGCGCCTTACCAGGCTAGACTATCTCGGCACAACTAGCTCTAAAAAAATACTTGCACACATATTACACTATGTAACATGATACAATAATATATAATAATTAAAGTATATAAAGGTATTGTTTAAAAGGAGATTTTAAAGAAAAAATCTAGAAAATTGAAAAAAAGAAATGAAATAAATCAAAAATAAATCTAAAAATATTTTAATTATATATTATATACATAGAATTAGGTGATAAAATGGATTGGATTGTTACTATAGTAGTAATTGTACTTATTATTTTTGTTATTATTACATTAGTACATATGTATAACAGACTAGTGAGTTTAAGAAACAGAGTTAAAAACTCTTTTGCACAAATTGACGTTCAATTAAAAAGAAGAAACGATTTAATACCAAATTTGGTGGAAACCGTAAAAGGTTATGCTTCACATGAAAAAGGTGTTTTAGAAGAAGTTACAAAAGCACGTAGTAATGTAATGAATGCATCCAGTGTTAAAGAAACAAGCGAAGCAGACAACCAGTTAACCGGTGCATTAAAAAGTTTATTTGCAGTTGCTGAAAATTACCCTGACTTAAAAGCAAACAGCAACTTCCAACAATTGCAATCTGAATTAAGTGATACGGAAGATAAAATCGCTTATTCAAGACAATTCTATAACGATACAGTGCTGATGTATAATAATGCATGCCAACAATTCCCATCAAGCTTACTTGCAAGATTGTTTGGATTTAAACAATCAGAATTCTTTGAAACAGACGAAGCATCCAGAGAAGTTCCAAAAGTAGAATTCTAATGGTGATGTAATGAACCATAAAAAAATAGCTGTAGCAATACTTTTATCATTAGTGATATTATCTACAGCTAATGCAATCTATGCTGAGGACAGGGATTATAGCATTATTGACGCAATACTTGACCTGACAGTTCAGGACAATGGAATTTTAAGCGTCAATGAAAGTTATACCTATTCTTTTGACGGAACATTCAATGGAGTCTATCGAGACATTCCTCTAAAAAGCGGCGAAAGCATAGAAGACGTGAACGTTTCGGTTAATGGTGCCTATGGAGATTATAAGATATCTGATAGGAATAATGGCGAAAAACGTATAACAGTTTATTTGTGGGCAGATGAAGGCCATACAAAAAAGATTCATGACCAGGAAGTGACCGTAACATACTCATACTCAATGAAAAATGTCGTAACTTTATACAATGATATTGGATCACTTCAATACAAGCTATGGGGAGAAAATTGGGATTGCAATGCCGAAAAGATAACTGCAAATATTCATTTGCCGGGAAATAAAGACAATACATATTATTTAAATCCGGAATACTACACTATAAGTGATTCTATCAATGGAAACACAATACATGTGGAAACAAAAAATATTCCATCAGGCAAATTTTATGAATTGCAGGTATTGATGCCATTGGACGATTTTAAAGATGCGACTTATGCCAAACATGTTGACACCGATGCCAAAGAACAAATCATGCAAAAACAAGCAGATTATAAAGGCAACGTTAACTTTTGGGGCACGGTATTTAACACACTCTCCGCAATATGTCTTCTTTCACCATTATCATTGATTGCTGTATATTTGAAATATGGTAGAGAACCTAAAGTTAACTATAATGGTATATATGAAAGGGAACTTCCAACGGATGATTCACCTGCTGTTGTTAATGCACTTCTTAACAGAAGCAACATTGGAAAGCCTGATATGAAAGGATTTGAAGCCACAATAATGGATTTAATTGACAGAAAAATATTAAAAATGGATGTTGTAGAAGCAGAACATACTTCAGATTTGATTCTGGAATTTGATAATGAGAAATTCAATGAATTATCCGGAAGCGAAAAAAGCGCGTTTTCATTATTAGAAACATTCAGTGCAGACGGCATACTTAATGTAAGTCAATTATCTTCCAAATTAAATAATGAATATAACGGAAAATTATTTGTATCCAAATTTGATGAATGGAAAGAAATTGTCGAAAAAGAGGAAATTGGAGAGGACAGAATATCCCAATACTTCAATGATACAGGAAGCAGTTTTTCCATGGCATACTCAGTATTCGGAATAATTATCGCAGTAATACTCTTCATTGCATGTGCCTTTTCAAGTCATCCTGCAGCAACCACATTGCTTTTTGTATCTGTATTTATAGGAATATTTTCAGTTGCACTTCTCTTTATTCCAGATGACATTTTTGGACAATGGACTCCTGAAGGTCGTGTCTACTATCTCAAATGGAGAAACTTCAAGAAGTTTTTATCAGACAACAGTTTAATTAAAGAACACCCTCCGGAATCAATAGTTGTCTGGAACAAGTATCTTGTTTATGGAACTGCTCTTGGAGTAGCGGACAAGGTTTATGAATCCATGAAACTCCATGAACCAAGTGTACATGATGACGACTATTACTATGGCGATTTATATCGTTTCCACTCATACTCCGGTTTAATGATGTTAAACAGTGCATTTAACACTGGAGTATCTGCAGCAAACCCATCATCAGACGGTGGCGGAATAGGTAGCATCGGAGGAGGTTCCGGTGGAGGAGGTGGAGGAGCGTTCTAGCTTCCCACTTAAAAACCTCACCATTTAATTTAAATTAACCATTACATCTACATACATAAATAGTAAAATTAAGAAAATAATAATCGATTTTAGTAAATGAAAAAAAGAGATTATTAAATGAAAATAAAATATTGAAAGTATAAAAATAATAATCAAAAATGAAAAATAATAAAATCTATTTCCAGAGTCTTGGATAAATATCCGGTTTCATGAAAACCTTAGAGGTATTTACTACAAAACCGCCTTCGGCTTCAAGAATTTCATCTGTAAAAAACAATGAGTTACCTGCACCTACCAGTTCACCTTTAAGAGTTTCAATAGCTACAATATTGCCCCTTTTGATGTCATCTGATAGATATGCAATTCCTCCACTTGCCAAATCAGCACCATGACATATTGCATCAACAGCAGAGTCTTTAATTATGACTTTTGGCAAATAATCTGCTGCTCTTTCCATAGGCATTATCGCCTCACGCAGATATGATTCATCACCATCTTCTATCCAAAAATGATATGCATCAGTTACATCCTGTAAGGTAACCAAATTTTCTCTTTCACGAAAGGATCCGACTTGAGTTCTTCTAAGTTCAGCCATGTGAGCTCCCACACCTAAAGCTTCACCGATATTATGGCAGTATGTTCTCACATAGGTTCCTGCTTCACAGCCTATTCTGAATAAAACATCACGGCCTTTTATTTCATAAATTGTAGAATAATAAACATTACGGGTTCTTAATTCACGTTTTACAGCAGATTTTACTGGAGGCAATTGGAAAATCTTTCCAGTGAACTCTTCAAAAACACGACGGATTTCATCTTCAGGCACTTCAGAGTGAAATGTCAATAAACAGACATATTCCTTTGGAGCTGTTAACAATAACTGAATTGCACGGGTTGCATCTGCCAAACCTACAGGCAATACACCAGTAACCTTGGGATCTAGAGTTCCTCCATGACCTGTTTTGTCAAGTTTTAAAATGCGTTTTACCCAGGAATCAACCTCATGAGATGTCGGTCCTGAAGGCTTATCTAAATTAATAACACCTTTAGAAATATAATCAGAAATTTCCCTGTCTTCAGCTTTGCAACCATATTCAGGGTTTGTAATTGATTTGGATTTTGTAATTAATTTAGTTTTCATGAATTAAACCTTATAAAAAAATAGTATAAAAAATAGTAAAAAATAATGAATAAAGTTAATTATTCATCTATAAATCAGCTAAAGCTGCTTTGATAGAGTCAGCGTCGCCAGAAACATCGATAGTTTCTTCAGTTGGTTCTAAGTGAGCAATGTTACATCTTCTGTTTTTAACAGCTTCTCCGATAACTTCTACAAAGTTTTCGTCGATGATTTCAACGATTGCACATTTTTCACCAGCTTCTCTTCCAGCAGTTTTAACACATACTCTTCCTACTTCAATTGATGCCATTATATCACCTTTAATGTTGTTAAAATGATTTCTGATACTTTTTCGGGAACGAAAGTACCAGTATTAATAATTAAATCATAAATATCCATGTTTGAAATATCAATATTATGAATATCCATATATCTTAAAGCTTCACTTTTTTCACGAGCAATAATTTCCTCGCTTGCCAGTTCTACAGATTTTGACTCCCTTTCAGCTATTCTTCCAGAACGAACATCAAATGGAGTTACTAACCAAAGTTTTAAATCAGCTTCAACAAAATAAGCAGATAACCTGCCTTCAACTATTAAATTGTCTGCAGACTTGGCCAGTTCAGCTTGTCTTTTATCAATTTCTTTATCTATATCATCATTACCTTCGGCAAATTCACCAAATTCCAGAACGGACATGCCTTTTTCACGAGCCATATCCCTGAATACAGATCCTGCAGAAATAAATGGAATATCCAGTTGTTCACTAAGCAATTCTGCAGTAGTTGTAGTTCCGGTACCTGCTAATCCACCAATAGTAATAATCATTATTTTCTAGCCTCTTGTTTGAAATGTTTACGCATACATTTAGTACATAAGTACCCACCGTAAGGACGGCTAGGTCTTTTAGCGGTTTTTGAAAGTTTACCCATTTCATATGGACGTCCACGAGGAACTCCATGTAAGACAGCACCACATTCAGCACAAACGTGCTTAGATGGTTTTTTCTTTTTGTATCTTAAAACATTATCTCCACCAGGAGTGTTTTTTCTCATTCTTTTATATGATCTTGATCTAAACCTATTTGCAGGCATTTAATCACCTTTGATTAATTTAATAAAAAATTTAATAATTGTGTAATAGCGTATTCAAAATAGAATACTATTATATATCTATTTCATCATTAATAAATGTATAAGATTCAAGGATTAAATTAGAACCCTTGTTTGAATCCTAAGAATTTTCTTAATATTTGACTCATACCAAAAGTACAAATCATATACCATAATAACCAGCCAATACCATATGGAATAGTTGCTTTTCCTCCATATAGGAATTGACCAATGAAATGCCAAAATGGAGTTAAAGTAAGCCAATATGCAGGAGCAGGTAAGATTAAGACTATATTACTGATAATAGAAGTCCTCATCCAAAAGAAAATTAAAATGATAGGAACAAAAGTAACCAACATTGGCTTAAATGATTCCATCATTACAGCATTTTGGTCTTTAAGCATTTCTGTTTGCTCAGCTTGAAGTTTGGCAAGCTCTTTCCCATCTCCTTTCTTTTGAGCTTCCCTCATTCTTGAAGAAAGTTCTCTTGATTTTTTTTGGTTTTCATTAACTTTTTCCTGATCAACCAAATACTTGTTAGCAATGGTTGTAATTAATGAAATAATAAATGCAATAACCAATACAGTTAATGCAGGATTTTGTGGATTTGGATCCAATGCAAGCAGCGGATTGAATATGGCATTTAAAGCATTCACTATTCCACCACTAAACATACCAAAAATATCAGCCATTTTACTCACCTATTTTAAAACATCCACTAATTTTGATATTGTTTGTGGTAAATGATTATCATGGTTTGCAATGATTTTAACAGTAGCTCCAGTGAGTGTTGCATATGCCATGGAAGCAGCCCTATTCATTTCTTGATGTAATTGAATATCACTAGCTTTTTCAACATCACGGGAACGAGTATCATCATTCATTCTTCTGTAAATAATCTCATCAGGATTTGCTTCAACCATAATGAATAAATCAGGTTGTAATTGTTCTAAAACCCATATAGGAAGTCCTGGTAAAAATCCAGAAGGTGTATTGATAGTACAGTGAGTATCTACAATAACATTATCCTCTTTGGATCTTTCTTTGATTCTTTTAGCAGCTTTAGCTTGAATCTCTTTTTGAGTTTCAGCAGGTAATTTTCTTAAAGCATCCCTATCATCTACAATTTTTTCTTCAATTGCAAGTTCAGTCATTATGTCCCCATAGTTTAAATGTACATAATCAACTTCCTCAAGAGCTTTATTAAGTACAGTGGTACTACCTGAACCTGGAATTCCTGTTAATACTACTAATTTCAATTTAACCCCTCATTTAAAAATATATGGAGAAGATTAGTCTCCTCCTAAGAATTTTCTGAGTAGTGGATTTGATGACATTAATTGTTCTTCTGCCATTTCTTCGTAAAGCTTATGTATAATACCTACAGTAAGCAATACCCCGGTACCTCCACCTAAAGCACCAGTTAAATCTGCAAAGAATGCAATGAGACCTACATATATACCACTTAAAATGGTAAGTGCAGGAATATATTTTCTTAAAATTTTATACAACTGACGTTTACTACTTCTGAAACCAGGTATCTGAATACCTGAATTATAAAGCTGTTCTGAGATTTTCTTAGCATTTAATCCACTGATTTCAACCCATAGATATGAGAATAAAATACAACATGCCAAGAAGAATATTGCATATACAAGAACGTGAAGCGGTTCTGTAACAAAGTAACTAATCTTATTAGGAGTTGATAAAAACCATGCAACACCACTTACAGCTTTACCGTTTTCGACTGTACCTAAAATAGGGAAACCTATTTTTTGGAAAACATTTGCTAAAAGTGAAACGTTAACCAAAAGTGCACTGGTCAAAATAACCGGCATGTTACTTGCATAAACAAATTTTAATGGGTATTTACCGACAGAACCTCTAATTCTTCCGTGTCCTCTAACTGAACCGTGGGAAATTGGAATTTCAACACGAATTGATTCACCATATACAACAACAGCAAATACACAGAATGTTGCGAGTAATGGAATCAATAAGGAGAAATTAGCTGAACCCATAGTAGCAGTTTGTATAAATCCTGGAATAGCACCAGTCAATATTCCATCAGTTCCAGGGAAGAAATTAAATGTTCCGACAAGAATAGCTTGACATACACCAGCAGCAATGAATAAACCGATACCACTACCGAATCCCCATTTTGAAACAACTTCATCCAAATAAATTACTAAAACTGCACCGATAACAAGTTGAAGGAATAATACACCAAGATAAGAATTATCAATTGGTACTAAGTTACCAGTTAATACTAAAACACCAGCTTCAAATATTGTGAAAACAATAGATAAAAGCTTCTGGGTAGCTTGAAAGTGAGACTTATCCTTGTGTGACGAAAGATCCAAATCCAAAAGATTGGAACCGACTAACAATTGCAATACGATAGATGCAGTAACAATAGGACCAATTCCTAAAGTAAGAATTGAACCAAAACTTCCAGCCATAACTGCTCTTAAAGCAGCAAATTGGTCTACAGCTGCAGAACTTAAACCATACAATGGTATTTGAGTTAAAAAGTAATATAATACCAAAATAAGAGCAGTCCATTTAAGTTTTTCATTAAAATCTTCATTGTGAACAGGAGATTTTACTTCAGGTAAAAACTTAAACAATGGCTCTAATACTTCGAGAGATGACATTTTATTCCTCTAAAAAATTTAAGAGAAAACTATAATTCTATAGCTTCTCCTCCTACTTCTTCAATTTTTTCAATAGCAGATGCTGAGAATTTTGGAGCGGAAATTTTGAAAGTTTTAGAGATTTTACCTTTAGCTAAAACTTTGTCATAACCTAATTCGGTTACATCAATGACAATTGCATCTCCATCCATTGATGCTTTTCCACTAGCAATTAAATCATCAGCTTTTTCTTCTAAGTAACTTAAGTTAACAGAATTAACTTTTTTAATCATTTTTTGAGGTCTTTTAAAACCGTGTTTACCGAAATGATCTGGGTCGTGGATTACAGTCCAAGTCCAGTGTTGTTTTCCGGCTCCAGCTTTACCTTTTCCACCTTTGTTACCTGCACCTCTACGTTTTTTAGTACAGCCTCCTCCGTTGGATCTAGAACCTCTGAGTTTGTTAATTTTACGTTTTGTTCTAATCATAATAAACACCTAATTTAAAGCATTCTTTTTGCAAGATCTTTAATTTCTTCGCCCCTGTAACCTAAAGATCCACCTTCGTTAATGGATAAACGGATATCTTCATATCCTTTTCTAGGAGGGTGTAAACGGAATACAGGTTTAATTCCCACATCAGCTAATTTAACTTCTGATTTGATTAAAGCTTCTGATAATTCAGCAATATCTTTGTAATCTGAATTTTCAGCTACAAATTCATCAGTAACTTTGTTATTACCTTCGATTCTACCTCTTTTAGCAATGATATCAGCTAAAAGTTCAGCATCGATTTCACCCCAGGTAATGTAATCCTTAGACTTTTGAAGCATACCTTCAAAACTAGGATTTTCTTCAACTAATACTGCGTGGTTGATTCTGTTAAGTCTTAACATGTGTAAAGTGTCAGCAACTTTTTGAATGACACCAGTAGTTCCTCTAACTCTAATAACTAAAAACATAATCATCACCAATTAATAGTTAACTCCCATTTTCTTGAGGTCTTCTTTACTTGCTTTTACCTCACTTAAGGTTTTTAAAGCATCAAATACTGCGTTTGCAAAGTTAACAGTAGTTTGGGTTTGACCAAATGATTGAGACCATACATCGTGAATACCAGCAAGTTTTAAAATGGTTTTACCAACATCACCAATTACTAAACCTACTCCTGCAGGTGCAGGCATTAAGTTTACACTTACACTACTGGATTTACCTTGTACTTTGAAAGGTACGGTGTGTTCTCTACCACAAACACAACCCCAATCACCACAGCCTCTTCTTACTTTAATAATGTTATATTTAGCATTATCTACAGCTTTTCTGATTGCAGGTCCAACCTCTTTAGCTTTACCTTGACCTAATCCGACATAACCATCTTTGTTACCTACAGCAACAATTACTCTGAAATTAACTTTTCTACCAGATTTGTGCATCCTTTGAACTAAGTTAACATCCATTACTTCTTCTTCTAAATCTGGAATTAAGGCATCAACTACTTCTAATTCCATAATTGGAAGACCTTTTTCAAAGATTTCATCGATATCTGTAATGGTTCCGTTTTTAACTAATTCACCCATTTTAGTTTTAGGTTCCCATTCATCAATATTAAAACTCATAGTTATTCCTCTGCCTCATCAATCTTCTTAATAGTTTCATCAAAGTTTTCAGGTAAATCTGTAGGTTCTAAACCTCTTTCTAAATACTTTGAGAATTTTTTAGCTTTTTCGTCATCATCTAAAGATTCAGCATAATTTGCAATGTGTTCTCCTCTAATACGTTCATCTTCAGGGAAAATAAAATCACCGTGAGGAACTTCTAAACCTGCGTCAACAGCACCTTTAAGAGCTGCAAATATTTTAGAACCTTTAATTGGAGATCTTAAACCAATATCTAAAATTGCATATTCTACACCAGCAGCTAATGCTCTTTTAGCACAGAGGTAACCTGTTAAATAAACACCAGTGATGTTACCGGTATTACCTAAGTAACCGTAGTTAGCTAATTGTTTACCAACAGCTGATGCAATAGTGATATCTCCTTCAGGAGTATAATCAACAATTTGAACAGTAGCTTGAGCGTTAGAAACTCTAACAACTAAACGAGATTTTTCGTAATCTATTAACTTGATTCTAGCACCGTAATCGGTTTTTCCTTCTCTTCTTCTTCTAAATGCTACTTTATAATTTGATCCATGTGCCATGTTTACTCATCTCCTTTAATTAAGTCATGGTCACGTGCGTAGTTTCTCATGTAAGATTTACTTCTGAATGCTCCACCTTTTGCCATTTTGTATAATTTACGGTAGGTGGTTGCATCGATGACTTCTTCTTCACGCATTTCTTTAAGGTCTTTTCTTAAAGCTCTGATTGTAGTCATCCATTGTTTTTTCTTAGGAGTACGAGCTTTTTTAGCCCCTTTTCTACTACCTGCACCTTTTCTTTTTCCTTTTGCTTTTTGTTCTGCGATTTTTTTAGATCTGTAGCTACTAATACCTTTTTGAGGTTTCGCTTTAATAGCTCCATCTTTAATTAACTGTTTAACACCTTCTCTTGTAATCGCCATGGATACTTCTTCGATTCTTTCTGGGTCTATCCATACACGATTAAGCCCTACTTTAAGGATGCTTGCAGCTAATCTTTTTTGAGTTGTAAGATTCATATATATAATCCTCCATAATTCAGCATAGCTGATAAATTTAGATAAATTATCTAAACTCCCTTAATTTTTATCTTTAATGGTTAAACCAATTCTATAAAAGCCCCTGAATTGACATAACCTATAAACATAAATTCATATTTAAATGTTTTTATTTAAAACTTTAATTCCTAACTCGGATGCTTTATCTAACATCATGAGTTTTTTCCTTTTACCAATAGAAGCACTGATTCTTGCAGCATCAGTTTCTGGGTTTAAAGCTTCTAATTCTTTCATATTGTTAACAAGAACATCATTATATCCGGAAGGATGTAAGTTCCTAATAGCTCTAGGGGTTCTGTATCCAATAGCAGGCATATCAGGTTTTCCTGCTTCATATCTTCTCATTTTACTAGTTTTACCTCTAGGGCGTCTCCATTTTATTCCAAGTTTTTTATAACGAGCATATTCTTGTCTTTTAAATCTTTTATTAGCCATGATAATCACCAATTATTCTTTGCTAGTTAAGTATATTCCGTCTTGGAATACTCTAGGATCTCTTCCTTTAATTTTAGTTGCTTGTTCTAAGTTAGCCATAGTTTGACCAACATGTTCCTTATTGATACCTGTAATTGTTACCTCATCACCTTTTACTGCTACTTTAGCACTACCTACGATTTTAGCAGTTCTTGGGTGTCTTTCCCCGAGGAAATTATCTATAGTTACGATATCTTTTTCAACTTTTACAGTCATTGGAAAGTGAGCAAATACTATTTTCATATGGTATTCAAAACCATCGGTTACACCAGTAATCATATTGTTGATGTGTGCTCTGGTGGTTCCAATCATTGCTTTATCTTTCTTTTTAGGAAATGCTGTTTCTAATACAACATTATTTTCATCATTTTTAATACTTACATTAGGATAAGTAAATTTTCTGGAGTCTTCTC
>JAFRFB010000105.1 GCA_017434555.1 Methanobrevibacter sp. | reverse complement strand
TCAACAACAGTAGTAACATTTAAAACATAACTACCAACATCCAAACCGGAAATAGAAATATTAAACCCATCAACCACAATATCAGCAGAAACCACAGGAACAGAACCATTATAAAGCTCAACCACAATACCTGTCGCATTAATGCATATTGCAGTCAGATTAATCTCACCACCATAAATTACAGCAACATCATCAACATGAACTGTTGAATTAGCCTTTCTTATGCTTATTTTAGATGAATTTGTTGAAGAATAATAACTTTCCTCATCAACAAGAGTCGTTACATTCAAAGTATAATCTCCAGAATCCAGATTTTTAGCAACAGTTATATTAAACCCATCAACAGATAAATAATCCTCACTCACATCCGTTCCATTAACATCATAAAGTTTAGCAGTTATACCTATAGATTTTGTAGTATTGGCAACAAGATTAATTTCAGTACCGTATTTGACTGAAATATCATCCACAACAACTGAAGAGTTGCTTTTGACATTTGAAAATTGTATTGTTTGCTCGGCATCCATGAATTTAGCAGTGATGCTGCCGTTACCTTCTTTAACTGGGATAAATTCAACATCATCATATATTAATGAATAATTATTGGTCAATTCTTCATTTACAGAAGTTAAACTTAATGTAAATGGATTAATGTCACGATAATCATTATCAGATATATTGCCAGAAATTGAATCATACACTTCCAGTATGAATTTGGCATAATTGCTATCACCCGTGAAGACAGTAGTTTCATTAGCAGTTGCATTTAAAAATAGCCAATTAGTTAATGTGACAACTGAACTGACTTTTGGTTTTACAGTATAATCAGTAGCATTATTTCCAAACCAATTATAATTCGCATTTATGCTGCCTGCAGTTGCATAAATTATTTCATTATCATCATTTACAAGAAATATGGAATTTATTATTTCATCGCCTTTTGCGACAGACCCATAATAATTTATTGCATTTCTTGTGTTGTTTGCAAACAATGAGTTGGAAATCGTGTTATTTGAACAGTCCCTAATGAAATATATAGCACCACCAGTTCCAGCAGTATTGTTGATACATGTGATGTTATCCAACTTACCGTTAGCCATTGATCCCAAATAAATTGCTCCGGCATAAAAAACAGCACTGTTATTGATAAAAGTGGTGTTGATAATGGAATAGTTATCTGAAGGTCCACTGTAATAATATATTGCACCTCCAGCATAATATGCGGAATTATTGATGAAAGATGAATTAATTATTCTTTCATTGGTAGAAGTTGTAGAAGCATAATATGAAATGGCCCCACCACCATTAGTACTGCCAGAAGTTGAATTTTGAACATTATTTTCAAATAACACATTTATATAATCCACATTTTCAATTGTAGCACCATAATATATAATGGCCCCACCATTTTTAGCAGAATTGCCTATGAACTCAGAATCTATAAATGAAACATCAGAAATTTCGGAATCTCTATAATAGATAGCACCACCATATCTGGCAGTATTATTAATGAAAGACACATTCCTGAAAGAACTGTTGCTAAATACAATATCTTCTTCAAAAGAAATAGCTCCACCATCATCAGAAGAAGCAATATTGCTATCAAATATTAAATTAATGAATTGATTATTTTTAGAATCTGACTCAATATAAATTGCTCCACCATAGGTTCCTGCAGTATTATTAATGAAAGTAGAATTGGCCATGTAAGCACCAATTATGCTTTTGAAATAAATTGCGCCTCCTTTTTTAGATACAATATTGTTTATAAATGTTAAATTAACAAATGAATCGCCGTTTGATTCACCAGATATTGTAATTCCACCAATATTATTGATGAATGAAACATTATAAAATGTATTGTTAGTTGATTTTGAAGAAATTATAATAGCTTTTCCGAGATTATCCTCAAATAGAGTGTTATTAATCAGAATATTTGATGTGGTTTTTAGATAAATTCCCGCTGCTTCTGAAGTAGCTCTATTATTGATAAAAGTCAAATTATCTAAAATTACATTATCGACAGCATTATTTGCATATATTGATGCTCCGCGCTGTGCAGTATTATTAATTAAATCAATATTTATTAAATTGGAATTGCTAATGGCGTTTGTAAGATAGATTGCTCCACCATTTGATGAATAATATGCATTTTTTAAAGTAAGATTATTTAAGTTGAATGAATCAACCAAAACATTGAAAATTCTGCTTTGACACAATGCATCAATAGTAAATCCATTACCATTAATGGTCAGATTTCTTTTATTCACATTAATACCTGAAGTAGTAGTATCAACACCGATAGTGTACGTATAATTACGTGTCAAATTAATTATATCATTTTCTGACGCATTATCAACTAAGTATTGCAATATTTCGAAGTCACCCATATTAGGATTGAATTCACCGGTGCTTTCTATTGCAGTGTAATATTCATCCTCAATATGGTAAATAGCATATCTGAGATAATTATCTGAAGAGATTGATGAATAATCAAATACCACAGAACCATTGATGTCCGTTACTTGAGTAATATTGAAAAGTAATTCATTTGTCACATTATCATAAATTTCACAGGTTATATTCATCCCAGCTTCCAAATCAGAACATAATAATTCAACATCATCACTATTAACCAAACCATCCTGTGATAAGAATATATTATTGGATATATTGAAATTTTCAATACTTGCAGAATATATTGCATTCATAATATTATCTCCACCACTAAATACAGCAGAAATATTTCTTTCAAATTTATCTATATCAGTTGTTAAATAATTTGAAATTGCTTTATTTTCTATGAAAGTATCATCCATTAAATTCAAACTGTTTACATACCATGCATACAATGCAGAACCATAATTTGCTTTATTATTTTTAAATGTTGAATTGATAAAAGATATGTTATCTACAGTCCAGTAATAATAAATTGCACCACCCCGATAAAGAGCCACATTATTTGAAAAAATATTATTATTAAAAACCGAATTAGTAGAACCATAATAGAAATAAATCGCTCCACCATTATCATTAAATGCATTATTATCTGAAAAGTTACAGTTAGAAATCGTATTATTATCCGAATCAAACCAATATAGAATTGCTCCACCGGACCATGCACTATTATTTTCAAAAACAGAATTTAAAATCTGTGAATTACTACCTGAACGATAAAATACTGCACCAGCACATGAGGATGCATAGTTATTAATAAATTTGGAATTATTGATTATATTGTTTGTAGAACCAGATTCATAATAAACAGCAGCACCATTTTGAGCATTAGCATTTTTAAATGTGATACCGTTAATTAAAACATTACTGGAAGTAACATATAAAATCCAGGAGTTGTCTTCACCGTCTAAAATTACTTCTTCATTACCATAAGACATTAATGATAATCCTTTATCTATTGTTAGGGCAACATTACCCTCTCCGGAATAAGTTCCTGATGCTATATAAATAACATCACCCTCATTGGAACTAGAAATCGCTTCATTAATAGTTTTATAAGGACTATCAACACTGCCAGAACCAGATGTATCGACCGATCCATTAACATAAACTTCACCAGCCGTTAATAATTCATCATTCTGACCGGAATCCTCATTTGATAAAAATGAGGATGTTTGATCTAAATCACTTGTTATTTGAAGTGTATCATTTGTATTTTCACCAGCAGATACACATGTTATTGAAAAACAAAGAATTAACATCAAAAAAAGTGATATTAAAATTTTCTTTTTCATAATTTTTCTCCGTATCCTAATTACACGGATAAATTTATTTTTACAAATTATATAATGGTATATACAAAAAACTTACTAATATTATAAAAAATAAACATAATCATTAAAAGGGATTTATATGAAAATTTTAGTAGCTTATTATTCAAGAACAAATGTAACAAAAAAAGTGGCTGAAGAAATTGCAAGCAAAACTGATGCAGATATTGAACAGATTATATCAAAAGTAAAATATGATGGGAAAATCGGATATATGCGCGGAGGAAAGGATGCGATTTCTGCAAAAATCGTAGATTTAGAGCCTTTGAAATTTAATCCTTCAGATTATGATTTAATCTATCTTGGAGTTCCTGTATGGGCAAGTAAAGCGGCCAATCCAATGATATCCTACATCAAACAGAACGAAGGAAAGTTCAATAATGTGAAATTTTTTGCAACAGCAGGATCAAGCGGATTTGAAGGAACATTTAAGCAAATGGAAGAGTTTATTGGAAAAGCTCCATTGAAAACATTAGCTTTGACCACCAAAGAAGTTAAAAAAGATGAATTTAAAAGCCAATTAGATACTTTCCTTGATTGAAATGGATAACAAATCAATATATGAAGATTTCACAAATATCTCCAGCGGAGAAAATTCAATATCAAAGGATGCTCTATTGAATGTTTTAAAGAGGCATAGTGGAACAATTTCAGTTTTTGATTTGATGGAAGTTACAACCGAACTCATTGATGATACACAGTACGTTCAAAAGGAATATAGAGAAAAATCTCATGCAGTTTATGTTAAATATTTCCTTGGCCGGATAAAAAGCATCAGAGATGACAATACAGAATATGATGGAAACATTGACAAAGAAGATTTCATCGATTCTGTGGCTACTCTAAAATCATACCACGAAGAGGAATCGATAACATCAAAAACAAAATTCCCATTAATCTATGCTATCGTATCATTATACACCACATACATATTGGAAGAACCAATACATCCAGTTGGAACACCATTCCCCGGATCACTTAAAGTAATAGAAAAGGACGGGATATTTTATTGTCCGGTAAAAGAATCCAATTTGGAATCACCAAATGCAGTTTGTAAAATGTGTATTGCAGAACAGTTAGAATTTTAAAGTGATTAATATGAAAGATATATTTGATAAATGTAATTTAGGAAATTTAAACCTAAACAGCCGTATAATAAGAACCGGAACATGGGAAACTGAAAATGAGGATGGAGGATTTTTAAAAAATTCAGTTTATGACAAATATGAAGCCATTGCAGGAAGCGGTGTTGGAGCAATTGTATCTGAAATTTTCGCCCTCGACCATAAAGACCGATTTTATCCTTATTCAACAAACCAGAACTACAAAGGATTTATAAAAGAATATAAAATGATAACAGATATTGCACACAAATATGATGTGCCTATTTTAGGCCAGTTAGCATTTTTCTACTATGATGATGGTGAAAACCAGAAAGTTGAGGCCAATGATATCAGCATTAAAGGAATAAGAAAACTGCAGGCAGAAGTTTTTATGGCGGCCAAAAAGTTCGCATATGCAGGATTTGATGGAATACAGATTAATATGGGAAATAATTTTTATCTGGCCAGATTCATGAACCCTTATTTCAATCAGAGGACAGATCAATATGGTGGAAATACAGAAAATAGAGTAAGGATTTCAGCAGAAATCATTAAATTAATCAAAAAAACAATGAATTTGCATGTCAGCTGTAGAATCAACCCACTGGACGTTAGAAAAGATGGAATTGATTATGAAGAAAGCAAAAAAATTGCAAAGGAACTGGAAAAAGCAGGAGCAGACAGTATTCAATTAACTGCACGTACGATATCATATTTATATGACGGAAGAGAAAAAAATCCCTTTTTAGTTTATGTTGATGAACTGATTGATGAATTGGACATTCCCGTCATTTTAGGAGGATCATTAAGAGACATGGATACAATTAACGAAGTGCTGAATAATACCCAAGTAGAATTTGTTTCTATGTCAAAACCATTTGTGGCTCAAGCAGATTTCCTAAAAGAATGGAAAGAGAATGGGGAAGGAAAAACAATATGCCAAAGCTGCAATAACTGTTACAGTAAAAAAACAAGTACATGTTTTAAATATTAACTACTCATTCCCTTAAAACAACATAATCCTCTTTATTTTTAAATTTTTTGAACAGGTAATTTAAAAATATGAAGTAAACAGCAGAAAATACGATTTCAGTTAGTGTAATTCCAATTAAAACACATCCGCCAAAATCAAATATCTTTTCCAAAGCTAAAATGGAACCCGCCTGAAGTCCCATTTTTAATATTAAAAACAATAAGGAAAAATAACTTTTCCCAAAACCATCCAGCATCTTTGCTGAAATGGATGAAAATGGTATTGCTACCAAGACAACTACACCAAAAATCGAAATCCACATTACAGATGTTTCCATATTGATTGCGAAAAAGGACTTGAAAATTAAATTACTCAATAATAAGAAAGTTATTGAAATAATAAAAGAAGATATAACGCTTATTTTTAGTACATATAAATACATTTCTTTTAATTCATCGAATTTCTTAGCACCGAAAAGGTGTCCGGAAACACTCATCAATCCTCTTCCAAAACCTCTGACCGGAGATACAAGCAATTCCAAAACCTTGTTTGATGCAGAGTATAGAACTATACCAACAGGGCCAACTTGTCTCACAAGTATTGAATTAATAAACAAAGCAGAAATGCACCACAATGAATCAATGAGGAAATTTGGAACAGCTACCTTGAAAATCTCAAAAAAGATGATTAATCTGAATTTAAAGTATTTGAGGTTAAAGGCACTTTAGTTCTTTTTGAAAGATAAAAAAAGAAAAATATTATAACTGACGTTAATGAAGACACGATTGTTGCATATGCTGCGCCGGAAATACCGAATTTAAAAGTAAATATGAATAAAGGGTCCAATGCCAAATTTAAAATGTTTGAAAATATGATAACAAGAGTTGGAGTCTTGGAATTTCCCTCTACCTGAAATGTTTCACAAAAGAAATTTGAAAAAATGAATATTAACGAAGATAAGCATATCGGGATTAAATATATTTTAACAAGATTAGCATGCTCGGTTATAAGAATTAACCTGAGTAATTCATCCAAATAATTGATTAGACATGCAATGAAAAGTGAAATAATAATACACGAAATGATTCCATGAATCAGTGCATTATAAGAAGTCTCATAATGCTTGAATCCAATAGACCTAGACATTATTGAATTAGTACCCTGACCTATAGAGTCACCAATCGAGCAAATCAAAACAAATATTGGCATTGAAGCGCCGATTGCGAAAAAAGCATCTCCACTAATCTTTGATACCCAAAACATATCAACCAAACTATAAGCAGCATTGAATATTAAGAAACATATAATTGGAATACTCAATTTCCAAAATGACTTTTTTGGCGCTGAGACTAAATCAATATTATTCTCCATATTATTAGATATTCAAATCAGATTAAAAATACTTTTTTGTTAGTTTTCATCAATGTTCATTATACCTCATCACGCCCAGATATTTAAAAATTTAGGCATGCCTAAAAATTTATATATTATTAGATACTAATTTAAAAGTATACCATTAAAACAAATAGAGGTAAAAATATGAATTTAGAAGGCGTAGAAAAAACAATGCTTTTAACACTATATGCCAAAGCTAGACACTCTAAAGAGAAAAATCATAAATTTTATGACTCAAAAGCTGTTGAAATAATATCTAACATCGACTATGATTTCACTATAGCCGAAAAAGACAAGTTCATGCAACTGGGAACAATAGCAAGAACAATAGTCCTGGATGAAATGGTGAGCGAGCACATAAAAGCACATCCGGAATGTACAATAGTAAATATAGCTTCAGGCATGGATACCCGATTCAACAGACTTGATAACGGCAAAATTAACTGGTACAATGTTGATTTAGAAAATTCAGCCAATTACAGATTGAAATATATAAAAGACACAGACAGAGTAAAAACACTGGCTTATTCTGCAATGGATCCAAACTGGACTAGAGAAATTAAATTAAGAAAAGATACATTATTCATTGTTGAAGGATTGACAATGTATTTAAATCAAAAAGACGTTGAAGACATTATAAATATAATTGATGCCAATTTTGATAAATGTAGGATATTCATGGAGATAATGCCACCAATTTCCGTTGAAAACACCAAAGAAGAATCTATAGAAGACACCAACTCAAAATTCATATGGGGTGTTGAAAAAGGCCATGAATTAACAGAATTCAACAGAAATTTCAAATGGATTAAAGATGTCAACTTATTTGATGGCGTAAATGTCTATAAACCACATTACAGAATAATAACCTGGCTCCCCTATTTAAGAAAAAAGATGGATTATATAGCCGTCTTAGAAAAATGAACATCACCATATTATTTTCTTATTTTTGTGTGCATTCTTTTTTAAAAGTAAAAAATATATATAATTTTTTAAAAATATAACATTAAAGAGTGATTATGCTCTTAAATGGAGGAATTTCAGCAGATTTATTGCTGTAACAATTGGTGCTGTTGAGCATACATAGCAAATAGGTTACTTGGAAAGGCCATGAAAAACTGTTATTAGTATAATTATTGGAGTAATCGCTGCATTTATCGTGTGGGTGATTTAAATCAATAGCCATTGAAACTTTTACCAGTTTACAATTAATTTTTCCAAATATTTCAAAAGAGAGGTAGTTAATATGAAGATTTTAGCATTACAGGGAAGTCCCAGAAAGAAAGGAAATACCAATAGGATTTTGGATGAAATGATTAAAGGTGCACAGGATAATGGCCACGAAGTAATTAAATATTATTTGGAAAAACTAGACATTAATCCGTGCAGCGGCTGTGAAATTTGCGCTAAAGGAAAAGACTGCAGATATGATGATGACGGTGCAGAAATTATCAATCAACTTGCAGAAGGCGCCAGCGTGATTTTAGCTTCACCAATTTACTTTGGCCAAATGACCGCACAGGCAAAAACCATTGTAGACAGATTCTACTCAATTTTCAACAATCCCGACAAAAAGTTTGCAGGAAAAGCGGCAATGATATTTACCCATGCTTATCCTGATAAAGACATTTACGAAACATACATTAAACTTACAGAAGCACAGCCATTTTTAAATAATACAGAACTTGAATATATTGAAACATTGGAAGTTGCTGGCGTTAAATTTATTGGTGATGCCGATAAGGCTGAAGATGATCTTAAAAAGGCTTATGAAATTGGCCAGAAATTTTAATTTGAGATGATTTGATGGAAGACATTTACGAATGGAAAGGTTTGAACGGACAACTTGTAACATTTAAAAAAGAAGTTGGAGATGCTGAAAAAATTACTTTCATAGGTTCTCCAAGCGTATGTACGCCATTTGCAGAATTTTTATCCTATGTCGTTAGAGACAAAGAAACCCATTTCATACCACTATTGGACATTGATGATTGTCATGAATTTGAATCAAAACCCTATGCAATGGTACTTAAAGATGAAGTTTCCGATCCTCACAACAGCGATGTCGTAGTATTGTTAGGCGGTTTGTCCATGCCCAAATATGATGTAGATACTGATGAATTGAATTCATTGATTAATGAAATCCTAAAAGAAAACGGACAAATTATCGGAGTTTGCTTCATGGACATGTTCACAAATGCCGGATGGTTAGACAAAGTTCCTTTTGACAAAATTATTGACGGAACTTTAATTGGCGTAGTTAAAAAGTGATTTATTAAATATTAAAAAGGTAAAATCATTATTCAAGATGTTTTTACTATTAACTTTATTTTTTTGGAATCTTTAGAAAATTTTACTAGCAAATATATAAACATTTGAATCATTTTAAATTAGTTAATTAATATGTCTATTAATGATTCGTATCGAAAGCATTGTATTAATTTTTTACCCATAGTGCTTCCTAGAAAAAGCATTGTATTAATTTTTTACCCATAGTGCTTCCTAGAAAAAGCATTGTATTAATTTTTTACCCATAGTGCTTCCTAGAAAAAGCATTGTATTAATT